>NZ_JBIAVN010000019.1:0-63781 GCF_042894285.1 Streptomyces sp. NPDC001544 | reverse complement strand
CCGGCACGACTGGCGGACGGGGAATAGACACCGGGACCGCCGGCTCCCCCCGACGGACGGAGCCCGGCGCAGCGCCGCGCAGCCTGCGCAGCAGTGGGGGGCCTCGTCAGCCGCGTTCCACCATCGCCTCGATGCCTGCCACCAGCAGGTCCAGGGCGAAGGTGAAGTCCCGCTCCAGCATCTCGTTGACCGTGTCGCCGCCGCGGGCCCTCATGATCTCCTCGGACTCCGCCAGGAACGCGGCGGGCTCGCCCGGCGTCCCGGTCACCGCGCTCATGGCCTGCTGGAAGTAGTCGTCGGGGCTCAGTCCGGTGTCCGCGGCCCGCGCGGAGAAATGGCCCTCGACGGTGCCGTAGCCGTACACGAACTGGAACACGGCCGAGATCGCACCGGTCACCCCGTGCGCGGGCAGCCCCGCCCGGCGCATGACCCGCTGCAGCACCCGCGAGAAGGCCAGCGCGTTCGGCCCGATGTTCAGGAACCGTCCCACCAGCGGCGACAGCCAGGGATGGCGCACCAGCAGCCCCCGGTACTCCCGGGCCAGCGCCCGCACCTGGTCCCGCCAGTCCTCGTCCGCGGCCTCCGGGTCGGGCAGCCGGAGCTCGCCGAGGGCCGCGTCCAGCGCCAGTTCGAGCAGGTCGTCCTTGGTGTCGACGTACCAGTACAGGGACATCGCGGTGACGTTCAGCTCGGCGGCCAGCCGCCGCATGGAGAGCTTCGTCAGCCCCTCCGCGTCCAGCAGCCGCACGGTGACCCGGGTGATCCGGTCACGGTCCAGCCCGGTGGGCTGCCCTCGTCCGCCCCGGCGCGGCTTGCCCTCCAGCCAGACACTGGACCGCGCCGACCGCTCGCCAGCCTTCGCCATCGGCGCACCTTCCTCGACCTGTGGGGCCACTTTCCACGATGCCAGAGCTGTACCCCGTCCGCGGCCGCGCGCGTCGTGGACACGAGGGAGGCGGTGGCCCCTCGGCCACCGCCTCCCTCGTCGAACCGCTCTCCGTACCGGCCGTGAGCGGCCGGCCGTCAGCCGCCGGTCTTCTGCGTGAGGTCGTAGAAGGTGGCCGAACCGACCGTCACCTTCTTGAAGTTGCTCTGGACCCACGAGGTGATCTGCGACGCCGTTCCGCTGTTGCCCCCTCCCATGCCGCCGCCCATGCCGCCGCCCGAGATGAAGTAGTGGATCTTGCCTTCCGTCACGTACTGCTTGAACTGGGCCAGCGTCGGCGACGGGTCGGTGCCGTTGAAGCCGCCGATCGCCATCACCGGGTCACCGGTGGCCAACTGGTAGCTCGCCGCGTTCTGGGAGCCGATGGACGCGGCGACCCAGGTGTACTCGCCGGCATCGGCCTCCAGCAGCTTCTTGGCCTCGGAGCTGACGCTGGCGCCGTTCAGCAGACCGCCGGCGCCACCGGCGCCGCCCATCCGACCGCCCTCGCCCATCCGACCGCCGCCGGGGAAGCCGCCGCCGTTCCGCTGGTTCTGGGTGGTGCCGCCGTTCTGCCGGCTCTGGCCCGGCATACCGCCACCGGGGAAACCGCCGGTGGCGTTGCCTTGCTGCCCCTGCTGCCCCTGCTGCCCCTGACCCGGCATACCGCCACCGGGGAAACCGCCGGTGGCGTTGCCTTGCTGCCCCTGCTGCCCCTGCTGCCCCTGACCCGGCATACCGCCGCCGAAGCCGCCGCGCATACCGCCGCCGGGACCGCCACGGCCGCCGCCCATCATGCTCGCGCCGGCCGGACCCGCCGTGACGATGGAGCCGGTGTGGCCCTCCTGCAGCGTGCTGAGGGTGTACGCGGTCGGGCCGGCCAGCGCCGCCACCAGACCGGCCGCCGCCGCACCGAGGGCCAGCCGGCGGGTCACCCGACCCGCGAAGACCAGGCCGAGCGCGGCGGCCAGACCGCCGACCAGCACCAGCCACTTCAGCCAGGGCAGGTAGTCGGAGGTGCGGTTGAGCAGCACGTACCCCCAGGCCGCGGCCGCCACGACGGAGGCCGCGAGGGTGATCGACGCCCACGTCTCCCGCCGCTTCTCCCACAGCAGCCCGGCGCCCATGCCGGTCACGGCCGCGAGGTAGGGGGCGAGGGCCACCGTGTAGTACTGGTGGAAGATGCCCGCCATATAGCTGAAGACCACCATGGTGATCAGCAGCGAACCGCCCCACACCAGGAACGAGGCGCGGGTCACGGACGTCCGCTTCACCCTCCGGGTGGCCACCAGGCCCGCGACCAGCAGGATCAGCGCGGCCGGCAGCAGCCAGGAGATCTGGCCGCCGACCTCGGAGTTGAACATCCGGTTCCAGCCGGTCTCACCCCACATGCCGGTACCGCCGCCCGCGCCACCGCCGCCACCGCCGACGCTGCCGGTCTCGTCGCCGCTCAGCCGGCCGAGGCCGTTGTAGCCGAAGGTCAGCTCCAGGAAGGAGTTGTTCTGCGAACCGCCGATGTACGGACGGGACGAGGCGGGCCACAGTTCGACGATCGCGACCCACCAGCCGCCGGAGACGACCAGCGCGGCCGTCGCCGCGGCGAGCTGCCCGAACCGCTTCCTCAGCGACACCGGCGCGCACACCGCGTACACGATCGCCAGCGGCGGCAGGATCAGGAAGGCCTGCAGGGTCTTGGCGAGGAACGCGAAGCCGATCGCCACACCCGCCCAGAGAAGCCACTTGGTACGGCCGTCCTCCAGGGCCCGGACCACCAGGTAGCAGGCCGCGGCCATCAGCAGCGCCAGCATCGCGTCCGGGTTGTTGAACCGGAACATCAGCGCCGCGACGGGGGTGAGCGCGAGCACCGCACCCGCGATCAGACCGGCCGCGGGACTGAACCGGCGGCGCACGCCCGCGTACACCACGGCGACCGTCGCCACGCCCATGACGACCTCGGGCACCAGGATCGCCCACGAGTTGAGGCCGAAGATCCGCACCGACAGCGCCATCGGCCACAGCGAGGCCGGGGGCTTGTCGACGGTGATGGCGTTGCCCGCGTCCAGCGATCCGAAGAAGAACGCCTTCCAGGACCTGCTGCCCGCCTGTACGGCCGCCGAGTAGAAGGAGTTGGCGTAGCCGGAGGCGCTCAGGTTGTACAGGTACAGCAGGAAGGTGGCGGCGAGCAGGCCGAGGAAGGCCGGGCGCACCCAGCGCGGGTCCTCGGGTCGGCCGCGCCACAGTCTGCGGACGAAGGGCTGTTCGGGCTCCCCCGAACCGGGCGCCGGCGCCGTGGGCGGCTGCTGCGGTTGGTGCGGCCGCGGGGCGGCCGGGGAGACGGCCGGGGGAGCGGCGGCCTCGGGCGGGCCCCAGCCGGAGGGACCGGTGCCCCCCGGGTGGGTCGTGTGGTCGGTGTGGGTGCTCATCGGGCGTCCCTCGGGTCGGTGTCGTGGGGACGGACCGGCTGCAACTGCATCGTCGCGTCCCTCCAGGTGCCGTCCGCGGCTTCACCGGCGCGGAACTGAGTTGTCGTGTCGTACGTCGGGTCGTACGCCGTCGGGTCGTACGTCGTCGAGGCGTACGTCGTCGGGGCGTACGGGCCCTGCTGCGGGATCACCGTGCGGTACGCAGGCGAGGACGGGTCCTGCCCGGCCACGGCCGCCGGGTCCTCGGCGGTCTCGTCGCGGTCCGGGAACACCCACGCGCGGAACAGCAGGAACCGCAGCACCGTCGCCGCGAGGTTGGCGGCGATCAGCACCGCCAGTTCGGTGGAGTGCGCGGGGTCGGAGGTGGCCGCGTTCAGCGCGGCGAGCGAGCCGCTGGTCAGGGCGAGGCCGATACCGAAGACCACCAGGCCCTGCGCCTGGTGCCGGACGGCGCCGCCCCGGCCGCGCACCCCGAAGGTGAGCCGCCGGTTGGCCGCCGTGTTCGCCACCGCCGAGACCAGCAGGGCCAGGGCGTTGGCGAGCTGCGAGCCGGAGAACTGCCGGAAGACGCTGTACAGCGCCAGGTAGAACAGGGTGGACAGACCGCCGACGACGCAGAACCCGACCAGTTGGCGGGCCAGCCCCTTCGGTACGTCCTTGATCTCCCGGTCGCGGGGGTCGTCGCCGAACGGCCGGGTGAGCCGGTCCAGCGGCAGCGAACCGGTGGTCAGGGCCTTCCCGATCCGCCACACGCCCTTGAGGTCGTCGGTCGCCGTCTTCACGATGTGCACCGTCGAGTCCGGGTCGTCGACCCAGTCGACCGGCACCTCGTGGATCCTGAGGCCCGCCCGCTCGGCGAGCACCAGCATCTCGGTGTCGAAGAACCAGCCGGTGTCCTCCACGAGCGGCAGCAGCACCTGGGCGACGTCACGCCGGATCGCCTTGAAGCCGCACTGCGCGTCCGAGAACCGGGCCTGCAGCGAGCCGCGCAGGATCAGGTTGTAGGCGCGGCTGATGAACTCCCGCTTGGGACCGCGCACCACCCGCGAGGAGCGGGCCAGCCGGGATCCGATCGCCAGGTCGGAGTGACCGGAGATCAGCGGCGCCACCAGCGGCAGCAGCGCGTTGAGGTCGGTGGACAGGTCGACGTCCATGTAGGCGAGGACCGGGGCGTCCGAAGCGGACCACACGGTCCGCAGGGCACGGCCCCGGCCCTTCTGCTCCAGGCGGAAGTTGGTGACCTCCGGGATCTCCGCCTCCAGCCGCGCCGCCACCTGGGGGGTGGTGTCCGTGGACGCGTTGTCCGCGATCGTGATGCGGAACGCGTACGGGAAGGTGCGCGTGAGGTGCTCGTGCAGTCTGAGCACACAGGGCTGGAGGTCCTTCTCCTCGTTGTAGACGGGGATCACTACGTCCAGGACAGGCGTACCGGCGTCGCCGGCCGGGAGGTGCTCCCGCGCCGGCAGGGTGCCGGGAGAAGAGTCGGTTCGCATGCCAACGACTCTGGTCAAGCGCCCTGTTGCACCCATGTGGTGGTGCTGTGGTGTGCCTGTGAGTGCGACTGCCGGTTCGTTTCGGAGGCCGGCCGGGGCACGGCGGGACCGAGCGCGGGCAGGTGCATGGTGAACACCGTCCGCCCCGGCACGCTGTCCACGGTCACCGCGCCGCCGTGCGCGGTCGCCACCGCCTGCACGATGGCGAGGCCCAGACCGGTCGAACCGGTCGCCCTCGACCGCGCGGAGTCGCCGCGCGCGAACCGCTCGAAGACGTGCGGCAGCAGCTCGGGCGGGATGCCCTGGCCGTTGTCCTCTACGTCCACGCACATCCACGGACCGCGCCGCTGCACGCGCGCGGTGATGGTCGTCCCGGGCGGGGTGTGCTTGCGGGCGTTGCCCAGCAGGTTGACCAGCACCTGCTGGATCCGGGCCGCGTCCGCCGACACCAGGGCCGGTTCGTCGGGCAGGTCGAGCCGCCAGGTGTGGTCCATGCCGGCCGCACGCGAGTCGCTGATCGTGTCCACGACCAGCGGGATCAGGTCGGTCTGCTCGAACTGCAGCGGGCGCCCGGCGTCGAGTCGTGCGAGGAGCAGCAGGTCCTCGACGAGCAGGGTCATCCGCCCGGCCTCGGACTCGATACGCCCGAGGGCGTGCCGGGTGTCGGGTCCGACCTGCTCGCGTCCCCGCCGCGTGAGCTCGGCGTACCCGCGGATGGAGGCGAGCGGCGTCCGCAGCTCGTGACTGGCGTCGGCCACGAACTGCCGTACCCGCATCTCGCTCTGCTGCCGTGCGTGCAGCGCGCCGTGCACATGGTTCAGCATGCGGTTCAGCGCCGCGCCGACCTGCCCGACCTCGGTGTGCGGATCGGTCTCCGACTCCGGGACGCGCTCGCTGAGGTTCACCTCACCGGTGTGGAGGGGGAGTTCGGAGACGCGGGTGGCGGTGGCGGCGACGCGGCGGAGGGGGCGGGTGGCGATTCCGACGAGGACGTATCCGGCGATGACGGCGGCGCCGAGGCCGGCGGCGGTGACGCTGACCTCGACGATGATCAGCGTGTTGATGGTGCCGTTGACCTCAGCGGTGGGGAGGGCGACGTAGTACGACTCCTTGTGATCGTCGCTCGTGACGTACTTGACGCGGTACTCCCCGAGACCCGGGACGTTCACCGAGTGCTCGTGGTCGTCCTTCGCCACGGCGGCGAGGGCCGCCTTCTGCGCCGTGTCGAGGCGGTGGGCGCTCATTCGCTCGAAGACGCCGTTGCCGTCCTTCTGCGTCTCGGACATGGCCGCACTGGCGATCTTGCCGTTCTCCACATAAGCGGCGATGGTCTTCGGCGGATTGGGGGGCTGCTCAACGAACTTCACGGCCTTGGCACTCGCCCGAACATTCCGAAACGCCCTGCCACCCGCCGGGATGTCGGTGCTCGAACCCCCTGGGGGCGACTGGTCCCCGGTGCCGCCGGGCGGCCGCTTGCCGTCCATGGAACCGCCCACCGCGTGCCTGGCGACTTCTTCCACCTTTACGTCCAGCTGTTGATACAGATGGGACTTCAGCGCAACGGTCGTCACGGTGCCGATCACCGCACACACCACGGCGATCAACACCACGGACGCGACGACGAGCCGCGACCGAAGAGTGCGCGGCTTACCCGCACGTCGCTTCTGCGCACGCGGCCGTCGTCGCCCGCTCATGACGCGGCGGGCTTGATCAGATAGCCGGCCCCGCGCCGGGTGTGGATCATCGGCTCACGCCCCGCGTCGATCTTGCGCCGCAGGTACGAGATGTAGAGCTCGACGACGTTGGCCTGACCGCCGAAGTCGTACGACCACACGCGGTCCAGGATCTGCGCCTTGCTGAGCACGCGTCGCGGATTGCGCATCAGGAAGCGCAGGAGTTCGAACTCGGTGGCGGTCAGGTGTATCGAATCCCCCGCCCGCGACACCTCGTGGCTGTCCTCGTCCAGGGTCAGGTCACCGACCACGAGCACCGAGTCGGACCGCCGGTCGGCCGCACCGGAGCGCCGGATGAGCCCCCGCAGCCTGGCCACGACCTCCTCCAGGCTGAACGGCTTGGTGACGTAGTCGTCGCCACCGGCGGTGAGACCGGCGATCCGGTCCTCGACCGCGTCCTTGGCCGTCAGGAAGAGCACCGGCACGTCGGGCAGCTCCCGCCGCAGCCGTCCGAGGACGGTCAGCCCGTCCATGTCGGGCAGCATCATGTCCAGGACGACGGCGTCGGGCCGGAACTCGCGAGCCGTCTGGATGGCCCCCGTGCCATCACCCGCACTCCTGATCTGCCAGCCCTCGTAACGAAGAGCCATGCTCAGCAGTTCGGTGATCGACAGTTCGTCGTCCACCACAAGCACTCGGACGGGGCTCCCGTCCGGCCTCAGCAGTTCGGTGCGCCCCTGGGGCGAGGTCGTGGTCATGGTGGACACCATGTCGGGGCCCTCTGAGAAGACGCTTTCCCTTGTCTGTGATTTCCCTGAGAAACACACAGGGATCTCTCAGGGGACTGTCGACTCGTGGGCCGTTTCCAGCAGTTGCGGCCCCTTTGGCCCGCACGAACCTGAGCGCGTGTTCTGCGTGACCGGTGAGAGCACTGTCCAGAAGCTGTGAGCCGCCTGCGACGTCCGAGGAGGCGGCGCCCCCGGCTCCGGTCAGAAAAGCTCATCCTGCACGCTGGTCACACCAGGCAACCGCCTTACAGGAACCGTCAGTTCGCCGGCACCCGCCCGAACCAGCGGCCACCCGGTCACCAGCCGCGTGTCGAGCACGACGACCCCGCCTCCGCCCGCCAGGTGCAGGTCCGGCCCGGCGGCTGCCACGAGCTCGCCGTGCACCGTACCGCCCGGAACCAGTTCGGCCACCTCCCCGACGGCGGGCGGCAGCCCGGCCAGCCCGAACGCTCGTACGTGGTCGACGGGTCGGTACGAAGCCCGGGTCAGCGAGTCCGGCCAGCCGCCCAGCGCCACCGCCCGCGCGTGCAGCTCCGCGATCTCCGCCGCCCGCTCCTCCGCGGACGCAGGCAACGCGGAGCGCACCGCCCGCTTCTCGGCGTACGGAATCCGGTCCGGCACGCCGAGCGCGGCGAGCAGCAGCTCCTCGGTGCGCCGGGCGGCCATCAGCGGACCGGTGCCGAGCCAGCTGAAGCAGACGGCCCCCTGCTCAAGCAGCCGCGCCGAGCCGCGCCCCACCGCCGTGATGCCGACCTTGACCATGCCGGGCCCGAACCACGCCAGATATACGCGGTAGGGCCGGGGATCGTCCGCGATCGTGTCCGCCGCCACCGAGTGCGCCCGGTCCAAACGGGCGCACTCCTCGCACCGCGCGCCGGTACTGCGCCCCGGCACCACCGCCCGCACCGGACAGGCATGCCCCCGCGCTCCCACACATGTCCTGGCTCCCCCTTCCGCGACCCCGAAGGCCACCCGCTTCCCCCACGGCAGCGCACTGCTCCGGCCGCCGTCCCACACCAGCACGGGACCGTCCGCCGACCACCGCAGCCCCGAGCACTTCCATGCCTGTGCCATCACTCATCAGAGTAGGAGGCACCACTGACAACGCCCCGCGACGACCGCGAGGCGCTACGGTAGGAAAAGGCCCGAAGCCGCAACTTCGTTTTGCGACTTCGGGCCTGCTGCGTCGACCGCTATGGACCGCTAGGGCAGGACGTACACCGGCGCCCCGTCCGGCGAGCATCCCGTCTGCCGGATACACCCGCGCTTGATCAGCATGCGCACACAGTCACGCACCCGCTCCAGCGTCAGCCCCGTACGCGTGGCGACGTCCTCCAGCCGGCACCGGGCCGGTCCCCGCACGAGCGTCGGCGCCAGGTACGCCGCCACCGCGTGCACGTCCTCCGTCACGACCAGGTTCCTCGCCCGCCACCCGGCCAGCAGCTCCCGGGGCGTGGGGGAGGGGGCCTGCGTCGCGGGCGCGACCGTCCCGAACCGGCGGGCGAGGAGATCGAGCGTGTCGGCGATGCGGTGGAGCGCTTCGGCCACGGACCCCTCGGCGGACCGAAACTGTTCCTCCATCCCGGCCAGATGCTCGTTGATCCGGCGCAGCTCCTCGTTCCGCTCGACCTGCGCGACCGCCAGCGCCTCGTCCGCCCGGATGTTCCGCTCCTCCAGCCGGACGATGGCGTCGGCGACCTGCTCGGGCATGAGGTACGCCGTGCCGCCGCTGGGCGCGGGTTGTACGGGGGCCGGGTCGAGGCTGTAGGAACCGTCGCGCTGGATGGTGGCGATGACCTCGGAGACCCACACCTTGAAGGGGCGGCATTCGGGTTTGGTGCAACCGTTGACGAGGGCGATCAGCCCCCGGAGGTCAACCATCTTCATCGACTTTTTGAGCCCGTGACCAGCAATCTTGTGTGAGGCGTCTACTCCATAGACGCTTCGCGCAAGATCGTCCAGGGTCTGCTGACAGTCCTCTGCAACATGCCACAACAACGCCTGACGCGTGTTTGCGTAGCCGAGATTCAGTGCGACGTCCACCGCCGGGAACCAGTGCTCCCCGTCCGGCAACGTCAGCCTCCGCACCCGCGCCCCCGTGGCCGCGAACACGAAGTCGTTGATGTCGATCGCGTCCTGCTTGTGTGCCGTCGGCTCTTCCGCCGGCATGTCGTTCTGCTCGTACATCGAGCATCACCTCCACACCGGAAGCTAGGAGCACATACAGCCAACTCCCGTTCGTACGAGGTACATTCACTCGAAAGGTGACAGAGGTACCGATTCTGCCAACTCGCCGCCCGCCCCGCCCGATCCGACCGGCACCACGGCCGCCGCACGCCGCCCGCGCCCCCGCCCCGCCAGCCGGCACCCCACGCACCCGGTGTGCCCCTCCCGCGCCAGCGGATCGCGCACCCGCATCCCCCACTGTTCCCGGGGCCGCACCCCGGGCGGCTTGCCCCAGCCGGAGAGATGCAGAGCCCAGGTGGCGAGGACGCCGAGGGCGACGACGGCCAGCCCGCCACCCACGACGGCAATCGACGCCGTACACACCCCCAGCCCCACGATCCCGGTTCCGGCGACCGCGATACCGAAGCCGGTCCAACCGGCGATCGTGTGCCCCTCGTCGTACGAATGTGCGCTCACGAACCCGCCTCCCTCTCACAGGGCGTGCCTAGGCAGCAGAATCAACCCGACGCGGGAGACGCCACACTTCCCTCACGTCGTAAGAAACTTAGCAGCTAAATCTCTCACGAGCTAAGGAATACCGAAGGATGCAAGGCACGCCGCGCCCGCCCGCCACCCCGGCCCAGGCGCTGGCCGCGATGGACCATCTCATCGCGGCCCACCTGATCGGACAGCAGGAACTGGCCCGGCGACTGGGCCTGAACGTCACCGACCTGACCTGTTTCGGCTTCGTGCTGGAGGCCGGCGACCACCTCCTCACGGCCGGCGACCTGGCGGCCCGCGCCCACGTCACCACGGGAGCGGTCACCGGGATCCTCAACCGCCTGGAACGCGCCGGATACGTCACCCGCCGCCCCGACCCCACCGACCGCCGTCGCGTCCGCGTGGCAGCCCTCCCCGAGGCGGTCGAGCGCGTCACCGCCGTGTACGCGGGCCACTACGCCCGCCTGAACACCCTCTTCGCCGACTACTCGCCCGACGAACTCGCCGTCGTCACCGACTGGTTCACCCGCGCCACCGCACTCGCCCACGAATACCTCGAGAAACTCAACAAGGGCGAGTCCGGCGGCGGGGAGTGCTGAGGGGACCGGCCCGTCAGCCGACCGGCCTGGTCATGGCCCGGATCTCGCTGAACGGCGAGTAGTTGCCGGCCGCGTCATAGGTACGGGCCCGGTACTCCTAGGTGATCCCGTCGGCGGGCAGTTGGTCGCAGACGGTGACGAAGGCCGGGTCGCCGCGCGGGTCGTAACCCTGGTGCGCCACGACGGACCACGTGTCCGTACCCGCCGCGCGGCGCTCGATCCCGAAGCCGGTGAAGTCGCGGATCCGGGCCGGCGTTTAGTCGTCGGCGGCCGCCCGGATGCCGCCCTCGCAGGAGCCGACGAGGATCACCACCAAGTACGGAACCCCGATCGAGCCGGGCGACCTCACCCGCATGTTCGCCTCTCGGCAAGCCGCCCGATGCCATGGGCGGCACCGGGTGATGCCGTATCCACTTCGCTGCTGTACGGCCCTGAAACGCCGAAGGCCCCGGATCGCTCCGGGGCCTTCAACCTGTGTGCACTCGGCAGGATTCGAACCTGCAACCTTCTGATCCGTAGTCAGATGCTCTATCCGTTAAGCTACGAGTGCTTGTTCTGTTTTCGTCTCCGCTCCCGGCTCTTCCTGCCCGCTCGCGGCGACAGGAAGAACATTACATGACTGCCGCCGCCATGTGAAATCCGTTCCGCACACCCCTTGTGACCTGCGGAAACGCCAAAGCACCGAAGCCCCGGTCCGTGGGGACCGGGGCTTCGGTGATCAGGTGCGGAGGCGGAGGGATTTGAACCCTCGATGGGCTGTAAGGCCCAAACCGCATTAGCAGTGCGGCGCCATAGACCGGACTAGGCGACGCCTCCAGCACAACCCCCACGCGAGCGCGTGAGTGGTGCGTGCAGATGATGACACAGTCGAGCGTCGTGTCACCAACCGGCTCCCACGGTACTAGGCAGTCGGGCCGCAGGGCAAAGCCGTTCGTGTCGGCGCGGCGGTCGGGCGGCGGTCGGGGTGAGGGGGCGCAACGTCCTGGCGGGCGGAGCGTTGGGCAGGGCATGTTGCTGGTCATCTCGCGGGCGGCTGCGGCGGGCCGGGCGTCCATGGTCACCGTCGCCGCCGTTGCCGTCACCGCCGCTGTCGCCGCCCTCTCCCCCCTGGCCGCGGCGCCCGCCGTCGCCGCCGTGCCCGGGGTGTTGTCGGTGCCGCCGCCCGTGCGTCCCGAGGACCGGGTCACCGTCACCGGGGACCACCTCACCGTGACCGTCCTGCACGCGGGTGGTGGCCGTGACGGGACGTACGAGCTGTTCTGCCATCCGGAGGCCGGCAGCCATCCGGACCCGGCCGGGGCCTGCCGGACGCTGGACCGGAACACGCGGTGGGGCCGGGACGTCTTCGCGCCGGTCGCGCCGGGCAGTGTCTGCACCATGCAGTACGGGGGGCCGGCCACCGCCCGCGTCACGGGGACCTGGGCCGGGCGGCCCGTCGACGCCGTGTACGACCGGAGCAACGGGTGTGAGGCGGAGCGGTGGGACCGGCTCGTGCCCCTGCTGCCCGAGCTGCGTGCGTAGCGCCCTCTCGGACAGATGTTTCATGGCGGAATCCCCGGTCCCGTAAATGTCCTGCGAAGGTCCGGCCGCCCAAAAAGCCGAGGCAGGACGGAGGCCGGGGCAGGCGGTCACACGTTCCCCTCACTTCGTCGTGCGACCTCCCTCTCATCCGGCGCCGCCGGGGCAACCGGTGCCCTTAGACTCCCTCGCGTGACACGTTGCGGGCCGGTTGGCAAGATGGCCCGAGCGGTCGGCAATATGCGGTAACAGGGAGGAAGCGTTTCGTGAGCAGCAGGCCATCCCGAGGCGCTGCTCGCCTCGCAGCCATACTCGACGCGCTTCCCGATGCGTTGGTGCTGGTCAACGCCAATGGAACCGTCGTCAACGCCAACACCATCGCGTTGGAGGCCTTCGAGGCCCCGGGGACGGCTCTGGTGGGGCGCGGGCTGCTCGATCTGCTGCCCGACTTCGACTCCAGGCTCATCCCGGGCTCCATGCGGCGGCCCGATCACATGGATCCGCGGGGCCGGACCAAGCCGACGCGCATGGTCGCCCGGCGCACCGACGGCACCGAGTTCCCGGTCGAGGTCACCAGCGCGAACCTGGAGAACGGGCAGCAGGCCTACGACGGTTACGGCTACACCGGCGACGAGCTGCTGATGCTCGTCGTACGGGACCTGTCCGGCACCGTCGACACCGAGGCCGAGCTGGCCCGCTCGCAGCGGCAGACCGAGATGATCCTCCGGGCCGCCTCCGAGGGCGTCGTGGGAACGGACACCGACGGGCGGATCGTCCTCGTCAATCCGGCCGCCGCGCAGATACTCGGCTACCGGGCCAGCGAGCTCGGCGGCAAGGAGCTGCACACCCTCGTGCTGCACTCCCGTGCCGACGGCGCCCCCTTCCCGTACGACGAGTCGCCGCTCGCCGACACCCTGCGCTCCGGGCGCAAGCACCGGGTGCGCGGGCAGGTGCTGTGGTCCAAGGCGGGGGACAAGGTGGCGGTCGATCTGACCACCGCCCCCGTGCGCGACGGCGACCAGCTGGTCGGCGCCGTGATGACCTTCAACGACCGGCGGCCGTACGACGCGCTCGCCGAGGAGAAGGCCGCCCTGGAGAAGGCGCACGCCGAGGAGCTGGAGAAGCTCTCCGAGGAGCACGCCTCCGACCTGACCGCGCTGCGCCAGCAGCACGTCACCGAGCTCGAGGAGCTGCGCGAGCGGCACGCCGATGAGCTGGCGGCCGGCGAGGACCGGTACGCCGCGCTCGGGGAGCGGGAGAAGGACCGCTACGAGGCCCTGGCCGGGCGGCACGAGCAGCTGCTCACCCTGCTCGGGCGTTCCCTGCGCGGGCCGCTGGACGAGCTGCGCCGGGAGCTGGCGGCGCTCGCCGCCGACGACGCCGGGCAGCTGTGGCCCGAGGCCAACCAGGTGCTCCACCATCTGTCGGCGGGTTACTCGCGCATCACCCAGCTGATCGACAACGTCCTCGCCTACCAGCTGCTCGACACGGGCGCGGAGAACGTCGTACGGACGAAGGTGATGCTGGACTCGGTGGTCGCCGCCGGTGTCGACGGGGCCGTCGAGCTGATCGGGCCGGGGCGGGTGCAGTTCGCCGTGCACGCGCCGCCGATCGAGGCCGAGGTCGACCCGCAGCGGCTCGCGACCGCGCTGGCGCATCTCGTCGCGGACGTCGCCGGCGTCGACGCGACCGGCAACACGCCCGTCTCGGCGGGCGGTTACATGGACAACACGGTCGTCGTGGCGGCCGCGCAGCGCGGCGAGGTCGTACGCATCGAGGTCCGCGGGCCGTACTCCGGGGGAGACCCGGTGCACGAGCCGATCGTCCGCGGGATCGTGCGCGCCCACGGTGGTGTGCTGCAGACGCACGACGTGCCGGGGATGAGCGGCAGCGCGTACGTGCTCGAGGTGCCGATCGGAGGCGGGGCGGGGGCCGTCCCGGCACCGGACCAGGCGCATGTCCCGGGTGCCCAGCTGGCGCTGGCCGGCGCTCCCGCCACCGATGAGGAGGCCGCGGTCGAGGCCGGCTCCGATGGCTCCGATGGTGGGCAGCTCGGCTCCGGCGGCCGGCGACGAGCCCGGCGGGGCTCCACGGACGCCTTCCTGGAGAGCGAGGTTCCCGTCGAGTCGGGCGCTGACGGTGCTCAGGCGCCCGCGCCGACCGGGCGGCGCCGCAGGCGTGCCGTCGAGGAGGCGGCGCAGCCGGCGCCCGAGAGCACGGACGTCTCCGGTGGCACCGGGCGGCGGCGGGGACGGCCCGCCGAGGACGCCGGTGCCGGTGGTGACCAGGGGGTCGCCGAGGGGGCCGTCGTGACGGCGGCCGAGCATGCAGCGGGGACCGCCGCCTCGGGCACGGGACTCGGCGGGACCGTGCCTCCGCAGGGCGTTCCCGCGTCCGGCGGGCGGCAGATCCCGCGTGACGCCGGGGAGCGGCAGGCCTTGCCGCCCGCCCTGCCCGCGGCCGGGACCGGTGCCGAGGCCGCGCAGCCGACCGGGCGTCGGCGGCGTGCGCTGGCCGCCGCGGCCGAGCGCGCCGCCGCACAGGAGGCGGGCGCCCGTACGGTCTTCGCCCTGCCGCCCGCGGCGGCGGACCGCCCGGCCGAGGGGCAGGAGCAGGGTTCGGTGCCGGTTCCGGGGCAGGCGCAGGGCGTCGAGCCGGTGCAGGGCGTGGAGCCGGTGCAGGTTCCGGGGCAGGTGCAGGTTCCGGGGCAGGCCGCGGCCATGGATCAGCCGCAGACGCCGGGACAGCCACAGGTTCCGGGGCAGCCACAGGCGCCGGGGCAGCCACAGGTTCCGGGTCAGCCGCAGATGCCGGGCATGGAAGCGCCGGGGCCGGTCGAGAACGGCGCGGCTCCCGTACCGGCCGGTGCGCCGGTGGACGAAGGCCGGCACGACGCCGTCGCCCACGACCAGGCGGAGGACCACACCCCGCCCCAGCCGCATCCCACCAGCGCGCCGACCGGCCGCCGTCGGCGCGTCGTGGCCCCGCCGCAGCAGCCGGCGGAGACCGCCGGGCCGGCCGCGCAGATTCCGGCCCAGTCCGTTCCCGCTCAGCAGGCTCAGCCCGGTGTCGCCGTACCCGCGCAGGGCGGCGTCGGCCAGGGCGTGCAGGTGGCATCCGTGCCGGGGAGCTCGGTGCAGATGGCTCCCGGCCAGCCGGTCGCGGTCCCGGCGGCCCTGAGCCAGACCGTCCCGGCCCAGGCCACCCCCGGTCAGCTCCCGGCCGCTGCGCAGCCCGCACCCGTCCAGGCACCGGCAGCCCAGCCGGTCCCGGCGCCGACCGCCCCCGGACAGGCGCCGCAGGCCGTGCCCGCCGCCGCGTCGGTTCCGGCGCAGAACGCGGGGCAGGTGCCCGCCGCCCAGCCGCTGCCCGCGGAGGCGGCTCCCGGTCGGGCCGCCGCGGGCCTGGATCCCGCGGGCCAGGCTCCGGCTGCGCCGGTCCCCGCGCCGGCCCCCGCCGGTCCCGCGGCTCCGGCCGCGGGCGTCGCCGGCCCGGCGAACGCAACGCCCGCCGCGGCCCCGAACGGCGCTCCGACCCCGGCCTCCGGCACCCCTCTCCCCCCGGAGCACGCCGCCGTGCAGTCCCCCGCCGCCCAGCCGCTGCCCGAGCAGGCGGCCGGTGTGCCGGCCGACGTGACCTCGACGCAGGGGCGGGGCTTCAGCGTGCGGACGCTGGGCCAGGGCGTGCCGTTCAGCAGGCAGGCCGCGCAGGTGCAGCAGCCGACGGCCACGCCGACCCCGCACCAGCCCGGCGGTTCCGGACGGCGCCGCAAGCTGGGCACGCCGCCCGACCCGGCCGCGCGCCCGGAGCAGCGCCCGGAGCAGGGTGCCCGCCCGCATCCGCCCGCCGAGCAGCCGCAGGTGCAGCCGGTCGCGCCCCCCGTTCCCCAGCCGTCCCTGGCCGGGCAGTCGCGGCTCGCCCCGGCCACCGAGGGCGCCGGGCGGTCGTACGCGATAGGCGCCCCGGACGAGAACGCCGCCGAGGGACCCGAGCCGCTGGACGGTCCGGGCGGGGCGGTCGAGGTCGCGGACACCCCGCGTCCGCAGCCGATGGACGACGAGTTGCCGCCGGAACCGCTGGACAACCCGCGCCGGCTGCTGGTGTGGCCCGCGCCGGACGTCACCACGCAGCAGGCGCTCAGCGACCGCGGCTACCGGCCGGTGATCGTGCACTCGCGCGAGGAGGTCGACGCGCAGATCGCGGCCTTCCCCGCCGCGCTGTTCGTCGATCCGCTGACCGGGCCGATCACTCGTACCGCTCTGCAGTCGCTGCGGCAGGCGGCGGTCGCGGCAGAGGTGCCGGTGCTGGTCACGGCCGGGCTCGGGCAGGCGACCCGTGAGGCCGCGTACGGTGCCGATCCCGCCGTCCTGCTGAAGGCGCTCGCGCCGCGGGACAGCGAGCAGCACCCGCCGCGGGTGCTGCTGATCGAGGAGCACGCGGAGATCGCGCTGGCCCTGACGGCGACGCTGGAGCGGCGCGGGATGCAGGTCGCGCGGGCCGCGAGCGACACGGACGCGGTGACGCTGGCGGGGCAGCTCAGGCCGAACCTGGTCGTGATGGATCTGATGCAGGTGCACCGGCGCCGGGCCGGGATCGTGGACTGGCTGCGCGCGAACGGCCAGCTCAACCGCACCCCGCTGGTCGTCTACACCGCCGCGGTCGACCAGGCGGACCTGCCGCGGCTGGCCTCGGGGGAGACGGTGCTGTTCCTGGCGGAGCGGTCCACCAGCGGCGAGGTGCAGAGCCGGATCGTGGACCTGCTGGCCCGCATCGGCATCAACTAGAGCCCGCTCGGCCCCTGCCGACCGGCAGGGGCCGACCGGCAGGGGCTGGCCGGTAGCGGCTGAGCGGGCGATCGGCGTCCGTGAGTCCGCGGTCGCCGGGCGGGGAGTCCCCCGCCCGGCGGGCGCGGTTCAGAGCCGGGTGACGTCCAGCTCGCCCTCCGCGTAGCGCTTGCGAAGCACCTTCTTGTCGAACTTGCCCACGCTCGTCTTCGGCACCGACTCGATGACCGTCCAGCGCTCAGGGAGCTGCCACTTGGCGATGTGGGCCTCCTCGGCGAGGAAGGCGCGCAGGGTCTCGAAGCCGGTGGTGGCGCCCTCCCGGAGGACGACGGTGGCCAGCGGGCGCTCGCCCCACTTGTCGTCGGGGACGGCGACCACCGCGGCCTCGGCGACGTCCGGGTGGGACATCAGGGCGTTCTCCAGCTCGACGGAGGAGATCCACTCGCCGCCGGACTTGATGACGTCCTTGGCCCGGTCGGTGAGGGTGAGGAAGCCGTCGGGGGAGATGGTGCCCACGTCCCCCGTCTTCAGCCAGCCGTCCTCGCTGAACTTGTCGGCGGGACGCAGGGCTTCGGCGTCGGGGCCGTTGTAGTAGGCGCCGGCGATCCACGGGCCGCGGACCTCCAGCTCGCCGGCGGACTCTCCGTCCCAGGGCAGGCGCTCGCCGCCGGGGCCGGTGAGGCGGGCCTCGACGCCGGCCGGGAAACGGCCCTGGGTGAGCCGGTAGGCGAGCTCCTCCTCCGTGCCCACGGCGTGGGCCGGCGGGCGGGCGACCGTGCCCAGGGGGGAGGTCTCCGTCATGCCCCAGGCGTGGCAGACCCGCATGCCGAGCTTGTCGAAGGCCTCCATGAGGGAGGGCGGGCAGGCGGCGCCGCCGATGGTGACCTGGGTGAGGGTGGAGACGTCACGGGGGCGGGCGGTCAGCTCGGCGAGCAGGCCCTGCCAGATGGTGGGGACGGCGGCGGCGTGCGTCGGCCGCTCGTGCTCGATCATCTCGGCGAGCGGGGCGGGCTGCAGGAAGCGGTCCGGCATCAGCAGGTTGACGCCGGTCATGAAGGTGGCGTGGGGCAGGCCCCAGGCGTTGACGTGGAACTGGGGGACGACGACCAGCGAGGTGTCCTGGTCGGTCAGGCCCATCGACTGCGTCATGTTGACCTGCATGGAGTGCAGGTAGATCGAACGGTGGCTGTACACCACGCCCTTGGGGTCGCCGGTGGTGCCGGAGGTGTAGCACATGGCCGCGGCCTGGCGTTCGTCCAGCTCCGGCCAGTCGTACGCGGTCGGCTTCCCGGCGATCAGCTCTTCGTACTCGTGCACGGGGACCGCGGCGTCCGCCAGCAGGGAACGGTCGCCCGGCCCCGTGACCACGATGTGCTCGACGGTCTTGAGGTGCGGCAGCAGGGGGGCGAGCAGCGGCAGCAGGGAACCGCCCACGATCACCACCCGGTCGGCGGCGTGGTTGACGATCCAGGCCAGCTGCTCCGCGGGCAGGCGCAGGTTGAGCGTGTGCAGCACGGCCCCCATGGAGGGGATCGCGAAGTACGCCTCGGTGTGCTCCGCGTTGTTCCACATGAGGGTCGCGACCCGGTCGTCGTCCCGGACGCCGAGGTCCTCGCGCAGAGCATGGGCCAGCTGGGCGGCGCGGGCACCGATCTCGGCGTAGCTGCGGCGGTGCGGCTCGCCCTCACCCGTCCAGGTGGTCACCTGCGACGTGCCGTGGACCGTCGACCCGTGGGTCAGGATCCTCGAGATCAGCAGCGGTACGTCCTGCATCGTGCTCAGCACGGCGTCCTCCCAAGGCGACATTGCCTGTACGGCGGTAGGGGCTGCGCTGATTCTGCTCACATACCGTGCGGTATGTCACTAGGCGGCCGAAAACTTTCGAGCGCCGAAGGGGTGGACGAGCAGGCCTGATCCAGGCGAAACCCCCCGAGGGCGTTCCAGGATGTCCGCGACGGGCCCTAGCGGACGAGCCCGAGCTCGGGGTCCTCCCGCAGTTTGCCGAGCGCCCGGGACACGGCCGACTTCACCGTGCCGACGGACACCCCGAGGACCTCGGCGGTCTGAGCCTCGCTCAGGTCCTCGTAGTACCTGAGAACCACCATCGCCCGCTGCCGGGCGGGCAGCTTCCCGATCGCCCGCCACATCGCGTCGTGCAGCGCCTGCCGCTCGGCCGGGTCATCCCCGCCGGGCACCGGCTCCGGCTCCGGCAGCTCCTCGCACACGAACTCGTCCACCTTGCGCTTGCGCCACTGCGAGGTGCGCGTGTTCAGCAGCGCCCGGCGGACATAGCCGTCCAGCGCGCGCTGGTCCTCGATCCGCTCCCACGCCACGTACGTCTTCGCGAGCGCGGTCTGCAGCAGGTCCTCGGCGTCGCTCGGGTTCGCGGTCAGTGACCGGGCGGTACGCAACAGCACCGGCTGGCGGGCCCTGACGTACGACGAGAACGACGGGTAGGGCCGGGTCTGCCTCGCTGGTGCAGCGACGGCCGACGCGCTGGTGCAGACGGGTGTGGTCATGGCTCCACGCTATGAGCGGCCCCGTTGCCGCGGATCGGCCCCAGGTCCATAAGCGGGGTCCCCCTCAGGTTGTAGGGGTGGTGCCCGCCCCACCTCCTGAGGGTGGACGGGTGACCCCTTCGTACTACGGGTTCACCCGTCCGGGTTCAGTCGTCCGCCGCCAGGACCAGCCCCGACGTCGGCACCCCCGTCCCCGCGGTCACCAGGACCCGGGCCGCCCCCGGTATCCGGTTGACCGCCGTACCCCGCAGCTGGCGCACGCCCTCCGCCACGCCGTTCATCCCGTGCAGGTAGGCCTCCCCCAGCTGACCCCCGTGGGTGTTGAGCGGCAGCTCCTGCCCGGCCACGAAGTCCGCCGCCTCCCCCCTGCCGCAGAACCCGAACTCCTCCAGCTGCATCAGCACGAAGGGGGTGAAGTGGTCGTACAGGATCCCCACGTCGATGTCCGCCGGAGCGAGCCCCGAGGTCCGCCACAGCTGCCGGGCCACCACGCCCATCTCCGGCAGGCCGGTGAGGTCGTCCCGGTAGAAGCTGGTCATCTGCTCCTGCGCCCGGCCCGCGCCCTGGGCGGCAGCCGCGATCACGGCGGGCGCGTGCGGCAGGTCACGGGCCCGCTCCACGGACGTCACCACCAGCGCCTGCCCGCCGTCCGTCTCCTGGCAGCAGTCCAGCAGCCGCAGCGGCTCCGCGATCCAGCGCGAGGCGGCGTGGTCGGCGAGCGTGATCGGGCGGCCGTGGAAGTACGCCGCCGGGTTGGTCGCCGCCCACCGGCGGTCGACGACGGCCACCTGCCCGAAGGCCTCGGGCGTCAGCCCGTGGGTGTGCAGATAGCGCTGGGCCGCCATCGCCACCCAGGAGGCCGGGGTGAGCAGGCCGAACGGCAGTGTCCAGCCGAGCGCCACGCCCTCCGCCGACGGCTCCCGGTGCTGCACCCCCGAGCCGAAGCGGCGCCCCGAGCGCTCGTTGAAGGCCCGGTAGCAGACCACGACCTCGGCCACCCCGGTGGCGACGGCGAGCGCCGCCTGCTGGACGGTCGCGCAGGCCGCCCCGCCGCCGTAGTGGACGCGGGAGAAGAAGGACAGCTCGCCCATCCCGCAGGCCTGGGCCACGGTGATCTCCGGGCTGGTGTCCATGGTGAACGTCACCATCCCGTCCACGTCGCCCGGCGTCAGCCCGGCGTCGTCCAGCGCGGCCCGCACCGCCTCCACCGCCAGCCTGAGCTCGCTGCGCCCCGAGTCCTTGGAGAACTCCGTCGCCCCGATGCCGACGATCGCCGCCCGCCCGCCCAGGCCGTCCCGCGTACGCACACTCATGCCGTACGCTCCGGCGCGCCGGAGGGCGTACGATCCGGCGCGCCCGCGTCCGTACGATCCGGCGCGCCCGCATCCGTACGATCCGGCGGCCCCACCTCCGTACCCTCCACCGGCACCGTGACCGTGACCGTGCCGGTCACATGGCGGCCCATGCCGTTCTCGCCGACGACCCGGACCGTGGCCGTGGCACCGTCCACCTCCTCCACCGTGCCGGACAGCACCATGGTGTCCCCGGGGTAGTTCGGCGCCCCGAGCCGGATGGCCACCTTGTGGAGCACGGCCGCGGGACCGAAGTGGTCCGTGATGTACCTGCCGACCAGGCCGTTGGTCGTCAGGATGTTCATGAAGACGTCCGGGGATCCCCGGCGCCGCGCCAGCTCGGGATCGTGGTGCACGTCCTGGTAGTCCCGCGACGCGATCGCACCGGCCACGATCAGCGTCCGGGTGATCGGGATCTCCAGCGGCGGCAGTTTCGCGCCGGGCCTCACCTCCGTCATGCCTCACTCCCCACTCGCGATCAACTCCCCCAGTTCCTGCAGCACTTCGCCGCCGCACCCCAGATACGCGTCCAGCTGCCGCCCCCACAGGAAGTGCCGGTGGACCGGGTGGCCGAGATCGGCTCCCGCGCCGCCGTGCAGATGCTGGCCGGTGTGCACGACGCGCTGCCCCGCCTCGGACGCCCACCAGGCGGCGGTCAGCGCGTGCGTGGCGTACGGCAGCCCGGCGTCCCGGCGCCAGGCCGCCTCGTACGCCGTCACCCGTATCGCCTCGGTGTCCATGTACGCGTCGGCGGCCTTGAGCTGCACGGCCTGCCGGGTGGCGAGCGGGCGCCCGAACTGCTCCCGGGTGCCCACGTGCGCTACGGCCCGGGCGAGGGACCCCGCGCACACGCCCGCCTGGAGACCGGCGAACGCGGTACGGGCGGTGGCCAGCACGTCCCCGTACGCCCCCGGGCCGCCGAGCCGCTCGGCACGGGCCCCGTGGAGCGTGAGCCGCCCCGCCGACCAGGGGGCGGTCAGCTCGACCGGCGTGACCTCGGTGCCCTCCGCGAGCGGCACCAGCCACAGCCGGTGGTCCCCGTCGGCGACCAGGGCGTGCGTGGCGTCCCGCAGCCAGGGGACGACGGGGACGACGCCGGTCAGCTCGGCCGGCCCGCCCCGCGGGGAGACCCGTACACCCCCCTGTGCCGGAAACGCCCCGCTCACCACCACCGACCCGTCCCGGATCCCCGGCAGCAGCCGCTCCCGCTGCTCCGGCGTGCCGTGGGCGGTGAGCGCCAGCAGTCCGTACACGCAGCCGGTCGCATACGGCACCTGGGCCGTCGTGCGTCCCTGCTCCTCCAGCAGCAGCACGAGGCCGAGCAGGCCGAGTTCCTCAACGGCGCCGACCAGTCCCGCGCCGCACAGGGCCTTCCACAACTCGGGGTCGCTGCCGGTACCGGTGGCCGCCAGCCGCTCGTGCGTGGCCAGGTCGCCGAAGATCCGCGCGGCCAGTTCACGGGCGGCGGCCTGCGTCTCGGTGGGCGTGAAGTCCATGTCAGGCCTCGCTCTCGCCGGCCCGGAACACCGGCAGGACCAGCACGCCCCCGTCGTCCTCGTACCGCCGGAAGCCGACCCGGACCGGGAGCCCGATGCGCACCTTGTCGTACGGCACCCCCACCACGTCGGCCACCATCCGCACGCCCTCCGCCAGCTCGATCAGGCCGACCGCGTACGGAGGGTCGAAGGCGGGGAAGGGCGGGTGATGCATCACGACGTACGAATAGACCGTGCCCTCACCGCTCGCCTCGACCGTGTCCCAGTCCGGACAGCCGCAGGCGTTGCAGCCCGGCAGCCAGGGGTGGCGCAGGGTGCCGCATCCGGTGCAGCGCTGGATGAGCAGCCGGTGGTCGGCGACGCCCTCCCAGAAGCCGGCGTTGTCGCGGTTGACCACCGGGCGTGGGCGGCGGGCCCCCGGTTTCCCGGGAGGTTTCCGCCGGGCCGGCGCGTACTTGAGGATGCGGAAGCGGTGCGTGCCCACCAGATCACCGGCCACGCGCACGTTCGTCCGGGTCGTGACGAAGTACCCGGTGCCCAGCTTCGTCGTCTTCCGTGCCGACACCGTCTCGATGACCGTGTCGAAGGTGACCTCGTCCCCCGGCCGTAGAGGCCTGAGATACTCCTGCTCGCAGTCGGTGGCGACCACCGACGTACAGCCCGCCTCGTCCAGCAGGCCGAGCAGCTCGTCGTACGCGTCCGTGCGTCCCTCGTGGCCCGAGAGACCGCCCATGATCCACACCTGGAGCATGGAGGGCGGGGCGACGGCGTCCGGACCGGTGTACGCGGGGCTGGTGTCGCCCATCGCCTCGCACCAGTGCCGGATCATCGGCGTGTTGACCGGGTCCTTGCCCACCGTGGCCACGGCGGCCGCGCGCCCCTCGTACGTCCTGAGCCGCTTCTCCAGCCCGGCGCCCGGCTCCCCGGCCGGCGCGCTCACCGCCGTCCCCTCGTCATCCCGAGCCGCATCGTCGCGACGATCTCCCGCTGCACCTCGCTCACCCCGCCCCCGAACGTGTTGATCTGCGCCGCCCTGTTCAGCCGTTCCAGCTCGCCGTCCCCGAAAGCCCCGGGGGAACCGGACCGGACGAGTCCCGTCTCGCCCACGATGTGCTGACACATGCGATACGTCGCGACAGCCGATTCCGTTCCGGCGAACTTCACCCCACTGGCGTCGCCAGGGGCCGGCCGGCCGGCCCCCACATCGGCCACCAGACGCCAGCTGAGCAGGCGCGATGCCGCCAGCCGGGCATGCGCCTCGGCCAGCCGGAAAAGAATCCACGGCTCGTCAATGCGACGCCTGCCCGTCACCGGATCGGGGGTACGGGCGGCGGCCAGCGCGGCCGCGAGGTACTCCTCGGCCTGCATCCCGGTCGCGGCGAGGGCGACCCGCTCGTGATTGAGCTGGTTGGTGATCAGCGACCAGCCGTCGTTCTCGGCACCGACCAGGCTGCCGGCGGGGACCCGGACCCCGTCGTAATAGGTGGCGGTCGTCGTCTGACCGCCCACCGTCTCGATCGGCGTCCAGGAGAAACCCGGCGCGTCGGTGGGCACGAGGAGCAGGGAGATGCCCCGGTGCCTGGGCGCCTCCGGGTCGGTGCGGCAGGCCAGCCAGATCCAGTCGGCGTGCTGGGCGCCCGAGGTGAAGACCTTCTGCCCGTCGATCAGCCAGCCGTCGCCCTCCCGCACGGCCCTGGTCCGCAGCGAGGCCAGATCCGTCCCGGCGGACGGCTCGCTGTAGCCGATCGCGAAGACCAGCTCGCCGCGCAGGATCCGGGGCAGGAAGTGGGCCTTCTGCTCCTCGCTGCCGTACTTCATCAGCGTGGGCCCGACCGTGTTCAGCGTGACCATGGAGACGGGGGCGCCCGCCCGGTACGCCTCGTCGAAGAACACGAACTGCTCGTCCGCGCCCCGGCCCTGGCCGCCGTACTCGACCGGCCAGCCGAGCCCCAGCCAGCCGTCGGCGCCGATACGGCGCAGCAGCGTGCGCCGCTCACGGGGGTCCGCTTCGCCGGGCGGCCCCTCGGGCAGCAAGGCCCGGAAGTAGGCGCGCAGTTCGGCGCGCAGCCGCTGCTGGCGCTCGGTGGGGGCGAGGTGCACGGCAGGGCCTCCCGACCTCGGACGAGCCTCGTGACGGTTTCTGACTGTCCGTCAGATACGGTCGGGTGTCAAGGTCGTCAGGACGATCGCCCCGATGGCCGCGCCCCTGGCCGTCCGGATGGCCGCCCGGACGGCCGCCCGGACGAGGACAGACATCTGCGCGGCGGCACCGAGGTACCGCCGCGCAGATGTGTCAGTGATCCATCGAACGCCCACCACGGGGGATTTCGGCCCCCGCGTCGACAGTCCGGGCTCACTCCAGCCGGGCGAAGCGGACGACGGCACTCTCCTTGCCTCCCGCCGGCGGGCAGTGGAAGCGGAGTGCCCGTCCCGGGCGGTGCCGCTCCGGCGCCGGAGGCCGGAGCCGACCGCCTTCCGTTGCGTGGCGGACGAGTTGAACACGGGCGGTACGGATGATCGCCATGCGACTCCTCCAGAACGAGTGCGTGCTGAACAACTGCGTGAACTTCGGTGCGCGATGCTCGAATCCAGAGTTGCCCACGAAATCCCCTCCAACTACCCCGGAAGCCACTATTCGCACGCAAGCGTGACGACAGGCCGATAAACCTCGTTCCGGCGACTTCCTGACCGCCCCCTCCCGCACGGCGGCCCACCCGGCCGAGCCACACCACCCCTCTTCCCTTTTTCGAACGCACGTACGAACATGGAGGCATGGCCACCACCGATCGGCAGGCCACGACGCTGGCCCTCGCGCACGCCCTGTCAGCCGCCGAACGCGGCCTGGCCGTCATCCCCCTGTCCCGGACGAAACTCCCGGCCCTGCGCTCCCCCCACCGCGACGACCCCGCCACCCCCGCCTGCCACGGCGAGTGCGGCCGCCCCGGCCACGGCGTGTACGACGCCTCGACCGACCCGGCACGCATCCGCGAACTGTTCGCCGCCGCCCCCTGGACCACCGGTTACGGCATCGCCTGCGGCCTGCCCCCGCACCACCTGATCGGCGTCGACCTCGACACCAAGTCGGGCACGGACTCCTCGGCGGCCCTGCGCGAACTGGCGCTGCGCCACCTGTTCACGATCCCGGAGACGGTCGTCGTCCTCACCCCGAGCGGCGGCCGCCATCTCTGGCTGACCGGCCCGCCCGACGTCGTCGTCCCCAACTCCGCCGGGCGCCTGGCCCCCGGCATCGACATCCGCGGCGCCGGCGGCTACCTCGTCGGCCCCGGCTCCCGCACCGACCACGGCCACTACTCCACCGCCCCCGGCACCGCCCACCTCACCCCCGCCGCCTGCCCACCCGCCCTGCTCCGCCTGCTCCTCCCGCCGCCGCGCACCCCGCACCCCACCGCGCCGTCCACCGGGCACCACGGCCAGGGCCTGGTCCAGTTCGTCCTCGCCGCCCACGAGGGCCAGCGCAACACCCGCCTCTTCTGGGCCGCCTGCCGCGCCTACGAGAACGGCATCGGCCCCGCCCTCGTCGCCCCACTGGTCGACGCGGCCCTCCACACGGGCCTGTCCGAACGCGAGGCCCGCGCGACGATCGCCTCGGCGGCCCGGATGACCGGCCACCGCCCATGAAAACCACGGGCGCCCTCGCCCCCCGCGTTCCTAGGGTTGGCCCATGCCCCTCACCCGCGTCGCCCTCACTTCCGGCCGCTCGATCGACCTCATGGACCTGCAGCTGTCGGCGACCTATGGCGGCTTCCTGGAGGGCTACCCGTGCGAGCGCGTCAACGAGATGAGGATCAGGGGCCTGCTGCGGTCGGCGGAATCCGGGCACCGCGCCGCCCCGGTCCACCTCGTCCCGCCACCCCGCGAACGCCCCGCAGGGGAGTCGGGCCCCTTCGGCCCCGTCGAGATGCTCGCGCCCGTCGCCTGCGTCGGCGCATTCCGCTCCACAGCCCTCGACCCGGACCACGATCCGGTGCTGTACCGCTCCACCCTCACCGTCGTCTGGTTCCAGCCGACCCCCCAGGCCCCGACCGGACACGAGGCGGACCGGGGCCTGCGCGACCTCGCCTGGGAGGAACTCGCCCGGGACGAGGAACTCTGACCACGAGGTCGGCCCCCGACCGGACAACCGGTCAGGCATGCGAACGGCCCCCGACCCATATCCAGGTCAGGGGCCGTTCTCACTGCTCACCACGCGGAGGCGGTGGGATTTGAACCCACGGTGACATCGCTGCCACGACGGTTTTCAAGACCTTTCTACGCTCACGGCCGTTGACCGCTGCATCGCAGGTCAGACGCGTGCCAGCACGCCCGCAGAGCCGTCTTCGTCGTCATCGTGCCCCCTACGTGCCCCATCGGCGTCGTCGTGCCCGCTGAACCACGCGTCGGAGGCCTCGGCCACCTGGTCGTCGCGGCCAGCGACCGGCCGGGCGTAGTGCCGGGTCGTCACGCTCGCGTTCGAGTGCCCGAGCCGGTGAGCGGCCGTCATGACGCCGTACCGGTCGGCGACCCACGTCCCGTGCGAGGCCCGAAGGTCGTGCGGAGTCAGGTCGGTGAGCCCGGCCGCCGAGACCGCAGGGTCAAAGTACGCCTTGCGCCACTGGTTGTAGCGCAGCGGCTTGCCCGCGGGCGTGGTGAACAGCAGCTCGTCCGCTCCGCCCGGCAGGACCTCGAGGTAGACCCCGAGCCGTTTCGCCAGCGAGGGCGCCAGCCGCAGACGCCGCTTCTGATGAGACTTCGGAGTGTCGAAGACCAGGGTGCCGTTCGCTTCGGCCAGGTTCTCGTCGACCAGGAGGAAACCGCCGGCCGCGTCCACGTCCGAGCGCCGAAGCGCGAACGCCTCACCCACGCGCAGGCCCGCGAAGGCGAGAAGCGCGATCAGCAGATCGTGCGGCTTCTCGGCGTGACGCACGATGCGCGAGGCTTCGACCGGCGTGACGATGTGCGGCTCGGTCTGCGGCATACGCGGCAGCCGTACGCCACGGCACGGAGTCTGCGCGATCAGGTCGTTGTCCACGGCCGACGCCATGATCTGCGACAGCACTCGGTACGCCTGGCGGATACGCGAGGCACTGAGCCCCTCAGTGCGCATCGTGGCCACCCACTCAGTGACCGTGATCGGCCGCAGGCTCGACAGCTCGCGGTCCCCGAGCACCGGATTGA
This sequence comes from Streptomyces sp. NPDC001544, assembly GCF_042894285.1. Taxonomy (NCBI): domain Bacteria; kingdom Bacillati; phylum Actinomycetota; class Actinomycetes; order Kitasatosporales; family Streptomycetaceae; genus Streptomyces; species Streptomyces sp. NPDC001544. Next base: position 36,369 of record NZ_JBIAVN010000019.1, on the reverse strand, counting down.
TCCGCGAGTTGATCAGCGATCGGTACGAGGCCTGTGTCTTGTGCTTGAGCTGCGGAGCGACGGCAGCCAGCCAGCGCGCGGCCCAGTCCCGCACGGTTGTCTGCCCCTCGGCGGGGTCGAGCCAGCGGCCTTCTTCGATCTCGATGCGCTTGCGCATGAGCCACCGGTCGGCGTCCGTCGTGGTGGCGAACGTCCGATCCGCAGGCCGCAGCACGCCGTCAGGCCCCGGGTACCGAGCCTGGAAGCGGCCGGACGGGAGCTTGCGCACGCGGCCGAACGTGCGGCGAGACCTACGCTTCGGGGCCATCAGGCAGCACCCCTCAGCCCCACCGGACGCAGGACGATCGGTTCCACGGTGTTGGCAGCCACGAACGCCTTCACCGCTTCCTCGGGGATGCGTACGTGACGGCCGACCTTCACGAAGGTGATCCGCCGCTCCTCGATGAGTCGGCGAGGGAACCGCACGCCCGTGCCGAGACGTTCGGCGACTTCCTGAACGGTGAGCAGCCGATCCATGGTCACCAGTCCTCCCCTTCCGAGCGCATATCGGCGAGCACTTCACGCGCGATCTCACGGCTTGCTTGCAGGTCCCGGCGGATGTTCGCGGCGAGCCAGGATTCGCCGGGTGTGTGGCCATGGCCGGCGTAGGTCCAGTGGGCGAGGGTGAGCGTGGTCGCTTCCTCGTCGTCCGGGTCGGGCAGGCCGAGCGCGGCCCGCTGCTGGGCGGCGCGGTAGTCGGCGCGAACCTGGCGGAGGGCGCCGAGCGTGGTGGAGTAGCGACGGGACTTGGTGGAGAAGTGGCCGCGGAAGCCGAGCATGTGGGCCCAGTCGCGCAGCTTGCGGTCCGGGTAGAGCGGGTGCAGGTCGAGGCAGGCCTCGATGAGCCGGGCCGGGTGATCGGGGACGTCGAGCAGGGCCAGGGCCTCTTTGTTGCCGATACGGCGGTCGACGGTGCCGGTGGTCTCGGCAGCTTTGGTGGCGTACTTGGCCACGTAGGAGGCGACGGCCTGCTCGGTGATCTCTTCGCCCTGGCCGAAGGCGCCGATGGGCTGCACGTCGAGCTGGGCGCCCCAGCGCAGGGTGCGGGTGGGCTGGTCGCCGGACGGAGGTACGTCGACCGCGACGCGGGCGGCGGCAGCGTGGATCGAGTCGGTGAGCAGGTCGAGGGTGGCCCAGGCCGGGGGCGGGCTGTCGGGCCCGTCCAGTCCGTCGAAGCGGATCACGGCATGGAAGTGCACGGCGCCACGCTTCTGGTACTCGGCAACCTTGCCGAAGGAAACCCGTGACTGTTCGTGGGCGGCTTTTTGCGTGAGCCCGGCCCGGCGGGCGATCTCGCGCCGCAGGTAGATCGTGAAGTAGCGCCACAGGTCAGAGGCGTGGTTGTTCCACAGCACGGCGCCCGCGTAGTCGTAGCCGTCCGGGTCGAGCGGGGTGCCCAGCTCCGGGGCGTCCTCGGCGTGGCGGGTGCCGCAGCGGCACGGCCGGTTGCCCGGCCGGTTGTGGACCGGGCCGAACGAGGGCGCGGTGAGGGTGGCGAAGACGCGGGGGTGGTCGCGGATCGTCTCGGGGGTGCCCTTGCCCGGGTCGCCGACAAGGCCGGCGCGGATGAGGTGGTAGGTGTCGCCCGCGTAGGTCCAGGCGCAGGACGGGCAGCGGGAGGCCCGGCGGTTGCCGCAGGCGAGCCGGAGGACGCCGCCGGGCTCGTGGTCGGTCGAGTACGAGTGCAGGACGTGCCCGGTGGCCGCCTCGCGGGTGACAGTCGAGCCTTGCAGGCGGATCGGGTCGGTGCAGCCGCCGGTGCGGCGGATCTGTTCTTGGATGCGGTCGAAGCCGGTGGACCCGGCCAGCCTCAGCACGTCGGCGAGGGTGGCCGGGTCCAGGCCCGCCATGGTGGCGGTGTCGGTCACGTGTGCTTCACCTACCGGCGCGGGCGAGCTGGGCGGCCGGGAGCTGGTGGCCGGTGCCCTTGCAGGTCTGGCAGGTGACGCGGATGGTCACGCGGGAGCCGTCGCGGTGGCGGGTGCCGGTGCTGATCGCGGCGGCGGCGAAACCGTCGCAGTCGCGGCAGATCCGCCGGTGCGAGGTGTGCTGGGGCATGATGGATCTCCCTTTCGGGTCCGTTGGATTTTGAAGGGGTCAGGCGCCCGGAGCGGAAGAAACTTGGCGGTTGAGGCCGCTCCGGGGGCCGCTTAGCGTGTGTTGCGCCTGCCGTGGCCCTTGGCCACGTACATCGCGGAGTCGGCAGCGGACAGAGCGTCGGTGAGGGTCGGCACCGGCAGCTGCTCGCGGTGACACTGACCGACCGAGGCCGAGACCGGCAGAGCACAGTCGTTGTGGTCGACGGGGAGGTCCAAGGCGGTCTGCAGGGCCTGAAGGCCGGGGGTGCGGTCGGGGTGAGCGACGATGGCGGCGAACTCGTCTCCGCCGAGGCGGGCGGCGATGCCGTGGCGTCCGCACCAGTCGCTCAGTCGGCGGGCGGTCGCGGTGAGCACCGTGTCTCCGGCGGCGTGGCCGTGGGTGTCGTTGATTGCCTTGAAGTCGTCCAGGTCGACCAGGATCACCAGGGCGCCGGGGTGCTTGGCCAGCAGATGTTCAGCGCGGGCGGTCCATCCGGCGCGGGTGTGCAGGCCGGTCAGGGGGTCGCGGCGGGCGGTGGCCAGGCGGCGCAGGAGCACCCCGCCGTGGAAGGCCCAGCCCAGGGCCGGTAAGCCTGCGGCGATCACGTTCGTGTCCATCCGGTCACCGCCCCTTCTGGAGGTCCTTGGCGAGGAGGCGGAGGACGATGGCAACCACGGCCACGGAGACGCCGGTGATGGCGACCGCGAGGAGCATGGAGACCAGGACCGCGCCGACGACGAGGATCACGGCGGTGCCGCCGCCGACGAGGGCGAGCGCGGTGCCGGGGGTGAGCTGAACGGTGGGCCGGTTCGGCGCCGAGGCAACCGGGGCCGGGGTCGGCGGTGTGGTAGCCGGGGCGTTGTCGGTCGTGGGTACCGAGGCGGTGGCCGCCGGGGCGGTGTCCTGGGGCGGGTACTTCGGGGTGAACACGGGATCGTTCCTCCTGTCAGGGGTTGCAGCGGTGAGTACGGGCGGCGAGTTCGGCGGCGGCACGGTCGGCGTAGTCGGTGGAGAAGCCGCAGCCGGGGGCGTTGCAGGCGGCGGTGTGGCGGGTGCGGCCCCGGCCGTCGTGGTAGGTGCCGACGGTGACCGGGCCGAAGCGGCGCACGTCGCGGAAGCGGCGGTAGGCGGTCATGTCAGCTCTCCCGCCTCAGGCTGTGGCCGGGGAACTCGTCGAGGATGCGGGCCGCCTCGTTCGGGTCCGGGGTACGGTCGGCGGCTTCCTCAGCGAGCATCCGGGCCAGGGCCGGGCGGCCGGAGTCGGCCATCTCGCGAGCCGCGGCCAAGTAGTCGGCAGCGCGGTTGAAGGTCTGTGGCATGAGCTGTTCTCCCTTCACTGTCAGGCGAGTTGGAGTTGAGCGGCGATCGCCTGGCAGGTCGGGGCGGGCAGACCGAGCCGGGCGGTGAGCGCGTCGGCGGTGATCTGCTCGCCCGTGCTGTTGCGGTGTGCGTCGGCGATCGAGCGGGCGTGGTCGAGCAGGGCCGGGGGAACACCCGGGGTGCCGGCGGGAGGCTTGACGGGTGCCGAGGTCAGTTCCGCCGGGACCGGGGATGGGGCCGCCGGTTCGGGTGCGTCGGTACGGTGCACCTCGACTTCCGGCGCCGCCGGTTCTTCGTCTGCTTCCGGTTCCGGCTCCGAGACGACCGGGGCGGGAGCGGGGGCGTGGACGAGGAGGGTTCCGCCGAGGAAGGCGAGGGCGGGCCATCCGGCGACGAGGATGCGCAGCCAGGCAGGAACGTGGTGCAGGTCGAGCAGCCCGGCCGTGGCGACGTTGGCGCCGAGGGAGGCTGTCAGAGCGATGGCGAACCAGGTCCAGGACGACCGGTCCCGGGCGGCGCGCAGCCGACGCCAGGCGGCGACCAGCAGCAGGTCGACCGAGACCGGGTAGGCCCAGGCTTTCCATCCGGACTGCCCGGCCGCCGACGCCAGGTCGTGCAGGTGCGCGAAGGACAGGGCACCAGCGATCACGGCCTGGACGAGGACGGCATCAGGGCGGATCAGGCGGCTCACACAGATCGCCCCCTCATTCCGTGACCGGCAGCGGCATGACCAGCGACCGCCCGGACGCGGGAGCGTCGGCGGGCACGTGCGGCCGGTACGGGTCGAGGGCGGGCAGGTCGGGGACGAGGTGGGCGAACTCTCGGCAGGCCGCCACGGCCTCATCGCGGGAGGTGTGCGGGGTGCGGATCTTCGACCAGCCGCCAGAGGAGTCGGCGGCGACGGCCGTTCCGGGGCGCTCCGCCGGGATCAGACCGGCAGCCATGACCGCGTCCGGGGCCACGTCGGCGAGTCCCATTTCGGCGGTCTGCTTGTCGTTGACCCGGTGGACCACGCGGCCGGTGAGCTGGGCACGCAGCATGGTCGCGCCCTTGCCCAGCTCGGAGCCGAAGCGCTGCCCGCACACCTCCAGGCAGATCCCGACCGCGCGGGCCATCTGCGCGAGCCGGATCAAGGCGGTGACGATCCGCTCACGGCGTTCCTCGTCCTTCTTGGAGGAGATGAGGAAGAGTTCGGCGACCTCGTCGACCAGGACGACGACCGGCACCGGCCGTATCTCCTCGGGCAGGTCCCACATGTCGGAGACGCCGTGATGGCTCAGCAGGTCGAAGCGGGATTCCATCTCGCCCACCAGCACCTCCAGGAGCGAGGCGGAGTCGTCTGGTGCGGTGGCCAGGGCCGACAGGCGGGGCGCGTACGCGGTCTGTTCCACGCCCCGCTTGCAGTCGATCCCGACCAGGGCCACCGGCAACTGCGCCAGTCCCTTGATCAGGTTCCGCTGATAGACGGACTTGCCCGAGTTGTTGGCGCCCAGCGTCAGCGCCATAGGCACCTTGCGGTAGTCGCGGACGAAGGCGGTCCCGTCCTCCCTCAGCGCCACCGGCACGGACAGGCCCTCAGGGCGAGCCCCGCGGGGAAGCCGGACCCGGCGGAGCACGTCATAGCCGGTCATGCGCAACTCGACGTATCCCGGCTTGGTCTCGACGATGGTCACCGAGTGCACGCCCCAGGCGTGACGCAGCCGCTCGGAGGCGGCCATCAGGTCGGCCGGTTCCAGTCCGGCGGGCAGCCGCAGGGTCACCCGCAGCCCGGTCGAGGTGCCCCGGACCCGGCGGATCTTCGGCGGGATCGGCAGCACCTCGCGACGGGCCACGTTCCGCGTGAGGAACGCCCGCAGACGCGACGGCTGCACCGTCAGCCCGCACACGTCCATCGTCGAGCGGTACGTGAAGGTGAACCGGCCCCAGGTGACCGGCAGTCCGACCAGCGACCAGTACACGCGCGGAGCGCGGACCTTCGCATAACCGAGACCGCCAGCGCTCGCGAGGGCGCCCGTGGTCTCCAGCACCATGGACAGGTCGCTCATGGTCAGGCCGCCGAGGTGATCGCGGCTGCGCGGAACGAGATGCCATGGCGCTTCTGGCCGTTGAACTCGTTTTCCCAGTCACGGGCCTTGAGGCCGATGACCTTCACCGGCATGCCCGGGGCCAGGCCCTCCGGGTAACCGGTCTCCGGGATGGTGACCTGGTAGAGGTTGCCCTCTCCCTCGTCGGAGACCAGCAGGCCCACCGTCGACAGCGGCGCCCCGGTTTCCCGGTCCATCGCCCGCTCACCCGTCTTGGCGTTGGCCAGCTTCGGCGTCGGCGCGGTCGCCACGAACACCACAGCAGTCGACGTGTCGATCTTGAACGACGGCATACAGCACTCCCTGGCTCTCGGAGGTCACTCGGTGCGACCTCTCTAGACATCTCCAACTGTGGGATGCGTCTCTAGAGATGTCAAGGGTGATGTCTAGAGATGTTGAGGCCGACGGATAGCGGCTACACGCAGAGGGCGAGTGCCGTACCTATGGCCTAGGCTGTCTAGAGAAGAGAGGAGGGTTCAGAAATGGCCAACACCGACGACGACCGTCGGCCGAAGTACCAGCGGATCGCGGACTCCCTACGCGAGGCGATCCAGGCGGGCGAGTACGGTCCCGGTGATCGGCTTCCGGGAGAAAACGAGCTGATGGCCGCGCATGGCGTGGCCCGCATGACGGCCCGACAGGCGTTGAGTGTGCTCCGCGACGAAGGCGTCGCCGAGGCCCGCAAGGGCGCAGGCGTGTTCGTACGAGCGTTCCGCCCGCTTCGACGCCGAGGTATCCAACGACTTTCCCAGCAGCAGTGGGGCAGTGGCCGTTCCATCTGGTCCGCGGACATCGAAAACCGTGCACTCGAGGTGGACCAGGTCACCGTGTCGGAGGAGGAAGCCCCCGACCACATCAGCGCGGTCTTGGACCTGGCCGACGGGGAGACCGTGTGCGTGAGGCGCCGGCGCTTCGTTCTGGATGGGAAGCCCGTTCTGCTAGCGACGAGTTATCTGCCCACCTCTGTGGTCGCCGGGTCGGCGATCACCCAGGAGAACACCGGCCCCGGCGGAACGTACGCCAGGCTTGCCGAACTCGGCTACAAGCCAGTGCACTTTCGCGAGGAGATCCGCTCGCGCATGCCGTCGAAGGCCGAGGCGGCGCAGTTGAGCATCTCCTCGGGTACGCCGGTCATCCTCATCTGCCGCACCGCTTTCGCGGACGAAGGCCGCCCCGTCGAGATCAACGAAATGACGCTGGACGCTGCCTCGTACATCCTGGAGTACGACTTCGACGCGTGATCAACCGGCCCAGGTCTGAGCCCTCCGCGCCACACCGTAGATGTGAGCCACCTGGTCGGTGGAGAGCGTCGGTGAGAGACCCGACAGAACCTGGTCAAGCTGTTCGACAGCCAGGACGAGTACCGGAGGGTTCGCCCCCTTGACGGTCAGTTTCGACGCGTGCGCGACGGAGATCACCGGGCGGACGGGAACGTCGACTCCGCAGCACTGAGACAGGATGCGGGACACACGGCGCGCTTCAGACTGACTGATTGCGATGTGGCGGGTGGGTGCTCCGTTGACCGTGATGGCACTGTCGCCGTACCAAACCGCCTTACCTCGGTGCCGCTTGGAGTTGATGGTGAAGACGCCAGCGGGGCCGATGGTGAGGTGATCTATGTCCGCGCCGCTCGCCCACTGGATGGCGTGGAGGGTGAACCAGCCACGGCCCCGGAGTCTGCTCAGCTTCCGCGCGGTGAGCTGTTCGCCTTTGAGTCCATCCGCCCAACTCCGGATCTCCGAACCAGGCCGCCAACGGTCGACCAGCCGAAGTACTCGATTCGGCTGCAACTCGTGGATCTTCCGGCGCACCGCGTCGCCCGGCCGGTTCCGCGCCAAGTCATCCGGTAACGGCTGCACCTTGCCCCCTCTTGTGTGCCATCGCCGCCAGATCACCACGGAGGCATGACCAGCGCCAAGACCCGTATTGGCCATGAGCTGTTACAGGTTTCTCTACCTCATCAAGTGCCCGCGCGAGGCGCGGGCTGGCCCCTGGGGCGGCCCCCACACGCCTACGGCGCAGGGGCCGCCCCTGGGGCCGCAGCGAGCTACGGCCCAAACGTCGAGAACCGCATAGCGCGGCACAGGTCAAGACATGCCTCCGGCGGGGGCGCTCGGGCTCCGAGATGGAGGGGGCGCCGTTCGCGAGTGCCGGCCGAATGTGGCGTGCGCGGGGAGCTCCCATCCCGTCTGCCGTCGACCCAGGCAGAGCCGAGCAGACGCGGCCCATGGCGTCCAGGTCGTTCGTACAGTGGCGCGCTCCACCTGGACGCCATGAACCACGCCCGCTCCACGGTGTGTGGGTCGACGGCAGACGGGATGGGAGCTGGGGTGAGATGTGGCTGAGGGAGGGGGATAGGTGCGGAAATCGTCCCCTAAACGGGCGCCCACAGGGCCGCCCCCATTTTTCCGCTGAACTGCCAGACAGACCATGAACGCGTCGGCCATACTGCCTTCGGGTCCAAGTCCCTCTCTTGTGCACCAAGTTGCTTACTGGCAAGAGAAGGGAACATCCATGCGCTCTGCGCGAATGTGGTGGCGCCTCTGGGAGGCGCTTAGATCCAGGGGGGCAGAGGTTGGGGGACACCTCGCCAAAGCCTTCGGAGCAGTGCTCGCGTGGTTCCGGTCTCTTAAGACCAGCGACCGCGTGCAGTGCTGGTTCCACCAGGTGTCGGTCCAGGTAGTTGGCGCTACCACTTCCGCAGTCCTGGTCTGGGCACTGACACGCGGTCGCTAACCCACAGGGGCGGCCCCTCGCTCCGCCGGCCAGTGTGGCGCGGGGGGCTCGTCCTCACGATGGTCGCCGGGCAAGTGAAGCCCGACCCCACCTAAATGCACCCGGGGGTGCATTCTGACGTGACACGAGATTAGCGCGCACCAAATGTGCGCGCACGCCGTTTCGCAGACTTAGTCGCAGACTTAGTTGGCAACTAACCCCCTCGCTAAGCCGATAATCATTGAGTGTACAAGTGTGCACTAAAATGGTGAGGGGCAAAGTTCGAGCGGGCAAGAATGACACCGAAGCGCACCGCTCCAGCGAAGCCCCTCCAAGGGAAGCCGCGTCAGTCTTGCGAACCGTGCCCCGCGCGTGCCCGATCGAGCGGGAACCCACGGGGAACACCGGGCAGCCATGGTAGCCGGGCACGAGGACGGCCCCCGACCATGTCACCAGGTCAGGGGCCGTTCTCACTGCTCATCGCGCGGAGGCGGTGGGATTTGAACCCACGGTGACATCGCTGCCACGACGGTTTTCAAGACCGTTCCCTTCGGCCGCTCGGGCACGCCTCCCCGCGCCGCGCGAGATCGGCGGCGCGGGGACAAGAGTAACCGGTGGGCACGCGCGGGTGGGTGTCAGTTGTCGCCCACTCGGGAGCCGAGGGTCAGATCGGCCGTGTGCTCCTTGCCGTCGCGCTTGTAGGTGATCGTGACCTTGTCGCCGGGCTTGTGGGTCCAGATCTCGCCGATCAGGGTCGGGCCGGAGTCGATCACGGTGTCGTCGAGCTTGGTGATGACGTCGCCGGGCTTGAGGCCGGCCTTGTCCGCGGGGCCGCCCGACTCGACCGCGGCGGCGCCGCCGGTGCCCTGGTCGGTGATCTTCGCGCCGCCCGTGCTGTCCTCCAGGGAGACGGACGCGCCGATCTTGGCGTACACCGGCTTGCCGTTCTTGATCAGCTGCTGGGCGACGTACTTGGCCTGGTTGATCGGAATGGCGAAACCGAGGCCGATCGAGCCGGACTGGCCGGAGCCGCCCAGGCCGCCTCCGCTGCTGCTGGACTGGATCGCGGAGTTGATGCCGATCACCGCGCCGGAGGCGTCCAGAAGGGGGCCGCCGGAGTTGCCGGGGTTGATGGAGGCGTCCGTCTGGAGGGCGTTCATGTAGGACGCCTTGCTGGTGGAGCTGCCGTCACTGGAGGCCACCGGACGGTTCTTGGCGCTGATGATGCCCGTCGTGACCGTGTTGGACAGGCCGAAGGGGGCGCCGATCGCGATCGTCTCGTCGCCGACGGCCACCTTGTCGGAGTCGCCGAGAGCGAGCGGGTTGAGGCCGGAGGGGGCGTTCTTGAGCTTGATGACCGCCACGTCGTAGCCCTGGGCGTGGCCCACGACCTCCGCGTCGTACTTCTTGCCGTTCGGGAAGGTGGCGGTGAGCTTGCCGCCGTCCACCGCGTCCGCCACCACGTGGTTGTTGGTGACGATGTGGCCCTGCTTGTCGAAGACGAACCCGGTGCCCGTGCCGCCCTCGCCGCTGGTGCTCTCCGCCTCGATGGTGACCGTGCTGGGCAGCGCCCTCGCGGCGACGTTCGCGACCGTGCCGGGGGCCCGCTTGACCTGGGAGGCGCTGCTGGAGGCGGAGACGGTGGTGGAGCCGCTGTCGTCGTTGTTCTTGGCCAGGGTGTAGCCGAGGCCGCCGCCCAGGCCGCCCGCGACCAGCGCGGCCACCAGGACCGCGGCGACCAGGCCGCCACGCCCGCGGCCGGACTTCGGGGCGGGCTGCTGGTACGAGGAGCCCCAGCCCGGGCCTCCGCCTTCCCCGCCGTAGCCGGCACCGCCGTAACCCGCGCCCGCGCCGCCGTCGGCGTACGAGGGCGTCCCGGGGGGCGGGGGCGGCCAGGAGCCGGCGGGCGCGGAGCCGGGCGCCGGGCCGGAGGCGTACGGTCCCTGCGCGGCGCCGTGGGGCGGCTGCGCGGGGTTCTGCTCCGGTGTGCCGGCGGCACCCTGGGGCATGGGCGGCAGCGGAGTCGTCGGCGCGCCGCCTTCGGGCGCGGCTGTCGGCCGGGAAGCACCGGGAGCCGCCGTCGGCACTGGAGGTGCGGACGGGGCAGGGGGTACCGCGGTGCCCTCGTTCTCGGTGCTCACAGCTTCTCTCCTCGATCCACGGCTGTTTGTCTCGGTCGCACTCGGTCACGCTCGTTCACGCTCGTCGTCGACCCGGCGCGCTGGCAGCTGTGCATGTGCTTTCCGTATGTCTCAGCTTTTCCCACGGGCCGTCAGAGCACCATAAGCGGTGACTGTGGGTCCACGGCTATTCCTTATATCCGACATTAGGAACAGAACGGCCGCATCCCCGGAACATCTCAGGGGGTTCTCAGATACGTGCGTACCCCTTGGCGGTGGCACCATGACGCGGTGACCCACGCACGACAGCACCACATCCAGGTGGTCGCCCACCGGGGGGCCTCCGAGGACGCGCCCGAGCACACCCTCGCCGCCTACCGGAAGGCGATCGAGGACGGCGCGGACGCCCTCGAATGCGACGTCCGGCTGACCGCGGACGGCCACCTGGTGTGCGTCCACGACCGGCGCGTCAACCGTACGTCCAACGGGCGCGGGGCGGTGTCGGCCCTGGAGCTCGCCGATCTGGCCGCCCTGGACTTCGGCTCGCGCAAGACCCGTGACAGCTGGCGCGGCCGCGACGAGGAACCCGACTGGGAGCACCGTCCCGAGGACCGCGAGGAGACCTCCGTACTGACTCTGGAGCGGCTGCTGGAGCTGGTCGCGGACGCCGGGCGGCGGGTGGAGCTGGCCATCGAGACCAAGCACCCCACCCGCTGGGCGGGACAGGTCGAGGAGCGGCTGCTGCTGCTCCTGAAGCGGTTCGGTCTGGACGCACCGAGGTCGGCGGCCGCCTCCCCGGTGCGGATCATGAGCTTCTCCGCGCGTTCGCTGCACCGGGTGCGGGCGGCCTCGCCGATGCTGCCGACCGTGTACCTGATGCAGTTCGTCTCGCCGCGGCTGCGCGACGGGCGGCTTCCCGCGGGCGTCCGGATCGCGGGCCCCTCGATCCGGATCGTCCGCAACCACCCGGCGTACATCGAGCGGCTGAAGGCGGCCGGACACCAGGTGCACGTGTGGACGGTGAACGAGCCGGAGGACGTCGACCTCTGCGTCGAGCTGGGCGTGGACGCGATCATCACCAACCGCCCGCTCGCGGTGCTGCACCGGCTCGGTCGAAGGTCTTGACCAATGTCACACCGGTGAAGCATCCTCCCTTCTCGGCCACACCGAACAAATCCAGCCACACCCTTACAGGGAGTGCTCCGGCGCGTTCGATCCGTATTCGATCGTGACGAATGCGTCACCGGAAGAGGATTGGCCGGTTTCCGGTACAGGCCAATGGGGCATCCACACCGTGGCGTGGGGCGAAGGAGGTCTCGGGGGTGGCGTTGGTGGTGGCACAGGAGGTGCCCACGTCGTCGAGCATGGCCGTACCCCATGGCCCTGCGGGCGTGGGGAAGGCCAGGCACCGGATGCGCGCACAGCTGCGCAGCGGTGGGGTGTCGGAATCGGTCATCGACGATGCCGTGCTGATTCTTTCCGAACTTTTGAGCAACGCCTGCAAGCACGGCCGTCCGCTCGGTGACGCCGCCGTCGGCGACGGTGACGTACGGGCGGCATGGCAGCTGGATCCGCGCGGCCGGCTGATCGTGGAGGTCACGGACGGCGGCGGTCCGACCCGCCCGGCTCCGTCGACCCCGTCGGTGACCGCGCACGGCGGCCGCGGGCTGAACATCATCACCGCGCTGGCCGACGACTGGGGCGTACGGGACGACGCCCGGGGCGAGGTCACCGTCTGGGTGGTGGTCCACGACGACGTGCACGCCCAGGCCCGCGGACATCGCCGCGACGACTTCGCCTCACGGGTGACGGCCCCTCCGGTCTCGGCGCTCGCCGGCGAACTGGACTTCACGGACGCCTTCACCGACCTGGACTGAACCGCCCGCGACCGTCCCACCAGTTGACTTCGTGCCCGCGTCGTCCACAGGTTCCCGTCGGCGGCAGCGGCAGCGGCTAGGCTCGCGGCAGTACGAGACGAGCCGTAACCGGGAGACACGCACGATGGCCAAGAAGCGACCCCAGACGAAGGCCAAGCGGCCGCAGCTCACGGACGGACAGATCCCGGTCGTCGGCGCCCGCGAGCCCTGCCCGTGCGGCAGCGGCCGCCGTTACAAGGCCTGCCACGGCCGGGCCGCCTCGCACGCCGCGACCGAGCTGGTGCAGCGGCCCTTCGAGGGGCTGCCGGGCGAGTGCGACTGGGTGGCGCTGCGCGAACTGGTGCCGGCCGCCACGGTCGGACTGACGCTGAAGGACGGCCTGCCCGAGGGCGTCCCGTCCGTCACGCTCGCCACGGTGCTGCCGATGGCCTGGCCGGCTCTTCGCCGCGACGACGGCTCGGTCCTGCTCGGCCTGCAGAACGACACGCCGTCCGGTGACATCAGCCGGGACCTCGCCGACACCCTCCAGCGCGCGCTCACCGCCGAGCCGGGAACCCCGGTGCAGGGGCGGCGCGCCCCGGCCGACGGTCCGCGGCTGCAGGACCTGATCGATCCCGAAGGCGCGTTCGAGCCAGTGGTGCACAGCGGGTTCGAGTTCTGGGTGCCGGACTCGGAGAACGCCACGCCCGAGGTGACCGCCTCGCTCGAGCGGGCCAACGCCGCCGCCATCCCCACGGTGAAGCTGGCCGGTGTGGACGCCGCGTACTGGTGCGAGACGCCGGAGAAGAACCATCTGCGCTGGGTCATGCCGCACCCGGAGGAGCAGCTTCTGGACGCTCTCGCCCGGCTGCACGCGGCGGGCCGCTCGAGCCTCGGGGAAGGCACCCGGCTGGTCGGTTCCTTCCGTGCTCACGGGCTCACCGTGCCGGTCTGGGACCTGCCAAGCGGGGTCACCGCGGAGGATGTGGAGAAGCCGGCCGCCGAGTTCGCCGAGCGTCTCACCGCCGCCCTGGCCTCGGACGCGCCGCTCACCGTGGACGAGCGCCGGGCGCGCGGCGGACTCACCAACCGGCAGGTCACGCTCAGCTGACGGACAGGCGACGCACGGGCCGCGGCTGGTCGTCCGGACCGCCGCGGTCAGGTCGTCCGGACAGGTGACTCCTGTCACAACTCCCCGATGTGACAAGCAAATCCGTGTCCGAATAGCCGAGATCGAATTTGCGAACCGGCGATCTCTTGTTACCGTTCCAGTAGCCCGGTTGCTGGTGCATCCCCCGTCGCCAGCAACCGGGTCTTTCCATGTCCGCCCCCGGTGTACGGAACGCTTCCGTCCGTCAACTGCCCGCGGATACCTCGGAGTTGCTCCCGGAGCGGAGCAGCAGTGGTCCGGCCCCTCCGTCACCGTCCCGTGCGGCGAACTCCGTGACCGCCGTGTAGGCGTCCGGTCCGCCGCGGCTGCGCTCCCTGGGTGTCTCGCACGTGCCGGGCTCGTCGTCGGCGCCCACGGCGCAGCGCATCTGCACCGTGCGTCCGCCCGGCCCCATGAAGCTCAGGACGGCGTCGAGCGCCCGGCCGGTGGCGTTGCGGTAGTAGGTGCGCGCCCAGGTCCGAGGTCCCTGCGTCAGGACGCAGGTCTGGGCCTCGACTCCGTCGGGCGAGGTGAGTTCGGGACCGCAACGGGCGGCGGTGGCCAGTCCCAGCCCCAGCAGCAGGGGAGAGCCGGAGGGGGCGGGCACGGCGGAGTGGTCCTTGGCGTCGGCGCGCGGAACCGTGCCCCCGGCGCGCCCGGGCGTACGTACGGCCGAGCGCCCCGCGTCGCCCACCTGCCCCGCGGACGCCACGGTCAGCGGCAGCGCGACCGCGCACACCGCGACGCCCGCTAGGGCGAGCAGACGAACGTTCATGAACAGGAAAGATAAGACCAAAGGCACGTGCCAGGGCCCGTGCGCGCCCGACACCCCCTACAACTCGGGTGCGCTCACACCCGTACGAGTGAGGGCGTCGACCACGGCGTCCACCACGGCCTCCACGTCGGGCACCCATGGCGAGGCCGAGCCGGGCAACGGGGCGCGCTCCCAGCGGATGTCGCCCTGGCCGGTCCCGGAAGGGGGCAGGGCGAGGTAGCCGCCCTCGCCGTGGAAGCGGAGGGACCCGGGGACGAAGTCCTTGGCGTACAGCAGTTCGCCCAACTGCTCCATGGAGTAGGGCTTGACCAGCAGTGACCAGCGCGTGGGCGAGGCGATCACCGGGCCCAGCCGCATGCCGGACCGGTCGAGGGCGTCGAGGGCACGGGCCGCGGCGGCGGCCGGCAGGCTGACCGCGCAGGGCGCCTTGCCCCCGGTCGCGAGGAGGATGGGGGCGCCCGGCCGGTTGGTCCACCACCAGCGCACCATGCGCTCGTCGGTGGTGGCCGCGAGCAGTCCCGGGTCGAAGGGATGCGCACCGGGCACCGTGCACTCGGGGTCGGAGCAGGTACAGCGGGGCCGTCCCTGCGGATCCGGGGCCACGCCCGGGAGTACGGGCCACTGCCATTCCGTCGCGAAGGTCAGGGCCGCGCTGATCAGCTCGGGCCTCCCGTCGTCCCGCCCGGACAGGAGCCTGCGTCGCCTTCCGAGGATCTCGCGCATGAGCGCTCGTTCCTTTCCGTTGCACCGCTGGCAACACCGTGGATCACATCATGTGTCGATCACTTCACTGTGCGTACCTGTTGGCGCATCACACCCCTGCCGCGGCAAGGGGAACCCCAGGGTGTCGAGCGTTGGCCGCGTCCGCGTCCATACTGCGTCCATCAGAAGAGCACGGCCGATGCGCGGGGGTGGCGAAGACTGGCGTTTTGCCGTCGCACGTATTTCTCTCCGCCTCCGCCACGGGAGGATGGGGCACGGTCGTCGGTGGTTAAGACGCCCGGGTCCGTCGCCAGGTTCCGGGCGGTCCCCAACCACCCCTGGCCTTCTCCGAGTACGTACCCATCACGACCGCTGTGACGCTCCGTGGAGCGAGCCCAGTCGACCGCAATGAACCTTTACCTGAGGCAGTTTTAAGCCAACTTTGTCGTTATGCAAGATGTTGAGCAGGTACCCACAAGACGCCCTCGGACACCAGGAATCCAGGCAGGACAATGCTGGACATCCCCTCACGAGTGCGTGTACATGTGGAGCCACTGCTGGCAGCGCAGAAAGACATGGGGGTTCGCGATGCTTTTGAGCAATACGCACCGGTCTGAAAGCCGGACACCATGAACGCCCCCCACCCTGCGAAAGTGGCCGGAATCGATTCAACGCTTCCCACGCCCGCCCACACTGCCGCACCGGCACCGACGCCCCCAGAAGCCCCGGAAGCCCCACCGGTCACCGCCGCCCCCGCCGCGAACTGCCCGCCCCCGCCGAACGCCGCCCTCGCTCCCGGCGCCCTCCTCCAGGACCGGCTGGCCGGCTGGGTCTCGGACCTCACCACCCTGCACGAGCTCACCGAACGCCTGGCCCGCAGGGACACCCTCGACGCGGCGCTGACCGAACTGCTGCGCGCCGGCGCCGCCCTGGTCGGCGCCCGGCGCGGGCTGCTCGTCCTGGAACCCGGCGACGGCCTCGGCCCGCGCAGGACCATCGGCCTGGGACTGGGCCGGGCCGACCTCGGGCACCTCGAGACCGTGCCGCGCGTCGCCCAGCCCCACGGCGAACTCCTCGACACCGCCGCCGGACTGTCCGGCGGTCGGGGCGAGAGCGTCCGCCCCGACCTGTTCGCCGAGGACGGCCTCGATCCCCGGCACCGCGAGGTGGCCGCCCGCCTCGGCTACGCCGCCAGCTACGCCCTCCCCCTCACCACCCGCACCGCCGGCCGGCTCGGCGCCGCCGTGTGGCTCTACGACGAGCCCGCCGAACCGGAGGAGCGCCGCCGCCACCTGGCCGGCCTGTACGTCCACCAAGCCACCGAGCACCTCGCCCGGCTGCTGGAACTGGAGCGCACGCGCGCGTGCATGGCGACGATCGCCGAGGAACTGCTTCCCTCCCGGCTGCCGCGGGTGGCCGGTGTGCAGCTCGCCGCCCGGCACCGCACCGGCCCGCGCGGCGGCGGCGACTGGTACGACGCGCTGCCGCTGCCCGACGCCGCACTCGGTCTCGCGGTCGGCTCGGTGACCGGCTCCGGGCCCAGCGCGGTCGCCGCCATGGGACGGCTGCGGGCGTCCTTGCGGGCGTACGCGGTGATGGAGGGCGAGGACCCGGTCGCCGTCCTGTCCGACCTCGAACTGCTGCTGCGCCTGACCGAGCCGGCCCGCTCGGCCACCGCCCTGTTCGCCTACTGCGAGCCCGCGCTGCGCAGGGTCACCCTGGCCGGCGCCGGACACAGCCCGCCCCTGCTGATCGGCGAGCGGCGCACCGAGTTCGCGGAGACCTCCGTGTCCGCGCCCCTGGGGATGCTGGCCTGCTGGGAGGCGCCGAGCGCGGAGATCCAGGCGGAGGCCGGGGACACCGTCCTGCTCTACACGGACGGTCTGCTGCACCGCACCGGCGACCCCATGGACCGCGCCTTCGCCCGGCTGCACTCGGCGGCGGCGAGCGCGCCCAGGGCACTGCGCCACGACCCCGGCGCCCTCGCCGACCACGTGCTGCGCACGGTGCTGCCGGACGGACTGGACAGCGCGGACAGTGAGGACGACGTGGTGCTGCTGGCGGCCCGGTTCGACTGACCGGTCAGTCAGAAGGACCTCTCACCCGGTCATGAGCGTTCGCTCCTGTGGCCCTGTTCGGTACGCCCGTACGATGGACGGCATCCAGTGCAGTGTCGAGGAGGATGACCGTGGCCGACGAGCTCACCCCGGCCGAGTCCATTGCTGCTACCGCAGCGGACCCGGAGGAGACGGAAGAGCCGATCAAGCAGCGCAAGAACGGCCTGTACCCGGGCGTGTCCGACGAGCTCGCCGAGAACATGAAGTCCGGCTGGGCCGACACGGAGCTGCGCGATCTGAAGCCGATCGAGCAGGCCGAGCACACCGCGCGCCGCCGTGCCGCGCTGTCCGCCCGCTTCCCGGGCGAGCGCCTGGTGATCCCGGCGGGCAATCTGAAGACCCGCTCGAACGACACGGAGTACGCCTTCCGGTCGTCGGTCGAGTACACGTACCTCACCGGCAACCAGACCGAGGACGGCGTCCTGGTGCTGGAGCCCACGACGGACGGTCACCAGGAGACGATCTACCTCCTGCCGCGCTCCGACCGGGAGAACGGTGAGTTCTGGCTGTCCGGCCACGGCGAGCTGTGGGTCGGCCGCCGCCACTCGCTCGCCGAGTCCGAGTCCCTGTACGGCATCCCGGCCGCCGATGTGCGCGAGCTGCCGGACAAGCTGCGGGAGGCCACCGGCCCGGTCCGCGTGGTCCGCGGCCACGACGCGGCCATCGAGGCGGCCCTCACCGACAAGGTGACCGCCGAGCGCGACGAGGAGCTGCGCGTCTTCCTCTCCGAGGCGCGGCTGGTCAAGGACGAGTACGAGGTCGGCGAGCTGCAGAAGGCCGTCGACTCCACCGTGCGCGGCTTCGAGGACGTGGTGAAGGTCCTCGACAAGGCCGAGGCGACGAGCGAGCGCTACATCGAGGGCACGTTCTTCCTCCGCGCGCGCGTGGAGGGCAACGACATCGGCTACGGCACCATCGCCGCCGCCGGCCCGCACGCCTGCACGCTGCACTGGGTGCGCAACGACGGCCCGGTCCGCTCCGGCGACCTGCTGCTGCTGGACGCCGGTGTGGAGACGCACACCCTGTACACCGCTGACGTCACTCGCACCCTGCCGGTGAACGGCCGCTACAGCGAGGTCCAGAAGAAGATCTACGACGCCGTGTACGACGCCCAGGAGGCCGGCATCGCGGCCGTCAAGCCGGGCGGGAAGTTCCGCGACTTCCACGACGCCGCACAGCGGGTGCTCGCCGAGCGGCTCGTCGAGTGGGGCCTGGTCGAGGGGCCGGTGGAGCGCGTCCTGGAGCTGGGCCTGCAGCGCCGCTGGACGCTGCACGGCACCGGTCACATGCTCGGCATGGACGTCCACGACTGCGCCGCCGCCCGCGTGGAGACGTACGTCGACGGCACGCTGGAGCCCGGCATGGTGCTCACCGTCGAGCCCGGCCTGTACTTCCAGGCCGACGACCTGACCGTGCCGGAGGAGTACCGGGGCATCGGTGTCCGGATCGAGGACGACATCCTCGTCACCGAGGACGGCAACCGGAACCTGTCGGCGGCCCTGCCGCGCCGCTCCGACGAGGTCGAGGCGTGGATGGCGTCGCTGAAGGGCTGAGCCGGAGGGCTGAGCTGAAGCGCTGATACGAGGCCGACGGCCGGGCACCGTGAGCGGTGCCCGGCCGTTCTCATATCCTCGCCGCGTGCACGGGGCCGGATCGTCGTCGTACCGGTGATCGTCGTCGTGCGGGCAGCCGTGCAACGGGCTCAGGAGACCGTGGATCACGCCGGGCCTGCGGGCGGAACTTGCCCGCCGCACGTGCGGGAAGCCGGCCTTCGCCTCGCCGCGCGCCCCGGCCGCGCCGTACTTCGCCGACACGGACGAGCCGCGCGAGGGTCTGAGGGGGGGCGCGGCGGTCGGCGCGACTGGCAACGGCCTGTGAATGCCGTGCTGGGGGGCGACTCGGCTAGACCGTTATGAGCGGCGAGTCGTCGCGCCACTTGAGCATCTTGTCGAAGCTGACCACCGTCCCGGCACGGCCGGGCTCGGGCCCGATGTGCACATGGTCGGCCAGTGCCCGGATGAGGCACAGGCCGCGTCCGTGTTCGGCGTCCGGACGCGGCGGCCGGGTGCCGGAGCCTCGGGCGAGTCCCGGGCCGGAGTCGGTCACCTCGATGCGACACTTCTGACCGTCGAGATAGGCCGTCACCCGGTACGCCTGGGAGGAGGCGTCGAGCGTCCCGCCCCCGCCGTGCTCGACGGCGTTCGCGCAGGCCTCGCTGAGGGCGACGGACAGGTCGTAGGAGATGTCGGGGTCCACGCCCGCGGTCTCCATCGTGCCCATGAGAAGGCGTCGGGCGAGCGGCACGCTCGCGGCGTCGCGCCGCAGATGGAGTGACCACCAGATGCTCATGCTCCAGCCTCCTGGCCGCGGCTCGACATACCGATACGTATTGCCGCCCGTGGCCGTGTGTAAGCACACCGTCGGCGTGACACCGCCCATACGGTGGATGCGGACACAGACGAATCGGTGTATGAGGGACGCCCCGGCGGGGCCTCTCACCCGGACCTGCCGCACGGCCCGGGCGGGAGCAGTGCGATGATGAGCCCGCCATGACTGCCCCCCACCCGCGCACGACACGCTCCGGAGCGGAACTCCGGATTCTGCGGGCCACGGTTTTCGCCGCGGTCTGCGTCGTGCTGGCCGCGGTGGGGCACACCCTGGCCGCCTGCGCCACCGTCCCGCTGTGGACGCTGGGCGCGGGATTCCTCGGCTCGCTGCTGCTGGTGGCCCCGCTCACCGGGCGGGACCGCTCGCTGCCGGGGATCGCGGCGCTGCTCGCCTTCGGGCAGACCGCGCTGCACATGCTGTTCGGGCTGGCCGAGCGCGCGACGGTCTCCGGCGGTATGTCGGTGGCGTCCATGAGCTCGATGTCCACGGGCACGATGTCCCGGACGAGCGACCAGGCCCTGGTGGCCCGCGCCGCCCGGCTGCTCTGCGGGGCGGGCGCGGCCGGCCTCAGCCCCGCCCACGCCTACAAGATCCTCGCCGACGCGCATCTGGCCGGCGCGGCGGGTGTGCGGCCCGGCACGGACATGAGCACCATGCGGCAGGCCGCGGGCACGACCGGCTCCACAGCCGCCCTGTTGCCTTCCCTGCTGCCGTCCCTGCCGATGCTCCTCGGCCACCTCCTCGCGGCCGTGGCCGTCGGCTGGCTGCTGCGCCGCGGCGACCTGGCGGTGCTGCGACTGCTGGACCTCTCGGTGCACGGGGTCGCCGAAGGGGCGCTCGTACGTTCCCTGCGCGGGGCGCTCGCCCTGGCGTGCGCCCTGTGCGCCGGTCTTCCCGGCACTCCCGGCCCCCGCGCGCGTGTCCGTCGTACCGCTCCGGACGACGCACCCGTCCCGCACACCACCGCACTCCAGCACACGGTGATCCGGCGCGGCCCGCCGCCCGCCGCCGCACTCGAACTCGCCGCCTGACGCGACACCGAAGCCACTCCCCACGGGATCCGTGCGGAGAGGGACCGCCGTCGCTTCACGCGCGCGTCCCCCTCTTCACCACCGGGACCCGTCCCGGATCTCACTCAGAGTGGAGTGCTGTCTGTCATGAAGGCCATCAAGGCTTCCCGTCTCGCCGCCGCCGCTGCCGTCGCCGGCTCCGCCGTGCTCGCCCTGTCCGCTCCCGCCTTCGCGCACGTCAGCGTGCAGCCGGAGACCACGCCCGCCAAGGGCGGCTACGCGGTCGTCGACTTCAAGGTGCCCAACGAGCGCGACAACGCCTCGACCACCAAGCTCGAGGTCAACCTCCCCGCCGACCATCCGCTGGCCTCGGTGATGCCGCAGCCGATCGACGGCTGGAAGGTGAAGGTCACCAGGTCCAAGCTGGCCAAGCCGATGGAGATGCACGGCGAGAAGATCACCGAGGCGGTCACCAAGGTCACCTGGACCGCCGACGGCAAGGGCATCGAGCCCGGTTACTTCCAGAAGTTCCCCCTGTCCATCGGCGCCCTGCCCGACGACACCGACGAACTGGTCTTCAAGGCGATCCAGACGTACTCCAACAAGGAGGTCGTCCGCTGGATCGAGGCCCAGCAGGACGGCCAGGAGGAACCCGAGAACCCGGCCCCGGTGCTCGAACTGTCCGCTGCCTCCGCCGACGAGCACTCCCACGGCTCGTCCGGCGCCGAGGACGCCTCCGACAGGACGGACGGCAAGACCGAGACCGCCGCCTCCGACGGCTCCTCCTCCGGCGGCAGCGACACCACCGCGCGCGTGCTCGGCACCGTCGGCATCGTCCTCGGCGTGGCAGGCGTGGCGTACGGCGTGCTCGCCGGACGCCGACGCTCCGCCTGACCCCCTCCCCTCCGCGCCGCGCACCGGGGCCGTGCCACTCTTGCGTACGGCCCCGGTGCGCGCCGGAGCTCTCACATCCGGGACATATCTCTATGCGCAACAAGACGTTCGCGGCGGCCGCACTGCTCGCCGCCGCCACCCTGACCCTCTCCGCCTGCGGCAGCGAAGACGGCAAGTCGCCCGTCAGCGTGGTCTCCGAGGAGTCCGGCTCCGACAAGGCCGCCACCGTCCTCGACCAGCCTTTCGAGAAGCCGGATCTCGTCCTCACCGACACCCACGGCAAGAAGTACGACCTCCGCAAGGAGACCAAGGGCAGGCCGACGCTCATCTACTTCGGCTACACCCACTGCCCCGACATCTGCCCGCTGACCATGAACAACATCGCGGTCGCCAAGAAGGCGCTGCCCAAGGCCGAGCAGGACAAGCTCCGCGTGGTCTTCGTCACCACCGACCCCGGCCGCGACACCCCCGCCGAACTCGGCAAGTGGCTCAAGGGCATCGACTCCCAGTTCATAGGCCTGACCGGGAACTTCTCCACCATCCAGGCCGGCGCCCGGTCGCTGGGCATCTCCATCGAGCCGACGAAGAAGGACAAGACCGGCAAGGTCGTCTCCGTCCACGGCACCCAGGTCATCGCCTTCAATCCGAAGAACGACGGCGGATACCTGCTCTACGGCGAGGACACCACGGTCGACGACTACACCAAGGACCTCCCCAAGATCATCAAGGGGGCGACGCCATGAGGCGCTCCGCCCTGCCCGTCGCGGCGGCGGCCGCAGCCGTGGCGCTCGCCGGCTGCGGCGGTTCCACCGACACCAAGGCGGAGGTGTCGGTCAGCTCCTCCTACATGCCGCAGCCCGTCTCCGCCGACATGGCGGCCGGCTTCCTGACGATCGTCAACAACGGCGGCGCGAAGGACGAGCTGACCAAGGTCACCAGCGACATCGCCGGGGACGTCACCATGCACGACACCGTGGGCGGCGCGATGGAGGAGGTCACCTCCTTCCCCGTCCCCGCCCACGGTCGGCTGGTCTTCAAGAGCGGCGGCAACCACCTGATGTTCGAGAAGCTGAAGCACCGGCCGAAACAGGGCCAGACGATCACCCTGAAACTCACCTTCGCCAAGTCCGGGCCCCTCACCGTCGAGATGCCGGTGAAGTCCGCCACGTACAACCCGTCGACCGGACACTGAAGGAGGGACCACCTTGACGCGGACCATCACCCCCCGCCTGCGCACCCTGGTGCTGCTGTTCCTGGCCGTCACCGGCGCGCTGCTGGCCGGGGCAGGGCCTGCCTCCGCGCACGCCGCGCTGACCGGCAGCGACCCCGCCCAGGGGGTGGTGGTCAAGAAGGCGCCGGAGCAGGTGTCGCTCACCTTCTCCGAGCAGGTGTCGATGAACGACGACTCGCTGCACGTCCTCGACCCCAAGGGCAAGAAGGTCGACGTCGGCAAGCCGTCCAACATCAGCGGAACGACGTACGCCGTACAGCTCAAGAGCGGCCTGAAGGACGGCACCTACACCGTCACCTACCAGGTCGTGTCGGCCGACAGCCACCCCGTCTCCGGCGCCTACACCTTCTCCGTCGGGGCCCCCTCCCAGACCACCGTCTCCGTCTCCGGACGGACCGCGAACGACAGCGCCGTCGGCTGGCTGTACGGGTTCGGCCGCTACATGTCGTACGCCGGCTACATCGTGCTCGTGGGCGGCGCCGCCTTCGTGCTCGCCTGCTGGCAGCGCGGCTCCGGGGTGCGGGCCGTGCAGCGGCTCGTCGTCGGCGGCTGGCTCACGCTCACCGCGGCCACGCTCTGGCTGCTGCTCCTGCGCGGTTCCTACACCAGCTCCGGGAAGATCGGCGCCGTCTTCGACCTGGACCTGCTCGGCCAGGTGCTGCAGACCAAGACCGGCGCGGCACTCGTCTCCCGGCTGCTGCTGCTCGCCGCGGCGGCGCTGTTCATCGCCGTCCTGTTCGGCGCGTACGACAAACGGGAGGACGAGGAGAAGCGCGACCTCACCTTCGGTCTCGCCATCGGCGGCACCGTGGTGGCCGCCGGACTCGCGGCGAGCTGGGCGATGGCCGAGCACGCCTCGACCGGGCTCCAGCCGGGCATCGCCATGCCGGTCGACGTGGTGCACCTGCTGGCCGTCGCCACCTGGCTGGGCGGACTCACCGCCCTCCTGGTCGCCCTCTACCGGGCACCCGCCGAGACCCCGGTGGAGACCGCGGCCGTCCGCCGCTTCTCCCGCCTCGCCATGGGATCCGTCGCCGTGCTCGTCGCGACCGGCGTCTACCAGTCCTGGCGCCAGCTCGGCTCCTGGTCGGCGTTCACCGACACCCGCTACGGGCAGTTGCTGCTGGTCAAGATCGGGCTCGTGGCGCTGCTGGTGGGGATCGCGGTGGTCTCCCGCCGGTGGACGGCCCGGCTCGCCGACACGGCGCCCGCCTCCCGGGAGGGGAAGCGGTCCGAGACCGCTGAGGCACAGGCTGAGGCCGAGGCGGAGGCCGAAGTGAAGGCTGAAGTGCAGGCCGAGGTGAAGGAGCGTGTGACCGCACCCGCCTCTGCCTCCACCTCGGACACCCAGCGTGCCACCCAGCTCGCCCGGCAGCGCGCCGCCCAGGACTCCGCCCGGCAGAAGCGGCTGCGCGACGCCGACCCGAACCGCTTCGGCCTGCGCCGCTCGGTCCTCGCCGAGGCGGGCGTCGCCGTCGTCCTGCTCGCCGTCACCACCGTGCTCACGCAGACCGAACCGGGCCGCACCGAGCAGGAGGCCAAGGCGGCCACCTCCTCATCCTCCGCCTCGTCGTCGTCCTCCTCCGGGGCACTCACCCTCGACATGTCGTTCGACACGGGCGGCCAGGACGGCAAGGGCGTCGTACGGCTCGACCTCGACCCCGCGCGCGTCGGCGGCAACGAGATGCACCTCTACGTCCAGCGGCCCAACGGCCGCGCCTTCGACATCCCCGAGGTGAAGGTCGCCTTCACCCTCGAAGCCAAGAAGATCGGGCCGCTGCCCGTGACACCCGACCACATCGCCACCGGCCACTGGGCCGCGACCGGGGTGCAGATCCCCATGGCCGGCGAATGGAAGATCGCCGTGACCGTGCGCACCTCCGACATCGACCAGGTGACCGTCTACAAGAACGCGCAGATCGGCTGAACCGCACCATGGCTGACCAGTCCATCCCGAAGGCCCGTCCTTCCGACACCGCCGTGGAGGAGGTCGTCCCCGCCGACGGCTCCTCGCGGGACGGCCTCTCCCGCAGGAAGCTGCTCGGCACCGCCGGCGCCACCGGCCTCGTGCTCGGTGCGGCCGGCGGGGCCGTGGGGTACGCCGCCGCACCCGCCGGAGCCACACCGCTCACCTCGGTCGGTGCCGACCGGGTGATGTTTCACGGGAAACATCAGCCCGGCATCACCGACGGACTCCAGGCCCGCGGCCATCTCGTCGCCTTCGACCTGGCAGCGGGCGCCGGCCGCAAGGAGGCGGCCGCACTGCTGCGCCGCTGGTCGGTGACGGCCGAGCGGCTGATGGCCGGGGAACCGGCCGCACACGACGACACCGACGTGGCCCGGGACGCCGGCCCGTCGTCGCTGACGATCACCTTCGGGTTCGGGCACAGCTTCTTCGGCCGGACCGGCCTGGACAAACAGCGCCCGGTCTCCCTCGACCCGCTGCCCGACTTCTCCTCCGACCACCTGGACAAGGCACGCAGCAACGGCGATCTGTGGGTCCAGATCGGCGCCGACGACGCCCTCGTCGCCTTCCACGCCCTGCGCGCGATCCAGAAGGACGCCGGCAGCGCGGCCCGTGTCCGCTGGCAGATGAACGGCTTCAACCGCACCCCGGGCGCCACCGCCCACCCCATGACGGCCCGCAACCTGATGGGCCAGCTCGACGGCACCCGCAATCCCAAGCCGGCCGAGGCCGACTTCGACAAACGGATCTTCGTGCCTGCCTCCGGCTCGAACGACCCCGCCTGGATGGCGGACGGCTCCTACGCGGTCGTACGCCGGATCCGCATGCTCCTCGACGACTGGGAGAAGCTGTCGACGGCGGCCCAGGAGGCGGTCATCGGGCGCCGCAAGTCCAACGGAGCGCCCCTGTCGGGCGGCGACGAGACGACCGCGATGGACCTGGAGAAGGCGGACGCCAAGGGCGACTACGTCGTCCCGCTCAACGCCCACGCCCGTATCACCCGGCCCGACCAGAACGGGGGCGCCGCCATGCTCCGGCGGCCGTTCTCCTACCACGACGGCATCGACGCCGACGGGACACCCGACGCGGGGCTGCTGTTCGTCTGCTGGCAGGCGGACCCGCTGCGCGGCTTCGTACCGGTGCAGCGCAAGCTCGACCGGGGCGACGCGCTGTCGAAGTACATCCGGCACGAGGCCAGCGGACTGTTCGCGGTGCCGGGCGGCGCCGCGAAGGGGGAGTACGTGGGGCAACGCCTGCTGGAGGGGTGAGGTCACGCCGGTTCACCCGGGGTGGGGGCAGTCCTGGAACAGCTGGGCCGGTTTTCCGTGCGGCCATTAGGGTGAGGGCATGCCAGCGAGCTATGCGTATCTCGGCCCCGAGGGCACCTTCACCGAAGTCGCCCTGCGCACCCTCCCGGAGGCGGCCACCCGGGAGCTGATCCCGTACGTGTCGGTGCAGTCCGCACTGGACGCCGTACGCGCCGGAGAGGCCGAGGCCGCTTTCGTGCCGATCGAGAACTCCGTCGAGGGCGGCATCACCACCACCCTGGACGAACTGGTCGCGGGCACGCCTCTGATGATCTACCGCGAGGTGCTGCTGTCCATCACCTTCGCGTTGCTGGTCCGGCCGGGCACGAAGCTGTCCGACATCAAGACCGTCACCGCCCATCCGGCCGCCCAGCCGCAGGTCCGCAACTGGCTCAAGGCCAACCTCCCGGAGGCCGTCTGGGAGTCCGCCGCCTCCAACGCGGACGGCGCCCGGCTGGTCCAGGAGGGCCGGTACGACGCCGCCTTCGCCGGGGAGTTCGCGGCCGCCCGGTACGGGCTGACGGCCCTGGAGACCGGGATCCACGACGCGGAGAACGCGCAGACCCGGTTCGTCCTGGTGGGCCGCCCGGCCCGGCCCGCGGCACCGACCGGAGCGGACAAGACGTCGGTGGTGCTCTGGCAGCGCGACGACCACCCCGGAGGCCTGCGCGACCTGCTCGGCGAGTTCGCGACCCGGGGCATCAACCTCATGCTGCTGCAGTCCCGCCCCACCGGCGCCGGCATCGGCAACTACTGCTTCTGCATCGACGCCGAGGGCCACATCTCCGACCGGCGGGTGGCCGAGGCACTGATGGGGCTGAAGCGGATCTGTCTGCAGGTACGCTTCCTCGGTTCGTACCCGCGTGCGGACATCACCCCGGACGGAGCCCGGCCCACGCTGCCGGGGACGTCGGACGAGGAGTTCGTGTCCGCGGCGGACTGGGTCGCGCGCTGCCAGGACGGGCGGTTCTAGAGTTATCCACAGGCGTTGTCCACAGGTCGCGTTCTCGACCTGGGGACAAGTCGACACCGAAGTACCGCTTGGTCGACAAATCGCCCTGCAGGGCACGCGCCCAGGCGGCGGCGAGTACCTCGCCCTTCGTCCACCCGTTTCCTTTGGTTCATCTTTTGGGGCGACCCTTTTCCACCCGAAAGTGGGTGTCGAGTCGGTTTGAACCGGGAATTCCTCGCCCCGATCACCACTTCCGGAGTGATCGATTCCGGCATCCACAGAAGTTCCGCACAGCCTGTGGATAACTCTTCGGAGCGTGTGGATTCCTGTGGACAACACAGTCCCCAAATCCCGTTCGCAGCAAGGAAGTCGAGTCAACGTGGCGTCCCTCACATGCCCCGTCCCGGGGAGTGGGACAGAGTTTATTGACACGCTGGGCATTTGCACCATAACGGTAGGTATTCCGCAGTTCGTAGCAGTTCGGGAAACCAAGTCGTGAGCCAGAACGTCGCACCGGTAGCCTGGACCGCGTGATTGACCTTCGCCTGCTCCGTGAGGACCCCGACCGTGTGCGCGCCTCCCAGCGCGCCCGTGGAGAGGACGTCGCGCTCGTCGACTCCCTCCTGTCCGCCGACGAACGGCGCAGGTCGTCCGGCGTCCGCTTCGACGAGCTGCGCGCCGAGCAGAAGCAGCTCGGCAAGCTCATCCCCAAGGCCTCCGGCGACGAGAAGGCGGAGCTGCTCAAGCGCGCCGAGCAGCTGAAGGCCGACGTCAAGGCCGCCGACGCCGAGCGTGACGCGGCCGACGCCGAGACCCAGCAACTCCTCCAGCGGCTGGGCAACCTCGTCCACCCCGACGTGCCCGTCGGCGGCGAGGAGGACTTCGCCACGCTGGAGACGCACGGCACGATCCGCGACTTCGCGGCCGAGGGCTTCGAGCCCAAGGACCACCTGGAGCTGGGCCAGCTCCTCGGCGCGATCGACGTGGAGCGCGGCGCGAAGGTCTCCGGCTCGCGCTTCTACTTCCTGACCGGCGTCGGCGCCCTGCTGGAGCTCGCGCTGGTGAACGCGGCGATCGCCCAGGCCACGGCCGCGGGCTTCACCCCGATGCTGACCCCTGCGCTGGTCCGCCCGCAGTCCATGGCGGGCACCGGCTTCCTCGGCCAGGCGGCCCAGGACGTCTACCACCTCGACAAGGACGACCTGTACCTGGTCGGCACGTCCGAGGTGCCGCTGGCTGCCTACCACATGGACGAGATCATCGACGCGGACCGGCTGCCGCTGCGCTACGCGGGCTTCTCGCCGTGCTTCCGCCGTGAGGCCGGCTCGCACGGCAAGGACACCAAGGGCATCTTCCGCGTCCACCAGTTCGACAAGGTCGAGATGTTCTCCTACGTCACCCCCGAGGACTCGCAGGCGGAGCACCAGCGCCTGCTGGACTGGGAGAAGCAGTGGCTGACCTCGCTCGAACTGCCGTTCCGCGTCATCGACGTCGCCACCGGTGACCTCGGCGCCTCGGCCTCGCGCAAGTTCGACTGCGAGGCGTGGATCCCGACCCAGGGCAAGTACCGCGAGCTGACCTCGACCTCGGACTGCACCGAGTTCCAGTCCCGCCGCCTGTCGATCCGCGTCCGCGAGGGCAAGCAGGTGCGCCCGCTGGCGACGCTCAACGGCACGCTGTGCGCCGTACCGCGCACCATCGTGGCGATCCTCGAGAACCACCAGCAGGCCGACGGCTCGGTGCGGGTTCCCGAGGTGCTGCGCCCGTACCTCGGCGGCCGGGAGGTCTTGGAGCCGGTGGCCAAGTGAGCGCCGTATCTCCCTCTGGGAGGTTCCCCTACCGGCTCATCGCCACCGATCTCGACGGAACGCTTCTGCGCGGCGACGAGTCGGTCTCACAGCGCACACGTGACGCGCTCGCCGCGGCCACCGCGGCGGGCGCCGCGCACATCGTCGTCACGGGCCGGGCGGTCCCCTGGACCCGGCACATCCTCGACGACCTCGGCTACGACGGTCTCGCCGTCTGCGGCCAGGGCGCGCAGGTCTACCACGCGGGCGAGCACCGCCTGCTGACCTCCGTGACCCTGGACCGGCAGCTGGCGGGTGTGGCACTGGCCAAGATCGAGGCCGAGGTGGGCCCGCTGTATCTGGCGGCGAGCCGCGACGGCCTGGACGGTGACGTGCTGGTGGGACCGGGCTACGCGGTCACCGGCACGCTGCCCTCGATCCCGTTCACGGACGCGTCGGACCTGTGGTCCGCTCCGCTGAACAAGATCTACATCCAGCATCCCGAGCTGTCCGACGACGAACTGGCCGATGCGGCCCAGCAGGCCGCGGGCGGCTTCGTCACCGTCGCCATGGCGGGCGCGGGCATCGTGGAGCTGCTGCCGCTGGGGCTGTCCAAGGCGACGGGTCTGTCCCTGGCGGCCCGCCGCCTGGGCGTGAAGGGTGCCGAGACGCTCGCCTTCGGCGACATGCCCAACGACATCCCGATGTTCGCCTGGTCCGCCCGGGGCGTGGCCATGGCCAACGCCCACGAGGAACTGAAGGCGGTCGCGGACGAGGTGACGTCCTCCAATGAGGAGGACGGCATCGCGGTGGTGCTGGAGCGGTTGCTGCCGTAGCAGCAGGTCGGCGTAGCTGCGGGCAGTCCTGCCGCTGGGGCGGCACGGGTGGGCGCAGCGGCGCGCGTAGCGCCGAGTTGCGCAACCTACCCGGCCGCCCCAGCACCGGGCCCCTGTTCAAGGGGCGGAAACTGGGAAGGCGGCCCACGCAAGCGCAGCGCCTACGTGCTCGAAGCGACCGCCCCGGGCAGCACCCCGTGCGGGGTGGGCTCCACGGTGGGGCAACTACACCGGAGCCTGCCGCCGGCTGCCCTGTCGGAAGCCGGACGTACTGTCGTGCATGGACATCGCCCGGCTCCTCTCCCAGAATGTGGCGCCGGGACACTCCCGACGGATGGGGCACAACCACTGTGCCTCCCGGGCGAGTTGTCCGCCACTGATTTATGTGCCGCTACCGGCGCCGCCACCTGCGCCGACGCGCCTTGCTGAAGAACCAGCCCGCCGGCGGCTCGTCGGAGCGCCAGGGCCGCGGCTCCGGCGACTCGGCGCGCCAGCGGGCGGCGAGCATCCGGGCGCGGGCGGACGGCTCGGAGGTCTCGGCGGCCCGTATGAACTCCTCGTCCAGGACGACGCCGTCCCAGACGTCGCTCCGCGGTGTCTCCTCTGCCATCCCCGGCCTCCTAGCCGTACATCCGCTTTCGCCCAGTCTGCGCGGACGGGGATGAAGCCCCCGTCAGGACGGACCCGGCGGGCCTACTCCTCGCCCGCCAGCGTCAGCGATCGCAGCTTCTGTCCCGCGTACCAGGTGGCGAGCACGGTGACCGCCACCAGCAGCACGGTCCCCGTGGTCAGTGAGACGTCCGAGGTGACCATGTCCCCGCCGGCGACCTTGTGGGCCACGGCCAGCGCCCACTGCTGGACGCTCAGCGTGCGCGCGCCGGGCACCAGGGAGCCGAACAGCGCCTCCCAGACGAGGGCGTAGACCAGCCCGAACACCACCGCGTGCCGGGACACCGTGCCGAGCAGCAGGAAGAGCGCCGCGTACGCGATCGAGGCGACCAGCGCGGCCACCGTGTAGGCGACGGCGATCTGCTGGCCGTTGCCGTTCAGGATCAGGCCCGCGATCATGGTCGGTACGGCGGAGAACACCATGGTCACGGCGATCGCCACGATCAGCTTCGTGAAGATGATCGTCGGTCGCTTCAGCGGCTTGGACAGCAGGTACACCACGGAACCGTCGTCGATCTCCGGTCCGATGGCGCCCGTGCCCGCGATGACGCCGATGATCGGCACCATCGTGGCCAGCGCGAAGCCGCCGAGGACGTCGGAGGCCGTCTGGTCGTCGGCTCCGGTCAGGGCGCGTACGGCCACGGAGATCACGATCAGCAGCAGGGGCAGCGCGCCCAGGATGAGGGCCCGGCGACGGCCGAGCAGGGCCCGGTAGGTGAGCCGGGCGACTGTGGGGTCGTACATCATGGGCCTCCTACGCCGCGACCAGGTACGAGAAGACGGACTCGAGGGACTCGTCGGACGGCGAGACCGTGAGCAGCCGGATGCCGTGGTCCCGGGCGACCTTCGGCAGCAGGGTGGTGAAGCGGCCGAAGTCGACGGCCTGGATGCGCAGTGCGCCCTCGGTGAGGTCGACCTCGATGCCGGAGGTCGAGGGGTCGGCGATCAGCGCGGCCGCGAGGGCGCGGTCGTCGCTGGAGCGCACCAGGTAGCGGTGCGGGCGGTCCGTCATCAGACGGCGGATCTTGCGGAAGTCGCCGCTCGCGGCGTGCCGCCCGGCGACCACGACCTCGATGTGCCAGGCGAGTTGCTCGACCTCTTCGAGGATGTGGGAGGAGAACAGGACCGTGCGGCCCTCGTCACCCATCCGCCGCAGCAGGTCCATCAGCTGCATGCGCTGGCGCGGGTCCATGCCGTTGAAGGGCTCGTCCAGCAGCAGCAGGGACGGGTCGTGGACCAGCGCGGAGGCCATCTTCACGCGCTGTCGCATGCCCTTGGAATAGGTGGAGATCTTCCGGTCCTGGGCGTACTCCATCTCGACCGTGGCGAGGGCGCGCTGGGCGGCCTTTTCGCCGAGGCCGTGCAGTTCGGCGTTGGCGACGACGAACTCGCGGCCGGTGAGGAAGTCGTACATCGCCTCCCGTTCGGGGACGATGCCGATGTGCTTGTAGATCTCCTCGTTGCGCCACACCGGCTGCCCGTCGAGGGTGACGGTGCCGGTGGAGGGGGCGAGGAAGCCGCCCATCATGTTGATCAGGGTGGACTTGCCGGCGCCGTTGGGGCCGAGCAGGCCGGTGACGCCGGGGCCGATGGTCATGGTGATGTCGTTGACGGCGACCACGTTGCCGAACCAGCGGGAGACGTGGTCGATGGACAGCGTGGTCATCAGAGGCCCACCTTCTTGTAGCGGCGCATCAAGAGCCCGTAGGCGGCGGCGATCAGGCCCAGGACGACGAGGACGTACACGGCGCCCTGTCCGCTGGACGGGCCGACCCCTCCGGGGAAGGCCGAGGTGCCGCCGAGGAAGGCGGACTGCACCCCGTCGATCAGGGTGACCGGGGAGAACAGGCCGATCCACGGGACGGCGCTGCTGCTGCCCTGGGAGTCGGCGATGGCCTGGAGGGTGGAGACCGCGCCGTAGGAGATGGTCATCACGGCGATCACGGCGGCGATGCCGAAGCCACGGCGCGGGGTGGCGGCGGCGATGACCAGGCCGATGCCGGCGAAGAGCAGCGAGAGCAGGGCCACGGCGACCAGTCCCTGGGCGAATTCCTTGGTCTGGTGGGCGAAGCCCATCTTGGCGAGCAGTGAGCCCACGTACATCACCAGCAGCGGGGCGCCGGTGAGGACGAACATCGCCGAGGCGAGCGCCGCGAACTTGGCCTGTACGTAGTCGGCGGTCTCGATGGGCCGCGAGAAGTACAGCGGTACGGTCTTGAAGCGCAGGTCGCGCGAGACGGACTGGGGTGCCTGCGAGGCGACGTACAGGCTGATCACAGCCTGCATGACGATCGCGTAGCGGGTGTAGGACAAGGGCAGTTCGTGCGCCTTGGTGGCGACGGCCACGGCGACCATGATGGCCGCGGGCACGCACATCACCGCGAACAGCAGCATCGGCAGCACCTTGGACTTCGCCGACCGGCCGAGGCCGTAGGCGCCGCGCAGGGACTGCGAGTACAGGGAGCGGCGGGCGTACGAGCGGCCGAGACGGGGGCCGTCGTAGCTGCGGTAGCCGATGTTGTGGATACGGGTCTGGTCGCCCGGCGTCGCCGGGGGATGCTCAACCGCCATGACCGACGGCCTCCTTCCGCTGCTCGTCGCTGCTGGTGAACACCTCGGAGATGTGGTGCCGCCGCTGCTCCATGCGCACCAGGCCGAGTCCGAGGTCGGCGACGACGTCGCGCACGAGGTCGTACGTCTCCTCGCCGGTGGCGGTCAGCAGCAGGATGTGTCCGGCGCCGGGCAGTCCGGCGCCCTCGGCGTGGGTGTCCATCCCGCGTGCGTGGAGCGCCTCGCGGACCGCGTGCGTGCCGTCGGGGTGGTCGTCGCTGTCGGTGACCTCGATCGCGAGGGTGGTCGTGGTCTGGGTGAAGTCGGTGGTGGAGCTGGAGCGCAGGAGCTTGCCGCCGTCGACGACGACGACGTGGTCGCAGGTGCGCTCCAGCTCGCCCAGGAGGTGGGAGGTGACCAGGACCGAGATGCCGAAGTCGGTGTGGATGCGGCGGATCAGGCCGAGCATCTCGTCGCGGCCGACCGGGTCGAGGCCGTTGGTGGGCTCGTCGAGGAAGACCAGCTGCGGGTCGTGCACGAGGGCCTGGGCGAGCTTCACGCGCTGCTTCATGCCGGTGGAGTAGCCGCCGATGGGACGGTAGCGCTCCTCGTACAGGCCGACGTGGCGCAGGGTGTCGGCGGTGCGCTCGCGGGCGGCGGCCGGGGGCAGGCCGGACATGCGGGCCATGTGCACGACGAACTCGGTGGCCGAGACGTCGGGCGGCAGGCAGTCGTGCTCCGGCATGTAGCCGACCCGCTCGCGGATGGTGGCGCCCTTGGTGGCGACGTCGAGGCCGAGCACCTCGGCGCGGCCCTCCGTGGCGGGGGACAGACCCAGCAGGATCTTGATCAACGTGGACTTGCCGGCTCCGTTGGAACCGACGAGCCCCGTCACACCGGGTCCGACGTCCACGGAGAGCCGGTCAAGCGCGGTCACCCGGGGGAACCGCTTGCTCAGGCTTTCGGTCGCGATCACAGTCACGCCTTCGAAGGTAGTGACGCGGGCCACGCCGGGCGTCAGACCGCAGAGCCGTCTTCGCGTCAGACTCCAGTAGTACGGGCTCCTAGGGGTAACCCTGAGGTCGGAGTACCGGCTCCGCCTGTTGACGCTCGGTCTAACAGCTGGAACAGTCGCGTGGACCGGGGCCGCGGGCACACGGTGCGGCCGGAGCCACGGCGGGCGGAGGCGAAGTGACGACGCTGGAGGGCGCGCGGGAGCGCCGGGTGCGCACGGGCGGGGTCGAGCTGTGCGTGGCGGAGCTCGGTGATCCGGACCTGCCGACGGTGGTGCTGGTGCACGGCTACCCGGACAGCAAGGAGGTCTGGTCGGAGGTGGCCGCCCGTCTCGCCGGCCGTTTCCATGTGGTGCTGTACGACGTCCGGGGCCACGGCCGTTCGACGGCACCCCGGCCGCTGCGCGGCGGCTTCACCCTGGAGAAGCTCACGGACGACTTCCTCGCGGTCGTGGACGCGGTCAGCCCGGACCGGCCGGTGCACCTGGTGGGGCACGACTGGGGGTCCGTGCAGTCCTGGGAGTTCGTCACCGTCAAGCGCGCCGAGGGCCGGATCGCCTCCTTCACCTCGATGTCGGGGCCGTCCCTGGACCACTTCGGGCACTGGATCAACGCGCGCGTGAAGCGCCCGACGCCCCGTCGCGCGGTCCAGGTCCTCGGCCAGGGCGCCAGGTCCTGGTACGTGTACCTGCTGCACGCCCCGGCCCTGCCCGAACTGGCCTGGCGCAGCCCGCTGGCCAAACAGTGGCCGAGGATCCTGCGGCGGGTGGAGAAACTGCCCGGCGACGACTACCCCACCGGGTCCCTGCCCACGGACGCGGCGCACGGTGCCTGGCTGTACCGGGACAACGTACCGTTCCGGCTGCGCAGGCCGCGCCCGGACGCGTACGCGCACGCGCCCGTGCAGCTCATCACGCCCCTGGAGGACGTGTTCCTGTCACAGCGGCTGTACGACGACCTGGAGCAGTGGGTTCCGCGGCTGACCCGCCGGACGCTGCCGGCCGGGCACTGGATCCCGCGTACCCGGCCCGACCGGTTGGCGGCCTGGATCGAGGAGTTCGTCACCGGCGTCGAGGACGGCCGGCCCCAGGCCCGGCCCACCGGCCGGCACGCCGACCGGTTCGCCGGCCAGCTGGTCCTGGTGACCGGCGCGGGCGGCGGCATCGGACGGGCCACCGCCTGCGCGTTCGCGGAGGCGGGCGCGCGCGTGGTGGCCGTCGACCGGGACGCGGAGGCCGCCGCCCGTACCGCCGAGCTGTCCCGTCGGCTGGGCGCCCCGGGTGCCTGGGCGGAACGCGTCGACGTCTCCGACGAGCAGGCCATGGAGAAGCTGGCCGAGAAGGTCGCCGCCGAGCACGGGGTGGTCGACATGCTGGTCAACAACGCGGGGGTCGGCCTGTCCGGCTCGTTCTTCGCCACGACACCGGACGACTGGCGCAGGGTCCTGGACGTCAACCTGTGGGGGGTCATCCACGGTTGCCGTCTCTTCGGCGCGCGGATGGCCGAGCGCGGGCAGGGCGGCCACATCGTCAACATCGCGTCGGCGGCCGCGTACCAGCCGTCCAGGGCGCTGCCCGCCTACAGCACCTCCAAGGCGGCGGTGCTGATGCTGAGCGAGTGTCTGCGGGCCGAACTGGCCGGGCAGGGGATCGGGGTGACGGCGATCTGCCCCGGCTTCGTCAACACGGGCATCACGTCGACGGCCGTCTTCGCGGGCGTGGACGCCGAGGAGCAGAAGAGGCGCCGCAAGAGGGCGGCCCGGCTGTACGGCCTGCGCAACTACCCGCCGGAGAAGGTCGCCGACGCCGTCCTGGACGCGGTGGCCCGTGACAAGGCCCTGGTCCCGGTGACCCCGGAGGCCCGCGGCATGCGCCTGCTGTCCCGGTTCCTGCCCGGGGCTCTGCGGGCGCTGGCCCGGGTGGAGCCGCGGTGGTGATCTCGGAGAACTCCCGCTGATCGGAGAACTCCTGCTGATCGGAGAACTCCCCCTGAAGGGCGGCCAGTTGTCCACAGGATCACCAACTTCCCTGTGGATAACCCCACTTGGCTGTGGATCAAACCTCCGCGGCAAAAGAAAGTGCGTGATTCCCGTCTCTCCGTCCATGCTGAGGCAATGGACGAAAGACGCACCGTGAAGGTGTCGAAGTACCTTTCGAAGCATTTGCGTCACCAGCCCGAGAGGATCGGTCTCGCGCTCGACGAGGGCGGGTGGGTGGAGGTCGACACGCTGATCGCCGCGGCCGCCGCGCACGGGTTCCGCATCACCCGCGAGGAGCTCGACCACGTGGTGGCCGTCAACGACAAGAAGCGGTTCGCGGTCGAGGGCACCCGGATCCGCGCCAGTCAGGGGCACAGCGTCGACGTGGACCTCGGCCTGCCCCCGGCGACCCCGCCGGCACACCTCTACCACGGGACCGTGGCCCGCAACCTGGACGCGATCCGGGCCGAGGGGCTGCGGCCGATGAACCGGCACGACGTCCACCTGTCGGCCGACCGCGAGACGGCCGAACGGGTCGGCGCCCGGCGCGGCCGGCCCGTCGTCCTCCCGGTCGACGCGGCCGCCATGCACCGCGACGGGCATGTGTTCCACCTGAGCGCCAACGGGGTGTGGCTCACCAAGGCCGTGCCGGCCCGTTACCTTCGTTTCGCGGCCCCGCACGGTGACTGAACGACCACCGACGATGACCCTTTCGTCCGTTGTCGGTGCCGCGGCTTAGGGCCTGTCCGGCGGATCATGCCGCAGACGCGGGGCTTGGCACGCCCTCCCCCACTCTCGGCTTCGCTCGAGCGGGCGGTGCCCCCACCGGCG
>NZ_JBIAVN010000018.1:0-173568 GCF_042894285.1 Streptomyces sp. NPDC001544 | reverse complement strand
GGCGGGGGGGGGGGGGGGGTGGTGGGGGGGGGGGGGGGGGGGGTTGCGGGGGGGGGGGGGGGCCCCGGGGGGGGGGGGGGGGCGGGGGGGGGGGGGGCCCCCCGGGCGGGGGCCCCCACCCCGCTGCTGATCGTGCCGTGGCGGAGAGGCCGCCGTCAGTCCTTGACCGGGGCGCCGACCATGTCGTCCCCCGCTCCGGCGGGTGCCGGGACCGCGGCCATCGCCCCGTCGCCGTCGGTGTTGATCCGCTCCAGGACGGCCAGGCGTTCCGGGGTGTCCTCGGGCTTCAGGTAGCCGACGAGGATGTACAGGACCAGGGAGACGGCCAGCGGGACCGAGACCTGGTACTGCAGCGGGACGCCGCCGTCGACGTTCCAGTTGATCGGGTAGTTGACCAGCCAGAAGGCCAGCAGACCCATCGACCAGCTGGTGAGCGCGGCCGTCGGGCCGGAGCGGCGGAAGGGGCGCAGCAGGCCCAGCATCATCGGGATCGCGATCGGGCCCATCAGACCGGCGACCCACTTGATGACGACGGTGATGATGTCCTTGAAGGCGGGGGAGTTGACCTGGGTCGCCACCGCCATGGACAGGCCGAGGAAGACCACCGTGGTGACACGGGCCGCGATCAGCCCCGACCGTTCGCCCCACGCCCGGGCCCGCGGCGACACCACCGGTGCGACGTCCCGCGTGAAGACGGCGGCGATCGCGTTGGCGTCGGAGGAGCACATGGCCATGGTGTGGGAGAAGAAGCCGACGATGACCAGGCCGAGCAGGCCGTGCGGCAGGAGCTGTTCGGTCATCAGGCCGTAGGAGTCGGAACCGTCCGGCTTCTTGGCGTGCACGAGGAGCGGTGACATCCACATCGGGAAGAAGAGGACGACCGGCCAGACCAGCCAGAGCACCGCCGACAGACGCGCCGAGCGTTCCGCCTCGCGTGCGCTGCCCGTCGCCATGTAGCGCTGGGCCTGGTTGAGCATGCCGCCGTTGTACTCGAACAGTTTGATGAAGAGGAAGGCGAGCAGGAAGACGGTTCCGTACGGGCCGGTCAGGCCCTTGCCGTGGCCGTGCAGGGCGGGCTGGTCCCAGGCGTCGAAGAAGCCGATGCCCTTGTCGTTCAGCTTCAGCACGACCGCGACGAACATGGAGACGCCGGCCAGCAACTGGATGACGAACTGGCCGAGTTCGGTCAGCGCGTCCGCCCACAGGCCGCCGATCGTGCAGTAGACGGCGGTGATCGCGCCGGTGATGAGGATGCCCTGGTTCAGGGTCACCCCGGTGAAGACGGACAGCAGGGTCGCGATCGCGGCCCACTTCGCGCCCACGTCGACGATCTTCAGCAGCATGCCGGACCAGGCCAGGGCCTGCTGGGTCTTCAGGTCGTACCGGTTCTTCAGGTACTCCAGCGGAGAGGCCACCCGCAGCCGGGACCGCAGCCGGTTGATGCGCGGGGCGAACACCTTGGAGCCGATCGCGATACCGAGGGCGATCGGGAAGGACCAGGTGACGAAGGACGTGACGCCGTAGGTGTACGCGATGCCCGCGTACCCGGTGAACAACACCGCGCTGTAGCCCGACATGTGGTGCGAGATGCCGGAGAGCCACCACGGCATCTTGCCGCCTGCCGTGAAGAAGTCGCTGACGTTGTCCACCCGCTTGTGCGACCAGACGCCGATCGCGACCATCACGCCGAAGTAGCCGATGAGCACGACCCAGTCGAGACTGTTCATGCGCCCCCCTTCCAGGGTCCGCCTTGTGAACTCCGCTCAGCTGGCCGGCACTTCGCATAAGCGGAGCGTGGACGGGGAAGGCCGCGAAGTGCCCGCTCATCGTGGGTGGGGTTACGCGGGCACGACAAGCGAGCGTAGGGTCAAGAGCGGGTAAAAATGTTCGCCTCGTTGACCTGAGTTCACTTATATGAACAACCCAAGTGGCTGGAAATAGGGGGGGGTCAGCGCATCAGCTCCCCGGCGTTGACCAGCAGCGACTGCCCGGTGATCGCCCTCGCCCGGCTGGACGCCAGGAAGACTGCCGCGTCGGCCACGTCGCCGTCCGTCGCCAGGTCCGGCAGGGCCATGCGTCCGGTGAGCCGCCCCAGGACCTCGGCCTCCGGCACGCCCTCCGTATGGGCGGTGAACTGCACGTACGCCTGGACGGGCGGACCCCACATCCACCCCGGCAGCACGGTGTTGACCCGGATGCGGTGCGGGCCGAGCTCACGCGCCAGGGAGTACATCGCACTGGTCAGGGCGCCCTTGGACGCCGCGTACGCCGCCTGCGCGACCTGCGTGGGCGCGGCCACCGCCGACTGCGTGCCGATGAACACCACCGATCCGCCGCCCCCCTCCTTCAGGCCCGGCAGGCACGCCCTTGTCATCCGCAGCGTGCCCAGCAGGTTCACGTCGATGACCGACTGCCAGGTCGTGAAGTCGGCGTCCTCAAGCCCTCCGAAGTACGAGTCCCAGGCGGCCACATGGACCACCGCGTCCACCCCGCCGAACCTCTCCCGCGCCAGCCCCGCCAGCGCCTCGCACTGCCCCTCGTCGGTGATGTCGGTCGCCCGGTAGGCCGTCCGGATCCCCTCCGGGTCGATCTCGGCCGCGCTCTTGGCGAGGTTCGCCTCGGTGCGGGCACCGAGCACCGCATTCCCGCCGTCCCGTACGACGGCCGCCGCCACCTGATGGCCGAGCCCGGCCCCGACGCCCGACACGACGACCGTCTTGCCCTCGAGCAGTGACATCCGGGCCTCCGGGGGATGGCGATTTATCTGACGGAGCGTCAGAGTATGGGCGTCCGGCGGAGGACGGAAGAGGAAGGAAGGGGAACGGCATGAGCGAGGACACCCGCAGCGACACGTACGCCGAACTGGCCGCCCTGGGCCCCTACGGGGTACACCCCGGCCACGCCCTGATCACCATGGTCGAACCGCATCCGGGCCACGAGTACGCGTACAACCGCTGGTACGAGGACGACCACTACTACGCCGGCGCGATGGCCATGCCCTGGATGTACGCGGGCCGCCGCTGGGTCGCCACCCGGGACCTCCAGCTCCTGCGCTACCCGGAGAAGTCCGCCGTGGCCCAGCCGGTCACCGCGGGCTGCTACCTCTCCACCTACTGGGTCACCGACGGCCGCTACGACGACCACATGAAGTGGACCGTCGCCATCAACAAGCGCCTGGGCCGCGACGCGCGCGTCTACCACGACCGCACCCACGTCTTCACGGCGTTCCAGGACCACGAGGCGACCGTCTACCGGGACGGCGCGGCCGGGCCCCGCGACTTCCACGCACTCGACCACCCCTACGCGGGCCTGGTCCTGGAGGTCGTCGACGCCGACAGCGCCGGGCAGCGCGCCGAACTGCTGGAGTGGCTGCGCTCCCGCCACCTGCCCAGGCGCGTCGCGGGCTCCCCGGCCGCCCTGGTGACCGTCTTCCGGCCCACCCCGCTGCCCGGCGACCGCATGACGTACGTCAAGCAGGTCGAGGGCGTCGACACCCGGCTGACCCTGCTGTGGTTCCTGCAGGCGGACCCGCGGGAGTGCTGGGAGCGGTACTTCACCGGCCTGGACGAGCAGGTGGACGAGTCGGGGCTGGGCAGGGTGGAACTGGTGGCCCCGTTCATCCCCACGGTGCCGGGCACGGACACCTACGTCGACAGGCTCCGCTGAACGTCAGGGGCTCAGGGGATCAGTGCCTCAGGGGCTCAGGGCTTCTTCAGCACGTCCGGGCACGGCGTCCCCCTGGGCAGCTGGTACGGCGCCGCCAGCCGGTACGTCCCCGCCTTCGGGGCGAGCAGCACCGTCCACTTGTCGCCCTTGGCGTCCTCCGGCGTCTCGAACAGGCAGCCGTTGACGTTGTCGTACGTCTTGGGCGCGCCGTCGGCCCGCTCCTTGGAGGCCTTGGTCTCCTGCGGCGGCTTCAGGCTCTTGCCGTGCTCGTCGACGATGCTCAGCCACGGCGAGTAGGGGATGCGGATGAGGATACGGCCGGCCTTGCGGACCTCGAGCGTCATCTCGCCCTGCTCCGCCCGGTCGACGACCGCGTTCGGCTCGGCGAGCGGCGTCGGGTCGGTCACCTTGAACAACTGCCAGTCGGCGTCGCCCCAGATCTGCGTCAGGTACGGCATACCGCGCTGCACCAGGGCCCGCTCCCGCTCCCCGCCGGTGACGTCCGGATCGTCCTTGGGCAGGACGACGAAGTGGACGGCCCAGCGCTGGAGCCACTCGTGGTAGTTCGCCGAGTTGAGGGTGCCGTCGTAGAACAGCGCGTTGCGCTCCATGTCGGCCTGGCGGAGCCAGCCCCGGGCCAGGTTGACGTACGGTGCGAGCGCGGAGGCCTCGCGGTGCGAGCGGGCCGGGACCACCTCGACACGGCCCTTCTCGGCGCCGACCTTCTGCAGTTCGTGGACGAGCGGGGCGAGCTCGCGCGCCCAGGCCGCGTCCGGGGTCGTGTGGATGATGTCGTCGACCGACTTGTAGCCGATCCAGCCGACGAAGCCGAGGAACGCCAGCACCGTCGTGTACCACTTGCGCGAGCGCGGCACCGTGAACGGCAGCGCCGCGATCAGTGCCACCCCGGCGAACAGCATCGGCAACCGCGAGATGTTCGACCCGATCTGCGAGCTGAACAGCCAGACCAGCACCACCGCGAGGCTGAAGACGGCGGCGGTCAGCCGTACGGTCTTCCACTCCTTGGGGACGAGGAACAGGCAGAGCAGCCCGTACAGCAGCGGCATGACGACCGAGCCGATCGTCATCGGCTGGGTGCCGGAGAAGGGGAACAGCAACGTCGACACGGCGACCACCGCCGACGGCGCGAGCCCCAGCGCCCAGGCGCCCGGCCGCCGCTTCTGCAGGAACAGTGCCGCCGCGACCAGGCCCAGGAACAGGCCCGCGACCGGCGACGACATGGTCGCGAGCGCGGCGAGGGAGGCCGCGACCGCCGCCTTCGCCCCGCGTTTGTGACGCCAGCGGTGCGGCCAGCAGAACACGGCCGCGACCGCGCCGAGCGCGAACACCGTGCCGAGGCCGAAGGTGACCCGGCCGGAGATCGCGTTGCAGACCAGGGCGAACACGCCGGCCGACGCGGCCCACAGCGGGTTGCGCACCACCCGGCTGCGGATGAGGATCACCGTCAGCAGGCCCGCCGACACCGTTCCCGCGATCATCATCGTGGTACGGACGCCGAGCACCGACATCAGGTACGGCGACACCACGCTGTACGACACCGGGTGCATACCGCCGTACCAGGCGAGGTTGTACGCCGAGTCCGGGTGCCGGCCGACGAACTCCGCCCACGCGTCCTGGGCCGCGAGGTCGCCGCCACTGTTGGCGAACGTGAAGAACCAGACGACGTGCAGCACCGCGGCGAGCGCGGTCATGGACAGGGCGGGGTGCAGCAGCAGCCGCTGCCGGAGCGCTTCAGCGGCGGCGCGCAGCCGGTCCCGGCGGCCGGCCGGACCCTCCGTGGGTCCGTCGGCCGTGGACAGGCGTATTCGCCGGCCGGTTCCCGGGCCCGGATCGGCGTCGTCGGCGCGTGTCGGCTCCGCAGTGGCCACCTGAAGGCACTCCCCGTGTCCCGTCTTCTGTTCTCGGCCGCGTTGCACGGTGTTCCTGGCCGCTTCCTGTCCGGTTCGTTGCCGCGTCCCCTCGACCGGCGAACCGCCCCGTTTCGTGACGCTAGCACGCACCCCGCCGCGGGGCTTCGTCGGCGGGGTGCGAGGGTGGCGAACGACGTGCCCCGGGTCAGCCGAGGCGGGTCAGCTTGCTGCCGAGGCCCGGCTCGCGGAGCTGCTTCTGCAGGGCCACCGGAACCTTCACCGCGCCGCTCTTGCCGTCACCCACGGTGAGCGAGCCCACCGTGGTGCCGGCCTTCGCGG
The DNA here is from genome assembly GCF_042894285.1 of Streptomyces sp. NPDC001544. NCBI lineage: Bacteria > Bacillati > Actinomycetota > Actinomycetes > Kitasatosporales > Streptomycetaceae > Streptomyces > Streptomyces sp. NPDC001544. Next base: position 167,692 of record NZ_JBIAVN010000018.1, on the reverse strand, counting down.
TGTGCGGCACGTCGCCGGCCTCGAAGGACAGCTTGGCCTTCAGTCCGGCCCAGCCGACCGCGGTGACGTCCTTGGTGACGACGACCGGGGTGTGGCCGCCGAGACCGTCGTCCACATAGCCGACGACGTCACCCTTCTTCAGGATCTGCGCCGAGGTCAGCGCGCCCTTCGCGGCGGTCAGCGCGGTCTTGCTGACCGCGTTGACCGTTTCGAGGATCTTCGGCTTGTGCTGGCCGAGGATCGCGCCGACGACGGTGACCGTCTCGCCGCCGACCTCCCTGCGCGCGGCGAAGAGCAGGTTGCCGCCGGCCGCGGTGGTGCTGCCGGTCTTGATGCCGATCGCACCCATGACGTAGGGGAGCGTGTTGGGGTTCGGCCAGTTCTTACCGGTCGGGTCGTCCCAGCTGGCCGCGCTGGTGATGGCCACGAGGGCCGGGTTCTTCACGACCGCGTTGCCGAGCTTCACCTGGTCCTCGGCGGTGGAGACCGTGGTCTCCTTCAGCCCCGAGGGGTCGGTGTACGTGGTGTGCGTCATGCCGAGCTTCTTGGCGGTGGCGTTCATCTTCTTGACGAACGCCGCCTCGGAGCCCGCGTCCCAACGGGCCAGCAGGCGCGCGATGTTGTTGGCGGACGGAATCATGACGGCCGAGAGCGCCTGCTTCTCGGTGAGCTTGTTGCCCTCCTTCACCGTGTCGAGGGTGGACTCGCCCTGCTTGTTGTAGCCGCCCTCCTTCTCGGCGGTGGCGTCGACCCTGATGGAGGGGCCCTCGGCGCCCGGCTTCAGCGGGTGCTCCTTGAGGATGATGTACGAGGTCATCGTCTTGGCGACGGAGCCGATGGCGACGGGCGTCTGCTTGCCGAAGCCGCCCATCGTGCCGATGCCGTCGACGTCCATCCAGCCCTGTCCCTCGGACGGCCAGGGCAGGGCGAGCTTGCCGCCCTTGAACTGGTACGAGTCCTCGGCCGTCAGGGCCAGGGTGGGGGCGGGCAGCGGGCGCATGGCCTGTACGACCGCAAACACGATCGCCAGGAGCAGGACCAGCGGGGTCCAGATCTTGACCCGGCGCACGAGCGCGCGGACCGGGGTCTCCGGCGGCGGGGGCGTGTTCGTCAGCTCGGCCAGCAGGTCCAGCGGCGGCTTGGGCGGGAGCGGCTGCTGGGTGGTGCGCTCGGGGCCGAGCTGGGGGACGGGGGTGGTGGCGTCCGCGGGGGCCGTCTCGGCGGTGGGCTTGCCGGTGGGCTTGGCGGCGGGTTTGCCGGTGGGCTTCCGGGTGGACGGGTCGTCGAGGGGCTTGAGCGCGACGAACTTGCTGGTGCGCTCGGCCTCCGGCACGGGGGTCTCGGACGCGGTGGGCTTGCCGCCCAGCTTCAGCATGGTCGTGGGCTGGTCGACCCGCGGCTTGGGCTTGGGGGCCTTGAAGACGGCGGTGGGCTGGTCCACGGCCTCGGCTTCGCCTTCGGCCTTCTTGTTCCCACCCGCACCACCCGTGCGGCTTTCGTCGTCGGCTGCGGGTGGCCCATCCGGGGCTGAATCGCCGTCGGCGGCAGACGGCTCGGCCGTGGCGCCCGGCTCCGCCTTCGCGTCCGGCTTCGGCTTCGCGTCCGCGCTCGGCTTCGGCTCGGCGTCCGGCTTCGCGTCTGTGTCCGGCTTCGCGTCTGCGTTCGCGTCCGCGTCCGGTTTTGCGTCCGCGTCCGGCTTCGCCTCGGCTTCCGGCTTCGGCTTCGCGTCCGCTTTGTTCGCGTCCGCTTTGGCCGCTGCGTCAGTCTTCGTGCCGGTCTTCGTGTCGGCATCCGGGGTGGTCTCGTCGCCCGGCTTCGCGTCGGCCTTCGGGGCCGCCTCCGCCTTCCGCTCGGTGTCGGCGGCCTTCGGCTCCTTCGGGGCAGGGACGGCGTCCTGGGGCTCGTCGGCGGCCTTCGGCTCGTCCGCGTCCGTGGAGACGTCCTTGGGCTCGGCGTCGGGGCGCTTGTCGGCGGCCTCGGGCTCGTCCAGGGCTGGGACGGCGTCCTTGGGCTCCTCAGCGTCCGGGACGGCGTCCTGGGGCTCGTCGGCGGCCTCGGGCTCGTCCGGGGCAGGGACGGCGTCCCGGGGCTCGTCCGCGTCCGTGGAGACGTCCTTGGGCTCGGCGTCGGGGCGCTTGTCGGCGGCCTCGGGCTCGTCCAGGGCTGGGACGGCGTCCTTGGGCTCCTCAGCGTCCGGGACGGCGTCCTTGGGCTCCTCAGCGTCCGGGACGGCGTCCTTGGGCTCCTCGGTGTCCGGGACCGCGTCCTCCGGCTCCTCCGTCGCGTCGCTCGCGGCACCCTCGCTCGCGGTGCCCTCGGCCGCGGCGTCCGCCGGCGGGGTGTCGTCGGCGTTCTCCGCCTCCGGGGAGTCCCCGGTCGCCTGCTCCTTGCCGGACGAGTCTCCCGACCGTACCCACGCGGCCACGGCCTCACGCAGGCGGGAGTCGTCCTGGGGGGCGGAGTCCTTGGCGTCGTCCTCGGAGTCGTCCTTGGCGGAGCCCTCGGCGTCGGGAGTCAGGTCCCGGGTCGACAGGACCCTGGTGGCCGTGTCCACGCCGCCGCGCTCCTCGGACTTCCGGGACACCGCGAGCCGCGGATCGCGGGCCTCGGGAACCGGGCCCCCGCTCCCCGACGTCGATTCGACCGACGACTCGCGCTGCTTCGACCTGTCGGGGGACTCGCCCGCCACCGATGCCTCCTCATGTGCCGCACTTTCGTTGTGCGCCTTCATAACCGACCGCCGTACGACGATCGGCCACCGACCCGGACAACGCCTCCCCCGCCACTGTCCGAACCATGTACCAGTGTCCTGTGTGTGGGCTTGTCCCCTGCGGTAGACGAGAACGACATACCTACCGGTTCCCTCACGAACCGGTCACGCGCTCTCGACAGACCAATGTGAGAGGGGTCACCCTGTCATTCATCCACGCGGGGAGGCATGGATGGGCAGGAGCCGCAGAACACTTCCGGAGGAGCTTCTGTTGCTGGCACTGGACCCGACCACGGGTACCACTGCACAGCCGCAGTCGCTCGATCTCGGTCTGGCCGGAGCACAGCTAGTGGAGCTGGCGCTGGCCGGACGGATAGCCCCAGACGGGGATCGTATCGCCGTGGTGGTACCACGGCCGACAGGAGATCCAACACTGGACTGCGCGTTGGAGTTGCTGCGAAGGCGCGGCGCTCCGGTACGGGCCGTCCACTGGATCGGCGGACCCCGTCTGGGGCTCCGCCAGGTCTACCTCTCGCATCTGGAGCGGTGCGGCATGGTCGCCGCCGTGCCGGGTCAGATGTGCGGGGTGCTGCCGACGACTCGCTACCAGGCGACGGACAACGACATCAGCCGGGAGATCCGTGCCCGGCTGGACTCCGCGATCCGCACCGGCGTACCGCCGGACCCGCGGACCGCGGCGCTCGCCGCACTGGCGCACGCGGTCGGCCTCGGCAAGCACCTGTACCCGGGCAACGAGGGACGTTCCTCGAGGTCCCGGCTCAGGGATCTGATCAGGCACGACCCGATGGGCGGTCTCGTCGCGCACGCCGTGATGGACGTCCAGAACGGCGCCGTGGCACAGCCGCGCCGCAGCCCGGCCCCGGCCGGCCGCCAGGCCGGGCCAGGAGCCAGGTCCGCGCCGGAACCCGCCCGTGGCGTTCCGATGCAGCCGCACCGCGGATCCATGGCACGCGTCGTGGCCCACTGAGCCGCGGTCACGGCGCACACGCACCACAGCACAGCCACAGCACAGCCGCACCGCCGTCCCCAGACCCGGTTCGGGAGCCGCTGGTTCGAGCGGGGTGGTGAGACCTCTGGAGGCCTCACCACCCCGCTCGACCGCTTGTCCGCCCGTTTCTTTGCCCGAACTGACGCGTACGCGCCGCATATCCACCGTTTCCCAGCGGTAGGAAGCCCCTTGGTGGCAATCTGCTCAACAGCAGATACGCAAAGTGGTAGGTAAAGGCAGTCAGCCGGAGGTGCACGTCTCGTGGCGTCCAATGTCAATCCCACCGTCAGGCGGCGCCGGCTGGGCCAGGAGCTGCGCAGGCTCCGCGAGCTCAAGGGCATGACGGCCGAGGAGGTGGCGGAGAGACTGCTGGTGTCGCAGTCGAAGATCAGCCGCCTGGAGAACGGCCGGCGCAGCATCAGCCAGCGCGACGTCCGTGACCTGTGCGGGGTGTACGAGGTCGAGGACCAGCGGATCGTCGACTCCCTGATGGAGATGGCCCGCGACTCCCGGCAGCAGGGCTGGTGGCACGCGTTCGGTGACATCCCGTACAGCGTCTACATCGGTCTGGAGACCGACGCCGAGTCGCTGCGCGTGTACGAACCCCAGTTGGTGACCGGTCTGTTGCAGACCCGGGCGTACGCCGAGGCGCTGGTGCAGGGGGCGTTGCCGGAGACCTCGACGGCGGACATCGACAAACGCGTACAGGTGCGGCTGCGGCGACAGGAACGTATCACCGCCGAGAACAACCCGCTCCGGCTGTGGGTGGTGCTCGACGAGGCCGCGCTGCGCAGGGTCGTGGGCAGCAGGCTGGTGATGCGGGAGCAGTTGGAGTACCTCATCGAGATGTCCCAGCTGCCGCACGTCACCGTGCAGGTGCTGCCGTTCGAGGTGGGCGCGCATCCCGGGCTCAACGGGCAGTACGCGATCCTGGAGTTCGCCGACGCGGCCGACTCCAGCGTGGTGTATCTCGAGGGCGTCACCAGCGACCTGTATCTGGAGAAGGCGCAGGACGTGCAGAAGTACGCCGTGATGTACGAGCATTTGCGGGCGCAGTCCCTGAATGTGGAGCAATCCCGCCAGTTCATCGCCGATGCGGCGAAAGACTACGCTCGCTGACCCCCCGGACACAGAGGGCGCGGATTTTAGACCGATGTGACATCTCAATGTAAGTCTCTATTGCAATATGCCATCCGGATGAGTGAACGAGTACGCCGGGAGGACCTGTTGCCGAGTAGCGTCGATCACGCCAACCGGTCGACACGGTTGGCGTGAATCGCACTACAGAGCAATTGCAACAGGAGTGGACATGGCACTGCTTCAGGGCGCCACGGAGACGTGGACGAAGTCCTCCTATTCCGCAGGGAACGGGGCGTGCGTCGAGGTCAAGTCGCCCGCGACCGTGGAACTGGTCGTTCGCGACTCCAAGGTCCACGAGGGCCCCACCCTGGCCTTCCCCGCCCTCGCCTGGAACGCCTTCGTGGCCTCGGTCAAGGCGTAGGGGGATTCCCTGACCCACACCGCCCGCCAGGCCCCGACGACCACAACTCCACAAGCACGAACCCAGAGCCCTCTCGACCAGCCCGCCGTCCTTGCCGAGGGGGCTCTCCCTTGCCGAGGGGGCTCGCCCTCGCCGTCACCTCACCGGGAACGCCACATCACACACCGCGTCCCCCGGCCCCGCCGCGTCCCAGTCGGCGAAGTACACCTCACGGCAGGGGCCCGCGGGTTCGAGGCCCCGCCCCGCCATCCACTCCTCCACCGCCTCGAACGCGGCGAGGATCTGAGGGTGCGCCACCTGCGCCTTGGTGATCCGGGTGAACGCCAGCCGCCGGGCCGGCTCCACCCGTACCGCCGTCTCCCACGCCCGGCCCCGCCGCGCGGCCCACTCCCGGGCCGCCGCCGCGTCCGCCACGGGAACACAGGACTCCGCGGGACCGTCGCTCTCCATGGACACCTCGGAGTGGTACACCACGAACGGTGCCGCCACGACGCCCCCGCACTCCCGGGCCGCCTCCTCCAGCCGCCCCAGCGACGCCCCGATCCACGCCGGCAACTCGTCCGCCAGCGTGTGCCGCTTCTCGGTGATCACCACCTGCTCGGGCACGTCGACCGTCTCGACCACGAACCTGCCGTACATCTCGGAGCTCCTCCCCGACAGCCGTCCACGGAGGTACTCGGCGAGCGTCCGCTGCCCCGCCACCCGCGCCTCGACGCCCGCCCAGTACACGGCGAGCAGCCCGGCCGCCTCGGCCCGGTCCGCCTCGACCACCTCGGCGATCCGGGCGAGCGGCATGTCCAGCTGCCGCAACAGCGCCACCAGCCGGGCCCGCTCGGTCTGCTCGGCCCGGTAGTAGCGGTAGCCGCTGGCCTCGTCGACGTGCGCCGGGGACAGCAGCCCGAGGCGGTCGTAGAGCCGCAGCGCCTTGGCCGACAGCCGCGCCCGCGCCGCGAACGCGCCGATGGTGAGCAGTTCGTCGTCCACGCGAGCATCCTCCGTCACCGGGCGGGTCCTTTCCGCCCGGTGACAGGACGCTCACCCTTGCCCCAGGGGCAAGGTCAACCCGCGACCTGGGCCAGCTGGCCCTCGATCGCCGACACGACCTCGGCCGCCTCCGGCTCGGTCTGCGGCGAGAACCGGGCGACGACCCGGCCGTCCCGCCCGACGAGGAACTTCTCGAAGTTCCAGCGGATGTCCCCGCTGTGCCCCTCGGCGTCGGCGAAGCCGGTCAGACGGTCGTACAGCGGGTGCCGTCCCTCGCCGTTCACCTCGACCTTCTCGGTCAGCGGGAAGGTGACGCCGTACGTCGCGGAGCAGAACTCGGCGATCTCCTCGGCGCTGCCGGGCTCCTGCCCGAGGAACTGGTTGCACGGCACCCCGAGCACGGTGAAGCCCCGCTCGGCGTACCGCTCCTGGAGGCGCTCGAGCCCGGAGTACTGCGGGGTCAGCCCGCACTTGGAGGCCACGTTCACGATGAGCACGGCCTTGCCCGCGTACTGCGAGAGGTCCGCGGAACCGCCCTGGAGGGCGCCGATCTCGGTGTCCAGTACGGAACCGGTGTGGTCAGTAGTCGTCATGGGCGAAGGCTAGCCCCGCCGGCCTCCCGCGGATCCCGCGCCCCCGCGGCATCCATCAGCACCTCCCCGGCGGCCGTCCGCGCGTACAGCACCGAGCGTCCCGCCCGCCGCCGCCGCACCAGCCCCGCCTCCAGCAGCACCTTCAGATGCCGGCCCACCGACCCGAGCCCCTGCCCGGTCACGGCGGTGAGCTGGGTCGTCGACATGGGGGAGTCGAGCAGCACCAGCACCCCGGCCCGGGCGGCCCCCAGCAGGGCGCCCAGCGCCGTGGGCACGGCCCGGCCGTCCCGGTCGGCGAGCACACCGTCACACGGGTAGACCAGGGCGTACCGGTCGGGCTCCTCCCAGGACACCCAGCCGGCCCTCGGGGTCACCGGTACGAAGAACAGCGCCCCGGATATCTCTCGGGGCGGGTACTCGTGGAGGTTGATCTGGAGGCGGTTGGCACCCAGCCAGCGGGTCCGGCCCGGCCGCAGCGAGTCCAGCACCTCCGCCCAGCCGCCCCGGCTCACCCGGTCCGTGCGGGCGACCACGTCGGCCTCCAGCACCCGTCGGCGCCGCTCCCAGTACGGCCGTACGGTCTCGGTCCAGACGTACTCCAGCAGCCCGGCCGCGCGGGCGGGCAGGTCGTCGCGGTCCAGGGCGTCGGGCAGCGGCCCGGCGAGCGAGACCCGCAGATGGGCGCGGGCCTCCTCCGGCCGGACGGCCCCCACCCGGGCGATGCCCTCCTCGGCGCTCTCGCCGTCCCGGGGCGTGGGGGTGAGGAAGTCGGCGATCCAGTCCCGGCCGAGCCCGGCCCGCACCAGCAGCGCGGTCACCGGGTCGGCGGCCAGCCGCTCCCGGTAGCCGGGCAGGTGGTCGCACAGCCACCGCTGCTCGCCGGGGTGCCCGCCGGTCCCTGCGTGCAGCAGTTTCAGGCTCGCGAAGGTCTCGGCGAGCGGGGAGATGACGAACCGGCTGCGGGCGAGCGTGTCCGCGTTGACCTGCCACCAGCCCATGGCACCTCCAGAGGTTTCGCGCAGGCGCGAAACAATAACGCCCATCGGCAGGCCCTCGCAGACTCCCCGCATGACTTCCCGCAGCTATCGAGACCTCTTTCGCACGCCCGAGTTCACCCCGCTCTTCCTGTCCTGCGCCGCGCAGACGGCCGCCCAGACGGTGGGCGGTCTGGCGCTCGGGACGCTGGTGTTACGGAGCACGGGTTCGCCGCTGCTGTCCGCCGTCAGCATGTTCGGGCCCTCCCTGGCCCAGGTGCTCGGCGCGTCCCTCTTCCTGTCGGGCGCGGACCGGCTGCCCCCGCGGGCAGCGCTGACGGGTATCCCCCTGCTCTTCGCGGCCTGCACGGCGCTCCTGGCGCTGCCCGGGCTGCCGGTGGCGGCGGTCTTCGCCGTCCTCCTCGTGCAGGGGCTGGTCGCCTCGCCCGGCGGGGGAGTGCGCTGGGGCCTGCTGAACGAGATCCTGGCCAAGGACGGCTATCTGCTGGGGCGTTCGGTGTTCAACATGATGAGCGGCTTCGCGCAGATCACCGGGTACGCGAGCGGTGGCGTCCTCGTGGCCGCGCTGTCCCCGCGCGTGACCCTGCTGACGTCGGCGGCCCTGTACACGGCGGCGGCCCTCGGCGCCCGCCTGGGCCTGACCCGGCGCCCGCCGCGGACCGCCGGCCGCCCCTCCGTCGCGCAGACCTGGCGCACCAACGCCCTGCTGTGGTCGTCCCGTCCGCGCCGGCTGGTCTATCTGGGCCTGTGGATCCCGAACGGCCTGGTGGTTGGCTGCGAGTCCCTGTTCGTCTCCTACGATCCCGGTGCCGCCGGCACGCTGTTCGCCTGCGCCGCGCTGGGGATGCTGGTGGGGGACGTGACCGTGGGCCGGCTGCTGCCGCCCGGGGTGCGGGCGCGGCTGGCCGTACCGCTGCTCCTGCTGCTGGCGGCGCCGTACCTGGTCTTCTTCGGCCGGCCGCCCCTGCCGCTCGCCGCGCCCCTCGCCGCCGTCGCCTCCGTCGGCTTCGGGGCGGGCCTGGTGCAGCAGGAGCGACTGGTGGCCCTGACCCCGGACGAGCTCAGCGGGCACGCCCTCGGGCTGCACTCGGCGGGCATGCTGACCATGCAGGGCGTGAGCGCGTCGCTGGCGGGCTCGGTGGCGCAACTCACCTCACCCGCCACGGCGATGACGGTCATGGCCCTCGCCTCGACCGGGGTGACGCTGACCCTGGCTACGGCTGCTCGGCGGCCGGCACGGGAGCGGCTCCGGCCGGCGGGAGCACGGGCGTGACGGGAGCCGCGGCGACCTCGGCCGCGGGGGCCTGCGGAGCCTTGGGCGCCTCGGCTGCGGGGGCCTGCGGAGTCTCGGGAGCCGCCTGGCCGGCCGGGGCCGCCGGAGCCGCGAACTGCTGGGCCGCCTTGTCGAAGTAGCGCAGCAGCTCCACCGGGAAGGGCATCACCAGCGTCGAGTTCTTCTCGGCGGCGACCTCCACGACCGTCTGCAGCAGACGCAACTGCATGGCCTCCGGGGTGTCGGACATGATCCGGGACGCGTTGGCGAGCTGCTGCGCCGCCTGGAACTCACCGTCCGCGGTGATGACCCGCGCCCGCCGCTCCCGCTCGGCCTCGGCCTGCCGGGACATGGACCGCTTCAGCGACTCCGGCAGCTGTACGTCCTTGATCTCTACGCGGTCGATGTGGACGCCCCAGCCGGCGGCCGGGCTGTCGATCATGAGCGCGAGGCCCTCGTGCAGCCGCTCCCGGTCGGAGAGCAGGTCGTCCAGGTCGCTCTTGCCGATGATGGACCGCAGGGAGGACTGGGCGACCTGCCCGACGGCGAAGACGTAGTCCTGCACCTCGATGGCGGCCCGCAGCGGGTCCGCGACCCGGAAGTAGACGACGGCGTCCACCTTCACCGACACGTTGTCCTTGGTGATGCCCTCCTGCGTGGGCACCGGCATGGCCACCACCTGCGTGTTCACCTTGCGCATCCGGTCCACGAACGGGATCAGGAACGTGACGCCCGGCTGCCGGTACTCCGGCAGCGCCTTGCCCATGCGGAACACCACGCCGCGCTCCACCTGGTTGACCACCCGCATCCCACTGCGCAGCACGGTCAGGACCAGCAGGACCACGAACACGACTGCGACGACGGTGCCTTCCATGGCACTCCATTCCTTCTGCTGACTCGGTAGTACGAGACACGGATGAGGACATCCGCAGAAGGCCGGTGGATGCGGTGCGGGGCGTCAGAAATGCGTAAAGGAATCGCGGCGGCCCCACCGCCCGCACCGCAAGCGGCGCCGCACGCAAGGCGTTCGTGAACGGCCGGGCGCGGACGGCGGTCAGCCGAGGCACACCACCAGCAGGCAGAGCTGCGGCGAGGAGGGGGTCGCGGTCGTCGGGCTCGTCCGGGGGGACGTTCCCTGGTTCGTACCGTTCACGGGGGCGGGCGCGGGCGTCTGCGGCGGGGCCGGGTCGCTGGTGCCGGTGGTCGTTCCGCTCGAGGACGAGGAGTCGTTGCCCTGCGCCGGTGCCGGAGCCGGTGCCGCCGCCGTACGGCTCGTGCGAGCCGTGTGCACCGTATAGGCGGTGGCGGGCCGGTGCGCGGAGGGCGGCGCGGCGTCCACCTGCGTGCTCGGCGGAGTGGTGCCGGGCTGGGCGGGGACGGACCGGGTCCGCGGGAGGTCGGTCCGCGGCGTGGAGTGGTGGGTGCCGGGCCGGGGGGTGGCCGGGCGGATGTGCTGCGACGTCGGTTCCTCGACGGCCGGCGGGGTGGGGACCTCCGGCGCGGTCGAGGCCTGGGCCCGGTGGGCGGACTGCCGGTCCATCGCGGAGACGGTGAGGCCGCCTCCGACGAGGGCGACGGCGGTCGCGACCACGGCCCGGCGCTGGTTCTTCTTCCAGCGGGCCAGTTGGCGACGCCGTGCCGCCCGACCTCGCGGAGCGGGCGGTACGTCCTCAAGACCTTCGGACGGGCCGGACCGCGGCGCCTCGTCCACGGCTTCCCACGCCGCGGTGCCGGTCGCCGTCTGCGCGGCCAGGCCGGGGACCGGGTAGCCGTCGGTTGCCGTGGGCGGGATGACCGGGGCGATGTCCGGAGCGTAGGCGCCGCATCCGGGGCACATCAGGGCGCCGTTCAGATGCCGGCGGCACGACGAGCAGTAGTCCATCTGTCCACGGTCTTCCTGGGTTGACGTGCTGTCGTCCCACCGGGACGCGAATCGGTCACGTTCGCACGTGGGATCGGATGAAGAGCACGCTAACGAGTCATTCGAAAGACTGTGTGCAGTCTGTGTGATGCTCCTGCGAGGATCCCCCGGGGGTCGTCCGGCGCCTCCGCCGCCGCGGGTGAACGGTTCGGAAAGCGTTCCGGCGAGTTGCCGTGTCCTGGATCACACGCTGTGGGTTGAGTGTGGTTGCCCGTGGCTTTCCGTACCCCCGTGTGACGACCGGAGTCCGGATGCCAGGATGAGGCGCCATGACAGCTGGGTGGTGTGCCCGTACGCTACGCGCCGCGGTGTTCGCGGCGGTGTGCGTGCTGCTCGCCGCCCTGGGCCATGTGCTGATGTCCGGCCGTGACGTGCCCGTGTGGGCGCTGGTCGGCGGAGCCGCCGTGACCGGCGCCGCGGGCTGGTGTCTGGCGGGGCGTGAACGGGGGCTGCCGTCGGTCGTGGCGGTCGTGGTCGCCGCCCAGGCGGTGCTCCACGAGGCCTTCTCCCGCGCCGGGTCGGTGTCCGGCGGTTCGGGTGCCGTGGACATGAGCGGCATGGGCTCCATGGACATGGGCTCCATGGGCATGGGGTCCGCGGGCATGGGCTCCATGGACATGGCGCACATGGGCGCGAGCGGCATGGACGGGACCGGCTACTCCGACGGCGGCTCGCCGTCGCTCGGCATGCTCGCCGCCCACCTGCTCGCCGCGCTGCTGTGCGGACTGTGGTTGGCCCACGGGGAGAAGGCCGCCTTCCGGATCCTGCGGGCCGTGGCCGGACGGCTGGCGGCGCCGCTGCGTCTGCTGCTGGCGCTGCCCGCCACCCCGGACCGCCCGCGCGTCCCCCCGCGGCGCCGCCGCTCGGACCGGGCGCCGCGCGGCCTTCTCCTCGTCCATGCGATCACTTCTCGGGGGCCACCCGTGGGCCCGGCTGTCGTCTGAGACAGCTGGTTTCCCGGGGCCGTCCGTACGCGCCCCGGGCCACGGCCGTACGACCGCACCGGCGTCAGGGCGCCGCACCGGCGTAGGCCGCCTCCCCATCTCACCGGACCGTGCGCTGCGGCGCGCCCTCCGGATCACGGTCGACCCGAGAAGGACACCAGGTGATGACCTCTGCCCTGCCCGCCGCCCGCGCGAAAAGCGACAGAACGGCGGCACTCGACGAATCGATCACCGCATGGGCGCTGGCCGCCCGAGGCGGTGACGCCGACGCGGTCGAGCGGTTCGTGCGCGCCCTCGACCGGGACGTCCGGCGTTATGTCGCCCACCTCTGCGGCGACCCCCAGGCCGTGGACGATCTGGCCCAGGACACGTTCCTGCGGGCGCTCGGCAGCCTGCACCGCTTCGAGGGGCGTTCCTCGGCCCGGTCCTGGCTGCTGTCCATCGCGCGCCGCGCGGTCGTCGACAGCCACCGGCACGCCGCCGCCCGGCCGCGCCGGGCGGACACCCCCGACTGGCAACTGGCCGTCGAGCTGGCCCAGCCGTGTGACCTGCCGGGCTTCGACGACGGCATCGTCCTGCTGGACCTGCTGACCGCGCTCCCCGACGACCGGCGCAAGGCGTTCGTCCTCACCCAGCTGCTCGGCCTGCCCTACGTGGAGGCCGCCGAGGTCAGCGACTGCCCGGTCGGCACGGTCCGCTCCCGAGTGGCCCGGGCTCGCGCCACCCTGATGGACCTGCTGGACGACTCGGAGGAACCCGCCGCCCTGGCGGCCTGATCATCCGGCCGGCCCGTCCCGCGGGTGCCGCACCGAGCGACGTGCGGCACCCGCGGGGCCTGCATACGCTGAGGGCGTGAAGCGCGTCGTCGTCGATCGCTCGGCGGCCCCGAGATCGCTCGTGCCGTAGGACGCCCATGCCGTAGGACGCCCACGCCGTAAGCCGCCGCGCCGTAGGACGCGCGCGCCGTGGGCCGTTTGCCACTGGGAACGGAGGGCATTCACCGACCATGGAGTCCCGACCCGTGCCGGTCCGGACCATCCTCACGGCGATCGGCCTGGTACTGGCCACCTACCTCGCGCTCGAGCTGGTGGTGCAGGTCCGGCGGGTACTGGTGTGGACCGTGATCGCGCTGTTCTTCGCCGTCACCCTCCACCCCGCGGTCGGCAAGGTCGAGCGGCGCCTGCCCCGCTGCCGCCGGGCGGTGGCGACCCTGCTGGTGTTCCTCGTCACGGCCGTCGTCCTCGCGGGACTGGTCGCCCTGTTCGTGACCCCGCTCGCCCAGGAGGCCGGCCGGCTGGCGGCCCGACTGCCCGGCCTGATCGAGGACGCCCGCGCCGGCCGCGGACCGATCGGGGACCTGCTCGAACGCACCCACGCCCTGAAGTACGTCCGGGAACACCGCGGGCAGATCCGCAACTTCGCCACCGGCCTCGGCACTCCCGCCCTGGCCTTCGTCCGCGGCGCCGCGACCACCGCGGCGGGCTCCCTCACGATCTTCGTACTGGCCTACCTCATGGCGCTGGAAGGGCCCAAGATCATCGACGGCACCCTCGCCCTGGTGGACGAGCCCCGTGCGGCCCGCATCCGCCGGGTGGGCGCCGCCTGCGCCCGGTCGGTCACCGGCTATCTCACCGGCAACCTGCTGATCAGCCTCATCTGCGGGCTGCTGACCTACGCCGCGCTACGCGTGGCCGGGGTGCCGTTCGCCGGCCTGATCGCCCTCTTCGTCGCGATCACCGACCTCATCCCCATGGTCGGCGCCACCCTCGGCGCCGTCGTCTCCGGGCTCGCCGCCTTCGTCCACTCGGTGCCGGCCGGCATCGGCATCGTCGTCTTCTCCATCGTCTACCAGCAGGTCGAGAACCATCTCCTGCAGCCGGTCATCCTGTCCCGCACGGTGCAGCTCAACCCGCTCACCGTGCTGCTGTCCATCCTGATCGCCGCCGAACTCGCCGGCATCCTCGGCGCCCTCCTCGCCATTCCCGTCGCCGGCATGATCAAAGTGGTCCTCAAGGACATCTGGGAGCACCGCGGCGGCCGTCCCCTGGAAGTGCCCATGCGCGGCGACGACACCGCGTCCGGCCGCGCCGCCCACAAGGAGTGAGGACCGGGTCGTGCCGGAGGTGCCCGTCCGGACGTGCCCCTCATGCGGATTCCGCCTGACACGACCAGGATTGTCCTCGGGATGTATTTCTCTCGTGAAGGCGGAAGAACATGCCGACGTTCATCGCGTTGCTGAACTGGACCGACCAAGGGGTCCGGAACTACAAGGACACCGCGAAGCGCGCCGAGGCCTTCGGCGCGGCGGTGCAGAAGCTCGGTGCGGAGCTCGTGGACATCTACTGGACCGTCGGTGCCTACGACCTCGTCGCCGTCGTCGAGGCACCCGACGACGAGACCGCCACCGCGGCACTCCTGCAGCTCGGCGGTGTGGGCAACGTCCGCACCTCGACCCTGCGGGCCTTCGACCGGGAGGAAATGGAGGGCATCATCGCCAAGGCCGCCGGCTGACGGCCGCTCATGCTCCGGGCGCGCGGAAGTCCACCTGCCGGCGGGTGGCCTCGTCGATCTCGTCGACGCCGAGGAGGGGGGTGGCCCGCGTCTGGAGGCCTCCACTGGCCTTGACGGTGAGGCTGACAGCCGCCATGGACACCGCGTCGGGGAGGTCGATGATGAGCACGATGTCGTCCTGCCCGAAGGCGTAGTAGACGGCCTCGACCTTCCCGCCGAGACCGGTGACGACCTGCTCCACGGCGGCGCGGCGGCCACTCGCGCCTTCCCTGAGCAGCCCCTTGGTGCCCTCGGGCGTGTAGGTGGCCTGGATGAGGAACTTCGGCATGGGGACGCTCCCGCCCATCGCTGTCCGGTGTTCCGAATGGCCCTTCCCGCTCTCACCCCGGCCGCCACTCACCGCCCGCCTGGATTCACCCGTCCGGCCCGGAGACCGGACGCCGCTCACTCACGTGTGGCGGTCCCGCATCCGGCGTCGCCGTTCTCCCGCATCCGCGTGTCCATCGACTTGCTGCGGTCGTAGGGGTCGATCTCGGCGCCGTCTCCCGGGCTCGAGGTGGCGCGATCGGCGGCGAACTTGGGGGTGAGGTAGCCGGTGAACGTGTCGCAACCGCCGTTGGTGGTGTCCACCTTGTAGGAGACGAGCGAGAACGTCCCCGGCTCGGTGACGATCTTCCCCGGGTCGTCCCAGCTCATCACGACCTCGCGGCGCACGATGGTGCGCACGACCTCGTCGCTGCCCACCGCGGCGCGCACCACCGGATAGACGTAGGTGACATCCGTGGTCACTTCCAGCGCACCGCGCCGGCCTTCCCGGTACGTGACGCGTCCCCGGGTCTTGACCACGTCACCGACGAGCCGCACCTTCGCCTTCTCGAACCGGCTGAACAGCAGCAGGGGATCGTTCTTGCGGCTGGGTGTGCCGAACGCGGTCGCCAGGTAGTCCTGGACGTCCCGCTGATGCGGATTGATCAACGCGATCGCCTTCCGCGGCCGCTCCCCGCGCAGCACACCGCGATCCAGACTGGACTCGGCGAGGAAGTCCCGGGTCCGGTCGAGTGCCTGCGCGACCTGAGCCTTCGTCATCCAGCCGGTCGCCCGTGCCGCGGGCAGGCTGATGCCCGCCGTCCCGTCGGCCCATCGCGCCGCGGGAGAACCCCTGAACGGCTGGTCGAGTGTGGCCAGTTGGGTGGCCGCCTCGGTCGCCGGCGGCTTGTCCGGACGCTTCGACTCCGCGGCGAGCGGCGCGTTCCCGCCGTCCTCGCCCCCGACTCCGAACCAGCCGGCCACCCGCCCCGGCGCCAGTGCCGCGACCAGCAGTGCCACCGCGACCAGGACACCCGCCACGTACCAGCCCGTGCGCCGCGCCCGCCGGACCGGACGGTGAGTCCGCCACCCGTCCGTCGGGCCGGTCTCCTCCCGCAGTCGCCGCGCCACCGTCCGGGCCCTCGCGGACGGCTCCTTGGGCGCCCCCTCGATCCCGGCCTCGGCCTCCCTCAGGAAGCGCTCCCACTCCTCGTCCGGTATGGACGCCCCACCCTTGCCCATGCGCGCTGCCGCCCCTTCCCCACCTGACCCTCCCCAGGGCCGGCCGTTGTCCGTGCATCATCACACGGGGAAGGGGGGCGCGGCCGTGGCTCAGGCCTGTCGCAGACCCGGGAACAGCGCGCGGACGCGATCGAGGTCCGGGGCGACGAAGACCCCTTCGGCGGTGACGAGGTCCGTGCCGGGGGCCGCCCTGGCGGTGATCGAACCGCTCACGAAGACCTTGCGGTCGTCCGTGCCGGTGACGCGCGCGACGATCCGCAGCGGTGTCTCCAGCGGGACCGGGCGGTGATAGCCCATCCGCAGGGAGACCGTCAGCCCGGCGCCGACATGATCAGCCGGCGTGGCCTGAGCGCCACGAGCATCCGGGAGATGGCCAAGCACGCCAAGGCGCCGCTCGGTTCGACGTACCACTACTTCCCCGAGGGCAACCAGCAGTTGGCCACCGAAGCGGTCCGCTACACGGGTGAGTGGGTCGCCCGCACCCTGCGCAGGGAGCTGGAGGCGGGACCGGCCGAGGGGCTGCGGGCCTTTCTCGCGCTGTGGCGCACCATCGTCGTCGAGAGCGACTTCCACGCCGGTTGCCCCGTGCTGGCCGTGGCCATCGAGGAACCCCCGGCCGAGGAGATCCCGGCCGCCCTGGCCGCCGCCGAGGTGTTCGGCCAGTGGGAGAGCCTGCTGGCCGAGTCGCTGCGGACGCACGGCGCCGGCGCCGAGCAGGCCGAGCAGTTCGCGACGCTCGTCGTCGCGGCCGCCGAGGGCACGGTCGCCCTGTGCCGCGCCAAGCGGAGTACGCAGCCGCTCGACCGCACCGCCGAGCAGTTGCAGGCACTCATCGCCGGAGCGGTCGGGAGCTGACGCGAGGCCGGCGAGGTCCTCCTCGGTGACCGTGATCAGGCAACGGCGTCGCTCTGCACATCGCGCCGCACATCGCCCTGCGCATCGCGCTGTGAGACCGCCAGGAAGCCGACGAAGCCGATGATCGCGACCGTCCACGCGAGGGTGACGGGCCCCAGACCGAGGCCGAGCCCGCCACGGGTGTGGCCGACCGCCATCCAGTCGGCGAGGGAGGCGCCGAGCGGGCGGGTGATGACGTACGCGGTCCAGAAGGACGTCACCGCGTTCAGGGCACCGAAGCGGTGGGCCAGGGCGGGCACGCAGATGGCGGCCGCGAAGAGGACGACCGACCCCAGATAGCCGAAGCCGACCGTGGCGGTGAGGTCGCCCGCGGCCGTGCCGAGGGCGAAGGTGGCGAGGACGGCCGCCCAGTAGAACATCTCCCGGCGGCGGGTGCGGATGCTGTGGATGGACAGCGTCCCCTCGCTCACGTACCAGAGGACGAAGACCGCGGCCAGTACGACGAGGAAGGCCGGGGTCGACACGGCGTAGGGCACGCCGAGGCCGACGTGCAGCACGTCGGCGGCCATCGTGCCGAACACGCTGACCATGACGATGGCGGTCCAGTAGGCCCAGGCGACGTACCGGCGGAGCGTGAACTGCACGGCCAGGGAGGCCACGAGAGCGAGACCGCCGAGCGCGACCGCCGGCACCGGGCCGAGCAGACGGGCGAGCAGGTCCGACGCCGTCTCGCCCATGCCGGTGGTCAGCACCTTGATCATCCAGAAGTAGACGGTCACTTCCGGCACCTTGCTCGCCATCTGCCGTACGGAGACGAGGGGCCGGTCATCAAGGGCGTGCTTCGCGGTCATGATCCGCACGATGACACGGTGAACGCCGCGCGGCCCAGGCCCCTTTGCCATTGCTTTGGTGCTTCTGTGGCATCAGTTGCCGAAGTCGGCCCGAGCCTGAAAGCAACCTGAACAGCGCCGGGACGAGCCGCCCGTCCCCAGGCGGTCAGGAAGCTTTCAGGAAGTCGCTGGCACGGTCGGGCTCCATGACCCGCGAAATGGCCGAAACCCCCGAAGTCGCCCTGGCCGGCAGTGCCCCCGCGCGGCACGCCCGCCGCCCGTACTGGAACAAGGTGCCCGAGGTCACCGTCTACTTCTGGATCATCAAGGTGCTGTGCACCACGGTCGGCGAGACCGCGGCCGACCTGCTCAACGAGAAGGCAGGGCTGGGCCTGACCGGCGTGTCGGTGCTGATGAGCGTGCTGCTCGCCGTCGTCCTCGTCGTGCAGTTCAGGACGAGCACCTACCGGGCGGGCGTGTACTGGCTCGCCGTCGCCCTGATCAGTGTGGTCGGCACGCTGATCAGCGACAACCTCACCGACAACATGGGCGTCCCGCTGGAGACGACCACCACGGTCTTCGCGATCGTCCTCGCGGTCGTCTTCGTGGTCTGGTACCGGCGTGAGCGCACCCTGTCCATCCACAGCATCGACACCACGAGCCGGGAGACCTTCTACTGGCTCGCCGTGCTGTTCACCTTCGCCCTGGGAACGGCTGCAGGTGACCTGTTCTCCGAGCGCATGGACCTCGGCTACTGGCTCTCCGCGCTCCTGTTCGCACTCGCCATCGCGGCGGTGGCGGTGGCCCACTTCACCCTGGGGCTGGACGCCGTGGGGAGCTTCTGGATCGCCTACGTCCTCACCCGCCCCCTCGGCGCCTCGATCGGCGACTACCTCGCCCAGCCGGCGGGCGACGGCGGCCTGGGCTTCGGCACCGTCGTCACCAGCGTGCTGTTCCTGGCGGTCATCCTCGGCCTGGTGGTGTACCTGACGGTGACGCGCAAGGACGTGGCCGAGCCGGAGGGTGCCGCGGCCCTCTGACGGCCCTCTGACGCTCTGACCAGCGTCGAAGACGTTCAGGATGCGTTCAGGATCTGACTGGCAGAGTCAGTTGGCCATGGCCGTCGCTCACGGTCGGTTCATGTCACAGGGCGCCCGTTCCCCTCGGGGGGAACGGGCGCCCTGCCGTACCCCCCACGGAAACAGGAGTACCCAGCCTTGGAGAATCCGGAAATCGTCACCGATCTCGACGTCGCCAGTACGCACCGGTCGGCGCCGAGCGGAACGAAGTCGGTGATGAAGAAGCTGCCCGAGGTCACCCTGGCGTTCTGGATCATGAAGATCGCCGCGACCACCCTGGGAGAGACCGCGGGTGACCTGTTCGCGCAGACACTGAAGATCGGCTACTTCCTCACCACGATCGCCCTGTTCCTGGTCTTCGTGGTGACCCTGGTCGTCCAGCTCCGCTCCTCGCACTACAACCCGTTCTTCTACTGGACCGTGATCCTGTCGACCAGCATGGCCGGCACCACGATGTCCGACTTCATGAACCGCGACGCCAGCGCCAAGTTCCTGTCGAACGGCGCCAAGTCGCTCGGCTGGGGCCCGCAGGGACTGGGCCTGGGCTACCCGACCGGCGCCGCGATCCTGATCTCGATCCTGCTGGTCATCTTCGCGGTGTGGAAGGTGTCCGGGATGACGTTCCAGATCCGGGACATCGTCACCTTCCGCGGTGAGGCCCTGTTCTGGGCGGCGATCCTCGTCTCGAACACTCTCGGCACCTCCATGGGCGACTTCCTGTCCGACAGCTCCGGACTCGGCTACCTGGGGGGCGCGGCCCTGGTGACCGGCGTGCTGCTGGTGCTCCTCGCCCTGATGAAGGTGCCCGCGGTCCCCAACGTGCTGCTGTTCTGGATCGCCTTCGTCCTCACCCGCCCGCTCGGCGCCACCGCCGGCGACTTCCTCACCAAGCCGGTCGCCAAGGGCGGCCTGGACCTCGGCACCGCGGGCTCGTCCGCCGTCCTGCTCGCCGTCCTGTTCGGCCTGATGGCCTACGCCCAGGTGCGGGAACGCCGGACCACCGTCCCGCGGGCCGCCGCGGAGGAGACGGTCACCCGGCAGGCAGGCTGACCGTGAACCGGGCCCCTGGCGTGTGCCCGGGGTCGTACGACACATCACCGCCGACGGCGCGGGCCAGGCGTCGCGCGAGTGGCAGCCCGAGGCCCGCGCCGTCGTGTCCGTCGTCCGGTTCGGCCCGCCGGCCCGGCTGGAACAGCTCGCCGGTGAACGACTTGGGCACCCCGGGCCCGTCGTCGACGACGTCGATCAGCACGGCGCCCGACCCGCGCCGCGCCGACACGGTCACACGGGAGCGGGCGTAGCGGGCGGCGTTGGCGAGCAGGGGGCTGACGATGCGTTCGAGGAGCGCGGGGGCGACCCCCGCCTCCAGCACCGGGGCCCCGGCCTCCACGCGGGCCCTCACCCGGTCCGCCGCGTCGACGTGCCGGACCAGGCGGCTCAGCACGGGGACGATGTCGGTCGTCCCGGGGGCCGTGGGCGCGTTCAGGGCGTTCTCGCGGGCGTCGTCCAGGAGCGTGTCGCATATCGTGCGCATGGACTGGGCGGCGTCGGCGATCGTCTCGTGGGTGGCGCGGGTCTCGGCGGCCGTCCGGGGGCGGGCACGCCACCAGTCGAGTTCCATGATGATCCGGGTGAGCGGGGTGCGCAGTTCGTGGGACAGCTCACCGGTCAGTTGCTGCTCGTGGCGCAGCACGGTGCGGATGCGGTCCAGAAGCGCGTCCAGTGACGCCCCCAGGCGGGCCAGTTCGGCCGGGTGCTCGGCCGCGCCGAAGCGGTCGTCGGAGCCCACGGCGCTCCACTGGGTGGCCTGGTCGGTCATCGTCCGCACGGGGCGAAGCGCCCGGCCGACGGCCAGCCGGGTCAGCGCGTAGGTGCAGGCGAGCATGATCGCGTCCAGGACCAGTGACCCCAGCAGCAGGGTGTCGGCCGAACTGCGGTAGGGGCCGAGGTCCAGGGCGGTGACGACCGTCGCGGTGGCACGGGGGCCGGGCACGGGCCGGGAACACAGCCGGACGGGCCGCAGACCGTGGGGGCGGACGGTCTCGCAGACCGGCGCGCGCTGTACGGCCAGCCGGTCGACGGCTGGGGTCAACGGGCTGTCGGCCATGGTCGACGGAGGCTTCTCGAGCAGTCGCCGTCCGGCGTAGATCCACACGTTGGCGTCGAGGAGGCGGTCGTTGACGGTCTCCAGGACGCGCACCCGGGGGCCGCTGGTGTCGACGGTCGTGGCCACGGCGGCGGCCCGGCTGCGCAGTTCGTCGTCCGCCTGGTGCTGCAGGTGACGGTCCATCACGGCGTTGAACACCACGGTCAGGACGGTCATCAGCAGAGCGGCGGTGGTCAGTGCCACGAGAGACAGCCGGCCGCGCAGCGTGCGGGGCGCCAGGCGGCGCAGGGCACGGTCGGGATTCATGACAGGTGGTGTCCGACCCCGCGGGCCGTACGGAGCGTCAGCGTGCTGCCCGCCTCGCGCAGCTTGCGGCGCAGCCGGGTCAGATACTGGTCCAGCGTGTTGTCACTCACCTGTGCGCCCTCGGGCCAGCCGGCCCGGACCAGCTCTCGACGGCGTACGGTGCTGCCGGCCGCGGCGACGAGCGTGGCGAGCAGCCGGAACTCCGTCGGGGTCAGGGCGACGCGCACACCGTGCACGGTGACGCTGTGCCCGACCGCGTCCAGGACCAGGTCCCCGGTGGTGGCCGCCGGGGCCGGTGCGGTCCGTCTGAGGGCCGCGCGCAGCCGGGCGGCGAGCTCGGCGAGGTGGAAGGGCTTGGGCAGGTAGTCGTCGCCGCCGGCGGAGAAGCCGGACAGCCGGTCGGTGAGCTGGTGCCGTGCGGTCAGGAAGAGCACGGGGGCGAGGAATCCGTTGGCCCGCATCGCCTGGCAGACGTCCCGCCCGTCGGCGTCGGGCAGCCCGACGTCCAGGACGGCCGCCGCGACGTCGGCGGTGGCCAGCCGCAGGGCGGTCGCGCCGTCGGAGGCGAGGACGGAGTCGTACCCTTCGTCGTCCAGGCCGCGGCGCAGCACGTCCCGCAGTGCGTGATCGTCCTCGACGACCAGGATCTTGTGGCGCATGGCTCTCCAACGGCTCTTCCGGATTCGATCACCCGCGCTCCTCCCGCGCCCCGGCAGCCCGGCGGGAACGCAGAACCTCGGCCGCCAGAGGGAGCACCGAAACGACGACGATCAAGGCGACCAGCGGCAGCAGGTAATGGTCCACGTTCGGGATCGAGGAACCCAGTGCATACCCCGCCAGGGTGAGGCCGACGCTCCACACCAGACCGCCGGCCACCTGCCACACGGTGAAGGTCCGCACCGGCACGCCCAGCGCGCCCGCCAGCGGATTGAGCACCGTCCGCACCACCGGCACGAAGCGGGCCAGCACCACCGCCTTGGCGTACCCGTACCGCTCCAGCAGCTCCTCGGCCCGCCGCGCTCCTTCCCGCAGCCGCTGCGAGCGGTTGCGGGCGAGCAGGGCCCCGCCGGCCTTCCGGCCGATGAGATAGCCGCACTGCGCGCCGGCCAGCGCGCCGGTGGCCGCCGCGAGAAGCAGCGGCCCCAGGGTGAACTGCACGGTCCGGTCGGCCGTACCGGTGCACAGCAGGCCCGCGGTGAACAGCAGTGAGTCCCCGGGGAGGAAGAAGCCGACCAGCAGCCCCGTCTCGGCGAACATCACCACGCCGACGCCCAGGACGCCGAAAGCGGCCAGCAGCGACCGCGCGTCCAGCAGGTTGACGGCCGACTGCGAGGCGAGGAGCAGCGGTGTGGTCATCGGCCTGGAGCCTCCCTTCGAATGACTACAGTCGTGTAGACGTTCCGTTCACTGTAGACGAGCGGTGGGCGGGGAACGTTCCCGCCGACGATGAAGCCGTCACAAGTGATATGAATGCGTAAAAATGCAAATAACCAAGAGCATTCAATTGCATTTTCGGACTCGACCGCCTGTGTGTGCCTCTGGATTGGTATTTTTCCGACAGGGAGGGTGGATGGGTGGGAGTGAAATGACCGCGTCTTCGGAGGGCGATACCGATCCCGGAGGCCGAGTCGACGGAAGCGGCGGCCGTGTCTCGGCATGGGTGCAGGATCATACGCCGCTGGCCATTGCCATCGCGGGACTGCTGTCCGCCCTCTTCACGCTGCTCGCCGCCAACCCGGCGATCACCAAAGCCATCGGCTTCGGAGAGGACGCGAAAGAAGCGTCCTACCCTCAGAAAGTGACGGCAGAGGTGGTGACACCCGCCGACGGTGAGATCTCGCAGGACCCGACCTTGGCCGTCTCGGGGAGGTACGACGGCGCTCTGCAGGGAAGATC
This sequence comes from Streptomyces sp. NPDC001544, assembly GCF_042894285.1. Taxonomy (NCBI): domain Bacteria; kingdom Bacillati; phylum Actinomycetota; class Actinomycetes; order Kitasatosporales; family Streptomycetaceae; genus Streptomyces; species Streptomyces sp. NPDC001544. The sequence continues at coordinate 144,630 of NZ_JBIAVN010000018.1, read as the reverse complement.
TATCTGGGCTTTCGTGAGGAACGTGAAAGACGACACGCTGTGGCCGTCGCACGAGCCCTGTTCTGTCGCCAAAGAAGGGCAGTGGAGCTGCAGGATCACCCCACTGCCCGATGTCTCCGAGCTCCAGTTGCGCCTGGTGGATTCTCGCGGCGTGAATGAGATCCTGCAATGGGTCGTCGAAGAAAACGCCGGCAGTGCCCCGGCCTTGAGCAAGGTAAACGGTTCTGAACTCCTGGCCCAGAAAACCTTGTCCCGGCAGGGTGCGCGAGGCGGTGCCGCAGCGGCGAGCGGTGAAGACCGGCCGGGCTGAGGACATGTACGTGCCTCCCGCCGAGGAGCCGGCGCCGATGTCCTTCGCCGAACTGAACGAGCTGGCCCACGACCGGATGAGGCATCTGATCCTCACCTACGACAAGAGCAAGGCAGCCGACCTCGACGACGACATGAAGAGCTCCGCTTGGGCGCCGAAGGCATGGGACGCGCTGCTGGCGCTGGATTCCTACGGCGCCTGCAGCGCGGGCGGCGAAAGGTTCGGCGGGACCTTCCGGGACTTCTGCGAGGCCGCCCCCCACGGTATGCGCACCTATCCGGTGACCCGTGTGGCCATGGTGGAGTCCGACTCCGTGCGCAACGACAAGAAGTTCCGGCAGCACAGAATGTTCTCCGTGCCACCGGAAGTCGACGCCTCGCGCAAGGTGTTCATGGAAGCGCACATAAAGATCGACAACAAGGGGCGGATCGCGCCGCGCATACACTTCTACGACGACACGTCCGGCGCCACCGGTAAAGTGATCGTCGGCTATATCGGGCCGCACCTGCCGAACACCCGAACGAACTGACCCCGTGGGCACCAGGCGCGCAATTCCCGCGTCGGCCTCACGGACGCCGTGGCACGTCCGCGCCGGGAGGATCACCCGTTCGTCCGTCGTGCCGCCACAGCGACACGCTGAGCGCGACGAACCGGACGAAGCCGAGGAAGCGGCCGATCGGGATGAACACCGAGCCGCCGGCCGCAACGAGCGAGCTCACCGCCTTCCGGACCTGGGCCCTGGCGAACCCCCAGGGCTTCCGGCTCATCTACGGCGACCCCGTCCCCGGATACCGCGCCCCCGAAGGCGGCCCCGCCCCGGATGCCGCACGCCGGGTCTGTACCGGGCTCACCGCACTCGCGACAGCCGCATGGCCGCACGCCCGGCACCGTTACGAGGACAGCGCATTCGACTGGTCCGACTTCGACCCGGGGCTCCTCGAGAAGGTGCGCCCCGCCTTCCCCGACGTGCCGCCCGCAGCGGTCGCCCTCGCCCTGCGTATCCGGGGACACCTGCACGGCCTGGTCTCACTGGAGGTCTACGGCCACATGCACTCCCAGACCACCAGCCCGGACAAGCTCTTCCAGGAGGAACTCGCCCAGCTCGTACAAACGCTGGGCGTCCCGCGCCAGAGCTGAACCCACTACGGAACCGGTCCTGCCCCGCCGTGCGCACGGGACAGGACCTACGGAGGCCTACGGAGGCCTACGGAGGCGTCATTTCTTGCCGCTGTCGACGATGACCGGCGTGCCGCCCGAGTCCGTACCGCACGGCACCGCGTACACCGGGTTGGCCTTCGCTGCTTCCTTGTAGGCATCGAGGCACTGGTTGTACAGCACCTTGTCACTCAGCGACCGTTCGATGATCTTGTTGGCGCGGGCGATGCCCTCCGCCTCGATCCGCTTGCGCTCCGCCTGCGCTTTGGCCGTACGCGCCGCCTCGGTGGCCCGCTCGGTGGCCTGCTCCTGCTGGATCTTCTTGTCGATCTGGTCCTGCAGCTTCTCCGACGGCCTCACATTGCGCAGGTTGACGGAGGTGACGTCGATGCCGCGCGGTGCCAGGCGCTTCCTGACCAGGTCGGCGATCTCCGACCCGATCTGCTCGCGGGCGGACGCGTAACCTTCCTCGCTGGTGTGCTTCGCGAAGACGTTGCGGATGATCTCGCGGCTGTCCGGCACCACCAGCCGTTCCTGGACGGCTTCCTCGCTGCCCGCGAGCCGGTACAGCGCGACCGCCTTGGCCGGCACCACGGCCCACTTGATGGTGACGTCCGCGTAGAGCACGCCGCCCTGCGAGGAGCGGACCTCGACCACGTCCTTGTCGTTGAGGTCGAGGTCCACCGGGCGGGTGGAGAAGGACGTGACGTCGGTGAACGGTGACTTGAAGTGGATACCCGAGGTCAGCGGCGTTCCGATCCTGCCGAAGGTCACCGGCACGCCGACCTCGTAGGCGCTCACGACATGGACACAGGCGAAGGCGGCTGCCAGCACGCCCGCCACGGCGCTGAGCGCCGCCCCGAGCTTCCAGCGGCCCGCGGCGGTGCGGCCGCGGCCGACGAGAAGGAGCACCACCGCGGCTATGAACAGCAGGATGGACAGCACGAACACAGGAATCCCCCTCCGGAAACGATTCCGCGCCCCCCGGGCGCGGCCCGGCGCATCGTAGCGATCCGAGGTGTCGGGCTGTACACATCCCGGATCCAGGGCCAACAGGGCTCCTGTGCCGGTGGGTTGGGACCTCGGGCACCTCCGCCGACGGCGGGGGAGCCCTGCGCGTCGAAGCTCAGTGATCCGCAGGCCTCAATGATCCGCGGCGCTTGGCCGCCTCCAGCCGCATCCGCTCCCGCAACTGCGTGCCCGGATGGGCGTCAGCTCCCCTCCCCCCTTGCACGTACTGCGCACGGTCGTACCCTGAAAAAACACCGTGGTTTTCTTTTCCGGCGGCCACTGTTCAGGCTGCCGCTGCGGTCCGGGGAAGTGTTGCGCGCAAGCAATATTGTCGATCTAGTCGGCCGGATCAGACCGTTGAGCAAGGCCAGTCAAATCCGCCACGGTCAAGGTGGGTGATCACTTGACTCTGTTCCGGCACCGGCTCCCATAGCAGTCCGTGCAAGCGCGTGGACCCTGTCCATTCAGTTCAGCGCGCCTGCATCGACAACTCTCATTATGCAAGGGACCCAGCTAATGGGAAACTCTCACGAAGTCCTTACCGCTGACCCGGCCGGCGATCTGATCACGCAGGCCAAATGCGAGCAACGCTTCGCCGAGGTGCTGGCGGATATCCTGGGCACCGGGCAGGTGTCGGTTGACAGCAACTTCTTCGATGACCTCGGTGCCGATTCGATGCTGATGGCCCGTTTTTGTGCGCGGGTGCGCAAGCAGGCTGACCTGCCGTCGGTGTCGATGCCGGACGTGTACAAGCATCCGACGGTTCGAAGGCTTGCGGCCGCCCTCGCCGACGATGTCTCGGCCGTTGCTCCGGCCGGCAATGGGATCGCTTTGGCCACGTGTGAGCAGCGTTTCGCGGAGGTGCTGGCCGATGTCGTGGGTGACGGGCAGGTGTCGGTTGACAGCAACTTCTTCGATGACCTCGGTGCCGATTCGATGCTGATGGCCCGTTTTTGTGCGCGGGTGCGCAAGCAGGCCGATCTGCCGTCGGTGTCGATGCCGGACGTGTACAAGCATCCGACGGTTCGAAGGCTTGCAGCCGCCCTCGCCGACGATGTCTCGGCCGTTGCTCCGGTCGGCAATGGGATCGCTTTGGCCACGTGTGAGCAGCGTTTCGCGGAGGTGCTGGCCGATGTCGTGGGTGACGGGCAGGTGTCGGTTGACAGCAACTTCTTCGATGACCTCGGTGCCGATTCGATGTTGATGGCCCGTTTTTGTGCGCGGGTGCGCAAGCAGGCCGATCTGCCGTCGGTGTCGATGCCGGACGTGTACAAGCATCCGACGGTTCGAAGGCTTGCAGCCGCTCTCACCAAAACCGACACCCAAGCCAGGCCCGTCGCGCAGCCGGCACCTCCGCCGACTCCCGGTGAGCCGCCGAGGCGGGCGCGCAATGGTGAGTACGTCCTCTGCGGGGCCTTGCAGCTCCTGTTCCTCCTCGGCTACCCCGCCCTTACGGTGATCGTCGCGGTGAAGGGCTACGAATGGGTCTCGGCCGGCCCGGCCCCGCTCGACATCTACCTGCGGGCGGTCGCGTACGGCGCCGCGATGTTCCTCGGTCTCTGCGCCCTCCCGATCCTGCTCAAGTGGCTGCTCATCGGCCGGTGGAAGCAGCAGCAGATCCGTGTCTGGAGCATGGCGTACTTCCGCTTCTGGCTCGTCAAGACCCTGGTCCAGCGGAACCCGATGGCGCTGTTCGTCGGTTCACCGCTCTACATGCTCTACCTGAGGGCACTGGGCGCAAAGGTCGGGCGCGGCGCCGTCATCTTCTCCAGGAACGTGCCCGTGTGCACCGACCTGCTCAGCATCGGCGACGGCGCGGTGATCCGGAAGGATTCGTTCTTCAACGGCTACCGGGCCTATGACGGCATCATCCAGACGGGCGCGGTCAGCCTCGGCAAGGACGCGCTCGTCGGCGAGATGACGGTGCTCGACATCTGTACCTCGCTGGGTGACGGGTCCCAACTGGGGCACTCCTCCTCGCTGCACGCCGGACAGACCGTGCCCGACGGGGAGCACTGGCGCGGCTCCCCCGCGCAGCGGACCGACGCCGACCGCCAGCGGATCCCCACGATGGACGTCAGCACCCGGCGACGGGTCCTCTTCGCGACCGTGCAGCTGATGAACCTGCTTCTGGTGGGCACGCCGCTGGCGTTCGTCATCGCCGTCCTCGCGCTCAGGAACATCCCGCAGCTCGTCACGCTGTCGGCCGCGGGGCCGGTCTCCTTCACGAGCTGGGCGTTCTACCGCGACGACGCGCTGGTCGTATCCGCCGTGCCCTTCTTCGGCGCCGTACTCGTCGGCCTCGTGTTCGTGGGAACCTTCCCGCGCGTGCTGAACCGATTCATCAAGCCGGACAAGGTCTACCCGCTGTACGGATTCCACTACTGGGTCCACCGCGCGATCGCCCGCACGAGCAACAGCAAGTTCTACCTCAACCTCTTCGGTGGCACCTCCTACGTCATCCACTACCTGCGTTGGCTGGGCTACGACCTTCGCGGGGTGCGGCAGACCGGTTCGAACTTCGGCGAAATGGTCAAGCACGACACTCCGTTCCTCAGCGCGGTCGGCAGCGGAACGATGGTCGCGGACGGGCTGTCCATCATCAATGCCGATTTCTCGAACACGTCGTTCCGGCTGTCCCGCGTGTCGATCGGGGCGGAGAACTTCCTTGGGAACCTGATCGCCTATACCGCGCACGGCAGGACGGGCGACAACTGTCTCCTCGCGACGAAGGTCATGGTCCCCGTCGAGGGACAGGTGCGGGAAGGCGTGGGCCTGCTGGGCGCGCCCAGCTTCGAGATCCCGCGGTCGGTCAGGCGTGACAAGCATCTCGACGTGGCGAGCAAGGACGAGGTGCGCCGGCGCCTGCGGGCCAAGAACGTCTACAACACCATGAGCATGGCGCTGTTCCTGCTGACGCGCTGGCTCCTCATCTTCCTCGTCACCGTGTTCTACCTGGCCGCCCTCGACCTCTGGGCCTCCCTGGGCGCGTTCGCGTTCGCACTGGCCACCACAGGGATCTTCGTCTTCACCGTCGTCTACAACGTCCTGGTCGACCGGATGATCATCCCATTGCAGGCCTTGCGGCCGCAGGGCTGCTCGATCTACGACCGCGCCTTCTGGCGGCACGAACGCTTCTGGAAGGTGACCACCATCGGCTATGCCTTCCTCTTCAACGGCACCCCGCTCAAGAACGTGATCTGGCGGATGCTGGGTGTGCGGATCGGCCACCGGGTCTTCGACGACGGCCTCCGCGTGCCCGAGCGGACGTTCACCACCATCGGGGACGACTGCACCTTCAATGTGGACACCGTCATCCAGTGCCACTCGCAGGAGGACGGAGGATTCAAGTCGGACCACATCGTGATCGGCGCCGGCTGCACGCTCGGTGTCGGCACACTCGTCCACTACGGCGTGACGATGGGCGACGGCGCGGTGCTCGCCACCGGATCCTTCCTCATGAAGGGCGAGGAAATGCCACCGCACGCCCTGTGGGGCGGGAACCCGGCCAAGAGGATGCGGGAGCAGCAGCCGGCTGACCTTCAGGTGCGCAGGGCCGGCCTCGACGACCGCGCCGCCGTGCTCGCCCGCGACGACTGACACGAGACGGCACCGGGCGTGCCGTGTGTCACCGCATCGGTGGCTCCTTCCCGAGTGGACATCGAGGAAGCAAGGAGAAACGAGATGTCGGCCTCTTCCCAGGCGGCGCTGCTCGCGGTGGACCTGCAACCCGGCAAACCGCCGATCCTGCACACCAGGCCTCCCGGCGACGCGGCGCGCTGGGCAGCCGAGCACCGCGTGGCGTTGCGCACGGTGGTAGCCGAGCACGGATCGGTCCTGGTCCGCGGCCTCGGGCCGCACGACACGGCCGAGACCGTCGCCGTCTTCCAGCAACTTGCCCGCACCGGCCTGATGACCGAGAGAGAGGCCTTCGCCTCCCGGCGGACCTACGCGGAGGGGGTGTACTCCTCCTCGAAGTGGCCGCCGAACCAGCCGATGTGCATGCACCACGAACTGAGCTACCGGCTCGAGTTCCCCGGCCTGATGCTCTTCTCGTGCCTGTCCGCGCCCACCAGGGGCGGGGAGACCGGTGTGGCGGACTCGACGGCCGTGCTCGACGCGGTGCCCGGTGACCTCGTCGAACGGTTCGAGCGGGAGGGCTGGATTCTCGTCCGTAACTACAACGAGGAGATCGGCACGTCGGTCGCCGAGGCGTTCGGCACCGAGGACCGTGGCGCGGTCGAGGAATACTGCCACGCCAACGCCATCGAGTTCGAGTGGCGACCCGATGGAGGGCTGTGCACCCGGCAGCGCCGCAGCGCGGTGGTGCGGCACCCGGTCACCGGGCGGCGCTGCTGGTTCAACCAGATCGCCTTCCTCAACGAGTGGACGCTCGACCCCGAGGTGCACGAGTTCCTGGTCGACACCTACGGCGCCGAGGGGCTGCCGTTCACCACCCGCTTCGGGGGCGGCGACCCGATAGGCGAGGACGTCGTGCGGCTGCTCAACGAGGTGTACAAGGCCAAGACCCGGTGGGAGCCCTGGCAGGCGGGCGATCTGATGCTCGTCGACAACATCCGCAGTGCACACAGCAGGGAGCCCTTCACCGGACCGCGTGAAGTCCTGGTCGGGATGGCCGACCCGGTGCGCCTGGCCGACTGCTCGCCGACCGTCGAGGTGAACGGACCGGCGAGGTGAACGCCGGATGACCACGTCCCTCGTGCGACCGTTCCCGGGCATCTCCGGTGCCCGGGGCCGCCGCGCGAGACCCCGCGTGCAGTGCCCGGGCGATCCCGGCCCCGCGCTCGGAGACGAGCCGGCGCAGGGCAGAGCGCCGGGATGCGCCGGCTGCCAGGCGAAAGCGGCAGAAAGGAATCCGCCGAAATGATCATCGGATTGCCGGACCTCGTTGCGAGGTCCGCCCAGCGCAACCCCGGCGCGCCCGCTCTGACCGCACGGACGACCACGATCTCCTACGCCGATCTGCACGAGCGGACGGAGCGCGCGGCCGCCGGCCTGCGCGACCTCGGCCTCGACGGTGGCGAGCGCGTCGCGGTCTACCTCGACAAGAGGATCGAGACCGTCGTGGCGCTGTTCGCCTGCTCGCGGGCCGGTGGCGTGTTCGTCCCGGTGAATCCCGTGCTGCGGGCCGGGCAAGTGAGGCACATCATCGACGACTGCGCCGTGCGGGTACTGGTGACCTCCCCGGACCGGCTGCGGACCCTGCGCGCCGAGCTCGCCGCCTGCAAGTCACTCTCCCACGTCCTCGTGCTGGGCGACTCGCCCGTGCAGGGCGAGGAAGCCCCTTACCGCGTGCTCCCCTGGTCGAAGGTCGCCGAGCCCGCGTGCCAGGCCGTGTGCCCTCCGACGGGCGCCGTCGACACCGATGTGGCCGCGATCCTCTACACGTCGGGGAGCACCGGGGCCCCGAAGGGCGTCGTGCTGTCGCACCGCAACCTCGTCGTCGGCGCGGAGAGCGTCAGCACGTACCTGAACAACACGGCAGAGGACCGAATCCTGGCCGTTCTCCCGCTGAGCTTCGACGCCGGACTGAGCCAACTGACGACCGGCTTCTGCGTCGGCGCCCATGTGGTGCTCGCCAACTACCTGCTGCCGGGGGACGTCGTCCGGCTGTGCGCCGAGCACCGCATCACCGGGATGGTCGGCGTACCGCCGCTGTGGATCCAGCTCGCGGCCCAGACGTGGCCGTCCGAGGCCGTGGCGGAGGTGCGCTACTTCGCGAACACCGGGGGGCGACTCCCGCGCGTCACTCTGCAACAACTGCGAGCGATCTTCCCGACCGCAACGCCCTACCTGATGTACGGCCTCACAGAGGCGTTCCGCTCCACCTACCTCGATCCCCGTGAGGTCGACCGGCGGCCCGATTCCATCGGCAAGGCCATCCCGAACGCCGAGATCCTCGTGGTCCGGGAGGACGGCGGCCTGTGCGGTCCGGGGGAGCCGGGTGAGCTGGTGCACCGGGGTCCGCTGGTCGCCCTGGGCTATTGGAACGACGCGGAGCGCACCGCCGAGCGGTTCCGGCCGCCGCCGAACCGTCCGGTCGAGCTGTGCGCGCCCGAGCTGGCGGTCTGGTCCGGCGATGTCGTCGTCAGCGACGAGGAGGGCTTCCTGTACTTCGTCGGACGGCGTGACGACATGATCAAGACATCGGGATACCGGGTCAGCCCGCAGGAGATCGAGGAAGTGGCGTACGAGACCGGCCTGGTCCACGACGCCGTCGCGCTCGGCCTCGAGGACGAGGCACTCGGCCAACGGATCGTCCTCGTGGTGACACCCGGCGATCCCGCCGGCTTCGACCCGGCCGCGGTGACCGCACACCTGCGGCAGGAACTGCCCGGTTACATGGTGCCCGCCGAGGTGGTGGTCCTCGGTGTCCTGCCCCGATCGCCGAACGGCAAGTTCGACCGGGCATTCCTTGGCCACGAGCTCACCGCCTCCCGCCCTCAGGAGCCCGCATGACCGAGAGGCGCCTCCGCGCACCCCACGATCAGCCGGTCCGCGATCGCCGACGGCAGTGCTCGCTGAGCGCGCCGGTGCCACCCCGTTCTTCACCTACCGATGAGGAGAAGCCGTTGACTCGCTCGCCAGAGATCTCGCAGGCGATTTTCGAGGATGTCAAGGCCGTCGTGGTGGTCACGCTGGACATCGCGGACCGGGCCGACGACCTCGGGCCGGAGACGGCACTGTACGGCAACCTTCCCGAGCTCGACTCGCTCACCGTCGTCAAGCTCATCGTCGCACTGCAGAAACGGTTCGGGATCGAGATCGGGATCGGGATCGTCGGTGACACCTTCGACACCCTCGGGCGGCTGGCGGCCTTCGTGGAGTCCAAGGTGCGCTGAGAACCGCTCCGCGGGGTCGAGTACGCCGAATGTGGAACGGCGGTTCGGTCTCCTGGGAGGTTGAACCCGTACCCTTCGTGGTGTCCTACGGCGTCACATAGCGGGCGCCAAACACTGGAGGTACCACCTCGTGCTGATTGCTCAGCGTCCGTCCCTGACCGAAGAGGTCGTCGACGAGTTCCGCTCCCGGTTCGTGATCGAGCCGCTGGAGCCGGGCTTCGGCTACACCCTCGGCAACTCCCTCCGCCGCACGCTCCTCTCCTCGATCCCGGGTGCGGCGGTCACGTCCATCCGTATCGACGGTGTCCTGCACGAGTTCACCACCGTGCCGGGCGTCAAGGAGGACGTCACCGACCTGATCCTCAACATCAAGCAGCTGGTCGTCTCCTCGGAGCACGACGAGCCGGTCGTGATGTACCTGCGCAAGCAGGGCCCGGGTCTGGTCACCGCCGCCGACATCGCGCCCCCGGCCGGTGTCGAGGTGCACAACCCCGACCTGGTCCTCGCCACGCTCAACGGCAAGGGCAAGCTGGAGATGGAACTCACGGTCGAGCGTGGCCGCGGTTACGTCTCCGCCGTGCAGAACAAGCAGGTGGGTCAGGAGATCGGCCGTGTCCCGGTCGACTCGATCTACTCGCCGGTGCTGAAGGTCACGTACAAGGTCGAGGCCACGCGTGTCGAGCAGCGCACCGACTTCGACAAGCTGATCGTCGACGTCGAGACCAAGCAGGCGATGCGTCCGCGTGACGCCATGGCGTCGGCCGGTAAGACCCTGGTCGAGCTGTTCGGTCTCGCCCGCGAGCTGAACATCGACGCCGAGGGCATCGACATGGGTCCGTCCCCGACGGACGCCGCCCTCGCCGCCGATCTGGCGCTGCCGATCGAGGAGCTGGAGCTCACCGTCCGTTCGTACAACTGCCTCAAGCGCGAGGGCGTCCATTCCGTGGGTGAGCTCTTGGCGCGCTCCGAGGCCGACCTGCTCGACATCCGCAACTTCGGTGCGAAGTCCATCGACGAGGTCAAGGCGAAGCTGGCCGGCATGGGCCTGGCCCTCAAGGACAGCCCGCCCGGATTCGACCCGACCGCCGCCGCCTTCGACGCGGATGACAACGCGGACGCCGGGTTCGTGGAGACCGAGCAGTACTGAACGCTGCGCGGGGTTGCGGGGTTGCAGGGGAGCCGGGATGGCAGAGCAGTCGGCGATGAACACCGCCCGACTGCACCCGGCTCACCGGCGGAACGCCTCCGGCGGCGCGGCATGCGGACAGGGCCGCTGCGTGAGCCGTTACTCCGGGGCGTCTGCAGGGGGTTGTAGGTCGGCGGCGGTTGCTGGGGCGGCTGTATCCGGTTGCCATACAGCTGCTGCGGCTGCCACAGCGTCAAGGGCACGGGCGAGGTTGGCACGGGCGGTGCGCGTGTCGGGGTGCTCGTCGCCCAGCAGCCGCTCCAGGTCGGCCACCACTTGCTCCAGCAGCTCGATCGCCTCGCCGATCCGACCCGCCTGCCAGTAGGAGGAGGCGAGGTTGCCGCGCGCGGTGAGGGTGGAGGGGTGCTCGTCGCCCAGCAGCCGTTCCCGGTCGGTCACCACCCGCTCCAGCAGCTCGATCGCCTCGCTGATTCGACCCGCCTGCTGGTAGGAGGTGGCGAGGTTGGCACGGGCGGTGAGGGTGGAGGGGTGCTCGTCGCCCAGCAGCCGTTCCCGGTCGGTCACCACCCGCTTCAGCAGCTCGATCGCCTCGTCGGTTCGACCCGCCTGCTGGTAGGAGGTGGCGAGGTTGGCACGGGCGGTGAGGGTGTCGGGGTGCTCGTCGCCCAGCAGCCGCTCCAGGCCGGCCACCGCCCCCTTCAGCAGCTCGATCGCCTCGTCGATCCGACCCGCGTGCCAGTAGGAGGTGGCGAGGTTGGCACGGGCGGTGAGGCTGTCGGGGTGTTCCCCGCCGTGCAGGCGCTCCCGGTCGGTCACCGCTTGCTCCAGCAGCTCGATCGCCTCGCCGGTCCGACCCGCCTGCCGGTAGGAGGTGGCGAGGTTGGCACGGGCGGTGAGGGTGTCGGGGTGCTCGCCGCCCTGCAGCCGTTCCAGGTCGGCCACCAGCCCCTCCTCGATCGCGATAGCCTCGCCGGTCCGACCCGCGTGCCAGTAGGAGGAGGCGAGGTTGCCGCGCGCGGTGAGGGTGGAGGGGTGCTCGTCGCCCTGCAACCGTTCCCGGTCTGCCACCACCCGCTCCAGCAGCTCGATCGCCTCGTCGGTCCGACCCGCCTGCCGGTAGGAGGTGGCGAGGTTGGCACGGGCGGTGAGGGTGGAGGGGTGTTCGCCGCCCTGCAGCCGCTCCAGGTCGGCCGCCACCCCCTCCTCGATCGCGATAGCCTCGCCGGTCCGACCTGCCTGCCGGTAGGAGGTGGCGAGGTTGGCACGGGCGGTGAGTGTGTCGGGGTGTTCGCCGCCCTGCAGTCGCTCCAGGTCTGCCACCACCCGCTCCAGCAGCTCGATCGCCTCGCCGGTCCGACCCGCTTGCCAGTAGGAGGAGGCGAGGTTGCCGCGCGCGGTGAGGGTGTAGGGGTGCTCGCCGCCCTGCAGCCGTTCCCGGTCCGCCACTACCCCCTCCTCGATCGCGATAGCCTCGCCGGTCCGACCCGCCTGCCGGTAGGAGCCGGCGAGGTTGGCACGGGCGGTGAGGGTGTCGGGGTGCTCGCCGCCGTGCAGTCGCTCCCGGTCGGCCACCACTTGCTCCAGCAGCTCGATCGCCTCGCGGGTGTGACCCGCCTGCTGGTACGAGGCGGCGAGATTGGCGCGCGCGGTGAGGGTGTCGGGGTGCTCGCCGCCGTGCAGCCGCTCCAGGTCGGCCACCACTCGCTCCAGCAGCTCGACCGCCTCGCCGGTCCGACCCGCGTGCCAGTAGGAGTTGGCGAGGTTGGCGCGCGCGGTGAGCGTGTCGGGGTGCTGGCCGCCCAGCAGCCGCTCGCTCTTCGTCGTCATGGACTGCCAGTAGGCGGTGGCGGAGGCGGCCAGCCCGGCGTTGATAAGGCTGTTGCCCGCGCGGTAGAGGACCGGGTGCCCGTCCGGGCTCCAGAGGCAGTCGTTGGTGTGGTCGGAGAGCGCACTGGTGTTGGCACGTAGGACGGCGGCGTGCTCGGCGTGGTGCTGGTCGAGGTCGGGCCAGAGCTTGAGGATGCCGTCGGCCGCCGCGGTCGCGAGGGCCGGTATTTCGTCGGCAGGGATGGTTTCGCGGGTGGCGCGGGCGGTGAGGGCGTGGATGCTGACAGCGCGGGGTTCGGCCCGGGTGTCGCAGGTAAGTAGTGCGTAGCGGTGCAGAAGGCGGAGGGCCGAGTGCGCCTGCTCGGCTGTGGCCGGCGCGTGTGACGTGGAGGGGTCCCCGTGTGGGGCTGGGGTGTGGTGGGCGGTGAGGTGGTCAAGGAGGGCGGGGGTGTTCCACAAGGCGTGGGGGTGGCCGGCGGGGTCGAGAAGGGCGGTCAGGCGCAGGGCTGTGGTGGCCAGGCCGGTGGTGTCGTTGGCCTGTACAGCGTCGAGGGAGAGCAGGAGGGCGGCGGTGACCTGCGTGGGCTGTTTCGGCTTGTGGTAGCCCTCCGTGTCCGCGGTCGGCGGCATGAGCTCCTCAAGCAGGGCATGCCGATCGTTGTACCGGTTGAGGTACTGGGTGGAGGTGAGCTCTTCGTTGATCATATGGGCGGCGGCCATGCTCAGGCCGAGGGGATGGTGCCCCAGGGCGTGGGTGAGCTGCGTGGCGTGGTCGCCGAGAAGGTGGCCCATTTCCTCGACATCGAGGCGTTGGCGCAGGTAGGTGTCGGATTCGGCGGGCGTGTACACGTCGATGTCGATGCGGATGCGGCCGTTGCCGGTCAGGGAGGCGTCCCTGCTGCGCGTGGTGGCCAGCACACGGCCGCTGCCGGTCTGGCTGGCGGGCCACAGGGGTTGGATGCTGTGCGGATCGGTGATGTCGTCCAGAACGACGAGCCATCGACGGTGCGTGGTGCGCAGCCAGTCCAGCAGCAGGCGGGCGTCCGCTTCCGGGTCCTCGCCGCCGGCGCCGGGCAGCTCCAGGCCGACGGCGGTCTGCGCGTACCGGGTGATCACCTGTTGCACGTCGGCGGCGGCCACCCACAGGACCAGGTAGGTGCGATTTTTGACGGCGTTCATGGCGTAGGCGGCGGCGAGTTGGGTCTTTCCGACCCCGCCCCCGCCGGACAGCACGCGCGGCCGTTCCTGCGTCAGCACGACCGACCGGTTGTCAGACCACGCCGCGTCGATCCGGTCCCGCAGAACGCTGCGGGGTTGGAACGCCGTCGCCAGCGGGGGGATCGGCACGGGCACCACCGGCCGTGTCCCGACGTCTTCGCCCCGCTCCGTGTCCGCCTGGGCGGCGGTGACCTCCTCCAGGGACACGGTGGTGCCGGGATGGCCGTGCCTGGTGACCAGGTCGGCGAAGCCGGGCAGGCTGAGCGCTTCATGGACGGGTGCGGCCTGCAGGCGACGACCGCCCATCGGCCGGTTGTCCTCCACCGCCACTCCGACCAGCCGGTCACGGCAGAAGATCGCTGTCCCCGACGCGCCCGCCCACGGGCGTTCGCCGCCGTGTTCGAGGTTCGGCCATACCCGGCAGTCCAGGACCCAGTCGGACGACGACGTGGACACCACCGGCAGTTCGCCCCGCAGGTGCTCGACGTCCCCGCGGGCGGCTTCGTCAGCGAAGGCGGGGAAACCGGCTCCTTCGAACGGCAGCGGAACGCCCCCTCCGGGCCGCCCCCACCTCACCGGACCACCCTCCACAGGGACAGGCTCCTCCAGCCACAACAGCGCCATGTCCAAAGCGTCCTTGGCCGGAACACCCTCAAGCGGATCCGGCCAGCACACCTCGGCCTGCCGATGCACGACACCACCGAAACGAGGATGCCCCACCCGCGCCTGCACCCGCAGCGCCCACCGCCGGCCGGACAGCACCACATGCAGAGCCGTCAGCACGAGTTGTGGCCCGATCAGATAGCCGGAGCCAAAACCCTTCGGATCCCCGGTACGCACCCACACGAGGCGCCGTGCGTCCATCTCACCGCTCCCACGGCCGCTTCGACCCGACCCCGGAACCTGACGCACCGGTTTCCGCACTGCCGGCTGGCCCGGATACTTGACCATCGCTGGGCTGCGAGGCGCCGGCGCCGTCCTCCGCGGACAGCCGACGGATTCTGGCACGGCTGCCGCCCAGGGCCTCGTCATGAACCTGCAGGCTGAGCGTCAGTGTCTGACGGCGCGTGACCTCGAACCCGCCGCCCGCCTCCGCACCGGCCTTGACACCGGGAAACCCGACCTCGACCTTCACCTTGCCGTCAGCATCGCGGCGGAACTCCACATCCAACGTCAGCTGTGCCTGCTCCACCTCGAACCGCAACTGCTGGCCGGCCCCGTCGTCCTGCGCGGCATACAACTCACGCCGCAGCTCCTTCAACGCTTCCGCCAACGTGACCTTTGCGTCCACGGCAACCCCCACGTACCGCGCCGAAACGGCGCCCCCGAAAACAATCAGCATGTCCCATTCGCGGTGCTGCCCGCAGCACTTTCCCACGGATCCACGGACGCCCCGGGAGGGGCAGTTGGCCTGCTGCCCCCGGCAGGATTCGAACCTGCGACACCCGCTTCAGGAGTTCGATCAACTGTGCGTCACTGCATGCCGCGGTAGGGGATGCGAGGGCAGGACGATCTGCAGGAGACCGTGGGCGTTCACCGTCGTTGATGTCAGATGTGGATGTCAGGCCGGCCGGGGCACGATGCTCACCGCACGGTAGTCGTACCCGTCCTGCTTGAAGCCGGGTGCCTCCCACGCGAGGTCCACCTGTTGCCCGGGTGACAGCGTGCGGAAGCCGGTCGCTTGGATGTGGGAGTAGTGGCCGAAACAGCCGCCAGGGGTCTCGGGGCAGTCGAGCACGCCCCACCCTTCCTCGTCGTTCCACTCACGGACAGTCGCAGTCACCATGGACGGCACCCTACGGGCATGGCCTACGCCGGGGCACTTGGTGTCTCAGCTTGGAAAGCTCATGGCGCGGGTTCGATTCCCGCCATCCGCTCTTCGGACGAAGCCTCAGGTCGAAAACCTGAGGCTTCGTCGTTCGCGTGCCGCCGACCCGAGCGCACGCGTACGGCACGTCCCTGCGGCTCAGCTCACCGCCTGCTTCACGAGTGCGGCGATTCGCTCCTCCGCCTCGGGTGTCACCTCGGTCAGCGCGAAGCCGGCCGCCCACATCGTGCCCTCGTCCAGCTGCGCCTGGTCGCTGAACCCGAGCGTCGCGTACCGCGCCTTGAACTTCTCCGCGCTCTGGAAGAAGCAGACCACCTTGCCGTTCAACGCGTAGGAGGGCATCCCGTACCAGAGCTTCGGTGCGAGGGCCGGGGCGTTGGCCGTGACGACGGCATGGACGCGTTCGGCCATGACGCGGTCCGAGTCCTGCATTTCGGCGATCTTCGCAAGCACGTCCCGCTCCGCCTCCGCCGCCTTCTCCGCAGCCGTGGCGCGGCGCGCGGCCTTCTTGAGCTCCTGTGCGTGGTCCTTCATCGCGGCCCGCTCCTCGGCCGAGAACCCCTCGTGCCTGCCGCTTTCGGTGTTGCTCATGGTCACCCCCTGCTGTTATCGGCACGGTCCGTGCCGATCGAGACGGAATCCTGCGCCAAACCCTCGACCCTGTCAACGGCACGCTGCGTGCCGATATGCTGGGACCATGTCCAACACTCCCGTCTCACCGCGACGCCGAGGCGCCGCCCGCACCGAGGAGCTGCTGCGGGTGACCCTCGATCTGGCCGCGGAGTCCGGCTACGCGGGCCTGAGCATCGAGGCGGTCAGCCGACGGGCAGGGGTGGGAAAACACACGATCTACCGGCGCTGGCCGTCCAAGGCGGCGCTGCTGCTCGACGCGCTCAACCATGTGTGGGCCAACGACCTGGACTACCGCGACACCGGGGACATCCGCGCGGATCTGCGCGAACAGTTCATCCGTTCCGGCTCGGCCCTCTCCCAACCGCCGATCGGCCCCATCTATCGCGCCGTCATCGCCGAGGCCCAAGCCGATTCCGCGCTGCGGGCGACCCTGCACGAGCGCTTCCTCGCCACCGTCGAGCGGAGCACCCTCGACCGGATCACCCGCGCCCAGGTGACCGGTGAACTGGTCGCGGACGCGAACCTGGAATTCGCCGCCGAGGTGCTGTGCGGCACCTTGTACTACCGCAGTCTGCTGTCGACCCGCCCCATCGACGAGACCGCGATCGACAGCTTGCTGGGCATGTTCATGGCCGCCTACGGAACCACCGGCAGGTGACCGGTCAGGATTCGAGAAGCGCCGACCGCCGCACCGTCCCTAGCGTGAGGGCATGGCATCCATCGCATCCCTGACCCTCGAGGTGGCCGACGTCGAGGCCGCCGAACGCTTCTACACGGCCTTCGGCCTGCACGGTCGGCTCCGCCTGCGGGCCTCCGAGGCACCCACCACCGGCTTCCGCGGCTACACACTGGCGCTCACGGTGTCCCAGCCCGCCGACGTCGACCAGCTGGTCGACGCCGCTCTCGACGCCGGCGCCACGCCGCTCAAGCGTCCGGCGAAGTCCCTGTGGGGCTACGGCGGCGTCGTCCAGGCGCCGGACGGGACGATCTGGAAGATCGCGACCTCGGCGAAGAAGAACACCGGCCCGGCCACCAGCCGGATCGACGAACTCGTACTGCTGCTCGGAGTCGCCGACATGGCCGAGAGCAAGCGGTTCTACGTCGACCACGGCCTGACCGTGACGAAGAGCTTCGGCCGCATGTACGCCGAGTTCGCCTCCGGGCCGGGCCCCGTCAAGCTGGCCCTGTACCGGCGCCGCGCCCTCGCCAAGGACCTGGGTGTCGCCCCCGCCGGCACCGGATCGCACCGCCTCGTCATCGGCGGCAGCACCACCGGAGACCTCACCGACCCGGACGGATTCACCTGGGAAGCCGCCGTGGCGGCACCCGCACGCTGAACCGACCGACACCCGTGCCGACTTACCGAAGGAACCATGATGACCGCGCCCTCGCGTGAGCTCGACGGGAGACTGCGGGTCACCCGCTGACCCCTGGAAGACGACATCGACCGGTGGCTCGCGACCTCGGCACGCCGGACGGCGCCCACCTCGTCTCCCTGTCGTTACTGTGGGGCGTACAGGCCTCCTGCGTACCCACGAGCCAGCACGGCCCCGGGGCCGTGCCACTCTCGTACGCGGTGAGCAGTGCCGACCGGAACACCATGGGCCGGGGCGATGTCGCCGACGGTGGGGACGTCGTCCTCGCCGGGCAGCATCGTGCCGTCCTTGGTGGCGTTGGCGAGGTCCTTCGTGATCGCTTATCAGCGAGCGAGCTCGCGTGGTTGGGTCGCTTCCACCTTGATGGTTCGGATGATGGGGCCCACGGCTGTGCCCGCCGGGCCTGTGGCCTCGCATTGACCGCACAGGGCCTCCGCTCCGGCCTCGGTGGCCACGAGGACCGCCCGCTCGCGCAGTTCATCGGCTTCACTGGTCGTGCGGCTCAGCCCTGCACGTGCCGACGCGTCCGTTCGAAGGGCCTGACCTTTCACGGCTGCGGCTGCAGTTGCTGGCCACGCAGCCGACGATTCCGCCCACCCATAGCTTGATCATTTATCAGACGAGCTCTTGTCGGGATCTTGTTGCAGCATCCTGGTCGGAGACGACTCATGCGACTGTGCGGTGGGGACGTTGCACCTGTGCCGCATCACAGCCTTCCATGAATTCCCCTACTGAGGCCTGCAGTTGGGTGCTGGATCGGTTGTTCCGCGCCCGCGTTCGGCCTCGGCACCTCCCACCGCTTCTCGACCAGCCTGCGCGCCCCCGGACCGGGTCCCGCATCAGATCGGGCGCCTTGCTTTCGGGCCTCGCAGCCTGAGCGGTGTGCGGCTGAGCGGCTGCCATGTCCACCGAGTCCTCGTGCGGTCACCGCCCCGGTGACCTGTACGACGACTGTGACGTGTCTCACCGGAACTCACCCGCACCGCACGTCAGTTCAAGACGTGACCACAGATATGCGAACCCGGGTGCGAAACGGAGATCCGGAGGCCTTCGCGGAACTCTTCGACGAGTGCGCCCGCGCGGTGTACAACCACGCCTTCCGGCTGACCGCCGACTGGTCGCTGGCCGAGGACGTGATGTCGACGACCTTCATGGAGGCGTGGCGGCGCCGGGCCTCGGTCGAGGCCGAAGGTGGCTCCCTGCGGCCGTGGCTGCTGGGTATCGCCACCAACGTCGCCCGCTCCCACCACCGCAGCAACCGCCGCTACCGCAACGCGGCGAGCGCCGCGGCCGCCGCGCACGCCGCCGAGGAACGGGTCGAGGACCACGCCGAGGAGACCGCCGGACGCCTGGACGACCGGCGCCGTATCAACGCCACGGTTACCGCCCTCAGCCTGCTCAAGCGCCCCGAGCGTGAGGTCCTGACGCTGTGCCTGTGGGAGGGGATGGAGTACGCCGAGGCGGCCCGCGCCCTCGGTATTGCGGTCGGCACCGTCCGCTCCCGCCTCTCCCGCGCCCGCACCAAGCTGCGCAAGCTCGCCGATGCGCAACTGCTCGGAGAAAAACGGGAACCCACCCGCACGAACCGGCAGATAACAGGTGATCGCGGATACGCGGTCCGGTCCGCACAGGAAGGAAACCGATGAACGCCAGCCCCTCCCACCGGCCCCACCCGGCCGAGTGGACGGAGACGCAGAGTCTGCTGCCCTCCGCCGAGCGGGATCTGCCGGCGGGCCGCCACCAGTTCCACAAGGAGCAGATGATGGCCCGGATCCACGAAGACCTCCGCACCTCCTCCCGTACGTCCGCCACCTCTCCGGTCGCGCCCGTGCAGCGCTCCAACCCGTTCCTGCGCCGTACGATCCTCCTGCCCGCCGCGGCCTTCGCCCTGGCCGGCGCGGTCGCGGGCGGCCTCGTCCTCACCGGCGGCGGAACCGACGGCGGCAGGACCGCCCTGGCCACCGGCCCCGCACTGACCACCAGGATCGGAGTCGCCGACGCCAAGGGCGCCCCCCAGCTCCTCGACCGCATCTCCCTGGCCGCCGCCGACACCTCCGCACCCACCCCGCGCAAGGGCCAGTACATCTACATCGCCTCGAAGGTGGCCGACAGCTACATCAAGACCGACGGCGACAAGAGCAAGGCGGTCAGCGACGAGCTGCACTCCCGCCAGGTCTGGAACTCCCTCGACGGCAGGGACGGCTGGCTGATCGAGGCCGGCAAGACGGGCGACAAGGGCATCACCCTGAAGAGCGACACCCCGTTCAGCGGCGCCTACGACGCCCTGGCCGGGCTGCCGACCGACCCCGAGGCGCTGCTGCGGCGGATCTACCGCGCGTCGGACGCCGTCCGGGACCCCGAAGTCCCGCGCGACCAGGCCGCCTTCGTCGCGATCGGCGATCTGCTGTTCGAGAGCTACCCGCCCGCCGAGGTCGGCGCCGCCCTCTACAAGGCAGCGGCCAAGATTCCCGGCGTCGTCGCGGTGAACGACGCGGTCGACGCCACGGGCCGGCACGGGGTCGCGATCGCGCGGGAGAACGCCGGCGAGCGCACCGAGTGGATCTTCGACAAGAAGACGCTGCGGTTCCTCGGCGAGCGCGTCGTGGTGGTCAAGGCCACGGCGGGCAATCCCCTCAAGGTCGGTACCGTCACGCACACCAGCGCGATCACCGAGCGCGCGGTCGTCGACGGCAGCAAGCAGGTCCCCGGGCAGGCGAGCTGAATGCGCGACAGAACCACAAGCGCCTCGCTGGCCGCCCTGCTGGTGGCGGGGCTGATGACGGGCGTCTCGGTGGCGGCCACGGGCTCCGGCCTCGGCCTACGGACGCAGGACACCGCCACGGTCGCGGCGCCCGGCGGCTCCGCCCTCGGCGCGCGGACCGCGGGCTCCGCCTCCGCGGCCGGCCGGTACGTCACCCTCCTCACCGGCGACCGGGTCCGGCTGGACGCCCGGGGCCGGGTGACGGGCGTACGGCGGGCACCGGGCCGTGAGCACGTCCCGGTGTCCGTGCGCGGCGTCGGGGGCGATCAGTACGTCGTTCCCGCCGACGCCGCCGCCCTGATCGGCCAAGGCCGCCTGGACAAACGGCTGTTCGATGTCAGCGGCCTGATACGCGCCGGCTACGACGACACCCGGCGCGGCACGCTCCCGCTGATCGTGTCGTACGAGGGCAAGTCCGCCCAGCGCAGGAGCACCCAGAGGTCGCTGGTCGCGGACGCGGACGCCACAGTGCGCCGGGAGCTGCCCAGCGTGGCGGGCGCCGCGCTCACCGTGCCCAAGGCCGGGGCCGACGACATGTGGCAGGCCCTCACCGAGGGGAAGGGAGTCGCGCGGGTCTGGCTGGACGGCCGGTTCAAGGCGCCGGCGGACGAAGACGGCGCGAAGGCCGGGGAGGCGGGCGGCGGCGTCGCGCAGATCGGCGCCCCGGCCGCCTGGGCGGCCGGATACGACGGCAAGGGCGTCAAGGTCGCCGTCCTGGACACCGGCGTCGACACCACACACCCGGACCTCGCCTCGGCGGTGAAGGCGTCGAAGGACTTCACCGACACCGGCAGCACCGACGACATGGCCGGCCACGGCACCCATGTGGCCGCGACGCTGGCGGGCTCGGGCGCACGGTCCGGCGGCCGGTACAAGGGTGTCGCGCCCGGTGCCGGGATCCTCAACGCCAAGGTGCTGGACGACAGCGGCGAGGGCAGCGACTCCAGCGTCATCGCCGGCCTGGAGTGGGCCGCCGGGCAGGGCGCCAAGGTGGCCAACCTCAGCCTGGGCCAGGAGGACACCCCGGGGGAGGACCCGGTCGAGGCGGCGGTGAACGCCCTCTCGAAGAGCACCGGCATGCTCACCGTCGCCGCG
Source organism: Streptomyces sp. NPDC001544 (assembly GCF_042894285.1). Classification (NCBI taxonomy): domain Bacteria; kingdom Bacillati; phylum Actinomycetota; class Actinomycetes; order Kitasatosporales; family Streptomycetaceae; genus Streptomyces; species Streptomyces sp. NPDC001544. The sequence continues at coordinate 123,406 of NZ_JBIAVN010000018.1, read as the reverse complement.
GCCGGCAACGAGGGCCCCGACGCGGGAACCGTCGACTCCCCGGGGGCCGCGGAGTCGGCGCTCACCGTGGGCGCCGTCGACGGCGAGGACCGGCTCGCCGACTTCTCCAGCACCGGCCCGACCGCCGACAGCGCGCTGAAACCGGACCTCACGGCGCCGGGCGTGGACATCGTCTCGGCGAGGGCGGCGCACGGCCACATGGGCGACCCGGCCGCCGACGGCTATGTCTCCATGTCCGGTACGTCGATGGCGACGCCGCATGTCGCGGGGGCGGCCGCGATCCTCGCCCAGCGGCACCTCGACTGGACCGGCGCACGGATCAAGCAGGCGCTCACCGCGTCCACCACCCCGACCACCGGCGCGACCGGCTACCAGCAGGGGACGGGCCGGGTCGACGTGTCCCGGGCACTGAAGGGGGCGGTGGCGAGCGAACAGACCTCCGTGTCCTTCGGCAAGCAGCTGTGGCCCCACACCGACGACCGGCCGGTCACCCAGCACATCACCTACCGCAACGACGGCGACCAGCCCGTCACCCTGGACCTGACGGCCACCGCGACCGGCCCCGGAGGCAGCACGGCCCCGGAAGGCATGTTCACGCTGAGCACCCCACAGCTCACCGTCCCGGCGGGCGGCACCGCCGGCGTCGACCTCACCGCGGACACCCGCGTCGAGGCGGCGGACGGCGCCTACTCGGGCACGCTGGTCGCCACCGCGCGGAACGGCGCAGACCCCGTGGCCGTACGGACCGCCTTCGGCGTCGTACGGGAGGCCGAGGCACACGACCTCACCCTGAAGTTCCTCGACCGCGGCGGCAAGCCCGTGAGCGCGCCGCTGACCGAGATCCTCGGGTACTCGGGCACGTACTGGACCACGAACCTCGAGGACTCCGAGCAGATCTCCAAGGGCGTGTACCGGGTGCGGGTCCCGCGCGGCGACTACGTCGTGGACACCCTGATGGAAGACGCCAGGGGCACCTCCGCGCTGGTCCGGCCGCGGCTCTCGCTGACCGGGGACACCACGGTCGTCTTCGACGCACGCAAGGCGAAGCCGGTCCAGATCACCGCGCCGCAGGGCGCGAAGATGTCCGACGGCCAGCTCAACCTCGCCGTGGGCACAGGGGACACCGGGAGCGAGCCGCACAACACCACCCTTTTCCTGGGGGCGTTCAAGAACCTGCGCACCGCGACCCTGGGTCCGGCCTCCCCGGCCGGGAGGCTCAGTACGCAGCTCGGCGGCCTGTGGCAGAAGGGCAGCACCACCTACCACCTGCTCTACAACCTGCCCGACCGCTTCCCCACCGGCTATCGACACACCACGCGCATGAACGAACTGGCCCTGCTGAAGCGGAACTTCGGCTCGTCCGTCGCACACCGCAAGGGCATCGTCAACGTCCTGTGGAGCGGCCCCACCCTGTCACTCGGCACGGTGAGCGCCCCCTTCCCGCTGCCGACGACCGCGAAGATCTACGTCACCACGCCCAAGGGCTTCAAGTGGACGGCCAACCTGGGCCAGCGAAACGCCTCCGGAGACGACGATGACGTCTTCTACGGCACGGAGAGCGCGAAGTCGTACCAAGCGGGCCGGACCTACGCGGCCACGTACAACGTCGGTGTCTTCAGCCCGATCACCGGCGGCCCGTACGGCGCACGGCGCGACGGCGACACCCTCGACCTGTGCGTCCCCGACCTGGCCGACGGGACCGGACACCCCGCCTACTCCACAGCGAAACGCCACACCACGGTCACCGCGGACGGCAGCACCCTGCTCGACAACGACGGCGACCTCTGCCAGACCGTGGAGAAGCTCCCGTCCGCCCCGGCCCAATACACGATCCGAACGAACCTCACCCGCCCGACGAGCGTGGCCACGACCACGAGCCGCCTGACAGCGGCCTGGACCTTCACCTCCAGCCCGTCCGACTCCGGCTCCCTGCCCCTCTCCACGGTCCGCTTCCACCCGAAGCTGACCCCGACCGGCACGGCCCCCGCAAACCGCCGCATCACGATCCCCCTCTCCCTCCAGGGCCCGGCGGCCACCGACCTGAAATCCCTGACGGTGAAGGTCTCCTACGACGCCGGCAAGACCTGGTCCCCCGCCCCGGTGACCACCACCCACGGCAAAAGGACCCTCACCCTGACCCACCCGGAAAACGCCCGCTCGGTCTCCCTCGAATCCACCCTGACCGACACCGCCGGCAACACCTACGCGGTGACGATCCTGAAGGCATACCTCCTGACTTGACATGGTTTAGACAAAAATGGGGGATTGGCCTCCGAGTCCACCGAGAAGGACCCGGCGGGCCGGCAGTGGCACGCGTGTGGCAAGGTGCCCGAAACGGCCAAGGGCCAGCCTGGGAGGGAAACCCTCCTGAGCTGGCCCTTCTGTCTGTGCCCCGGCAGGATTCGAACCTGCGACACCCGCTTTAGGAGTTCGATCCGAGCGCGCTCTGTACGCAGCCGTCGGCTGGTGCGACGGCCGGACAGAGACGCTGGTGTACGCCTCCGTCCGGCGGCGTTGGCTCAGAGATCGTCCGGCCACAGACGGAACGCCGTGTGGCCGGTCAATGGGCGCACCATGCGGAAGTGTCGGCGATCCAGGGTCAGGATCGAATCCGTGAGGTACTCGGACGCCATGATCACGTTCATGGTGTCGGTGATGCCGATCTGCGGATACCGCAGCATGGTCACCAAAGCGGTGGAAAGGTGCGGCTCGATCTCGGGCACCGCATACCGCCGTGCGGCGACGCGGTCGCGAATGTGGGCCAGTGCCCCGTGCGCGGCCTCAGGCCCGATCCGCGAACTCAGCAGATAGTCGAGCTCCGCCAGCACCAGCGGCGACACCACCACATGGGCGGCGGCGGCCACTGCTTCGCGGCACCGCCGATGCTCCGAGTCGCTTCCGTCGTAGTACGCGTACAACCCCGATGTGTCGGCGATCAGAACGGTCACGCGCCGAAACCCTTCAGGTAGTCGCCGCGTCCCGCATCCCAGTCCACGGCCGAACCGCTGTGGAACACCGGAGCCTCATCGTCCGGGCCCATGGGGTCCGTCGGGTACGGGGCGACACCCTGGTCCCCCACCGGAGCCAGTATGGCCACAGGCCGCCCGTTCTTGGTGACCGTGATGCGCTCGCCGCGTTCGGCGGCGGCGAGGATCCTTGAGGCGTTCTGATTGAACTCACGCGCGGTCGTCTCCATGTAGTACACGGTACTACTTCTCAGTGGTGAGCGCTGCGGCGAAGCCCGGGGTGGGTGACGGGTGGGAGGGTGCGGCGGCCGGTCGGCCTTTCGTCGGCAGGACGTACTCCGCCCAGACCGTCTTGCCGGGGCCGCCCTGGCGCGGGTGTCAGTCCCAGCGGTCGGCGAGGTGCTCCACCAGAAGCAGGCCGCGGCCGGTGTCGTGGAGATCCGGGCGCGTTGCTACGACTGGTACGCCTTCGGTGCGGGTGTCGGTGACCTCGTTCCGTACGGTCGCGGCGTCGTGGGTCATCGAGAGGTGGAAGTCGCGGCCGGGGACCCGGCCGTGCCGGATGGCGTTGGCGGCGAGCTCGGCGACGATCAGCGTCAGCGCGTGGTGCGTGTCGCAGTCGTAGGGGATGCCCCAGGCGTCGAGCCGCTGCCCGGCGAGACGCCGGGCGAGCCGCGCACCGCGCGGGGTGGAGCTGAAACGCATCTCGAAGTGGCCGGCGGGGCTGGTCGGCCTGGCGCTGCGGCCGTGGGGAGCGGTCTCGCTGTTCATGGCACAACGGTCTCGACGGTGGCGTAGCGTGACCAGTGGTGACTCGCCGTCGCGTAGCGGTTGTACGCGACGGAGCGGAAGGCGTACGCGGCTCGCTGCGTGACCGGTTCCGGGCGGGCGAGTTGGGCCGCGGAACGGGGCCAGGGAGGCGGTGGAGCCGGTGGAGCGGGGCGAGGGCGAGCGGGAGGACGTCGGTCCGAGGCCGGAGGACGAGCCGGGATCGGGCGTGGTCACGGCGTTCGGTCGGCAGTTGCAACTGCTGCGGGTACGGGCGGGCCTGGAAAGGCCGGAGCCCCGGCAAGCTGGTGGGTTACGCGGGGCAGTCGATCGCCTCCTTCGAGCAGGGGTGGCGGATTCCCCCGCCGCGGTTCATCGACCGCGCGGACGAGGTGCTGGACGCCGGGGGCGTTCTGAAGGCGCTGAAGGCTCTGCGCCGGCCACTCCACCTACGCCGATCTCCGCGTGGGAGCCACCCGCCTCCTGGAGATCAACCGCACCCTGCCCGCTCCTGCCGACCGCCTCTATCTGGTGCTCTGCGAACCGCCCACCGAGGACTGGTCGGCCGACACCTTGTACGGCGTCTTCGGGGTTCACGTCCTGTGGCGCACGCCCGACAGCTGGGGCGGCCAGGAGGCGGAAACGGCCCTGGGCTCCGGCCAGGCGTAGCACAACGAGTACCAACGGCGTCAAAGATCGCTGGGTCGTGAGTTGCGGACGGTGGCGCGCGTGACGCGGGCAGGCCGTTGGAGGAGTCAGGGACAGCAGCCTGCAGGGCTCATGCGCCTGTGGACCGTCGGTCTGTGGCAGACGCTTGCGAAGTCCCTGATGGCGGAAGGGGACGGTCAGTAGTTGCTCGGCGGCTTCGTTCGTTACCTGGTGGGCGTACGGCCGACTGTCTTCCCACTGGTCTCGAAGTGCCGGCCCGGCCCCGGGTATAAGTAGATCGTCCAACGGCCCGACGTAGTGATTGCGTCGGGCTTCGCCCACGGCAGGACGGATGGCGCCGGGGGAGTTCTCGCCATGGTCTGCTCCTGCAGTCGTTCGAAGCTGACCAGGTGGGGCATCGCCAGGTACGCGTCCTCTCTCACCGGCAGGTGCCTGCGTATGTCAGTTCCGACGGGCACTTCACGTGCGTCCGCCACACCGCAGCCCCCCCCAGGGGGCCTCACTTGCTCAGAGGTGACAAGGGTCACGGCCATCCTCGGGTCTTTACTCGGCCTTTGCGAAGCCTGCGGTCGCGAACTGGTGACTGCTAACTAGGCTCGGACGTCCGGGCAGTCAACGGAGGGGGAAACGCCAAGTCATGAGTGACAGCGGCGAGATACTCGACATCAAGATCGCCGATCTCAAGGCGACAGCACCTCACTTCAACCATCAGAGCGTTGCTCTCGCACACGCCCTCACCAAGCTGAAGCAGGGGCTGGCTGCGGCGGGGTCGCCGTGGGGTGATGACGAGCAGGGCGAGAAGTTCCACAAGGTGTACGGCCCGCACGTCCAGCAGATCGAGCACTCCACCCAGATCTTGGTGAGCGGCTTGGCCAGCATTCACGAAGCCATGGTCGACATGGCGGACGGCCATATCGACAATGAGGAACTGGTCCGCGGCATGTTCAGCCGGATCCATGTCGGTCATGACACCAAGGGCGACGCCAAGTGAGCGTGGCCGACAAGGCCCGCAAGGTCGTCCAGGACCTGACGGGCATGTGGTGGCCGGACGCCGACGAGGACGGGTTGCGGGACGCCGCGAAGGTATGGAGAGACTTCGCCGACGACGTCGACGATGTCACCTCCGGTGCCAACAAGGCGGCTCGCTCGATCATCGAGCACAACAACGGCGAGGCCATCTCCGCCTTCGACGACCCCTTCTGGCGTCGCTACTACTACGACGGGCACGGCTGGCTGAAGGATCTGGCCGATGCCGCCCGTGACATGGCCAAGGCCCTGGACGCGTATGCGGACGCCGTGCACGGGGCGAAGAAGAAGCTCGAGCACGAGTTGGAGATCGTTGGTGCCACCCTGGTCGCGGGTACGGCTCTGGCCATCTTCACCGCGGGTATCTCGGAGGGCGCGGCAGCCGCGGCCGCGGCCACGGTCGCGGACTTGGCCGCCGGCCTGGGTGTCGCGGTGACCGAGGAGGTCGCCACCATCGCGGGCACCACGCTGGCCACGGCAGCCTTCGCCGGTGTCGAGTCCATCACCGTGGATCTCGCCGTCACCCAGCCCGCCTCCATCATCTTGGGTGAGCAGAAGGGCGGGCTCAGCCTCGACGAGGCACGTGAGGCCGGACTTTACGGGGCCTTCCTGGGCGGTGCCTTCGGCGGTGGTGGTGCAACTGTCCGGACCGCGCGTAACGCAGGTGGCTTCACGGAACTGCTCGGTGGCGTCCGACTGCCCGCGCTCAGCCCCGCGTTGGCCATGCCCGATGGTGCGGGCCCCGCTCTCGACGACCTCGGCCTGCTGATCAAGGGGGACGGTGAACCGAACGCCTGGCCGCGCAGCAAGCGTAGGGGGGCGGTCAATCCGAAGTACCGGTCCGACCTGGCGGGCGACGAAGGTAAGGGCACGGCAAAGTCGAAGCCCCACACGCTGGCGAAGCATGTCGACGTGACCACTCAAGATCTACGGGCCCGACTTCGTGCCAACCCCAGGCTCAAAACGGCCTCCCGCTACATCGACGACTGCGGTCGTGGGTGCACAGCTGATCTACATCGTTGGCGACCACGGATTGCCCGCGCTCGTGACCGAGGTGTGGGAGCCGTGCGGCGCCGCGGGCGCCTCGCTGTTCGTCCTGGCGCGCTGGCTTCGCCGCGTGCGTGGCGTTGAACTGGCTCCGCCGGAAGCTGAACAGTCGGACGAGTAGCCCCACAGGGAAGGTGACGTCCGAGCGACTGCCGTCAAATAGTGCCGTCAAAACGGCCCGGACCATGATCGGTCCGGGCCATTTCGCCTGGTGCCCCCGGCAGGATTCGAACCTGCGACACCCGCTTTAGGAGTTCGATCCGAACCCGCTCCCGAGGCCGTCGTTGACGGGTGCGACAGCCGGACAGGGGTGCTGGTGTACACCGTCGCCCGGCGTCGTTGATGTCAGCCGTGGATGTCAGAAGCCTTCTGATCCGTAGCTCTGTGCACAGCGCTTGTTGCTGGTCATACCGGTCCTGATACGGCTGTTCGAGGGTGCTACCGGTCGGGCTCGGTTGCTGGGGTTGCTGTACAACACTGCTGTACTCGCTACAGTTGATCAGTCTCGGGTGGGCGCCTGGACACTCGTACGCCTACGAACGATCTGGACGCCAGGGGCAGCGTCTGCTCGGCTCCGGACACCGATCGAGCCGGGGAATCTCACCCGCATGTTCGCCCTGGGGGCGGCGGCTAGCAGGCTGCCGAGGACGACGGCGGACATGACACCACCGTCCGGGGGCGACGAATCTCTTGTGGAGCACGGAAACCTTGCGCGCTGCACGGGCGGAACGTACGGCCTGGAGACCAGTGTGCTGGGAGGAAGGTTGTAGCCGTCGGCCGTCGCCGCCCGCTCCGTGCCACGGCCCGTCGCCATACGGGCTCGAGGAAAAAGCCGAGGCCCTGCGGGTCACTCCACAGGGCCTCTGGTCTGCCGTGCGCTCGGCTACTGCGGATCGAGCCGTGCGCTCAGTTCCGTCACGAGGTGGTAGCCCCCGGCGAGATCGACGTCGGTTCGCTCTCTGAGCAGCTTGATCGCGGAGTCGCGGTTGCCGCTGGTGAGCAGGTCTGTCATCTCAGCGACCAGGGGGGCGTCGAGTTGCCGCAGGGCATCCAGCGCCTCCCCGTACGTGGTGGGCAGGGACCGGCCCTGGGTCAGCAGCTCCAGTGCCACGGAAGCCGTGGCCAGGCCAAGGCCGGAGTCCTTGCGCAACCGGCGGACGGCCTTGGCCGTGCGCCCTTCACCGGCCAGCGCCATCGCCTCGTCCTGGGCCGCGCGCTCCACTGGTGTGATCAACGCGGTTGTGCGTGCCTTGGGGCTCGCCATGATGTGTCGCCCTCCCTCAGCGGCAGTTCTTCATGATCCCGTCGATGCCGAGTATCACCGAAGCGAGACCGCCAAGAGTGGCGCCCAGTTCGCTGATCTTCTCCTCGCCCTTCGCAATGCGGATGAGGAGATAGGCGGCTTCCTTGACGGAGCCGGCCTTCTTGATGAACGCCTTGAGCTTGAGGATCTTCGCCACCGGCACCGCGCCTCCTGCGACTGCGGCCGTGATGGACGCCACGCACTTGGCGGTCTGCCACCAACCGAAGGCCCTCACCCCGGTCTTCGCATCGGCAAGGTGTGCGTCGAGATACGCCTGCACCGCGGCGTCGCCCTGCTGCGCCACACTGTCGGGCATCTCGTCGATCACCTTCAGCACGTCGAGGAACTTCTGCCCGTCAGCGGTGTTCAGTTCCTCAGCGGCGGTCATGGACCGATCCGCGGCCACCACCGCCGGGCGGGTCGTGGCGCCCTTGTCGGCGGCGACAGCAGCTTGGCTGAGCCCGGTACCGAGGATGGCGGCTGCGGTCAGCACGGCGGTGGCAGCGGTCAGCTTCGTGATCTTCACGCGTTTCCCCTCTTGTTGCCTGCATCCAGCTGGTCAGGCCGGATCGATCGCGGCGTCTCCCCTGGTCGGGTGGGAGGCGCACACTGAACGCGATGATCATCGAATGGGCCGTCGCGTCCCCGCAACGGATCTGAGCAGTTACTGAGGGAAGGGAGCCCGGGCTACGGTTGTCGGCCCTCGCCGTCGTGAACGCGCCACTGCTGTTGCCGTGAGCGGCGCAGGGTGATGCCGTCGCTGTACTCCGCGGCCGTACGGTCCCGCAACGCCGGAGGCCCCGGAGCCGAGTGCGCACAGGTTGAAGGCCCCGGATCACCCGGGTCGACGGCGGACGGGATGGGAGCTCCCCGCGCACGCCACTACGGACCCGCAGTCGCAAACGGCGCCCCACCCGTGCCGACCCGTTCGGCCAAGCTCTCCGAGTGGCTGCCGTACTGGCTGGACAACGTCATCAAGCCCCGGCGGAAGCTGAGCACGTACGACAAGTACGAGGCGCACGTCCGGCTCTACCTGGTGCCGCTCCTCGGAGCGAAGCGGCTTGAATCGCTGGGCGTCGCCGACGTGCGCCGCTTCCTCGTCCGCCTGGAGAACGAGGCGACCGCAGCCACGGCCAAGGAGGCTCACCGCGTACTGCGGTCGGCGTTGTCCTCGGCTTGCCGAGAGGAACTGATCACCCGCAACGTCGCGAAGCTCGTCGCGCCGCCCCGGATCAGGGAGCGGGAGCTGAGCCCCTGGACCCTGGACGAATGAGATGTCAAAGGCCCCGGACCATGATCGGTCCGGGGCCTTTGCGCTGGTGCCCCCGGCAGGATTCGAACCTGCGACACCCGCTGGGAGTTCGATCACTGGCCGGCGTTGTGAGGGAGCCGCAAGGCCACACCGGCTATCCCGGACCGTGCAAGGACGCTGGCGTCCGGCGCTGTTGATGTCACCCATGGATGTCAGTTTGGGAGTGGCGCACAAGGCTTCTCCTGTCTCGGGGCCCTGCCGCATGCCCTCTCAAGCCGACCTGTCAGCTCCTGCGCCCGACAGCCTTCGCTTTGCTGTGGGCCCAGCCCGCGACAACCGCGCCGATGGCGACGGCGACAACGTAGGCGGTGATGCTGACCGCGAATCCGCCTGGCAGCCAGTTGAGTAGGCCGGCGTTGCTGTGGTCGACGAGCTGGCGGATCGCTCCCTGTCCTCCAAGGACGAGGAGAGCCACACCGAGGATCTGTAAAGCGTCGTACTTCATGTGATGCCCTCCGGAGTTCAAGACGTCGCTGCCGTTGCAGAGGCATCGCGAAGGGCGGTGGTGAACCAGGTGTAAACGGGAGCGAGTGTTGGTGATGCAGGCCATCCGTTGATCGTCGCCAGGAGCTGCCAGTAGCGCTCGGCTTGGGGGTCGGCGGTTGTCCGCAGGCGGGCGAGGATCCAGCGGCGCAGGTCGCCGTCGCCGGCACTCTCGAATGCGTAGCCGTAGAGGCCGCCCAGTGAGTCGGCAAGGGGCGCGGCTGTGGCGGAGGCCGGGAGGATGCCAGCGGATACGGCTTCGTCGATTCGATCACGCATCGCTTGGTTGAGACCGGCGTGCAGACCGTTGACGTCCTGCTGGGAAGGCTCTTCCGCCTGGTCCTCGGCTATGCGGCGTACTGCGGTACGGAAGTCCGCGTTCTGGCAGAGTTCGGCGAGATCCACCCAGGCCCCGACTTGTTCGGGCGTCGGATCGTCGGGGAACTCCGGCAGAACGGATCGCATTAGGGTCACGAACTCGGGGTTGGTGTCAAAGCCCCTAAAGGCGTCGTCGATGAAGTCGGTCACCAGTCTGCGTTGTTCGGTCTGGGACAGCGTGGCAAGTCGGTGCATGAGATCCATCTCCATGGTGGTGGGGCAGTTCCTGGCGACCGCTCGTAGCACTGCCCGGCGCAGGCGGAGGGTCCGGATCTGTACGTCCAGGGCGTCGGCGTGTGCATCGGCGACTTCCGGTATGGACGCCTCCTGGGCCAGCACCTTCCGCACGGTCGCCAGGTCGAGCCCGAGATCGCGCAGCGTGCGGGCCAGGCTCAGGCGTGCGAGTGCGTCGAGGCCGTACAGCCTGTAGCCCGCTGGGCTACGGCCGGTTGGCGGGACGATGCCCTGGTCGGAGTAGTACCGGATGGTCTTCACCGTCAGTCCGGTCCGGCGGGATAGTTCTCCGATGGAGTAGAGCGTGTCGCTGTCCATGCCCCCAGCTTGCTGTCTCCCCCCAGGGGAGACTCAATCTCTGACCCGGGCCTTCTTCGTGGAGCGGGTGACGTGAATCGAACTCGCGCTCTCAGCTTGGGAAGCTGCGGGCATTTACGGCCAGTTCACACTCTGACCTGGGCGAACGGCAGGGGCTCGGCCCCGTCGGGCTCGGCTGCATTCACCGTGAGTCCCCGCTGTTCTCCGCTCGACCTGGTGCGGTTGTGGTGCGGCCGTTAAGGCATGGCGACTACGTCACCTGCCGCCAAACACCGTAACCACGGTGACCGACTGGAACTCAACGCGGCTGCTTCATGGCATGTGGCCTTCGTCGGCACCCTGTGGCGGCATCGACCGAAAGTCACCATGTTGAGAGACCGTTGTACTGATCACCACTTACGCGTAACTTTGGAGTGCTTCACCCCGTCGGGGGGTGGGCTGGCCGTCCGATCGGAGGACAACATGGCCCTGAGCAAGCTTGCTCAACAGTTCGCTGACGAGATCAGTCTGCAAGACTGGTCCGATGCTCACATTCGGCTCGATCGTGCAGGTCATGACCGCGCGAGTGACACCAAGAGCCACCCCAACGACCCTGTTCTGAGTGCCGAACAAGCACAGAAGGTCAAGATCAACGTCATGTGGGTCACCGCTCAGGTACTCGGCTACAACGACCCGAACTTTGATGTCTACGAGTTCGCTGAGGCATGCGGCATCAACGTCCTCACCAGCCGCGGAGCCAAGAACGGCATGATCGATGCGGGTCTTCGTAGCTGGCGCGGCCAGTATCAGCGGCCCGGCACATGGAAGTTCGACCCGCTGACCGAGGTCGTGACCACGGACACCAGCGACGCCTACCACACCAGCACTAGCTGCTCACTGTTCCGCCGCGGCTACCAGAACACGCCGATCCGGAAGTTTTCTCCCGACGCCGTGCCTAGCAAGTGGAAGCCGTGCGAGTGTGTCACCGTCCTACAGGACTGACTCGCACGCCCCGCCCTCACCTGATGGCGGGGCCCGGCCCTGCTCGGCCTCTTCGACACGGTTTTGGCACGAACCTCAGCCGACGACAGTCAGCCACGATGGCGGGTACGCCGACCGACCAGGCGCGCGTGTGTCTCGCTGCACCCCCACTCGCCCGCACCACCCTGCCAGCGCCGTCAACTAGAGCAAGTCACGATGGCCGGCACGTCCTGCTGGCGCCCGAGCTCTCCTCTCGGGAAGCTGAACTTCCGCACAACAGACCATTGCTGACGTCGTATCACCTATGCTAACCTGGTCCAGGGACCGGGTATCCGACACGCAATGGTGGCAGAACGCTTCCGTTGGTGATGTCAGAGGCTCTAGGGCGTGAACATTGTCAATCTAATATCTGAGTTCGAAATCGCAGCCTGATTTCTTTTTGCGCAATATTTTTTCGCGCAAATTGAGGTCGGGCTTTTTTATTTCCCGCTACCAGGAAGGGTAGAGGCTCCGTCCGGTGTCTCTACAGATTGGAGGCAATCAAAAATATGAGAGACATGTTCAAGGAGATGGGGCAGACGGTTCGGTTTGCCATTGCCGATGAGCGCCGAACCACCCGCCTTAAGTCCCTGGTCGTGACGACGGCAATCGTCGTGACCGGGTGCTACCACATCCTCTCCGTCAAGTAACAGCGACCGGAGGACCTGGCAACAGTACGGTGGGCTGTGGCTTCCGCGCTACAGCCCACCGTGTGTGTCTGGAGACAACCAAGCCAGACAGCGGCGGGCTAACCTACGAGCCGATGGGCAACTCCCGTGCTCGCTGGCGGGCTTGGGCCCGCAACTCCTTCAGACGGCCGTGGAACGCGTTGTGACGGTTCTGATCGAGGTTCAGTGGGAGGTCGAGTTGGGAGATGAGCTGTGACTCCAAGGTCCACGGTTCGTCATGCTCGATCCAGCAGACTCGCGCGTTGTCCGCCATCCACTGGCTCAGTGTGGCTTCGCCGGCCTTGCCGAAGGTCATCCGCTTGCCGCTGCCCACGCGGCGCAGCTCAAGCCTGAGCAAGCAACCGAGGGTGAACCGCAGCGTCGAGCCGGCAGCGTTGCCTCGATAGTGATAGCGGACCCGCTTACGGAGGTTCTGGGTGCTGGTCCGGTTCGCCATGTACCGCGGGGCTATGCCCACATAGAGAAGTCGGTTGGAAGGGAGGTCAGGGTGGGGTGCTTCCTTGAAGTGCCAACCGTAGACCCCCGCTGCCGAGGGCACTGGGCCGTACCGGACCAAGACTTCTCGGGCCGTCCACAACCGCTCAGGACGGGTAAGGGTGCTAGCGTCCACGAGTACCTCCATAGCTGGCAAGCGAGCGGGGGAGGGGCAGGCTACTTGGCTCCACTGACAGGAGCTATGCCAGAGCTGCCAAGCACAGGTCCATGACTGACGCCGTGTACAGGCACTTTGTTACTCCTCGCCCAGTAGTCGTTTCCTGGATGCCTCTCAAACGTTGAAGATGAGAGACAATAAGGAGCAAGCCCAGGCACTAGGGGAGTGGAGCCAATGGCAGATCGAAGCACCATCGAGTGGACAGAAGCCACCTGGAACCCCACTACGGGTTGCGATCGAATCTCCAAGGGGTGTGACAATTGTTACGCCCTTGTGCTGGCGAAGCGCCTGAAGGCAATGGGCTCGCCGAAGTACCAAAATGACGGAGATCCACGCACATCTGGACCTGGGTTCGACCTTACGATTCACCGCCAGGCACTGGGGCTTCCATACGCATGGAAAGCGCCGAGGACTGTTTTCGTTAACTCGATGTCTGATCTATTCCATGCCAGGGTCCCTATTTCCTATGTCAAGGATATATTCGATGTGATGCGGGAGACTCCGCAGCACACCTACCAAATCCTGACCAAGCGCTCTCGGCGAATGCGCAATTTGGGGGAACAACTTGACTGGCCTCAGAACGTTTGGATGGGCGTGACAGTTGAGAGTGTCGACTTCAAATCGCGTGTCAAAGATCTTCGTGACACCCCCGCGCACCTCCGATTTCTATCCTGCGAGCCCTTGCTGGGCCCTCTTGGCGTTATAGATCTGGAGGGGATTGGATGGGTCATCGCCGGGGGGGAGTCTGGAAAGGGGCATCGGCCAATCGATGAGCGTTGGGTCACGGATCTACGTGATCAATGTATTGATGCCCACGTTCCATTCTTCTTCAAGCAGTGGGGCGGGGTAACGCCCAAGTCTGGGGGTCGAGTCCTGCAAGGACGAACCTGGGACGAGTACCCGGACGTTAAGCCTCGCGTCACTGTGTGAGGGTCAGGGGAACGTCACCCAGGTGCCGGCGGGGAAGCCACTCCGGCCTGGACGTTCGACCTGGATGATCCCCTCCCTCTCTAGGGGAGTTAGCACAGGTTTACGAAGATGCGTTTTCCTGTATGGTGTGTTGATCAGTGTGAATTGCTCAAGCGCCGCTATAGATACGCGCCTGCCTTTGTAGCGTTCCAGCAAAGCTTGACGCAGTGGCTCAGTGTCGATGGCTTCCTCGGTGAAAAGCACGTCCTGACCAGCCAGCCTGTCCGAGAATTGGAACCCGCCGCCAGGATCTACCTTCCACATGGCGTCTTTCATCAGCTCGACGCCCTTGACGTCCCGCGTGCCGTGAAACAAGTAGTACGCAATATGGCCTGTTTTGTTGATCATTGCGAATGGCTGGACGAAGCGGAACTTGCAAACCTCGGAAAGCTGCCGCTCGTACAGGTCGTGCAAGAACTGCTGCCGACTCTGTCCGGCTGCCGCTCTGACGTTCTTGTACTCGGAGGTGCCGAAAAGGTCATCCAAGTGATGGTCCACGTTTCCGGCGGTAGCGAATCGGTTCACGTGGTCAACCATGTAGTTCACGAACAGTTCACAGCTCGCGAACGACAGTAGGTCTGCCAGTAGTCGCATGGGTAGACCCGAAAAGCCGAATGGGTCCACGAAGGCGAAAGTGGGGGCCAGTCGCTTCTTTTGTCCACGCAAGTGCTCAATGAGGCTCGTAGCCGTATCTGAAAACTCCGAGTGAACTAGCTGTATCTTTACGTTCTCCGGCCAAGGCTGATGGGCTTCTTTAAATCCGGCAATCTGTTCGGTAAGGCTTTCGAAGCGATCCTTCTTTGCCTCACAGAAAAAGAAGAGGAATTCGCACTTCATCTTGCTGAAATAGCTGTGACTCAAAAGGGTTTCCAGGGCGATCAAAGGGGAACCCGGCTCTCCCGATTGATAGCGTCCCGGCCCGGCGAAGCCGTCCAGGAATACGATCCTGCCGTTGTAAGAGGACAGGACGGGGAACCATCCACCCAAGTAGTGCTTCAGCAGGTCGTGCTTCGCCTTAGTGTGCGGGTCAAGCTTCCATACAGTAGTCCTTGGCGCTGCCACGTATCCCCCCTCGGTACAGGCGTCAGCTCGGCAGCATTATGGTTCCCAGTCGTGTTCAATTGCACGCCTCGTGCCAAAAAAAGAGTGATCGGTTGCAAAACCGGCCGAGTGTTCGAGTCGAGGTCGGCGGAGTGGCTTTGGCCGGTGGCCTGCCCGGTCCGGGGTCGAGCATGACCAAGGGGCCGTACGCTGGTTGGCAACTCGGGCAGGCTTTGGGCCTGACCGCAATGTGTACGAGTGGTCCCCTGGTCTTGCTCGACCCGGGAAGGTGGCTAAAGCCGGGGAGCCGACCGCCCCAGCCACGACGTACCTCTTCTCTGGCGTCAGGTGGCTGATTGCTGTGCGCGCGGCGCGGGCGCCGGCCGGGCTGGAGCGGGGCGGAGACAGGAGCGCAGGCCCGGCCGGGGGCCGGGCCGCGTGCGGTGAGCGGAGCGAGCCGCCTTGAATCAGTAGAGAAAGTTGTAACTCACTCTGCCGGGCCAGGCTGTGTCTTGTCTCGGTAGATGCTTGACGTTGTGGCCTCACCTGATGCTTGACACCGCTTCTCCTCGGCTCTGCTGTCCGTCAGATCGGCGCCAGCGCAGGAAGGCAGCTTGCGGTGGAAGGGGGAGGTCTTTCGTCGTGCTCGGCCTAGCTCGGCTTCTCGCCCAGGGCGGTGCGCAGCCAGTCCAGAGAGCCTGTCGCCAGGACTGCGTCGGCGAGTGCTTGGCCGCTCTTGGTGACGATCCGGCCGCGGCTGTTGTCGATCCACCGCTGGGCGTTCTCATGGCCCTGTGCCTTGTATTCGATGCCCTGGATCATGCATTCCAGTTTGTCGGCGTCTCGGGCGCAGAGGGCTTCTGGGGTCTCTTTTGCCTCGTACTCCGCCACCAGCTCCCGTACGGCCTGGGCGAGCCCTTCGGGGAAGTTCGCGATCTGGTCGGCCGTGACGTCGCGGGGGTCGGTCTCGCCGGTGACGTACTTCTTGCCGAGGTGGTTGACGTCGCCGGTGCGGGATTCCTGCGAGTCGTGCCAGACCGCGAGGTAGGCGGCCTGGGCCGGGTCGGCGCCTTCGAGCTTGGCGATGATCGATGCGATGAGCGCGGTGCGCCAGGAGTGTTCGGCGACCGTCTCGGGGGTGCGTACGCCTGCCATCCACCATCCGGTGCGCGCGGTGTGCTTCAGCGTGCCCGCCTCGTACAGGAAGTTCGCTACGGGGGTCAGGTCGTCGGACACCGTCGGGCTCCTCTCACGCCTCGGCGAGGCGGATCGCGTACCGGATGCTCTCCAGTTCCCGCCGCGCGCGCGACGAGAGTTCACCGCTATCCAACATGATCGGGAGCTGCTCTCGCAGGGCGTGTGCGGCCGTGTGCGATCGCAGTAGGCCGGGGCGTACCTGGAGCAGTGACCACACGCTGTGGATGTTGAGTTCCGCATAGCCGTGGTGGGGTGCGAGTCCGTCGACAAGGTGGTTGAGGAGCTTGTGGCCGGGCCATGGACCGAGGGAGCCGTCGGCGATGAAGTCGTCCGAGAGCTGGGGGACGGGTGTCTCACCGATCCAGTAGGCCCAGTACGCGAGGTTGGCCGCCTCGCCTGCATCCTGGTCCAGGAGCTCGGACTCGATGAAGTGGGACATGCGGTCCCGGTCCCACTGTCGGGCGGCGACGGCGGCCACGGAGCGGTTGTTGAGCCAGCCGGCAAGCCAGTCGTCAGGCCGTTCGGTGCGCTGCTGGTGGGCCAGCCAGTCCGCTGTATCGGCCTGGCGGTCGTACCCGCACAGGTAGAGGGCCTGGCGGCGGAGGAGGAACTGTCCTCGGCCTCGCGCCTGCTCAGCGGTGCGGCGCATCTTCCCGAAGAACGAGCGCCGTTCGGTGGCGGACAGCTCGGGTCCGGCAGGGGCGGGTCCACGACGTGGCCGAGGCGGTGCCGGTAGGTGCCGGACCGGCCCAGGCGGGACGCTGTTGAGCGGCCACGCCAGGACCTCCGCGAACTCTCGCTGCATCACCATGGCGCCGAGCGGGCTGCCCTCGATCGTGGTCTCCGCATCGAGGGCGCTCGCGAGCAGGACGTCCGCCTCCAACGCCCGATGGAGTACTTGGAGAAGGGCGGGTGGGGTGCCGATCTGCATCAGGCGGTGCCGCTGCGCGAGCATCTGCCCGACGGGTACCGCTGTGAGCGGACGGCGTCCGGACTCCCACCCTGCGATCGTGTCCGGCGACACCTGTAGCCGCTCGGCGAAGGTCTCCTGTGTGTGCCCCAGTTGTTCGCGGAGGACCCGGAAGACGTAGCCCGAGATGATCCCGCCCCGCGGCCTCGGAGGCCGTCCCTGACGACTGGTCAGGGTTGGTCCTGGATCTGACGGCATGCAACCCCACTTCCCGCTCAGTACGTGGCGACTACCTGTACTGACAGTCACTTCAGCCGGTGAACGCGGCTATCTACCGTTCTTGTAGTCACTTGGATACATAGCGTATAGGGAAGGTGTTGTAGTGGACGCCGAGATGCAGACCAGTGCCCGCGCGGCCGACGGAACACTGTTCACGACCGGCGAGCTCCGCCCTGTGGACGGAGGTCCAGGAGTGCTCGTCCACTCCCGGGCCGACCACCGCTTGACCGTTGAGCACTGGTTGTTGTCGGCTCTCCCGGAGAGTTCCCGGCGTCGGGCCATCGAGGACTGGGAGCGGGACAAGCTCGCCGTGCTGCCCTTGGGGACGCTGTTCTCGGCCGTACGGCTTCCTGGGCGCCTCGTGCTCGCCTTGTCCGGCGGAACGATGCTCTCGGGAGAGGCCGACCAGTTCCTCAGCGAGGCACTCGGCGGTGGTCCCGTCATCTGCGACCCGCGAGGTCACCGCTACTACGCGCTCGTACCCGCCGGCATGCCCCGGACCTGGCACCAGGCAGCTGAGGAGTGGCGGACGCAGGAAGTCGACTGCCTGGGGCGTTGCGCATACCTAGGTGTGCCGAGAGTGGACGTCGAACAGCCCGCGGTAACCGCGGTCTCGTACTGGTCGGTTCCCATGGCCCCGGCAGCCAAGCTGTGTGCCCCGCTCACCGTTGCGCGGCTGATCGCCGCCGGATGGCACGAGCTCAACAAGAGGACCGACGCTGAGGCGGAGGACGACCGTTGACCGCCACAGTGGCGCCCTCAAGCCAGGCGTTCAACGACCTCGCCGAGCACTGCATGCGATGCCCGAGCTGCCGCCCCGACCCTGATCACCCGCAGGATGACCGCCCCGACTGCCCGACGGCCTGGCAGCTGTACGCGGTTTGGCGGCAAATGTGGATCGAGACACGTCGCCGCGCAGGTACTTGAGGACGGGAGTGCCCCCGCAAGCTCCCTCAGAGCGGCGCACGTTCCGATGACTCCCGCCCCCGCGCGTTCCCTGGTTCCTCCAGCGCGGGGCGGGTCCACATATGACCGCTGAAGCACACCCGCCGCTCTGCGGCGCAGTCCTGCCCACCTATCGAGGAGAAGACGCGGTGACCACCTACCCCGTATCGCCGAACACCGTGCTCGCCAACGCGCTCACCGGTGCGGAAGACGTGCTCAGGCCGCACATCGTCAACGCGGAACCCGAGCGGATCGTGTTCGTGGTGGGAACGCAGATCAACGGAGCCCCGCACATCGGAACGTCCCTGGTCCAGTCGCTCACCTTCGCCACGGCGGCCCGCATCCGGGACCGGTTCGGCCTCCCGGCCGTCGTGCAGTTCGGCGCTCTCGACAACGCTCCGTACGCCATCGTCACCGACAAGGAGAGCGGTCACCGCTACCAACGGGCCTACGCTCACGCCCTCGGCGCGGCCGGCATCGCCGAGCAGATCGACAAGCTCTACCGACCGCTGTTCACTGCGCTCTCCGAGCGGCTGAAGGTGCCGTTCTCGGTCGAGACGTACACCCAGCAGCAAGCGTCCCAGCATTTCCGGCGCACCTGGCTGCGCGTGCTGCCCCGCATGGACGCTGCCCGCTGGCACCTGTCCCCGTCGTCAGGCGTGCCGCATGTCCGACTCCCCTGTCCGCGTCCCGGCTGCGGGTGGGCGGAGAAACACGCCGAGCGCACCCGCGTGCGTGACGACGGCTTCGAGCGGGCGACGGTTTCGGCTGTGTGTCTGCACCATGGCGAGTACCAGGTCGTCATCGAACCCGCCGATGGCGGATACCTGGACCTGGCCACGCTGTACCGGAACCTGGTCAAGGAACTCATGACCAGCGGGGCAATCGGCACGCTGCATGTCATGGTGAAGGGCAGCGACTGGATGCCGGGCTGCATCCTCGTCGACGGGGCCCTACAGGCGGTCGGCCTCACCCGCGGGCAGTTGCCCGCCCGCCTGTTCTGTCCCCAGGTGGTCACGGACACGGGCGCGAAGCTGTCCAAGTCCCTCATCCGCGAGGGCCACGCACCCTTGCCCGAGGGTGCGGCCCCGTGGATGCTCGACACCCGAGAGTGGCCCGGCTCGTTGGATGAGTACGTTGACCGCTTGCTCGGTCTGACGGACGTGTTACTCGCCGACCCCCGCCACTTCTTCCGCTCGTACTCGGCCGGTGAACTCGGTCGGCTCATGTCCACTGCAACTGCTAGGAGCATTCCCGCCCGATGACGGAAACTGCCGCCGCACGCATCCACGAACTGAACCTCTACCGCCGGTACTTCGACCTCGTCGCCGCTGGTCAGAAGACGATCGAGGTACGGGTGAAGTACCCCCACCTCGAAGACCTTGCCGCCGGAGACGTCATCCGCTTCCGCATCAAGGGCACGGACGAGACCTGTGACGTCCTGGTGAAGCGGGTCACGGAATACAAGACGTTCGAGGAACTGCTCGACCAGGAGGGGCAGGTGAACGTCAACCCGGCCTCCTCCCGCGAGCAGCAACTCGCCAATATCCGTGAAATCTACCCGGCGGAGAAGGAAGCGCTCGGCGTGCTCGCCATCGAAATCGAGCTCCTGCGGCAGTAAGCCCTGCCCCGCCGCCCTCGCTCCCCCCGAGAGGGCGTACGGCTTCCCCGCCGCCCGCCGCCCGCCGCCCGCCGCCCATGCCGTGATCGACGAGCGCCACAACAAAGAGACCGGAGCACCTCTCAGCCTGAACAGCGATCGTGGGTGATCCGGTCGGGGGATCCCTGCTCAGGGCCCCAGGGCCGATAGTGCCGGGGGCGCTGGGAGTGGTCTCCGAGCACTCTGAGAAGAACCCGACGGATCCGTAGTGGGACGCGTGTGGCACGACCCCTGAAACGGCCAAGGGCCAGCCTGGGAGGAAACCCCTCCTGAGCTGGCCCTTCTGTCTGTGCCCCCGGCAGGATTCGAACCTGCGACACCCGCTTTAGGAGAGCGGTGCTCTATCCCCTGAGCTACGAAGGCGGGGCGTGGTCGTGTTGGCCACTGGCGTCAGCGTACCGGATCTCGTCGGTGGGGGTGGGGAGTCAGGTCGGGGGGACGTGGGTGAAGCGGGAGGCGGTGTGGAGGTCGGTCTGGATGTGGGTGGCTGTGGCGGTCAGGGCGGGGAGGAGGTGGGTGACGCAGTCGTCCAGCGTGCGGCGGGCCGCGTGGGTGGAGATGTTGATGGCGGCCACGACCTGGCCTGTGCGGTCTCGGATGGGGACCGCGATGGAGCGCAGGCCCGATTCGAGTTCCTCGTCGGCCAGGGCGTAGGGGCGGGAGGGGCCCGGGGCCAGGAGTGCGCGGCCGAGGGAGGTCGCCCGGGCCGGGAAGCGGGCGCCCACCGTGATGTCGGGGGAGAGGACTCGGGGCGTGGTGGCTCTGGCCGTTAGTTGGATCATGGGTTCCCTCGTGCCCGCTGACGGTTCCGGGGGCACCAGTACCGCCATGGCCGTCGACTCGCCCACCTGGTTCGCCAGCGCTCTGAGGTGCCAAGTGGCCAGCTGGGGCAGGGTCGTGCGGGAGAGGGGCGGGAAGCCGAGGGAGAGGACGCGGGGGGTGAGGGTGAAGGTGCGGTGGTCGGGGGACGTGGTCATCAGGCCGAGGTGTTCGTAGGTGATCAGGGCCCGCCGGGCCGTTGCCCGTGCCAGGCCCGTCGCCTTCGCCACTTCCGCCAGGGTCAGGTGGGCGCGGCCCTCGCCGAAGGCGGTCAGGACCGTGAGGCCGCGGGCCAGCGATTCGACGAAGCCGCGGCCGAGTTCGGTCTTGGACGCCGTCGTCCAGGTGGCCAGGCCGGACGGGGGTGGGCCGGGAGACGCCGGCTGCGCGTCGCGCAGGTCCGCTTCCATCGCCGTCACCGCGTCGCGCAGGCGGGGGAGCAGGGTGTCGCGCAGGCCGGTCGCGGTGTGGCGGCTGGTGTGGCTGACCACGTTCGCGGCGCAGGAAATTCGGCCCGTCGCCGGGTCCCGTACCGGTACGGAGACGGCCACCAGGCCCGGTTCGATCAGTTGGTCGTCCAGGGCGTAGCCGTCGGTTGCCGCCTGTGCGGAGCGCTGGGGGAAGTCCCCGTCGGCAACGGGGGCGGCGCCTGACGCGTGCCTTGTCCTGGGGACCGCCGGGAAGCCGGTGTCCTCCGGGTCCGCTGCCCTGCGCGCGTGCCACCGCGTCCAGTCCGCCTCCGTCCATTCCGCCGCGAACAGCGGGCCCGGCGCGGTGCGTTCGGCGGGGAGGAGGTCGCCGATGCGGAAGCTGAGGGACATCGCGCGGCGGCGGGTGGCCTGGTGGATGAAGCGGATGCCGTCGCCGTCGGCGACCGCCAGGGACACCGACTCGTCGAGCTCGTCGGCCAGGGCGTCGGCGCGGGCGTCCAGCAGCGCGGGCAGGCGGAGGGCGGCGAGATAGGCGTTGCCGAGTTCCATCACGGGGGGCGCCAGTACGACTTCCCGGCCGTCGAGACGTACGTACCCCATGTGCTCGAGCGTCGCCGTGATCCGGTCCACCGTGGAACGGGCGAGGCCGGTGGCCCTCTCCAGCGCGCTCGGGCTGAGGGTGCCGCCGGCCTCGGTGAGCTCGCGCAGTACGGCGATCCCGCGGATCAGCGGGGTGACCGCCTCGGCCGGTGGCTCGCCGGTGCCCGCGGCGCCCACGGCTCCTGCGGACCCTGCGGACCCTGCGGCTTCCGCAGTGCCCCGCGGGGCGTCGGCGTCCAGTGCGGTGTTCGCGGGCATCGGCTCCGGCTCTCCGGTACGGCGGTCTCCGTGCGACCGTCGCGGTACGGCGGCCACGTTGCGACCGTCGCGGTACGGCGGTCTCGGCACGCCTACCGTAATCCCCAGCAGTCCGGCGACCACGTGGCGTGGCTAGCTCCGTGTCACCCGCACCCGGTAGTCCCCGGCCGAGTTCCCCTCGGTCACCTTCACGGTGATCCCCCGCAGCGGGTCCTTGAAGGTCTCCCCGGGACCGAAGGGGGCGTCGGAGAGTTCGGCGTGGACGTTGGGGCTGCTGGTGCAGCCGCCGGAGTGGCGGTGGGCGTCGTAGACCTTGATGGGGCCGCTGCCGGTGTCGACGTTCGCGTCCACCTTGTAGACGAGGATGCCGGGGCTGCACACGGTCTCGTCGTTGCCGCCCTGGGCGCGTAGCTCCAGGGCGTAGCCGCTGTGGCCGCTGACCGGTATGAAGACGAGCTTCCGTCCGCCGGCGCGGTACAGCGGGGTCAGTTCGTACTCGGTGGTGCCGCGGGCCGCCGCGCAGCTCACCTGGGCGGGGTCCAGCCAGCCCAGCTTCCACTTGTGCCAGGCGAGCAGGTCGTTCCCGGCGCCCCAGTCCTCGCTCATGATGTCCCAGTGGCCGACCGCGCCGCCGCCCTCCTGGGTGTAGAGGTCGGGCAGACCGAAGACGTGGCCGTTCTCGTGCGGGAGCACGCGGTAGCCGGTGAGGGCGTAGGAGCCGGATCCGTCGTCCTGGCGGGAGTAGACGAAGGAGGCGTTGGCGACCGGTGTTCCGTCGGCGACCGGCGCCTCGGCGTTGCCGGCGAACGTCACCGACAGCACCGTGTCCAGGGCGGGCGGGCCCGCGTTGGGGGTGATCAGTACGTTCAGCAGGTCGTACGAGTGGAAGTCCACTGCGGGGTCGGCGGCGGCCACGATGTCCTGGACCAGCCGGCGGTAGCCGGGGTCGAAGGGGGCGCCGCGCTCTATGCCGTAGGCCTTGAACGGTTTCGGCATGCGCAGCCAGTCGGTGACCGGTGTCTCGGGGCGGTAGTCGAGACGGCCGTAGGAGGCGGTGCGGAACCACTCCTGGGTCTGCGGGAAGAACTCGCGGAAGCGGTCGAGGGCGCTGCCCTGACCGGGTGCGTCGGAGAAGTCGACCATGAGGGTCAGGGCGCGGACGGTGCCGGTGGAGCGGGCGTAGCCGCCGGGCGTCGGTATGCCCTCGGTCATCTGGATGTCCGGCCCGCCGCTGATCATGCAGCGAGCCAGGGCGGGGGAGCGGGCCAGGGCGACCGGTCCGGCTCCGGCGGCGGTGGACGCATCCGTGAGGTGTCCCGGGCCGGCCGAGGTGCTGACCGCGAGGGTCAGCGTGGTCACGGACGCGAGGGCGGCCACACGGCGCGGGCGTATCCGGTGTGCGCCCGGCGCACGCCGGCCGCTGGACGACTGCGGCTGCATGCAGGGACCTTCCGCTCCAGGCAGCCGCCGGTCGCCGACTGCACCCTTTCGATCACCCTGTGTCAGAGGGGTGCGGGGCGCGCGTTGGAGGAGACCGATCGTGGGTTTCCGGCCGGTACGCGGACGGGGGAGGGTAGGCGGAGGGGGAGTGATCCAGGTCACAGGAATATTCCTGCCGAGCCTGAAATAACCGGGGACCGTTTCCCCGTTTAGACCTGTGTCCGAGCGAAACGGGGACTCGTTCCCCGGATCGCCCCGCCCGACAAAACCACCCGACGAGTGCACGCGTTCGAGTCCACTCGACGAGTTCACCAAACGAGTCAGGAGTACGCCGTGCCCACCGCGACCCCCGCGCAGCGCAAGGTGACCCGGCCGCGCGCCGACGCCCTGCGCAACCGGGAGCGGATCGTCACCGCCGCCCGGGAGATGTTCGTCGAGTACGGCCCCGGTGTGCCGCTCGACGAGATCGCCCGCCGGGCCGGTGTCGGCAACGCCACGGTGTACCGCAACTTCCCGGACCGCGACGCCCTGGTCCGGGAGGTCGTCTGCTTCGTCATCGACCGTACGGCGCGGGCGGCGGAGGAGGCTCTCGCGGAGACGGGGGACGCCTTCGCGGCTCTGGAGCGCTTCGTGCACACCGCCGCCGACGAGCGGATCAGCGCGCTGTGCCCGATGGTCTCCACCACGTTCGACCAGAACCATCCCGACCTCGAAGCGGCCCGCAAGAGGGCCGAGCAGACCGTCGAGGAGGTCATGGACCGCGCCAAGGCGGCCGGCCGGCTCCGCCCCGACGTCTGTGTCGGCGACCTGATGCTCGCCGTGAACCAGCTCAGCCGGCCCCCGGCCGGTGCGGGCTGCATCAGCATGGACCGCTTCGCCCACCGACTCCTGCAGCTGTTCCTGGACGGGCTGCGGGCCCCGGCCCGCTCCGTGCTCCCGGGCACGGCCGCGACCATGGAGGACTTCCGGCAGACCTGACCGATGAGTTCCGGGCCGTACACCGGTCGAACCCCGTAACAGCCGACCTCATAGCAGCCGACCTCCGGCCGCCCTGCGCGCACGGCGAGCCGCTGATGCCCTCATGCCTTTTCCGTTACGGCGTCCAGGACGTTCCTTACGACGTCCACGACGTGCTTCACGACGTCTTGAAGTGAGTATCCCCATGTCAGAAACAGCCCCGGCCACCGTCGGCACCGCCGACCCCAATCGCTGGAAAGCGCTCGTCTTCATCGCGCTCGCCCAGCTCATGGTCGTCCTCGACGCGACCATCGTGAACATCGCCCTGCCCTCCGCCCAGCAGGACCTGGGCATCTCCGACGGCAACCGCCAGTGGGTCGTGACGGCGTACGCCCTGGCCTTCGGCGGTCTGCTCCTCTTCGGTGGCCGGATCGCCGACCTGTGGGGCCGCAAGCGGGCCTTCGTCATAGGCCTGGCCGGCTTCGCCGCGGCCTCCTCGCTCGGCGGTGCCGCGACCAACGGCGCGATGATGTTCGGCGCCCGCGCCCTCCAGGGCGTCTTCGGCGCCATGCTCGCCCCGGCCGCGCTCTCGCTGCTCGCCGTGATGTTCACGGACGCCAAGGAGCGTGCCAAGGCGTTCGGCATCTACGGTGCCATCGCCGGTGGCGGCGGCGCCGTCGGCCTGATCCTCGGCGGCTTCCTCACCGAGTACCTGGACTGGCGCTGGACCTTCTTCGTGAACGTCCCCTTCGCGGTGGTCGCCGCGGCCGGTGCCTACTTCGTCATCCGTGAGCCGGAGGGCGGCCGCAACCGCTCCGCGCTCGACATCCCGGGTGTGGTCCTGTCCACGCTGGGTCTGGTGTCCCTGGTGTACGGCTTCACCCGCGCCGAGTCCGACGGCTGGGGCGACTCCCTGACGGTCGGCATGTTCGTCGCGTCCGCCGTGCTGCTGCTCGCCTTCGTGGTCGTCGAGTCCAGGGTCGCGGCCCCGCTGCTGCCGCTGCGCGTGGTCACCGACCGCAACCGCGGTGGCATCTACCTCTCGCTGGGTCTCGCGATCATCGCGATGTTCGGCCTGTTCCTCTTCCTGACCTACTACCTGCAGGTCGTCAAGGGCTACTCCCCGGTGAAGACCGGCTTCGCGTTCCTGCCGATGATCGCGGGCATGATCACCGGTTCCACCCAGATCGGCGCCCGTCTGATGACCCGGGTCCCGGCCCGGCTGCTGATGGGTCCCGGCTTCCTGATCGCCTCGCTCGGCATGCTGCTGCTGACCCGGCTGGAGATCGGCTCGTCGTACGCGACCCTGCTGCTGCCCGCGATGCTGCTGCTCGGCCTCGGCATGGGTACGGCGTTCATGCCGGCCATGTCCCTGGCGACCACGGGCGTCGAGCCGCGGGACGCCGGTGTGGCCTCGGCGATGGTCAACACCTCGCAGCAGGTGGGCGGTGCGATCGGTACGGCCCTGCTTAACACGATCGCGTCCTCCGCGACCACCTCGTACATCAAGGACCACATGGCGACCGCGGCCACCAAGCCGCAGCAGCAGCTGGTCCAGCTCCAGGGCATGGTGCACGGTTACACCAACGCCATCTGGTTCGCGGTCGGCATCCTGGTGCTCTCCGCCGTGATCGTGGTGACCTTCGTCAACGCCGGCAGCCCGGGCTCCGGCGCGGTCGTCTCCGGTGACGGGGTCGAGGACGAGGCCGCGGTGCCGGTGATCGCCCACTAGGACGGGTGCGGGGGCTCCCTCAGCGGAGCCACGGCAGGTCGGCACCCGCTTCGTCCGGTTGAAGACCCTCGGCGACGATCTCCATGATCTCGCCGAGGGTCTTCTGCTGTTCCGGGGTCAGGCGTTCGAAGAGGGCCTGGCGTACGGCGGTGACATGGCCCGGCGCGGTGCGCCGCAGCACCTCGTACCCCTCCTCGGTCAGCACCGCGAACTGGCCGCGCTTGTCGGAGGGGCAGTCCTCGCGGCGGACCCAGCCGTTCTTCTCCAGGCGTGCGATGGCGTGCGAGAGACGGGAGCGGGTGATCTTGGCCTTCATGGCCAGCTCGGTCATCCGCAGCCGACGGCGCGGGGCTTCGGCGAGTCCGACGAGCAGGCCGTAGTAGACGTGCGGCATTCCGGCGTCGCGCTGCAGCTGACGGTCGAGGAAGTCCTCCAGCAGCGTGGTGGCGTGCAGGTACGAGCGCCAGACGCGCTGCTCCTCGTCGGTGAGCCAGCGGTGCTCGTCGGCGGATTCGGATGCCGTGTTCATGCGTCCCACTGTACGGGGTGCCTTCTTGAAGTTTAAACAAGTGCAGCCTACACTGTTCGGTAGAGCTTGAGAGTTAAAACAACCGTCGACGAGAGGGAGCCGCCTCATGTCCGTCACCGCGCAGGAGCGCATGCCCGCCCTCTACCTCAGCCACGGTGCCCCGCCGCTCGCCGACGACCCCGTCTGGCCGGGGCAGCTCGCCGCATGGTCCGCCGACCTGCCCCGCCCCAAGGCGATCCTCATGGTCTCCGCCCACTGGGAGGAGGCCCCCCTCGCCCTCGGCGCGACGACGACCGTCCCGCTCGTCTACGACTTCTGGGGGTTCCCCGAGCACTACTACCGGGTGAAGTACGAGGCCCCCGGCGCACCGGAGCTCGCCGAGTCCGTCCGCAAGCTGCTGCGCGCCCCCGGTATGCCCGTGCAGGACATCCCGGACCGCGGCCTCGACCACGGTGCCTACGTCCCCCTGGTGGAGATGTTCCCCGCCGCCGACATCCCGGTCCTGCAGATCTCCATGCCGACCCTCGACCCGGTCCGCCTGATGGAGATCGGCCGCAGGCTCGCCCCGCTGCGCGACGAGGGCGTGCTGATCGTCGGCTCCGGCTTCTTCACCCACAACCTGGCCGCGCTGCGGCACGCCGGCAACGGGGTGCCCAGCTGGTCCTCCGAGTTCGACGACTGGGGGCGGCGCGCGCTGGAGACCCGCGACTGGGACGCCCTGCTGGACTTCCTCGACAAGGCCCCCGCGGGCCGCTACGCCCACCCGCGCACCGAGCACTTCGCCCCGCTCTTCGTCACCATGGGCGCGGCGGAGGCCGGCGACGAACTCGACGCGCAGAAGTCCGTGATCGACGGCTTCTGGATGGGCATGGCGAAGCGGTCGGTGCAGTTCGGCTGAGCGGCGGACCGGGGTCGGCCGGGCGGTTGGGCATGCCGGCCACGGGCCGGGTTTGTCGGCCGCCGGTTGGCCGGCTGGGCGGGCCGCGGAGTCAGAGCTCCTTCTCGTACCAGGCGACGTCCCAGTACCGGCCGAACTTGCGGCCGATCTCCCGGTAGGTGCCGATGTGACGGAAGCCGAAGCGCTCGTGCAGCCGCGTGGACGCCTCGTTCGGCTGTGCGATGCCGGCGTAGGCGCGATGCAGGTCCTGGCCGGACAGGGCCTCGAAGAGGGCCTTGTACAGCAGTGTGCCGACGCCGCGGCGGGCGGCGTGCGGCGCGAGGTAGACGGTCGTCTCGACGGACGTGCTGTACGCGGGCTTCGGCCGGTGGGGGCTGGATGTGGCGTAGCCCAGGATCTCCTGTGACTCCGCGGCCACGGCAACCATCAGGCGGTACGGGCCGTCTTCCGGGTGGGAGAGCAGCCAGGGACGACGTTCCTCGGGTGTGAACGGCTCGATGTCGAATGTGATGGGCGTCTCACGTACGTAGTGGTTGTAGATGTCCGTGAGGGCTTCGAGGTCACCCTCGGCACCCGGCCTGACCTGCACCTCTGCACGCTCTGAGAGCATCGCACCTCCCTGTGTGGCCGGACAGGGTACTGCATGATCAGAAAAAACGAGGGGTGGGTTGGGAATTCTGTCCGGATTCCAGTCGTTGTTTCCTTCGGATGCCGGGCACCCGAGGAGAGTCCCAACCGTTCAACCCGCGGAGTGCCGAGTGTCCGCCTGGACCACCCGCTGACCCACCATCGCAAGGGAGCACGCATGGCAACCCGTGCCGTCGCCCGTCGTCAGTCCGCCACCGGCGAGACGGCCGACGCGGCAAGCAGTGTTCGCGCCCATGGCGGCGAGATCGCCGACCGCGACCTGGTCGGCATGTACCTCGACGAGATCGCACGGACACCGCTGCTCGACGCCGCCAAGGAAGTCGACCTGTCCCAGACCATAGAAGCGGGCGTGTTCGCACGGCAGATCCTCGACGGGTACGAGGAGTCCAAGACGGACGCCACCCGTGAGGAGCTCGAGGCCCTGGTCGCCGAGGGGGAGCGCGCCAAGGACGTGTTCATCCGCTCCAACCTGCGCCTGGTCGTCGCCGTCGCACGCCGCTACCCCCGCAGCGGCCTGCCCCTGCTCGATCTGATCCAGGAGGGCAACGCGGGTCTGGTGCGCGCCGTCGAGAAGTTCGACTACCGCAAGGGCTTCAAGTTCTCGACCTACGCGACCTGGTGGATCCGGCAGGCGATCACCCGCTCGATCGCGGACCAGTCCCGCACCATCCGGCTGCCCGTCCACCTCGTGGAGGAGCTGGGCCGCATCCGGCGTGTGCAGCGCGACTTCAACCGGGAGAACGGCCGTGAGCCGGAGCCCGCGGAGATCGCCGCCGAGCTCGGCTCGACGCCGGAGCGCGTGACCGACGTGCTCGACTGGGCCCGTGACCCGGTCTCGCTGAACATGTCGGTGGACGACGAGGGCGAGACCCAGTTCGGCGACCTGCTCGAGGACACCTCCGCGGTGTCGCCCGAGCAGTCGGTGCTGACGCTGCTGCGCAGCGAGGAGCTGGACGATCTGATCGGCCGCCTCGACCAGCGCACCGCCTCCATCATCAAGATGCGCTACGGCATCGAGGACGGCCGCGAGCGCACGCTGACGGAGGTCGGCAAGGAGCACGGTCTGACCCGCGAACGCATCCGCCAGATCGAGAAGCACGCACTGCTGGAGCTGAAGAAGCTGGCCCGGAGCACCGGCTTCGACGCGGCCGCGTAAGGCGGCGGCGCAGGTCGGCGGCGCAGGGCCTGCCCGGAGTGCCGATCGCCCCGGCGACCGCGTACGCCGGGTGGCGGAAGACCGCGCAAACATGGCTCTGGAGCGCCGCTTCAACTCGTGGGGCCCCGGGAAAAACCCCTCGGGGCCCAGCAGTCCGCAGTCCTGGCCCGCACTCCCGTGGAGGGGTGCCCCCCGCCGCCGTGAAGAGAGACGTGAGCGGAAACGTTCTCTCACCCTGATGCCATGTCCCGACGCACATCCCCCCCGGCGCCGGGACCTTCCCAGAGCCGGGCTTCGGTGCCTGTCCCCCCGGGCGCCGGAGCCCGGCTCCTCGGCGTCCTGCGGGCACGCCGAGGCGGCGGTCGTACGGGGCGGCGGTCGTACGGGGCGGCGGTCGTACGGGGCGGCGGTCGTACGGGGCGGCGGTCCACCCCGTACCTGAACCCCGGGGTGAACCGTCGGACCGTAGATTTTGCCACACGGGGCCGGCGCACCGCCGGTGGCACGGCCTCCTCACCGGCCTGCCGCCCTGCTCAGACGACCGCCCAACTCCCGCACGCAGATACGGAGTTCCTCGGGCCGCCGGACGACGAAGTCGCAGCCCACCATCGCCAGCCGCGCCGCCAGCCACTCGGTGGGGCCCCCGGACGTCCCGCGCACCACGCAGCCCCCCGAGCCCACCGGCTCCGGCCGGCCCACCCAGGCCGGCACCCGGGACGCGACGAAGTCCACCGACTCCGCGAACTCGACCTCGTACTCGTACCCGTCCTGCCGCCCATGAATGGACCGGCGCAGATACTCCGCCGCGCTCCCCGTCGGCAGCTCGCGCGGGGTGAACCGCGCCCCGGTCGCGAACGGATCGCTCACCCGGTCCACCCGGAACGTGCGCCAGTCGTCCCGGTTCAGGTCGTACGCCACGAGGTACCACCGCCGCCCGGTCGACACCAGCCGGTAGGGCTCGGTCAGCCGCCGCGACTCGCTGCCGTCCTTGGCCCGGTACGCGAACCGCAACCGCTCCCGGCCGGCCACCGTCGACGCCATCACGGTGAGCGTCTCCGGCGCGATGCTCGCCCCGTCCCCGCTGGTCAGCAGGGTGGTAGCGGCCTGCAGTGTGGAGACGCGGTGGCGCAGCCGGGCCGGCAGCACCTGCTCCAGTTTCGCCAGGGCCCGCACCGACGCCTCGTCGACTCCCGCCACCGCGTGCCCGGCGCCCGCCCGCAGCCCCACGGCGATGGCCACCGCCTCCTCGTCGTCGAGCACCAGCGGCGGCATCGCCTTGCCCGCGACCAGCCGGTACCCGCCGTCGGCGCCCATCGTCGCCTGCACGGGATAGCCGAGCTCGCGCAACCGGTCGACGTCCCGGCGGACCGTGCGGCGGGACACCCCGAGCCGCTCGGCGAGCTCGCCGCCCGGCCATTCGCGGGGCGTCTGGAGGAGGGAGAGGAGCTGCAGGAGCCGGGCCGGGGTGTCCGTCGTCATACGTCAGAGGATGCCGCAGAAGTAGGACACGATCTGACCTACTCGGCCCCTACCTTCGATGCATGACCTCCACCGAGACCCGTAAGCCCACCCCGCACGAGGCGGCCGACCGCCGCCGATGGTTCGCCCTGGCGATCGTGATGACCGCCGCCTTCATGGACCTGGTCGACGTCACGATCGTCAACATCGCGATCCCGTCGATCCGGCAGGACGCGGGCGCCTCCTTCAGCCAGATCCAGTGGATCACCGCCGGTTACGCCCTGGCCTTCGCCGCCGGCCTGATCACCGGCGGACGGCTCGGCGACATCCACGGACGCAAGCGGCTGTTCCTCGTCGGCGTCGGCGGCTTCACCCTCGCCTCGGCGCTGTGCGGCTTCGCCGCGAACCCGGAGATGCTGGTCGCCTCCCGCATCCTGCAGGGCGCGATGGCGGCGATGATGGTGCCGCAGGTGCTGTCGATCGTGCACGCCACGTTCCCGGCGCACGAGCGCGGCAAGGTGTTCGGGCTCTTCGGCGCGATCGTCGGCCTGGGCGCGGTCTCGGGCCCGCTGCTGGGCGCGCTGCTGACCGAGTGGAACCTGTTCGGCCTCGAGTGGCGGCCCATCTTCCTGATCAACCTGCCGGTCGGTGTCGTCGCCCTCCTCCTCGGCCGCCGCTTCATCACCGAGTCCAAGGCCCCGAAGGCGCTGAAGCTGGACCTCGTCGGCGTCGCGCTGGTGACGCTGGGCCTGCTGATGCTGCTCTACCCGCTCACCCGGGGGCGTGAGCTGGGCTGGCCGCTGTGGGGGTACGTGTCGATGGCCGGCTCGGTGGGCGTCTTCGCGGCGCTGGTGGCGTACGAGCGGCGCAAGAGCGCGCGGGACGGGTCCCCGCTGGTCGAGCTGTCGCTGTTCCGGGTGAAGAGCTTCGCGGCGGGCATCGCGGTGCAGACCGTCTTCGGGGTCGCGCTCGGCGTCTTCTTCCTGGTGTGGACGCTGTACATGCAGATGGGTCTCGGCTGGAGGCCGCTGCGGGCCGGGCTGACCGGCGTGCCGTTCTCGCTCGCGGTCTCCACGGCGGCCGGGCTCTCGGTACAGAAGCTGGTGCCGCGCTTCGGCCGCAAGGTGCTCCAGGCGGGCGCCCTGCTCATGGCCCTCGGTGTGCTGGTCTACATGGCGGAGGCCCACCGGTACGGCCTCGCGATCGCCTCCTGGCAGATGGCGCTGCCGCTGGTCGTCATGGGCACCGGCATGGGCCTGATCGTCGCCCCGCTGACGGACGCGGTGCTCTCCGAGGTGCCGCGGGAGCACGCCGGTTCGGCGTCCGGCCTGATCAACACCGTGCAGCAGATGGGCAACGCGCTCGGGCTCGGCCTGGTGTCGGTGGTCTTCTTCGGTGTGATCGGCGACCACCTGACCCGCCCGGAGGTCGGCCCCGCCTTCGTGAACGCGTTCCAGCACGCGCTGGGCTGGGTGGCCGCGGTGATGGGCGTGATCTTCCTGTTGATGTTCGCCCTGCCGAAGCGTCCGGCGCAGCATGTGGAGGGCGGCGGGGCCGAGCTGCCGGAGCAGGACCGGGAGCGGGAACTCGTGTCCTGAGCGCGGACGGGGTGCGGAGGCGGAGTTCCGTCTGCGGGAAGAAAGGGCCCGGCGCCATCAGCCATCAGGTGCCGGGCCCTTCGGTCTGCCCAGATCGTGAGCCGTAAGTCCGTTCATGCCCGAATCGGGTCCGAACCCGTTTACTTTTCGGACATCCGGGCGTAGCCTCCGAGTGAAACCACACGTTCGGGCATGAGTCGGAGGCGAACGGACATGTACGCACCGGAGCGGCAGCAGGCGATCCTCCGGCTCGCCCGCGACGGCGGCCGGGTGGACGTGCTCTCGCTCGCCGAGGAGTTCCAGGTGACGGCGGAGACGATTCGCCGGGACCTGAAGGCCCTCGACCGCGCCGGCCTGGTCCGCCGGGTGCACGGCGGTGCCATTCCGGCCGGACGCCTCGACTTCGAGCCGGACCTCGCCGAGCGTGAGGGCACCGCCGCCGACGAGAAGGACCGGATCGCCAAGGCGGCCCTCGCCGAACTGCCGACCGAGGGCACGATGATCCTCGACGCCGGCACCACGGTCGCCCGCCTGGCCGGAGCCATCCCGCTGGAGGCGCGACTCACCGTGGTCACGCACTCCCTGCCCATCGCGGCCCGCCTCGCCGACCACCCGGGCATCCAGCTCCACCTGGTCGGAGGACGCGTACGGCACCGTACGCGGGCCGCCGTGGACGCCTGGGCGCTGCGCGCCTACGGCGAGATCCGCGCCGACGTCCTGGTCCTGGCCGCCAACGGCTTCTCCGCCGAGCACGGTCTGACCACCCCCGACCTCGCCGAGGCCGCGGTCAAGCACGCGGCGATCGCCGCCGCCCGCCGCGTGCTGCTGCTCGCCGACGCCACCAAGCACGGCCAGGAGCACTTCGCCCGCTTCGGCGACCTGAGCGACGTGGACCTGCTGATCACCGACAGTGGGCTGAGCCCCGAAGACGCCGTCGCCATCGAGCGCGGCGGCACGGAAGTAGTGCGCGCATGATCCTCACCGTCACCCCCAACCCGTCCCTCGACCGCACCTACGAGGTCCAGGCCCTGAAGCGCGGCGAGGTCATCCGCGCCGAGACCGAGCGCATGGATCCCGGCGGCAAGGGCGTCAACGTCTCGCGCGCGGTGACCGCCGCCGGGCAGCGCACGGTCGCCGTCCTGCCCCTGGGCGGTGCGCCCGGCGCGCTCGTCGCCGAGCTGCTCGACGCGCAGGGCATCGAGGTCGCACCGGTCCCGGTCGCCGGGGCCACCCGCTCCAACATCGCCCTCGCGGAGGCGGACGGCGTCCTGACGAAGATCAACGCCCCCGGCCCGGAGCTGTCCCGTCAGGAGCAGGAGCTGCTGCTGGAGACGGTCCGCGCGCAGTCGGGCGACGCCGACTGGATCGCGTGCTGCGGCAGCCTGCCGCGCGGCCTCGCCCCGGCCTGGTACGCCGACCTCGTCGCACGGGCGCACGCCGCCGGCAAGCGCATCGCCCTGGACACCTCCGGACCCGCGCTGCTGGAGGCGCTGCGGGAGCGGCCCGACGTCGTGAAGCCGAACGCGGAGGAGCTGGCGGAGGCCGTCGGGCGTCCCCTGGCGACCGTGGGCGACGCGGTGAAGGCGGCCGAGGAACTGCGCGAGATGGGCGCGCGGGCCGTGCTCGCGAGCCTGGGCGCCGACGGCCAGCTGCTGGTGGACGGCACGGGTGCCTGGTTCGGCAGCGCGCGGGTAGACGCGGTACGCAGCAACGTGGGCGCCGGCGACTCCTCGCTCGCCGGTTTCCTGATCGCCGGCGGCAGCGGCCCGGAGGCCCTTGCCTCGGCCATTGCACACGGCGCCGCCGCCGTCCAGCTGCCCGGCAGTGTCATGCCGACCCCCGCCGACCTGGACCCGGCGGCGGTGACGGTCACAAGGGAGGTCCCGGTGAACCGCGATCTGACGGAGCCGGTGTCATGAACGCACGTACGACCCTGCTCGCCGCCCCGCCCCGGCTCCTCGCCGCCCCCTCCCGGCATCCCGACGAGCTGAAACGGTTCGCCATGAAGCGGCGAGGCGCCCCGTTACTCGTCGCGACCGCCGGCCGGCAGGGCAACCTGAGCCGCTCTGCCGGCCCGCGGAGGCGGGGCTTCCCCGGCCCCGCCTCCGCACCCACCGCCGCCCCCCACCCGGCTTTCCCCCACCCCGCTTCCCCCCACAGCACCCCCGTCCCCACCCCCGCCCACTCCACCCCCCGGGCGATACGCGTGCGAAGGAGCCCGCGATGAGCGAGATGATCACCGCGGACCTGGTCGACCTCGACCTGTCCGCCGACACCAAAGAGGCGGCGGCGCGCGCCCTCGCCGAGCGCATGGTGACCCTGGGCCGGGTGACCGACCTGGACGGCTTCCTCGCGGACGTGGCCGCCCGCGAGGCGCAGATGCCTACCGGCCTCGACGGCGGCATCGGCATCCCGCACTGCCGCAGCGAGCACGTCACCGAGCCGACCCTGGCCTTCGGGCGCAGCGCCGCCGGGATCGACTTCGGCGCGCCCGACGGACCCGCCGACCTGATCTTCCTGATCGCCGCGCCGGCCGGTGCCGACGACGCCCATCTGACGATCCTGTCCTCGCTGGCCCGGCAGCTGATGAACGCCGAGTTCACCTCCGCGCTGCGCTCGGTGGGCGACGCCGCCGCGGCGGCCGCGCTCATCCGGGGCGAGGAAGCGGCCGACGAGGCCGGCGCGTCCGAAGACTCCGCTGCGGCGTCGGCGGCGGCCTCCGCCGACGCCGCAGCGGGTGACGCGGCCCCCGCCAAGACTCCCGCCGGGGAGCGGCGGCCGTTCCGGGTCGTCGCCGTCACCTCCTGCCCGACCGGCATCGCCCACACCTACATGGCGGCCGAGTCGCTGGAGACCGCCGGCCGGGAGGCGGGCGTCGAGGTCGTCGTCGAGACGCAGGGCTCGGCCGGGTTCACCCGGCTCGACCCGGCGGTGATCGCGGCGGCGGACGGCGTGATCTTCGCCCACGACGTGCCGGTGCGCGACAAGGACCGCTTCGCCGGGAAGCCGACCGTCGACGTCGGCGTGAAGGCCGGCATCAACCGGCCCGGCGAGCTGATCACCGAGGTCCGTCAGAAGGCGGAGCGCGGCGAGGTCACGGCCGCCGCCGCGCCCGGCACACCGGTCGAGCGGGCCGGGGACGCCGGCGAGGGCTACGGCACCAAGCTGCGCAAGTGGCTGATGTCCGGCGTCAGCTACATGGTCCCGTTCGTCGCGGCCGGCGGTCTGCTGATCGCCCTGGGCTTCGCGATCGGCGGCTACCAGATCAAGTCGGCGCCCTCCGTGATGGACCACTTCGTGTGGACCCAGTCGCACAGCTGGGCGGCCCTGATGTTCCAGATCGGCGCGGTGGCGTTCGGCTTCCTCGTGCCGGTCCTGGCGGGCTACATCGCCTACGGCATGGCGGACCGGCCCGGTCTGGTCCCCGGCTTCGTGGGCGGCATGATCGCGTCCACGATCAACGCGGGCTTCCTCGGCGGTCTGGCGGCCGGTCTGATCGCCGGTGGCGTGGTGATGGCCATCCAGAAGGTCCACATCCCGGCGGCGTTGCGCGGCATCATGCCGGTGGTGGTGATCCCGCTGATCTCCTCGGCGATCGTCGGGTTCCTGATGTTCGTGGTCATCGGCAAGCCCATCGCGTCCGCGCAGAAGGGCATGACCGACTGGCTGAACGGTCTCTCCGGCGCCAACGCCCTGCTGCTCGGCGCGCTGCTCGGCCTGATGATGTGCTTCGACCTCGGCGGCCCGGTCAACAAGGTCGCGTACACCTTCGCCACCGCCGGTATCGCGGTCTCCAACCCCAGTGACTCCGCGATGAAGATCATGGCGGCGGTCATGGCCGCCGGTATGGTCCCGCCGCTGGCGATGGCCCTGGCCACCACCGTCCGGGGCAAGCTCTTCACCCAGACCGAGCGGGAGAACGGCAAGGCCGCCTGGGTCCTCGGCGCCTCCTTCATCTCCGAGGGCGCCATCCCGTTCGCCGCGGCCGACCCGCTGCGGGTCATCCCGTCCTCGATGGTCGGCGGCGCGATCACCGGCGCCCTGTCGATGACCTTCGGCGCCACCCTGCGCGCCCCCCACGGCGGCATCTTCGTGGTCCCGCTGATCGGCAACGCCTTCCTCTACCTGATCGCGATCGCGGCCGGTGTGTGCGTCACCACGGCGATGGTGGTCCTCCTCAAGGGCATGCGCAAGCGGGCCGGTGAGGCCGCGGGC
Organism: Streptomyces sp. NPDC001544; assembly: GCF_042894285.1. Lineage (NCBI taxonomy): Bacteria > Bacillati > Actinomycetota > Actinomycetes > Kitasatosporales > Streptomycetaceae > Streptomyces > Streptomyces sp. NPDC001544. The sequence goes on along the minus strand of NZ_JBIAVN010000018.1, from coordinate 86,822 downwards.
ACCGGGGCCGCGGCCGACGCGGCCACGGGGACGGCGGAGCGGAAGCAGCCCGTCGCGGCGTAACCACCGCCGCTTCCTCGCCCTTTGGGATGCTGTGAGTCCTTCACGGCACCTGCGAGATACGTCACGGTCCGGGACAGAAGTCCCGGACCGTGGTGTGTACTGGGGCTTATGCCTGCGCACGTCTCGATCCACCAGCTCGTGGTGGCGACCCTCCTCGCCCTGGCGACCGCCGCCTGGGTGACCGTCGTGACGGGTGTCCTGCGCCGCCGCCGCTACGAGGCCGCCGCACGGCGCTCCGCCCGATCAGCTCGGGGACCGGGCGCCCTCCCGACCCTTCCCGCGCTCCCGGAGCAGCATCCGCACGCCCCCGAGCGGGAGTCCGTGGAACTGACCCCGGCGGAGCAGGACGCCTTCGCCGGTCTGGTGCGCAGGCTGGACAGGCCGTAGGGCGAGGGCTCGGCGGGCCCGGGCGGCCTCCGCTCAGGCCTGCTGGGCCGCCCGCCGCTCCATGGCGTCGCGGGCCGCGTCCTCCGAGGCATACACCTCGCACATGTGCCGTCCGTCGGGCGTCGCCGTGTGCTCGACCTCCCAGAGGGAGAGCTCCTTGCCGTCGTGCAGCAGGAAGGCGTGCTCGTAGAGCGAGAAGCTGGGCGTGCCCCGGCCGGTCCGGCTCGGCCGTCCGAAGGCCTGGGTGATCTGGTGGGCGTACGCCGTCGACAGCAGCGCCGCCGTCTCCTCGTCCGGCCGGTCCGCGTTCTCCGCGCGGCGCAGCAGCCTGCGCGCGTGGTCCGCCGAGTCGTCCGGGACGTACAGGTGCCGCGGCTCGGGGATCGCCGACAGCTGGGTCAGGACCGGCAGCTCGAAGTCCGGCGTGTCCGGCGGCAGCGGTAGCCGGGACGTGGCGGCGCGCAGCTCCTCCTCGTCCACGTACACCTCGTGCTGGGGCTCGCTGCCGGGCGCGGTGTTGTGCACCAGCTCCCAGAGGGTGACCGCCGAACCGTCGGCGAGCAGCCAGCTGTGCCGATACGTCTCGCGGTGCAGCCCGGCGCTGTGGTGGGCGGAGTGCAGCGAACTGTCGTACGCCAGCGGGCAGTCCAGCTGCCGCAGGCACTCGTCGGGCAGCTCGAAGGAGTTCAGGGCACGGCCGAGAAGCCGCGCGAGGTGCTCCTCTGGAGACTCGGGCGACTCGGCTGGTTCGTACGCTGCCGTCTCGTACGGAACGCTCAAGGCTTCTCCCGGCGTTGCTGCATGTCACCTTGTGGGTGCATACCGTAGCCCCTCGGCCGGACATCATGTCCGGGAACCGAGAAAACGTATGCCCGGAAAACGCGCGGGCCGCGCGGAAAATTCCCGCACGGCCTCAGTTCTGGTCAAAGACCGCCGGTCAGGCGTCACTTGGTTTGCTGCCAGGAGGCCCGGCGTTCACGCCGGGGAGTGTCGCCGCTTCCGGCCTGCCCGGGCGCGGAGCGCCCGTACGGCTTGCCCGGCGGGGCCGGGTGAAGGCGAACGTGTGTGCCTCGGGCCGCTGGTTGGGGTGATCGTGACCGGAGAGAGGCGCAGGTGTGCGGATGTCGCGCGTACGGGCGCTGCTGGAGATGGGCCGCAAGCACGGCCGGGACGTACGCCTGGTGCATCCCGCGCACACCACCATGGACTGCGCACGGTGCGGAGCGAGAACCAAGCACGCACTGCCGCTGTCGGAACGTACCTACACCTGCACCACCTGCAAAGCGGTGTCCCCTCGGGACAAGAACTCCGCGCAGGTGATGCTCGTCCGGGCTGGTCTGGCCCCGGCTGGTGTCGAGGGCACAAGACCTCCTGGAGCGCCGCTCCAGGAGGCAGCCTGAGCCAGGAATCCCCCTCCCTTGAGTAAGGGGAGCAGTCAATTCCCGCGGTCCACTTCCAGCCGGTGAACCTGAAGGGGTTATTGGGGGATTCCGCCCGTTCCTGCTGAAGTCCACTACCTGACAGAACCAGGACAATCGAAGCCGCCCGCGGACCTGGAGCCCCGGAACGGGGCCTCACCGCGCGCCGTACAGCTCCTCGTACGACGGCCACGACCCGCCCGGTCCGGACACCGGCTCGGCGGCGCGTACGGCGCGGGCGATCGCCCGGGTGACCAGGTCCGGGCAGGCCGCGAGGAGGGGGTTGAGTGCGAGCGGGTCCTCGCCGGCGAGCGGGCGGGCCCCCGTGGCCAGGGCGAACACGGTGTCGCCGTCGTTGAGGAGATGGACCGGCCGGACGGCGCGCGCGATGCCGTCGTGGGCGGTGCCGGCCAGCTTCTGCGCCTGCGCCTTCGACAGGTCAGCGTCGGTGGCGACCACCGCGAGCGTGGTGTTGAGCGGCGGCAGCGCGTTGCGTGCGGCGGACTCGGCGATGCGCCGGCGCGCGGCCTCATGGACGTGCGCCTCCGGGTACTCCACCCGCCCCTGGAAGAACTCCCCGTACAGCACCCCCGTTTCCGGATCCACCGCCGACCCGACGGCGTTGACCACCACCAGCGCGGCCACCGTGACCCCCGAGCCGAGCACCGTGCTCGCGGTCCCGATCCCGCCCTTGAGCGCGCCCACGACGGCGCCCGTGCCGGCGCCCACGCACCCCTGGGGCACCGGAGCGCCGGGCGTACTCGCCGCGGCCGCCTCGACCGCCGCCCGCCCCGTGGCCGCGTCCGGCCGGGCGCGGAAGTCCCCGCCCCGACCGAGGTCGAAGACGCAGGCGGCGGGCACCACCGGCACGACGTGCGCCGGGTCCGCCCCGACCCGCACCCCGCGCCCGCGCTCCTCGAGCCAGGCCATCACTCCGGCCGCCGCGTCGAGCCCGTACGCGCTGCCGCCGGTCAGCACCACCGCCTCGACCTTCTGCACCATGTTGCGGGGGTCGAGCGCGTCGGTCTCCTTGGTGCCGGGGCCGCCACCGCGCACGTCCACGGCGGCGACCGCCCCGCCCTCCGGCGCCAGCACGACCGTGGTGCCGGTGAGCCGGCCGTCGCCGATCCTGGTCGCGTGCCCCACCCGGAGTCCCGTGACGTCCGTCAATGCGTCAACTGTCATACGGGCCAGTCTGGCCCGGCCCGGGACACCGGGGGCCCGTACCCTGGAGGTATGAGCAGCGCCCCCGCCCCCGAGCCCCGCGAGCCGAAGCCCCGGCTGGTCTTCGACGACCCGCTGGACCAGCAGTCCTCGGACGACACCGACCGCGGATGGGGCGAGCGGTCGGAACCGGACACCGCCGGCGACCTCAGGCGCTTCCTCGACGAGAAGCCGCCCCACCACCTCTGAACCGCCCGGCCGCCCGCGCGGGCCGCCGCTACCGCTCGCCGCGGCCCGAGACCCGCTGGGCGACCAGCTCGTCGCGGATCTCCTTGAGCACCTCCAGCTCGGTCACCGTGACGACCTCCTTCGTGCCCTCCCGTGCCTTCCTGCGGGCTTCCACCCGGGCCAGGTACCTGGACATCGGCAGGACCATCAGGAAGTACACCACCGCACCGGTGATCACGAAGCTCAGGGTGGCACCGAGGACGGATCCCCACATCAGCCGGATGCCGTGCGTGCCCTCGCACGACGTGCTCAGACACGAGCTGTAGTTGTCCAGGTTCTGCGTGCCGACCGCTCCGACCAGCGGGTTGATTATCCCCTTCACCACCGAGTTGACGATGTTCGTGAAGGCGGCGCCGATGACCACCGCGACTGCCAGATCGACGACGTTGCCGCGCATCAGGAACGTCTTGAAACCCTGCCAGACGCTCGGTTCGTTCTTCTCGATCACCTAGGGGCCTCTCTTCGCATGCACAGGGTGTGGAACAAAGCGCTCCGCAACCTACGGCACGCCCCGGTGCCCCTGTCCACCGCGGTGACCCCGGCCGACGGCTCAGCACAGTGTCACCGCCAGCCGTGCCGTCGCGCTCGCGCCGACGAGCCGTGCCGCGGTGCGACGCGGCACCGCGAGGACCACCAGCGCCCCGCCGTCGGTGGCACCGTCCAGAGCCTGCGGCACTCGCGTGACCCGGGCCCCGCGGGCGACCACGTGGGCGTCACCGCCCGCGGCGGGGTCCTCGGCGGCGATGACGTCGACCCGGTCACCGGGCCGCAGCAGCCGCACGGTGGCCGCGTCCGCGATCCGGACCGGCGCCGTCACCAGGCCGTCCGCGGGACGTCGTGGCACCGGGGCCGCCACCGGATGCCCACGGGCCCGCCCGGCGCGGTCCGGCTCCGGCCCCGTACGCGGTCCCGCCGCCACCAGCGCGGCAGCGGTCACGGCGAGCCCGGCCGCCAGCGCCCGCCGGCGCTGCCGTACCAGCCGCTGCAGCTGATACCGCCCGCCGCGCACCCGCACCGGTGCGAAGTGCGGCACTTCAGACGTGGCGGGGGCGTCGGGGCCGGGCGGATGCGGGAAGGGAAGGGCCCAGGAAGGAGGGGAGGGACGGGAGGGAGAGGAAGGAGTGGAGGGAGGGGACGGCGAAGGGGACACCTGCACGGGGACCACCACCTGTGGCGAGGAGACGAGGAATCGGCCTGCGATGCCACGATGACGCCTCGCGCCGAAACTCGTCGGAGCCGGTGGACGACCGGCGGATTGTGGAAAACCCGCCCACCCGAACGTGCACTTCCGCCACCGCGGCACACATGGCCCCGTCGCCCCGCCACCCCGCCGCCGCTGCACCGGGGCAGCACGGCACTACGGCAGCGCGAACCCCGGATCCATCCCGCCCAGCGCGTTCCCGCACAGGCAGTCCCGGCCCGCGGTGTCGGGCAGTGCCGCCACCGCGTCGAACAGCACGCCCCGCATCCGGTCCACGTTGGCCGCGAACACCCGCAGCACCTCCTCGTGGGAGACGCCCTCGCCGGTCTCCGCGCCCGCGTCGAGGTCGGTGACCAGGGTCAGCGAGGTGTAGCAGAGCTCGAGCTCACGGGCGAGCGCGGCCTCGGGGTGGCCGGTCATGCCGACCACGGACCAGCCCTGCGCCTGGTGCCACAGCGATTCCGCCCGGGTCGAGAAGCGCGGGCCCTCGACCACGACGAGCGTGCCGCCGTCCACGGGCTCCCAGTCCCGGCCGCGGGCCGCCTTCAGCGCGGCGGACCGTCCGGTGGGGCAGTAGGGGTCGGCGAGCGACACGTGCACGACGTTCGGAATGGTGCCGTCCGGCAGCGGCAGCCCGTCGAAGTAGGTGTTCGCCCGGGACTTCGTGCGGTCCACCAGCTGATCCGGGACCAGGAGTGTGCCGGGCCCGTACTCGGGGCGCAGGCCGCCCACCGCACACGGACCGAGGACCTGGCGGACACCGACGGACCGCAGGGCCCAGAGGTTGGCCCGGTAGTTGATGCGGTGCGGCGGCAGATGGTGCCCGCGGCCGTGCCGGGGCAGGAACGCGATCCGCCGGCCGGCGACCTCACCGAGGAAGAGGGAGTCGCTGGGCGCCCCGTAGGGGGTGTCCACCTGAACCTCGGTCACGTCGTCGAGGAACGAGTAGAAGCCGGAGCCGCCGATTACACCGATCTCTGCGTTCGCCATGCGCAGCACATTAGTCGTAACGGCGGACGCCGAAGACCCTGCCGTCCATGACGGCAGGGTCCCGTAAGAGAAAGGTCAGGCGGCCGAGCTGCCGGCGGAGCTCGAGGCCGACGAGCCCGAGCCGGACGACGAGGACGACGACGCCGAGGAGGACGCCGAGGACGACGAGCCGGAAGCGGTCGACGAACCCGACGACTTCGAGGCCGGGCTGCTGCTCGACGAGGAGCCGCGGCTGTCGTTGCGGTAGAAACCGGAGCCCTTGAAGACGATGCCGACCGCGGAGAACACCTTCTTCAGGCGGCCACCGCAGTTGGGGCACTCGGTCAGGGCGTCGTCGGTGAACTTCTGCACCGCCTCGAGGCCCTCGCCGCACTCGGTGCACTGGTACTGGTAGGTCGGCACTGTCTTCCTCCTGGCACTCTCACTCGATGAGTGCTAACGACGATCCATAGTGACGTATTCCTGGGGATCAGTCCACCGTGACCGCCGCGCGGTGACCCACGCCACGTGCGACCGTACGGTTGACGGGCCGGGCGGCCAGCAGTGACCGCAGCGCCACCAGGGTCGCCAGGGCCAGCAGGGTGCCGGCCGCCGGCACCAGGAAACCGGCGCCGTGCCACAGACGGTCCTCCAACTGCCCGGCGGCGGTGACGGCGGCCGCCTGGCCGAGTGCGACCGCGCCGGTCAGCCAGGTGAAGGCCTCGGTGCGGGCCGCCGCCGGGACCAGGCTCTCGACCAGGGTGTAGCCGGTGATCAGGGCGGGTGCGATGCACATGCCGACCAGCAGGCCGAGCCCGGCGAGGAGGAGCACCGAGTGAGCCGTCCACAGGGCGGACGCGGTCAGCGCGAGCGCCGCGTAGCCGACGACCAGGCGGTGCTGCGGGGCGGTCTTCCACGCGATCGCGCCGCAGACGAGGCCGGAGAGCATGTTGCCCGCGGCGAAGGTGCCGTACAGGACGCCGTTCAGGCCCGGCTCGCCGATCGACTCGGTGAACGCGGCGAGCCCGACCTGCATGCCGCCGAAGACGGTCCCGATGCCGAGGAACGTCACGACCAGGACACGCACTCCGGGGACGCGCAGTGCGGAGACGTGCTGCACGCGCGCGTGCCCGGCGTCCGCGCCCACGGCGGGCTGGGTGCTCTTGCTCGCGGCGAACAGCAGACCACCGACCAGCGTCAGCCCCGCCTCGGTGACCAGGCCCGCCGCCGGGGTCACGGTGGTGCACAGGGCGGTCGCCAGCAGCGGGCCGACGACGAAGGTCAGCTCGTCCGTGACGGACTCGAAGGCCGCCGCCGTGGACATCAGAGGCGAGTCCTGCAGCTTCACGCCCCAGCGGGCGCGCACCATCGGCCCGATCTGCGGTACCGAGGCACCGGTCGGAACGGCCGCGGCGAACAGTGCCCACAAGGGCGCGTGGGTCAGGGCGAGCGAGGTCAGGGCCAGGGCCGACAGGGCGTGCACGAGGACCCCGGGGACCAGTACCGCGCGCTGGCCGTAGCGGTCGGCGAGGCGGCCGCTGTAGGGCGCGAACAGCGCCATGGACACACCGGTGGCGGCAGCGGCGGCGCCCGCCGCCCCGTACGAGCCCGTGGTGTGCTGCACGAGGAGCACGATGGAGAGGGTGAGCATCGCGAACGGCTGGCGTGCCGCGAAGCCGGGGAGCAGGAACGTCCAGGCGCCGCGGGTGCGCAGCAACTGCCCGTATCCAGGGCGGGAGGAAGCCGGCGAGGTGTTCGACGGCTCGGTGGTGACCGTGGACTCCACGGCCCGTGCCTTTCTGCCGCCTGGTAGCGCTGCCCCTCATCCCGTCGGGGGGCGCCGAGAGCTGTCCTCTTGCGCGGAACTGCGGTAGATACCGGCACCCGTGATCAGGGTGTCCCGGCCGCCATACGGTCGCGCCAGCTCTGCATCAGGCAGAGTTGGTTCGATCAAGGTTGTATACAGCTTTCGCTGTATACAGTCTTCATCGTACAGGGATCAAGCGGCGCTCGGCTGTGAAGAAGAGCACCCTGCCCCCTCTCACCTGGGATTCGCGCCGTTCATCCCCAGCCAGCCGGCGAGCTTGCCGCCCCTCGCGACCGCGCGCAGGCGCCGTTCCGCAGCGTCGCGGACCGGGTCGGTGGCGACCACGAGCAGTTCGTCCCCGTGCCGCAGCACCGTGGTGGGCAGCGGAACAAACGATTTTCCTTCGCGGACGACGAGGGTGACGGCGGCTCCGGCCGGCATGCGCAACTCGTGCACCTCGACACCGTGCATCCGCGACCCCTCGGGGACCGCCACCGACAACAGGTGACCGCGCAGCCGCTCCAGGGGCGCCGACTCGATGCCGAGGTCGGCGGCCTCGGCGCCGTCGCCGAGCCGCAGCGCGCGTGCCAGCCAGGGCAGCGTCGGGCCCTGGACGAGGGTGTAGACGACCACCAGGACGAAGACGATGTTGAAGATGCGGCGGCTGCCCTCCACGCCGTTCACCATGGGGATGGTCGCCAGGATGATGGGCACCGCGCCGCGCAGCCCGGCCCAGGACATAAGGGCCTGCTCCGGCCAGGGCACCCGGAACGGGGTCAGACTGAGCACCACGCTCAGCGGACGCGCCACCATGGTGAGCACCAGGCCGATGACGAGCGCGGGCACGACGTCGTCGCCCAGCTCGTGCGGGGTGACCAGCAGGCCGAGCAGGACGAACATGCCGATCTGGGCGATCCAGCCGAGCCCCTCGGCGAAGCCGCGCGTGGCCGGCCAGTGCGGCAGCCTGGCGTTGCCCAGGGTCATGGCGGCCAGGTAGACGGCGAGGAAGCCGCTGCCGTGGGCCAGGGCGCCTGCCGCGTAAGCGGTGACGGCGATGGCCATCACGGCGATCGGATAGAGGCCCGAGGCGGGCAGCGCCACGTGCCTGAGGCCCCAGGCGCCGAGCCAGCCCACCGCGAGACCGATGGCCGCGCCGATGGCCAGTTCCAGGGCTATCTCGCCCACCAGCACGTACCAGTGCTCGATCGGGCCGGCCGTGGAGAAGGCGACCACCAGGATGACGACCGGGGCGTCGTTGAAGCCGGACTCCGCCTCCAGCGTGCCCGTCACGCGCGCGGGCAGGGGGATCCGCCGCAGCACGGAGAAGACCGCGGCGGCGTCCGTGGAGGACACCACCGCCCCGATGATGAGCGCCTGCCGCCACTCCAGCCCGACCAGGTAGTGCGCGCCCGCCGCCGTGACGCCGACGCTCACCGCGACCCCCGCCGTCGCGAGGGTGGCGGCGGCCGGCAGGGCCGGTCTGATCTCCTTCCACTTCGTGCCCAGACCGCCCTCGGCGAGGATCACGACCAGGGCCGCGTAGCCGATGACCTGGGTCAGCTGGGCGTTGTTGAAGTGGATGTTCCCGATGCCGTCCTGACCCATGAGGACGCCGATCGCCAGGTACACGAGCAGGCTGGGGAGCCCGCTGCGCGAGGAGATCCGGACCGCCGCGACGGCGACGAGCAGGACGAGGGAGCAGACGAGCAGGAGCTGGTCGAGGTGGTGGACGGACAGCGGCGGTTCCTCCCTTGGGCCCGGAAGGCGGGTTCCCGGCCAGTTTTCCGGTCGACTTCTGCGGTTACTTCGTTAGCTTACCTAATTCTTGACGGTTTCTTGACGATCCACAAGGCAAGATCGAACGTCCGTCCGTGCCTGGACCCGACACCGCGTCAAGAGGCACCGGGCCCTGCGCCTATGGTTGCTCCAGCACTCCAGTACCGCCTGCCGCTCGCGTTAGGACAGCAAGGACAGCGATGCCCCCCAATACCACCGCCTCATCGGGTGACAAGCCCGGCAAGTCCGGCAGGAAGAAGGGGCGCAAAGCCCGTCTTATCGTGCTCGTTCTGGTGTTGGCCATCATCGGAGGCATCGCCTACGGGGCCTACTGGTCCATCAGCACCGTGCGCGCCTCCTTCCCGCAGACCAAGGGATCCATCACACTCGACGGTCTCTCCGGACCCGTCGACGTGAAGCGGGACGGCTACGGCATCCCGCAGATCTACGCCTCGTCCGACGAGGACCTGTTCATGGCGCAGGGCTTCGTCCAGGCGCAGGACCGGTTCTACGAGATGGACGTGCGCCGCCACATGACCTCCGGCCGCCTGTCCGAGATGTTCGGCAAGGGCCAGGTCAAGAACGACGCGTTCCTGCGCACCATGGGCTGGGACCGCGTCGCCGAGCAGGAGTACGCCACCAAGCTGTCGGCCGCAACGAAGAAGTACCTCCAGGCCTACGCCAAGGGGGTCAACGCCTACCTCCAGGGCAAGGACGGCAAGGACATCTCCCTGGAGTACGCGGCCCTGGGCTTCACCAACGACTACAAGCCGCAGAAGTGGACCCCGGTCGACTCGATCTCCTGGCTCAAGGCGATGGCCTGGGACCTGCGCGGCAACATGCAGGACGAGATCGACCGCGCCCTGATGACGAGCCGCCTCGGCCCCCGGCAGATCGCCGACCTGTACCCGGACTATCCGTACAAGCGGAACAAGACGATCGTCCAGGAGGGTCAGTACAACGAGTTCGCCAAGGCGTTCGAGCAGGGCAGCGGGGCGACGGGCAGCGGTACGACGGGCAGCGGTACGACCGGCAGTGGTACGACGGGAACGACCGGCACCACCGGCTCCACCGCGTCCGGCACCTCGTCGGGCACCCCGTCCGGCACCTCGTCCGGTTCGGGCGTCACGAGCCAGCTCGAGGGCCTGTACAACGTCCTCGACGACGTCCCCACGGCCGTCGGCGTGAACGGTCAGGGCATCGGCTCGAACTCCTGGGTGGTCGGCGGGGAGCACACCATCAGCGGCAAGCCGCTGCTCGCCAACGACCCGCACCTTTCGGCCTCGCTGCCCTCCGTCTGGTACCAGATGGGCCTGCACTGCCGGACCGTCTCCAGCAAGTGCCAGTACGACGTCAGCGGCTACACCTTCGCGGGCATGCCCGGCGTGATAATCGGCCACAACGCCGACATCGCGTGGGGGATGACCAACTCCGGGGTCGACGTCACCGACCTCTACCTCGAGAAGCTCAGCGGCGACGGCTACCTGTACGACGGCAAGGTCCGGCCCTTCACGACCCGTGAGGAGACCATCAAGGTCGCCGGCGGCTCGTCCAAGAAGATCGTCGTCCGCCGGACCGAGGACGGCATGCCCCTGCTGTCCGACCGCGACGACGAACTCGTCCAGGTCGGCAAGAAGGCCACCGTCGACACCGCCGCACCCGACCGCGGCGACGGCTACGGCATCGCCCTGAAGTGGACCGCGCTGCAGCCGGGCACCTCCATGGACGCCGTCTTCGCCATGGACCGGGCGGCGAACTGGAACGACTTCCGCTCTGCGGCCGCGCTGTTCGACGTGCCCTCGCAGAACCTGGTCTACGCCGACACCAAGAACCACATCGGCTACACGCTGCCCGGAAAGATCCCCACGCGCGCGAAGGGCGACGACGGCTCCATCCCGGCGCCCGGCTGGAACTCCAAGTACAGGTGGACCGGCTACATCAAGCAGGACGAGCTGCCCTACGAGTTCGACCCGAAGCGCGGCTACATCGTCACCGCCAACCAGGCCGTCGTCGACAAGGACAAGTACCCCTACACGCTCACCACGGACTGGGGCTACGGCACCCGGAGCCAGCGGATCACCGATCTGATCGAGTCGAAGATCAAGGGCGGCGGCAAGATCTCGACCGACGACATGCGCCAGATGCAGATGGACGACAGCAGCGAGATCGCCAAGCTGCTGGTGCCCTACCTGCTGAAGATCAACCTGAAGGACAAGGACGTCCGCGAGGCGCAGAAACTCCTGGAGGGCTGGGACTACACCCAGGACGCCGACTCCGCGGCGGCCGCCTACTTCAACGCGGTCTGGCGCAACATCCTCAAGCTGGCCTTCGGCAACAAGCTGCCCAAGGAACTGCGGGTCGAAGGCCAGTGCCTGTGGGTGGACAAGGCCGACTCGACCGGGCCGGTGGACGACGAGACCAAGGTGCGCGAGTGCGGCGAGCGTGCCGCCGACCAGGCGCAACCGGACGGCGGGGACCGCTGGTTCGAGGTGGTGCGCAGGCTCATCGGCAAGCCGGACAGCGACTGGTGGAAGACGCCCAAGTCGGGCATCCGCGAGGGGGCGACCAACCGGGACAAGCTGTTCGAGTACGCCATGGACGACGCCCGCTGGGAGCTGACCGCCAAGCTCGGCAAGGACATCGACAGCTGGAGCTGGGGCAGGCTGCACCGCCTGTTCCTGAAGAACCAGACCCTGGGCACCGACGGCCCCGGCATCATCAAGTACGTCCTCAACCGCGGCCCGTGGAAGCTCAGCGGCGGCGAGGCGACGGTCGACGCGACCGGCTGGAACGCGGCCGGCGGCTACGGTGTGGTGTGGGTGCCGTCGATGCGGATGGTGGTCAACCTGGGCGACCTCGACAAGTCGAAGTGGATCAACCTCACCGGCGCCTCGGGCCACGCCTACAGCGCCCACTACATCGACCAGACCGGCAAGTGGGTCAAGGGTGAGCTGCTGCCGTGGTCGTTCTCGGACAAGGCGGTCGACGGCAGAACCAGCGACACGCTCGTGCTGAAGCCCTGAGCACAGGGATGAGGCCTTGAGCACCGGGACCGGACAGTGAAACGGCCCTCCACGCACGCGTGGAGGGCCGTTTCTCATACGGCTCGGCCGAAGCGCCGCACCCCCGACGGCGTCACCACCGCGTGCACCGGCCGGTCGTGCGGCTCCTCGGGGACGCGCTCGACGACCTCCCGGTCGTACAGCAGCACCACCAGCGCCGGGTCCGCACCCGAACGTTCCAGCCGTTCCAGGACGCGGTCGTACGACCCCCCGCCCCGCCCCAGCCGCATCCCGCGCGCGTCCACCGCCAGCCCGGGCAGCAGGACGGCGTCGGCGGCCGTCACCGCGTCCGGGCCGAGGCGTTCGCCGACGGGCTCAAGGAGCGCCATCCGCCCGCCGTGCCGGACGCTCACGAGGGAGTCCGGCCCGGTGTACACGCCCCAGTCGAGGTCGTTGTCCGGCAGCAGCACGGGCAGCAGCACGCGCACGTCCCGCGCCCGCAGCGCGTCGAGCAGGGCGAGGGTGCCGGGTTCGCCGCCCACGGAGACGTACGCGGCCACCACGCGCGCGTGCGCCAGTTCCGCCAGCTCCAGGGCGTGCCCGGCCAACGCGGCGGCGGCCTCCCGTACGTCACCGGGCGTCAACCTGCTTCTCACCGTGAGGAGCTCTCGCCGCAACGTTCGCTTGTCAGCCTCGGGCTGGCGTTTCGCGTCGTCCACAAGTGGTTTCCGCGCCTTTCTCATTGCGCTCATATGAGAGTCAACCGGCCGGAGCCACAGTTTTCCCACAAAGGCACCGGATAAGGTTCGGGCATGACTCAGTCGCACCCCAGGATCAGCAAGGCTGTCATCCCCGCAGCAGGCCTCGGCACCCGGTTCCTGCCGGCCACCAAAGCCACTCCCAAGGAGATGCTGCCGGTCGTGGACAAGCCGGCGATCCAGTATGTGGTCGAGGAGGCGGTGTCGGCGGGGCTCGACGACGTCCTCATGATCACCGGACGCAACAAGCGTCCCCTGGAGGACCACTTCGACCGCAACTACGAGCTCGAGTCGGCGCTGGAGAAGAAGGGCGACGGCAAACGGCTCGCCAAGGTCCAGGAGTCCAGCGACCTCGCGACCATGCACTACGTGCGCCAGGGCGACCCCAGGGGCCTCGGCCACGCGGTCCTGTGCGCCGCCCCGCACGTCGGGCACGAGCCCTTCGCCGTCCTGCTCGGCGACGACCTCATCGACCCGCGTGACCCGCTGCTGCAGCGCATGATCGACGTCCAGGAGCGGAACGGCGGCAGCGTGATCGCGCTCATGGAGGTCGCGCCCGAGCAGATCCACCTCTACGGCTGCGCGGCCGTCGAGGCCACCGAGGACGGCGACGTGGTGAAGGTGACCGGCCTGGTGGAGAAGCCGGACGCCGCGGACGCCCCGTCCACCTACGCGGTCATCGGCCGGTACGTCCTCGACCCGCACGTCTTCGACATCCTGCGCAAGACCGAGCCCGGCCGCGGTGGCGAGATCCAGCTCACCGACGCGCTCCAGCAGATGGCCAACGACGAGAAGGCCGGCGGCCCCGTGCACGGCGTCGTCTTCAAGGGCCGCCGCTACGACACCGGCGACCGCGGCGACTATCTGCGTGCCATTGTCAGGCTCGCGTGCGAACGTGAAGACCTGGGCCCGGACTTCCGGACCTGGCTTCGCAGCTTCGTAGCCGAGGAGATGCAGCAGAGTTGAGCAGCCCCGCGACCCGCCCCGCCGCCCCCGACCGCCTGTGGTCGGTGGACGAGCACCTGGAGGACATCCTCGCCACCGTCCGTCCTCTGGAACCCATCGAGCTGCAACTGCTCGACGCCCAGGGCTGTGTCCTGGTCGACGACGTCACGGTGCCGGTCTCGCTGCCGCCGTTCGACAACAGTTCCATGGACGGGTACGCGGTGCGGGTCGCGGACGTCGCGGGCGCGGGCGAGGAGTTCCCGGCCGTCCTGGAGGTCGTCGGGGACGTCGCGGCCGGTGCCGCCGAGCTGACCCCCGTCGGCCCGGGACAGGCCGCCCGGATCATGACCGGCGCCCCGCTGCCGCCCGGCGCCGAGACCGTCGTCCCCGTCGAGTGGACCGACGGCGGGCTCGGCGAGGGCCCGGTCGGCGGGATGCGGGCCCGCAGTCTGGCCCCCGAGGGCGCCCGCGGGCACGTGCGCGTGTACCGCCCGGCCGGGGCACGCGCGCACGTGCGCGCGCAAGGCAGCGACGTGAAGGCCGGCGACCGCGCGCTGGAGGCCGGCACCGTCCTCGGCCCGCCGCAGATCGCGCTGCTCGCCGCGATCGGCCGCGGCACGGTCCGGGTGCGCCCCCGCCCGCGCGTGGTGGTGCTGTCCACCGGCAGCGAACTCGTCCAGCCGGGCGAGTCGCTGGGCAGCGGCCAGATCTACGACTCCAACAGCTTCGCCCTCACCGCGGCCGCCCGGGACGCGGGCGCCATCGCCTACCGGGTGGGCGCCGTCGTGGACGACGCCGAGACCCTCCGGACCACCATCGAGGACCAGCTCGTCCGCGCCGACCTCATGGTCACCACGGGCGGGGTCAGCGTCGGGGCGTACGACGTGGTCAAGGAGGCGCTGCAGCACGTCGGCGACGCCGAGGAGCCGGGCAGCGGGGTGGAGTTCCGCAAGCTCGCCATGCAGCCGGGCAAGCCCCAGGGCTTCGGCTCCATCGGCCCCGACCACACGCCGCTGCTGGCCCTGCCCGGCAACCCGGTGTCGTCGTACGTGTCCTTCGAGCTGTTCGTCCGCCCCGCCATCCGCACCCTGATGGGGCTGGAGGACGTGCACCGGCCCACGACCAGGGCGGTGCTGAAGGCCGGGGAGGCGCTGAGCTCGCCGAAGGGGCGCCGCCAGTTCCTGCGCGGGGCGTACGCCGAGGGCGAGGTGACCCCCGTGGGCGGTGCCGGATCACACCTGATCGCGGCCCTGGCCCAGGCGGACGCGCTGATCGTCGTCCCCGAGGACACGGAGAGCGTGGAGCCCGGCACCGAGGTCGAGGTGGTCCTGCTCGGCTGACCGGGGCCGGCCCACGGTACCGTGTCGCGCACAACAGGCCCGGACCGAAAGCGTCGCACCCACCATGACTGTGCCTTCCCGGGGGGAGACCCCCGGACCCCCTGAGCAGGACCGACTGACGCACATCGACGACGCGGGCGCCGCACGCATGGTCGACGTGTCGGACAAGGACGTGACCGCGCGCACCGCCCGCGCCAGCGGCCGGGTCCTCGTCTCCCCGCGCGTGGTCGAGCTGTTGCGCGGCGAGGGAATGCCCAAGGGCGACGCCCTCGCCACCGCGCGCATCGCGGGGATCATGGGGGCCAAGCGCACCCCGGACCTGATTCCGCTGTGCCACCCGTTGTCGGTGTCGGGTGTGAAACTGGACTTGTCGGTCGCGGACGACGCCGTCGAGATCCGGGCCACCGTGAAGACCACGGACCGCACGGGCGTCGAGATGGAGGCCCTCACCGCCGTGTCGGTCGCCGCCCTCACGGTGATCGACATGGTCAAGGCGGTCGACAAGGGAGCGGTCATCACGGACGTACGGGTGGAGGAGAAGACGGGCGGCAAGTCGGGCGACTGGAGCAGGTCATGACGTACCGGGCCCTCGTGGTCACGGCGTCCAACCGGGCCGCGGCCGGGGTGTACGAGGACAGGGGCGGCCCGCTGGTCGCCGACGGCCTGAAGCGGTTCGGGTTCGACGTCGACGGGCCGCGGGTCGTCCCGGACGGCGATCCGGTGGAGGCCGCCCTGCGCGCCGCGGTGGAGGCGGGGTACGAGGTCGTCGTGACCACCGGCGGCACCGGTGTCTCGCCCACGGACCGCACGCCCGAGGCGACGCGCCGGGTGATCGACCACGAGGTGCCGGGCATCGCGGAGGCGATCCGGGCGTTCGGCCGGGACAAGGTGCCGACGGCGGCGCTGTCGCGGGGCCTGGCGGGAGTGGCGGGCGGCACGCTGATCGTCAACCTGCCGGGGTCCACGGGCGGGGTGAAGGACGGCCTGGCCGTCCTGGAACCCCTCCTGGCGCACGCCGTCGACCAGATCCGGGGCGGCGACCACACCAGACCCGGCACCGGCAGTGGGGGTGCGAGCTGAACAGCCCATCCTGGCCCGCCGTGCTGACGGACGGCGACATCGTCCTCAGGCCGATAAAGCTGCGCGACCAACGGGCGTGGCGCGAGGTGAACCGGCGCAACCGGGAGTGGCTGCGCCCCTGGGAGGCGACGATTCCGCCGCCCACGCCCACCGGTCCGGTCGCACACCGGCCGACCTACCGGCAGATGGTCCGTCATCTCAGGTCGGAGGCGAACGCGGGCCGGATGCTGCCGTTCGTCATCGAGTACCAGGGGCGTCTGGTCGGCCAGTTGACGGTGGCCGGGATCACCTGGGGCTCGATGTGTTCGGGGCACGTGGGCTACTGGGTGGACGAGGCGGTGGCCGGTCGCGGGGTGATGCCGACGGCCGTGGCGCTCGTCGTCGACCACTGTTTCCGCACGGTCGGACTGCACCGTATCGAGGTCTGCATTCGCCCCGAGAACGGGCCCAGTCGCCGGGTCGTGGAGAAACTCGGATTCCGCGAGGAGGGCCTCAGACCCCGTTATCTTCACATCGACGGGGCCTGGCGGGACCACCTGGTCTTCGCGCTGACCGCGGAAGAGGTGCCCGAGGGGCTGCTCGCGCGCTGGCGGCGCGCACGCTCGCGGAACGCCTCCAATTGAATAGGCCCGCTGTAAGAGCGGCGATGTAATCGAATAATCGTTCGAAATTGATCAGTTGATCGCAACGGGCGCAAAAAAAGCTGGAAATATCAGCCAGATCGTGCGACACACCGGCCGAATTGGCAGATGGCCTCATGCAAACCCCTCTACCGTGTGAGCGTGAGCAGCAGCGGCCTCATCTACGCAGTCATCGTCGGGGCCTGGGCCGCCTACTTGGTGCCCATGTGGCTCCGTAGGCAGGACGAGCTGAATGAGGCCCGTCCGACGGAACGCTTCAGCACTGCCATCCGGCTGCTGTCCGGACGGGCGGGGATGGAGCGTCGGTACGCCAGGGACCTGCGGGCGCGCTCCGCCCAAGAGGGGGAGCGTGACGTCGACGCACCGGACGCCGTCACCGACTCGGTGGACGTCCGGGCCTTCGCCGTGCCCCCGACCCGCCGGGAGGTGCGGGCGGAGACCGGCCCGGAGACTCCGGAACACGCGGAACCGACGCGCGACCGGAAGGGCGGCACACCCGCACCCGAGTCCACCGCGGACCCCACGGCCACGCCCAAGCGGGTGCCGGCCGCACGGCGTGCCCCCTCCAAGGAGGCCGCCGCGGCGCGCGCCAGGCGCACGAAGGTACTCGCACGGCGCCGGCGTACCACCGTGTTGCTCTTCGTGGCCTTCACCTGCGGCGCGGTCGTCGCCGCCGTCGGCGGACTCGCCTTCCTGTGGGCCCCCGCCGTGCCCGCCGCCATGCTCAGCGCGTACATCGTCTACCTGCGGGCCCAGGAGCGCCGCCGCTTCGCCTACCAGATGGACCGGCGGCAGGCCGAGGCCGCGGCGCAGCGGCTGCGTGAGCGCCAGCCCCGCCGTCGCTCGCCCCTGGAAGCGGGTGTGGGCGCCCCCGAGCCGGACGAGGCCCCCGAGTCGGAGACCGACCCCGGGGAGTCCGCGCTCGCCGCCGACCGCCGCGCCCTCGTCGAGCAGACCGACCACGCCGAGTGGGTCGACCAGCAGCGCGAGCGCCGCCGCCGGCCCGGGCACGGGGACAGCTGGGACCCGGTGCCGGTACCGCTGCCGACCTACGTGACCGCGCCGGTCGCGCCCCGGGCCACGTCCGACGTGGACCTCACGGCGCCCGACACCTGGAGCTCCGCCCGGTCCGGCCCGGCGACCCCGGAGCACGAGGCGCAGGCCGCCGCGCACGAGCCGGAGCCGGGCGAGCCGGAGGCCACCGCCGAGGACAGGCCGACCGACGACGGCCGCACCGACGCCCGCCGCGCCGCCTCCGCCCGCCGCGCCCGCGAGCGCGGACGCACCCCGCTCTTCGACCAGTACGAGGACGGCGACCGCCCACGCGCGGCCAACGAGTGAAGCCCGGCCCTGACCAGTCAGGGAACGGATTTCCAAGCACCCCGACGGGGATGCTAGAGTTTCACTCGTTGCAAGGGCCTGTGGCGCAGTCCGGTAGCGCACCTCGTTCGCATCGAGGGGGCCAGGGGTTCAAATCCCCTCAGGTCCACGCATCACCTTCCTTGGGTTAGCTCGAGGGCGGTTGACAAGACCCCGCCGATCTTCTTGATCGGTCGGGGTCTTTGTCGTTTCTGAGGCTTGGTCATGCCATCAGGCCGAGGGCTTCTGGTGCCGGCGGTTCGGGGGGCGGAGGAGACCTCGACGCTGTGCTGCCAGGCGATGCCGACGACTGCCTGTGCCCTGCACCGACACCGGGGAGTAGCCCCCGGGGCAGGATTGGCGGCCGATGTCCTCGGCCGCCAACCACATCCTCCAGCGCGGGGAATCACCGTCCGGCGCGTCCCTCACCGCAGCGCTTTCGCGAAGCAGCGGCTGTCCTCGTGGTGGCGGTAGTAGCCGAACTTGGCGCACGGTTCGTAGCCGCTGGAGGTGTACAGGGCGATGGCCTCCGGCTGCTTGGTGCCGGTTTCCAGGACCATGCGGAGGCGGCCGGCCTCGCGGGCGTCGTCCTCCAGGGCGGCCAGCATGCGGCGGGCGAGGCCCCGGCCGCGCAGCTCCTCGATCACGTACATGCGCTTGAGCTCGGCGTCGCCGTCCTCGTTGCCCTCGTCGTTGGCGTCCTGGCTGCGCCAGCCGCCGGTGGCCACGGGCCGGTCGCTCTCGTCGTAGGCGATCAGGTACACGCCTCTCGGCGGCCGGAAGTCCGACGCGTCGAGGACCGTGGCGTCACCGCCGTCGCCGTAACGCAGGTGGTACTCGGCCTGGACCTCGTCGTTGAGCTTCACGGCGTCGGGGTGGTCGAAGGGGACGCGACGTATATTCATGCTGGGCATCGTACAATCATGCATAGTTGCGGACTGGTGGAACAGGGCCCGTCCAGTGTGCCGGTATCGTGCCCGGGTGCTGACAGTGACCTCGGTGAACGTGAACGGACTGCGGGCCGCCGCGAAGAAGGGCTTCGTGGAGTGGCTCGCGGACACCTCGGCGGACGTGGTGTGCCTGCAGGAGGTGCGGGCCGAGCCGCAGCAACTGCCCGAGGCCGTACGGCAGCCCGACGGCTGGCATGTCGTCCACGCCCCCGCCGCCGCCAAGGGCCGCGCGGGCGTCTCCCTGTACACGCGGCGTGAACCCGATCGCGTCCGGGTCGGGTTCGGCTCCGCCGAGTTCGATGCCGGCGGCCGGTACGTCGAGGCCGACCTGCCCGGTGTCACCGTCGCCTCCCTCTATCTCCCCTCCGGCGAGGTCGGCACCGAGCGGCAGGAGGAGAAGGTGCGGTTCATGGGCGATTTCCTCGCGTATCTGAAGGGTCTGCGTGAGCGTTCCGCCGCCGAAGGGCGCGAGGTCCTCGTCGTCGGGGACTGGAACATCGCCCATCAGCAGGCCGACCTCAAGAACTGGCGGTCCAACACCAAGAACTCCGGGTTCCTGCCGGAGGAGCGGGAGTGGCTGGGCCGGGTCCTCGACGAGACGGACGGCGGGTACGTCGATGTCGTACGGGCGCTGCATCCGGACGTCGCGGGGCCGTACTCGTGGTGGTCGTACCGGGGGCGGGCCTTCGACAACGACTCAGGTTGGCGCATCGACCTCCATGTGGCCACCCCCGGGCTCGCCGCGCGGGCCGTCAAGGGCTTCGTGGAGCGGGCGGCCACCCACGCCGAACGCTGGTCGGACCACGCGCCGGTGACGGTGGTCTACGACCTTCAGGGGGCGTCAGCTCCCCTTGCGCTGCCGTCGGTCCAAGGCCAGTGACAGTTCCGCCTCCACCACGCTGCGGGCCAGCGGGCGCAGGCGGCCGAGGTCGTCCTCGCCGGTGTGGCGCAGGACGAGGTCGGTGAAGAGCGCGGCGAGGGCGTCGGCGTGTTCGCGGACGTGCTTGCCGACCGCGAGGACCTCCGCCAGCGGGATGCCCTCGCGGACCAGGGCGGAGGAGACGTCCAGCAGACGGCGGCTGATGTGCACGATCTCGTCGCCGTCGGTGCCCAGGTAGCCCAGTTCGAGGGCGGCGGCGAGGTTCTCCGGGGTGACCTCGCCCTCGAAGCGGGCGGCGAGCTCCTCGGGGGTGAGGCGGACCGGTTCCTCCTCGGTGGGGGCGCCGACGCCCAGCAGGTCGGCGACGTCGCGGCCCTGGTCGAGGGCCTCGGCGAGTTCCGCGATGCCGTTCAGGGTGTGGCCGCGTTCCAGCAGGGCCGAGATCGTGCGCAGCCGGGCCAGGTGGTGGTCGTCGTACCAGGCGATGCGGCCTTCGCGGCGGGGCGGCGGGATCAGCTTGCGTTCCCGGTAGAAGCGCAGCGTGCGCACCGTGATCCCGGCCAGCCGGGCCAGTTCCTCCATGCGGTACTCGCGCTTGTCCGTCACGCCCGCACCTTATGTCGTACCCCGGGTAACTTCCTCGTCCCGCCCCCTACCGGTCGGTACGGAGCTGCTCTACAGTCCCATTGCGCCAGTGTTCACTGGCAGGGTCCGGCGTGATGCCAGGAGGCTTCGGAATGGCCGAACACGAGCACGTACGGGTGGCGGTGATCGGGTCCGGATTCGGCGGGCTGGGTGCGGCCGTGCGGCTGCGCCGTGAGGGGATCACCGACTTCGTGGTCCTGGAGCGGGCCGGCAGCGTCGGTGGGACCTGGCGGGACAACAGCTATCCGGGCTGTGCCTGCGACGTGCCGTCGCATCTGTACTCGTTCTCCTTCGCGCCGAACCCCGACTGGCCGCGCGCCTTCTCCGGGCAGGAGCACATCCGCGCGTATCTGGAGCATGTGGCCGACGTCTTCTGCTTGCGCCCCCACATCCGCTTCGGCTCGGAAGTGAAGCTGATGACCTGGGACGCCGAGAGGCTGCGGTGGGACATCGAGACGAGCAGCGGCTCGCTGTCCGCGGACGTCGTGGTCTCCGCCACCGGGCCGCTGTCCGACCCGAGGATCCCGGACATCCCCGGTCTGGACTCCTTCCCCGGCAAGGTCTTCCACTCGGCCCGCTGGGACCACGACTACGACCTCACCGGCAAGCGGGTCGCGATGGTGGGGACGGGGGCCTCGGCCATCCAGATCGTGCCCGCCGTCCAGCCCCGCGTCTCCCGGCTGACCCTCTTCCAGCGCACCCCGCCGTGGGTGCTGCCCCGGGTGGACCGGGCGATCGGCGGAGTGGAGCGGCGGTTGCACCGGGCGCTGCCGTTCACCGCGCAGCTCAGGCGCGGACTGCTGTGGGGCATCCGGGAGTTGCAGGTCCAGGCGTTCACCAGGCATCCGGAGGAGCTCGGCCTGGTCGAGCGGTTCGCCAGGCTCAACATGGCCCGTGCCGTCAAGGATCCGGTCCTGCGGGCCAGGCTGACCCCGGACTACCGCATCGGCTGCAAGCGGATCCTGCTGTCCAGCGAGTACTACCCGGCCCTCGCCCGCCCCAATGTGGACGTCGTCGCGAGCGGGCTCGCCGAGGTGCGCGGGCCGACCGTCGTCGGCGCCGACGGAAGCGAGGCCGAGGTGGACGCGATCGTCTTCGGCACCGGCTTCCACGTCACCGACATGCCCATCGCCGAGCGGGTGGTCGGGGCGGAGGGCGTCACCCTCGCCGAGGCCTGGAAGAAGGACGGGATGCAGGCGCTGCGCGGGACGTCCGCCGCCGGGTTCCCGAACTGGCTGTCGATCATCGGGCCCAACTCCGGCCTGGCGAACTCCTCGATGATCCTCATCATCGAGTCCCAGCTCACCTACATGGCGGACTTCCTGCGTCAGCTCGACGTCCTCGGCGGCCGGGTCGCCCTCGACGCCCGCGCCGACGCCGTACGGGCCTGGAACCGCAAGGTGCAGGAGCGCATGCAGCCCACGGTGTGGAACACCGGAGGCTGCACGAGCTGGTACCTGGACGCCAGCGGCCGCAACACCACCATCTGGCCGGGCACCACCACGGAGTTCCGCCGGGCGACCCGGCGGGTGGAGCTGGCGGAGTACCGGGTCGTCCGGCCGCCCGCCACGAAGAAGACCACCTCCGCCGATCCGAGCGAGGTCACCGCATGAGCCGCCCCACCCATGTGACCTCCGGTCCGTACGCCCCGCCCACCCCCGGCCGCGTCCTGACCGCCGTCTCCGCCGACGGCGCCCGGCTGCACGTCGAGGTGCACGGGCCCGAGGACGCGCCCCCCGTCGTCCTGGCCCACGGCTGGACCTGTTCGACCGCGTTCTGGGCGGCGCAGATCCGGGAACTGGCCGTGGACCACCGGGTCATCGCCTACGACCAGCGAGGGCACGGGCGCAGTCCGGCGAGCCCCGCGTGCACCGCCGAGGCGCTCGCGGACGACCTGGAGGCGGTGCTCGCGAGGACGCTCGCGCCGGGGGAGAAGGCCGTGGTGGTGGGCCACTCCATGGGCGGGATGACGGTGCTGGCCGCCTCCGGGCGGGCCCTCTTCCGGGAGCACGCGGCGGCTGTTCTGCTGTGCAGCACGGGCAGTTCGCGGCTGGTCGCCGAATCGCTCGTGGTGCCGTTGCGCGCCGGCCGGGTGCGCGCCTGGCTGACGGGGCGCATCCTGGGCTCGCGTGCCCCGCTGGGGCCGGTCACGCCTCTCGCGCAGGCCGTCCTCAAGTACGCGACCATGGGCGCCGGTTCGGCCCCGCACATGGTGGAGGCGTGCGCGCGGATCGTGCACGCCTGCCCGCGCGCCGTGCGGCACTCCTGGGCGCGGATGCTGGACACGCTCGATCTCGACCACGGCGTACGGGAGTTGCGGGTACCGGCGGTGGTGGTCGTGGGCACGGCGGACCGGATGACCCCACCGGTGCACGCGCGCTCGCTGGTGGCGGCGCTGCCGCACTGCGTGGGCAGCGACGAGCTGGCAGGCGTCGGCCACATGACGCCGGTGGAGGCGCCGGAGCTGGTGACCGGCAGGATCCGGGAACTGGTCCGCGCGTACGTGACGGTGACGGACACGATCAGGGAGGGCGCATGAGCAGGGTCGGTCTCGAGGGTCAGGTCGCGGTGGTCACCGGAGCCGCGCGCGGCGTCGGTGAACTGCTCGCCCGCAAGCTCTCCGCGCGCGGTGCCACGGTGGCGCTGGTCGGACTGGAACCGGAGGCGCTGAAGGAGGTCTCGGCGCGGCTGCACGGCGACAGTGACCACTGGTACGCCGACGTCACCGACCACGAGGCCATGTCCCAGGTCGCCCGGGAGGTCAAGGAGCGGTTCGGCAAGGTCGACATCGTCGTCGCCAACGCCGGGGTGGCCACCGGGGGTCCGTTCGTGGACTCCGATCCGGAGGCCTGGCGGCGGGTGATCGAGGTCAATCTGATCGGTTCCGCCGTGACCGCGCGCGCCTTCCTGCCGGTGCTGACCGAGAGCCGGGGCTATCTGCTGCAGATCGCCTCGCTCGCCGCGATCACCCCGGCGCCGATGATGACGGCGTACTGCGCGTCCAAGGCGGGTGTGGAGGCGTACGCGCACAGTCTGCGCGCCGAGGTCGGGTACCGGGGTGTGCGCGTCGGCGTGGCCTATCTGTCGTGGACCGACACGGACATGGTGCGCGGCGCCGACCAGGACGAGGTGATGCGCGAGCTCAGGCAGCGGCTGCCGTGGCCGGCCGGCAAGACCTACCCGCTGGGCCCGGCGGTCGACCGGATCGTGGCCGGGATCGAGCGGCGCTCCGCTCACGTGTACGGGCAGTGGTGGCTGCGCGGGATGCAGGGGGTGCGCGGGTATCTGCCGGGGATCGTCGGCACGGTGGGGCGGCGGGAGATGCGCCGGTTCGCGCCCCGGCTGCGGGGCATGCGCACGGGTCTGGTCGGCGCGGGCGGGGCGGCCGACGAGCAGGAGCGGTCGGTGCGGCGAAACCAGCCCGGACCAGCGGACGTTACGCACCGTTAATGATCGAAATGCGCACCGTGTCCGCCCGTGTGAATCTGGTCGAGGCCCCACCGAGGGGCCAATTCCCCTCACCCACCACGGGAGTGAACCCACATGGGTATGAAGGACCAGTTCCAGGAGAAGGCCCGCGGCATGCAGGAGCAGGGCAAGCAGAAGGCCGGCGAGGCCCGTGAGAAGGCCGGGCAGCGCGGCCAGCAGTCCCCGCAGCGTGGCCAGCAGCATGGTCAGCAGCCGCGTGAGCGTGGGCGTCACGAGATGGACGACACCGAGCGCGAGATGGAGGACCGCTTCAGCCAGGACTACGACGCCTGACGCGGTCTCCTGACCGGAAGGGGCGCCCCCTTGGCGGGCGCCCCTTCCGCAATGCGGTTGTCATGCGTCCGGCTGCCGTCGCGGCGGCAGCTTGGGCCGCGACCGGTCGGGTATGTCCCGGTGGTCCGGCGGGGTCGCCGCGGGCTGGGTGGTCAGCAGGTCGATGGCCAGCACCACCGCGTCGTCCAGTTGCGCGTACCGGCCCTCCGCCCAGTCCAGCGGGGTGCGCAGGGCCTCCAGGTCGGGGGCGACGCCGTGGTTCTCCACGGACCAGCCGTACGCGTCGAACCAGGCCGCGTTCATGGGCACGGTGATCACCGTGCCGTCGCCCAGCCGGTGCCGTCCGGTCATGCCGACCACGCCGCCCCAGGTGCGCTGCCCGACCACAGGACCGATCCGCAGCAGCTTGAAGGCCGCCGTGATCATGTCGCCGTCGGAGGAGGTCGCCTCGTCGGCCAGCGCCACCACCGGTCCGCGGGGAGCGTTGGAGGTGTACGACACCGGCTGGGCGTTCCTGGTCAGGTCCCAGCCGATGATGCTCCGGCTCAGCTTCTCGACCACCAGCTCGCTGATGTGCCCGCCCGCGTTGCCGCGCACGTCCACGATGAGCGCGGGCCGGGACACCTCCATGCGCACATCCCGGTTGAACTGGGCCCAGCCGGAGCCGCCCATGTCGGGGATGTGCAGGTAGCCGCACTTGCCACCGCTCAAGTGCCGTACCACGGAGCGGCGTTTGGCGACCCAGTCCTGGTAGCGCAGGGGCCGCTCGTCGACGAGCGGGACGACGGCGACCCGGCGTGCGGGGCCCTGCTCGCCCTTTGCCGGGGAGAAGGTGAGCTCCACCGTCGTACCGCCCGCCCCCGCCAGCAGCGGGTACGGCCCCGTCACCGGATCCACCGGCCGGCCGTTGACGTGGGTGAGGACCGCGCCCTCCCGGATGCCGGTGCCGGCCAGCGGGGAGCGGGCCTTGGAGTCGGAGGAGTCGCCGGGCAGGACCCGCCTCACCGTCCAGCCGCCGTCCCGGCGCACGAGGTTGGCGCCGAGCAGGCCCTGCCGGCGCTGGTAGGAGGAGGGGCCCTCGTTGCGGCGTGCGGCGCCGACGTAGGCGTGCGAGGTGCCGAGCTCGCCCAGCACTTCGCGGAGCAGGTCGGCGAACTCGTCGGGGGAGGCGACGTGTTCGACGAGCGGCCGGTACTGGTCGAGGACCGCGTCCCAGTCGATGCCGCACATGTCCGGGTCCCAGAAGTACGCCCGGATCAGCCGGCCCGCCTCGGCGTAGGCCCCTCGCCATTCGGCGGCCGGGTCGACGGTGTGCAGGATCCGGCGGGCGTCGATCCAGGTTGTCGTGTCGGCGTCGCCGGACTCGGTGGACGGCACCGCCCGCAGGTCGCCCTCGTCGACCACGACCAGCCGGGTGCCGTCGCCGCTCACCGCGAACCAGTCGAGGTGGCCGACGAGTTCGGACTTCTTCGCCCGGCTGATGCTGAAGTGCTCCAGTGTCGGCCGGCCGGTGGTGTCGTCCGGGTTCGCGAACGTCTCGCCCAGCGCGCCGGAGATCGGCCAGCGCAGCCAGACCAGGCCGCCACCGGCGACCGGTTGCAGCGCGGAGTACTTGGAGGCGGTGACCGGGAACGGCGTCACCCGGTTCTCCAGCCCCTCGGCCTCCACGGTGACCGCGCCGGCCTCGCCGCCGTCCTCGTCGTCGAGCGGATCCAGCCCGCCGGCCGCCGGCCGGCCCTCGGGGTTCAGGGCGAAGGGGGAGGGGGTCGCCGAGGACAGGGGAACCAGGTAGGGCTTGCAGCCGAGCGGGAAGGACAGGTCCCCGGTCTGCACGTCGTACACCGGGTCGAAGCCCCGCCAGGACAGGAAGGCCAGGTAGCGGCCGTCCCAGGTGAACACCGGGTTCTCGTCCTCGAAGCGGCCGTCGGTGACGTCGACGACCAGCCGGTCCTTGATCCGGGCCAGTTTGATCTGGCGCAGGGTGCGGCCGATCCCCGGATGCGACCAGGTCAGCCACGCCCCGTCGGGGGAGAAGGCGAGATCGCGCACCGGCCCGTTGACCGACCGGATCAACTCGGTGACCTCACCCCCGGGGCCGCCGGGGGAGTCCCCCGCGGCGTTGTCCGCCTCGGTCACGTCGAGCAGCAGCAGCCGTCCGTCGTGCGCGGCGAGGGCCAGCCGTTCCCCGTCGGGGTCGGCCACCATCTCCAGGACGCGGCCCAGCCGGCCGGAGGCCAGTCGGCGCCGTGCCCCGGCACCCGTGGCCCGGGGGAGGTGGGCGATCTCGACGGCGTCCTCGCCCTCGGCGTCGGTGACGTAGGCGATCCGTCCGGTCGAGCCCAGCATCTCCGGGAGCCGGACACGCACCCCGGGCGTGTCCGTGATCGTGCGGGCGGGGCCGTCGCGGTGGGTGAGCCAGTAGAGGGAGCCGCGTACGACGACGGCGCTGGCCCGGCCCGTCTCGTCCACGGAGACACCGTCGACGTGCTGGGCGGCCGGGATCTGGTACGTACGGCGGCCCGCGCGCGGCCCGGACAGGCGCACGTCCAGTCTGTGCGGTTCCGAGTCCGGCGCCAGGTCGTCGACCATCCACAGGTCGCCCGCGCACTGGTAGACGATCCGGGTGCCGTCGCTGGAGGCGTGCCGGGCGTAGAAGGCGTCGTGGTCGGTGTGCCGGCGCAGGTCGGTGCCGTCGTACGCGCAGGAGTAGAGGTTGCCGACGCCCTCGTGATCGGAGAGGAAGGCGATCCGGCCGCCGACGAACATCGGCGAGTGCAGGTGTCCGCCGATGTCGGGCAGCAGCCGCTCGCCGTGCAGCCACAGCCGGCCCGTGGCGCCGCCCCGGTAGCGCTTCCAGGAGGCCGGTTCGTGCGGCGGGGTGCCGGTCAGCAGCAGGGTCCGGTGCACGCCGTCGACGTCGGCGACCTGGATGTCGGAGACCGGGCCCCAGGGCAGCTTGCGGCCCGGGTCGCCCTCCGGGGTGATCTTGTAGGCCCAGGTGAAGTGGGAGAACGGCTCGCCATGGGAGGCGACGGCGAGGATGTCGCTGTGGCCGTGGTCGTCGGGCGGGGTCCAGCCGCAGACCTGGGTGTCCGGGCTGCCCCAGTAGGTCAGCTGCCGGCCCGGTCCGCCGTCGACCCCGACCAGGTGGATCTCGGGGACGAGACTGCGCCAGGTCGTGCAGGCGATGTGGCGGCCGTCGGGCGAGAAGCGGGGGTGGCCGGCCTTGGTGCGGTCGACGGTGAGCCGCCAGGCGCGGCCCGGGGAGTCGAGGGGCGCCAGCCAGAGGTCGTCCTCGGCCACGAAGCACAGCAGATCGCCGCTGAGGTGCGGCAGGCGGAGATAGCTCACCTCCCCAGGCTTTCCCCGGGGACGGAGGGGGGCAACTCGTGAGGAAAGACCCCGCTGTGACCAGCCGTGATCCATGACACGTACGAAACGGTTTCGTTTCGTAGAGCGCTGCGCTACATTCGTCCTGTACGAAACCGAGTCGTTCTGAGCAGGAGGGTGAGGGAGATGACCGAGGTCGCCACCGGGCGTCGCAGTCGGATCACGCCCGAGCGCGAGGCCGAGCTGTACGAGGCCGTGCTCGACCTGCTCCGCGAAGTCGGCTACGACGCCCTCACCATGGACGCCGTGGCCGCCCGCACCCGGTCCAGCAAGGCCACCCTCTACCGCCAGTGGGGCGGCAAGGCCGAGCTGGTGGCGAAGGCCGTACGGCACGACAAGCCGGGCGCGCTCGGCCTCGGCGACATCGACACCGGGTCGCTCAAGGGGGACCTGCACGCCCTCACCATGAGCTCGGACGACTGCGAGATGGAGCAGAACTCCGCGCTGATGCGGGGCCTTGCCATGGCCGTGCACAGCAACCCGGACCTCCTGAAGGCGTTCCGCGAACATCTCATCGAGCCGGAGATGGCGGAGATCCGCCGCGTGGTGCAGCGGGCGGTCGACCGGGGCGAGGTCCGCGCGGACAACCCGGCGATCGACTACATGATGCACATGATGCTCGGCGGGTTCGCCGCCCGCACGATGCTCGACGAACTGCCGCCGACGCAGGCCTTCCTCATCTCGTACATCGACGCCGTCGTCCTCCCCGCCCTCGGCGTCACCACCGGCTGAAACCCTTCCCTGCAAGCACGCCCACCTGACGTCACCGCTCACGTCGTCGGGCAGATCGCCCCTGCCACCCACAGGGCTGATCACCCCTGCCCAGAAGAACGCAAAACGACCTGACCGGGAGTACGCCTCCGTGGCCACTTTCCTCTACAAACTCGGCCGACTCGCCTTCCGGCGACGGCACTTCGCCGCCCTGATATGGGTCACGCTGCTCACCCTCGCCGGGGTGGGCGCCGCCTCCGCGCCCGCCGCGGGCAACACGTCGTTCTCCATCCCCGGCACCGAGGCCCAGAAGGCCTTCGACCTGCTGGAGCAGCGCTTCCCCGGCACCACCGCCGACGGCGCGACCGCGCGGGTCGTCTTCAAGGCGCCGAGCGGCGAGAAGATGACGGACACCGTCAACAAGGCGACCGTGAAGAAGACGGTCAAGGAGCTGTCCCACGGCTCCGAGGTCACCTCCGTCGCCGACCCCTACAAGGCCCACGCCGTCAGCAAGGACGGCAGGATCGCCTACGCGTCGGTCAGGTACCAGGTCTCCGGCATGGAGCTCGAGGACTCCTCGCGCGACGCCCTCGAGCAGGCCGCGCAGCAGGCGCGGGACGCCGGACTCACCGTCGAGATCGGCGGCGACGCGCTCACCGCCACGCCCGAGACCGGCTCCAGCGAGGTCATCGGCATCGCCGTCGCCGCGGTCGTCCTCGTCATCACCTTCGGCTCGCTCCTGGCGGCCGGATTCCCGCTGCTGACCGCGATCACCGGCGTCGGCATCGGCGTCTCCACGATCACCGCGCTCGCCTCCACGCTCGACCTGGGCACGACCACCTCCACCCTGGCGTCGATGATCGGCCTCGCCGTCGGCATCGACTACGCCCTCTTCATCGTCTCCCGCTACCGCGCCGAACTGGCCGAGGGCCGCGAACGCGAGGACGCGGTCGGCCGCGCCGTCGGCACGGCGGGCTCGGCGGTGGTCTTCGCGGGCCTGACGGTCGTCATCGCCCTGGTCGGCCTGTCCGTGGTCAACATCCCGATGCTGACCAAGATGGGTGTCGCGGCCGCCGGCACGGTCGCCATCGCCGTACTGATCGCCCTGACCCTGATCCCGGCGCTGCTCGGCTACGCGGGCCGCAGGATCAAGCCCGCCGGTGAGAAGAGCAAGCTGCTCGGCGGCGGCCGCGCCAGGAGCGCCGGGAAGCAGGCCCGGCCCAACATGGGAACGCGCTGGGCGAGCTTCGTCGTACGCCGCCCGGTGGCGGTCCTCCTCCTCGGCGTGGTCGGACTCGGCGCGGCGGCGATCCCCGCCGCGTCGCTCGAACTGGGCCTGCCCGACGACGGCTCCCAGCCGACGTCCACCACCCAGCGCCGCGCCTACGACCTGCTCTCCGAGGGCTTCGGGCCCGGCTTCAACGGCCCGCTCATGATCGTCGTCGACGCTAAGGACAGCGCCCGTCCGAAGGCCGCCTTCACTGAGGTCGGCGACGAGATCAAGGGCCTGGGGGACGTCGTGACGGTGACCCCCGCCGCGCCCAACAAGACCGGCGACACCGCGACGATCACGGTGATCCCGAAGTCCAAGCCCTCCTCCGCCACCACCGAGGACCTGGTGCACGCCATCCGCGGCAAGGGCGCGGACATCACCGCCGACACCGACGCCAAGGTGCTGGTCACCGGCTCCACGGCGATGAACATCGACGTCTCGCAGAAGCTGAACGACGCGCTGCTGCCCTACCTCGCCGTCGTCGTCGGCCTGGCCTTCCTGCTGCTGATCGTGGTCTTCCGCTCGATCCTGGTCCCGCTGAAGGCGGCCCTCGGATTCCTGCTGTCGGTGACGGCCGCCCTCGGCGCGGTGGTCGCGGTCTTCCAGTGGGGCTGGCTGTCCGGCCTGTTCGGCGTGGAGCAGACCGGACCGGTCATGTCGATGATGCCGATCTTCATGGTCGGCGTGGTCTTCGGTCTCGCCATGGACTACGAGGTGTTCCTCGTAACCCGGATGCGGGAGGCGTACGTCCACGGCGAGAAGCCGAGCCAGGCCGTCGTGACCGGCTTCCGGTACGGCGCCCGGGTCGTCACGGCCGCGGCCGTGATCATGATGGCCGTCTTCTCCGGCTTCATCGGCTCCAGCGAGTCGATGATCAAGATGATCGGCTTCGGCCTGGCGGTCGCCGTCCTCTTCGACGCGTTCATCGTCCGTATGACGATCGTCCCGGCCGTGCTCGCCCTGCTCGGCAGGAAGGCCTGGTGGCTGCCCAAGTGGCTGGACCGCGTACTGCCCGACGTGGACGTCGAGGGCGAGGGCCTGCGCACGCGGGACGAACTCCGCGCCGACGCCGGGTCCCGGGGCGGGGACGAGGACCGGGAGCCGGTGCGCGTCTGACCCACCGCTCCTGACCGCGACCGCCGGTGAGGGCGCCGTGCGGGAGGGGGGCGAACTGTAGGCGCGGCAGTGGCTCGGGCGGTCACCCGTTCGGGTGGGTCCCGCTCGTGGTGATGCTTGCCCGGGCAGGTCTGAACCCGGCTGGTGCCGAAGGCGTAAGATCTCCGAGAGCGCCGCTCCCAGAGGCAGCCTGAGCCAGAAATCCCTCCCGTTCAGGGAGGGAGCAGTCAATTCGTGTACGTCGTCCAAGGGAAGTGACGCGTCATGACCGACAAGCTGACCGTGAGCGTCCTCGGCACCGGCATCATGGGTGCCGCGATGGCCCGCAACATCGCCAGGGCCGGACACTGTGTCCGCGTCTGGAACCGCACCCGGGCCAAGGCCGAACCGCTGACCGCGGACGGCGCGCACGTCGCCGGCACGCCCGCCGAGGCCGTCGAGGGCGCCGACGTCGTGCTGACCATGCTGTACGACGGTGCCGCCGTACGGGAGGTCATGCGCGAGGCCGTCCCCGCGCTGCGCTCCGGCACCGTCTGGGCGCAGTCCACCACCGCCGGGATCGAGGCCGTCGCCGAGCTGGCCGGGTTCGCCCGCGAGCACGGGCTGGTCTTCTACGACGCCCCGGTGCTGGGCACCCGGCAGCCCGCCGAGGCCGGACAGCTCACCGTGCTGGCCGCCGGTCCGGAGGAGGGACGGGACAAGGTCACGCCGGTGTTCGACGCGGTCGGCGCCCGTACCGTGTGGGCCGGCGACGACGCGGCGGCGGCCGGGGCCACCCGGCTGAAGCTGGTCGCCAACAGCTGGGTGCTGGCGGCCACCGCGGCGGCCGGGGAGGTGCTGGCGCTGTCGAAGGGGCTCGGTGTCGACCCGCACAGCTTCTTCGACCTCGTCCAGGGCGGCCCGCTCGACATGGGCTACCTGCGGGCCAAGTCCCGGCTGGTGCTGGAGGGGGAGCTGACCCCGGCCCAGTTCGCGGTGGCCACCGCGGAGAAGGACGCCCGGCTGATCGTTCGGGCCGGTGAACAGGCCGGCGTCCGGCTCGACGTCGCCGAGGCCACCGCCGAACGGCTCGCGCGTGCCGCCGCGCAGGGGCACGCGGACGAGGACATGGTCGCCGCGTACTTCGCCAGCTTCGACGAGAAGCCGGCGTCCTGACGGACCGCCTCCGACGTGACGTCGGGGGCCCCTGGGAGCACCCTGGAATCAGGGTTTTCGGAGGTGGTCCTCATGATGCACACCACGGTGGGATGGCACGTCGAGCTCGAGTTCCAGGAGGACGACCAGCACACGCGGGCAGCGGCGATGGTCCGCCTGCCCGACGGCACGGAGGTGCGGGCGCACGGCCAGGCCAGCCGTCACCGCACCGACTCCAACCAGCCGCGGGTGGGCGAGGAGATCGCGGGCGCCCGCGCCCTCAACGAGCTGGCCATGGAGCTGCTGACCAAGGCCCACGGAGAGATCGACGAGGCGTCCGGCCGGACGTCCCACCCGATCCACATCTGACCGGCCCGGGCGCCTGCCGGCGGGGCGGTCGGCAACCCGGTTCCCGCCTGACCGGTACGGGAACTGTCACCGGGCGTCCGGCAGGGACTTCCGTACGGCTCGCACCAGTGCCTGCGCGCGGGGGTCCGCGGTCACGCTGGTGCGCAGGCCGTTGGTGACGTAGCCGAAGGCGATGCCCGACTCGGGATCGGCGAAGCCGAGGGCGCCGCCGCGACCGGGGTGGCCGAAGGAGCCGGGGCCGAGCAGCGGGGAAGCGCTGCCGTGGAGCATGTAGCCGAGGCCGAAGCGGGTGTTCACTACGAGCACCCGGTCGGGGCCGGCGGAGTGCTCGGTGCGGGCCAGCCGGACCGTCTCCGGGGTGAACAGGCGCGTGCCGCCGTCCACCTCGCCGATCAGCGAGGCGTAGAAGCGGGCCAGGCCGTCGGCGGTGGCGATGCCGTTGGACGCCGGCAGGGCGGCGGCGCGGTAGGCGGGGGAGTTCTCGTCGGGCAGCGGGGTGATCGCGGCGAAGGCGCGGCGGGTCAGGGAATCCGGGTCGGCGTAGGCCTCGGTGACCGCCCGCTTCGGGCGGACCTTCAGCGCGCCCGACTTCTCGGGGGCCTCGATCCGGCCGATCCGGCCCACGCGCCCGGCCTCCGCCTGCGGCAGGCCCAGCCACAGCTCCGCGCCGGCCGGGCCGGCGATCCCGTCCGCGATCCACTCGCCGATCGGGCGGCCGGTGACCCGCTGGAGCAGAGCACTCGTCAGCCAGCTGTACGTCTGCGCGTGGTAGCCGTGGTCGGTGCCCGGCTCCCACACCGGTGCCTGGGCGGCCACGGCCGCCGCGCCGAGGTCGGGGTCGGCGGCCTGTTCCGGGGTCAGCGGCCGGTCCAGCACGGGGACACCGGCCCGGTGCGCGAGCAGGTCCCGGACCCGCGTGTGCTCCTTGCCCGCCGTCTTGTACTCCGGCCAGTACTCGCCGACCGGGGCGTCCAGGTCCAGCTCGCCGCGCTGGTGCAGGAGCAGCAGCGCGGCGGCGGCGACACCCTTCGTCGCGGAGCGCACGATCTGGGCGGTGCCGCGCTCCCAGGGAGCGGTACCGGCGCTACCTTCGACGTCCCTGCTGCCGGCCCACAAATCGACGACCTGGTGCCCGTCCCGGTACACGGCGAGGGCCGCGCCCCGTTCGCCGAGCAGCTCGAAGTTCGCCGCGAACGCCTCCCTGACCGGCTCGAAGCCCTCGGCCACCGCACCGTTCACGTCCGCCACGTCCACCGTCCCGCACTTCCCTCCGGCTCGCCTTCGACAGCGGGTGCAACATCCGCCGCGAGCCTGCGATTCCTGTGTTCCGTCAGCCGAGGACGATCGTCACATCGATGTTGCCACGCGTGGCGTTCGAGTACGGGCACACCTCGTGGGCCGCGTCCACCAGCTTGCCGGCGATGTCCGGGTCGAGGACCGGCAGGGAGACGCTGAGGGCGACCGCGAGGCCGTAGCCGCGGGTCTTGTTCGGGCCGATGCCGACCTTCGCGGCGACCGTGGAGCCGGTGAGGTCGTAGCCCTCGCGGTTGCCGACCAGGATCAGCGCGTTGTGGAAGCAGGAGCTGTAGCCGGCCGCGAAGAGCTGCTCGGGGTTGGTGCCGTGACCGTCGCCGCCCAGCTGCGGTGGCATCGCGACCTTGAGGTCGATATGGCCGTCCTGGCTGGTGACATAGCCGTCCCGGCCGCCGTGTGCGGTGGCCTCGGCTACGTACATGATCTTGGTCGGGCGGGTGTCGGCAACGGTGCCGTCAGTCATGGTCGGCCTTCCACGGAACAGGTGCGCACAAGTACATCGCGCACAAGGTACTGGCCAGTAGGCCCGCTGTCGCCGCCCGGGTGGGGTAACTATGGGTAACCCGTGGTCATCCGGAGGACGGCGCGCCGGCAGCGCGTTCAGCGAGCCTCCACAACTCCGCGCGCAACCGCGCGACCTCCGCTGGATCGAGCCCCGTCGCCGTCAGGAGGGCGCCGGGTACGCCCGCCGCCCGCTCGCGCAGTTCCTCCCCGCGCCCCGTGCACGCGACCAGTACCGAGCGCTCGTCCCGCGCCGAGCGCTCCCGGTGCACCAGACCCGCCGCCTGAAGCCGCTTCAGCAGCGGCGACACCGTGCCGTAGTCGAGGCGCAGGGCGCCCGCGAGGTCCTTCACGGTCGTCTCGCCGCGCTCCCACAGCACCAGCAGCACCAGGTACTGCGGGTAGGTGAGCCCGAGCTCGTCGAGGAGCGGGCGGTACGCGGCCGTCACCGCGCGCTGAGCGGCGTACAGCGCGAAGCACAGCTGCTCGTCAAGGAGCGGCGGCCCGGATTCCTCCTGATGCGTCACGCGCCCATTGTCACGGACCGGGGGTCGAAGCCGAAGGGCAGTTCCAGGCGGTGGGCGCGCATCAGCGCGTCGTCGGAGAGCAGCTCGCCGGTCGGGCCGTCGGCGGCGATCACGCCGTCGCTGAGGATCAGCGAGCGCGGGCACAGCTCCAGCGCGTACGGCAGGTCGTGCGTGACCATCAGGACCGTGACGTCCAGGGAGCGCAGGATGTCGGCCAGCTCGCGGCGGGAGGCCGGGTCGAGGTTG
Source organism: Streptomyces sp. NPDC001544 (assembly GCF_042894285.1). NCBI lineage: Bacteria > Bacillati > Actinomycetota > Actinomycetes > Kitasatosporales > Streptomycetaceae > Streptomyces > Streptomyces sp. NPDC001544. The sequence continues at coordinate 51,806 of NZ_JBIAVN010000018.1, read as the reverse complement.
GAGGACGGCTCGTCCAGGACGAGGATCTCCGGCTGCATGGCGAGCACGGTCGCCACCGCCACCCGGCGGCGCTGCCCGAAGGACAGGTGGTGCGGCGGCCGGTCGGCGAAGTCCTGCATGCCGACCCGCTCCAGGGCGGTGCGCACCCGCTCATCGAGCACGGCCCCCTTGATCCCGGCCGCCGCCGGCCCGAACGCCACGTCCTCCCGCACGGTCGGCATGAAGAGCTGGTCGTCGGGGTCCTGGAAGACGATGCCGACCTTCTGCCGGATCTCGGCCATGTGCTTCCTGCCGACCGGCAGCCCGGCCACGGTCACCGTTCCGGCGCCGCCGCCCAGGATGCCGTTGAGGTGCAGTACGAGGGTGGTCTTGCCCGCGCCGTTCGGCCCCAGCAGCGCGACCCGCTCACCGCGCGCGATGGAGAAGTCGACGCCGAACAGGGCCTGGTGCCCGTCGGGGTAGGCGAAGGCGAGGCCGGAGACCTCCAGGGACGCGGGAGCCGAAGCAGCGGTAGTCACAACACCCATCCCAGCAGACAGACGACGAGGGCGGCCGAGGGGAGGGCGAGGGCGTACGACCACTGCGCCCGGGACGCGGTCACCTCGTCGATCACCGGCATGGAGCCGGCGTAGCCACGGCTGACCATGGCCAGGTGGACCCGCTCGCCGCGTTCGTAGGAGCGGATGAACAGCGCGCCGGCCGACTTCGCGAGCACACCCCAGTGCCGCACACCGCGGGCCTCGAAACCGCGGGACTCCCGGGCGATCCGCATGCGGCGCATCTCGTCGGTGATGACGTCGCCGTAGCGGATCATGAAGGAGGCGATCTGGACCAGCAGCGGCGGCAGCTTCAGACGCTGCAGGCCGAGCAGGAGTTCGCGCAGTTCGGTGGTGGCCGCGAGGAGGACGGACACGGCGACGCCGAGGGTGCCCTTGGCGAGCACGTTCCAGGCGCCCCACAGCCCGTTCACGCTCAGGGACATCCCGAGCACCCCGACCCGCTCGCCCTCCGCGACGAACGGCATGAGCACCGCGAACGCCACGAACGGCACCTCGATCAGCAGCCGCCTCAGCAGGAAGCCGGCGGGCACGCGCGCGGCGCGGGCCACGAACGCGAGCAGGGCGGCGTACAGCGCGAACGCCCACATCGCCTCGCGCGGGGTGGACACCACGACCACCACGAAGGCGAAGGCGGCGGCGAGCTTGGTGTGCGGCGGCAGGGCGTGCACGGGGGAGTGCCCGTGCCGGTACAGCCGGTGTGCGTGCCCGGCGCCCATCTCAGGCGGCCTCGGCCGGTTCGACCGCCCGGCGCCTGCGGGCGACCACCCAGAACACCGTGCTGCCGAAGACGACGGTGAAGCCGACGCCGATCACCCCCGCGAGGCCGCCGGACAGGCGGGCGTCGGAGATGTCCTTGACCCCGTAACCGGCCAGCGGGGAGTCGGAGCTCGCGTGCCGCCCCGTCTTCTTGTCGATGCCCTTGTCGTGGGCGACCTTCTCCAGGCCGTCGGGGTTGGCCGAGGCGTAGAAGCTGACGAATCCGGCGAGCACCAGCGAGGTGACCAGGCCGGTGATCCACAGCCCGCGGCGCGAGGTCCGTGCCGCGGCCGGCACCGGCGTCGCGGGGGCGTCGACCAGCTCGCCGTCCACGCGCAGCTTCAGCCGCTGCTGGAGGCCGCGGGCGCCGTACACCAGGTCCGGCCGTACGGCGACGACCGCGCCGACGGTCAGCGAGGTGATCACCGCCTCGCCGATGCCGATGAGGACGTGGACGCCGATCATCGCGGTGGCGACCTTGGAGATCGCCACGTCGGTGGTGCCGCCGACGGCGTAGATCAGGGTGAAGGCGACCGCGGCGGCCGGCACCGACACCAGCGCGGCGACGAAGGAGGCGACGGTGATCGAGCGCCGCCCGCGCGGCAAAGCCTTCACCAGGCCGCGGAAGACGGCGTAGGAGACCACGGTGGTGACGATCGCCATGTCGGTGACGTTCACGCCGAGCGCGGTGAGGCCGCCGTCCGCGAAGAGGATGCCCTGCATGAGCAGGACGACGGACACGCACAGGACTCCGGTGCACGGGCCGACGAGTATCGCGGCCAGCGCGCCGCCGAGCAGATGGCCGCTGGTACCGGCGGCGACGGGGAAGTTCAGCATCTGCACCGCGAAGATGAACGCCGCCACCAGTCCGGCCAGCGGCGCCGTGCGTTCGTCGAGTTCACGCCGGGCACCGCGCAGGCTCACGGCCAGGGCGCCGGCGGCGACCACGCCGGTGACCGCGGAGGTGGGGGCGTCGATGAATCCGTCAGGTACATGCACCGTTTGATTTTAAAGGCTTGTTGCGAACTCCTTGCAAGAGCGAGGCGGCGGCATGGTGCGCGTAAATCGGGGCATATGCGACATTGGAGGGGGGTGGACGCACGACTTCCACACAGGTCGCTGAGGGTAAGGGGCCGTCCGATGTCCGTAGTCGAGCAGTACGCGCGAGCCCATATAGTCACCGACGAGGACAATCCGGATGATCCCGCCGTCCCGGTGGTACTGCGTTACGACCCCGACGCCGACCCGCGGTCGGTGCGGGTCGGCCTGCCCGGGCCGCACGAGTGGACGTTCTCCCGGTCGCTGCTGGAGCAGGGGCTGACGGCTCCGGCCGAGAGCGGGGACGTACGGGTGTGGCCGCTGGGCCGGGTGCAGGCCGTGGTGGAGTTCCACGACAAACAGGGCGTCTCCGTGGTCCAGTTCGACCTGAAGCCGCTCATACGGTTCCTGCGCCGGACCTACACGGCATAGCCCCGCTCTCCGGTCCAGCCCCGCTCCCCGGCCCGGTCAGCCGCCCATCTTCAGCAGCGCCGCCACGATCGGTCCCGCCGTGTCGCCGCCGTGGCCGCCCGCCTGGACGACACCGGCCGCCGCGAGATCACCGCGGTACGCGGTGAACCAGCCGTTGGGCTTCTTCTGGCCGTCGACCTCCGCCGAGCCGGTCTTGGCGCCGTAGTTCGGGCCGAGGCCCGCCATCGCCTTGGCCGCCGTGCCGTAGGTGGCCGTGTACTGCATGACCTCCTTCAGCTCGGCCTGCGTCTTCGACGACATCGTGCGGGAGGCCTTCGCCACCGTGCGCTGGTCCACGGTCGGAGAGACGAGGTACGGCTGGTGGAAGACACCCGTCTCCACCGTCGACGACACCGACGCCATGTTCAGCGGGTTCATCCGCACCCCGCCCTGTCCGATCAGCGACGCGCCCATCTGCGCACCGCTCTGCACCGGGACCGAGCCGTCGAAGGTCGGGACGCCGATGGCCCAGTTGTTCATGCCGAGGCCGTAGACCTGCTGGGCCTCCTTCGTCAGGTCGCTGTTCGACAGCTTCGGCGCGAAGTTGATGAAGGCGTTGTTGCAGGAGGCCCCGAAGGCCAGCTTGAACGTGCCCTTCTTGATCTCGGAGTCGTCGTCGTTGTGGAACGTCCAGCCGGCGAGCTTGTACGTCTTGGGGCAGGGATGCGAATCGTCGGGGTGGACGAGGTCCTTCTCGAACAGCATCGTCGACGTCACGATCTTCATCGTGGAACCCGGCGCGAGGGAGCCCTGGAAGGCCGCGTTGAAGCCGTGGTCGGTGTTGGCCACCGCCAGGATCTCGCCCGTCGAGGGACGCATGACCACCACCGACGCCCGCGCCCGCTTGCTCACCTGCTTCTCGGCGGCGGCCTGGAAGGCCGGGTCGAGCGTGGTCTTCACCGTGCCCGGTGTGCCCTTGCTCAGTTCGAGGAGTGTCTTGTCGGACAGCTTCGCCTTCGCCGACGCCTTGCCGCGCACCACGCGCAGCTCCACGCCCGCCTTGCCGCCCGCGACCTTGCCGAACTTCTCGCGCAGCCCGTCCAGAACGGTGCCCAGCGACGGGAACCTGGCGGCCGTCACCTCCCCGCCGTCGCGGTCGAGGGCCTTCACGGGCGGAGTGCCGGACTCCCCGGTGACCAGCCTGTCGCCGTCCTCGAGGTCGGGGTGGACGACGGAGGCGTGCCAGTCGACCAGCGGCTTGCCGTCGCTCGCCCGTCGTACGACGGTGAGCGTGCTGTCGTAGGCCAGCGGCCTGCTCATGCCCTTGTACGACACCGTGCACTTCACGCGGAAGGGCACCTTGGCGCCGGTGCGGGCGCCGACGGTGACGGTGACGTCCTTGAGGTGGGCGTCCTTGGTGTAGCCGGTCAGCAGCGAGGCGGCTGCCGAGGACTTGTCGGTGGCGGCCGCGGCCCGCGTGACCTTGCCCTGCTGCCAGGCGGTGAGGAAGCGCTCGGCGGTGGTGCGCACCTCGGTCGCGGACAGCGGGCCGGTCTTCACCGTCTTGTGGGCGGAGGAGCCGTGCTTGCCGTCCTCGGCCGCCGCACCCCCGTCGTACAGCGCGTAGACACCGAGCCCGGCGCCGCCGACGACCACGGCGATCATCCCCCCGAGCATCGCCGGCGAGGTCTTCCGTCGCTCGGCGACGCGTCTTCTATTGCCCACAGCTTCCGAATCCTCCGCGTATCCCCAGGGCCCCCGTCGCCCTCGTAACCCTCACAATCCCCAACGACAACAACCACCCTAGAGTCCCGATGTGCACAGGTGATGTCAGCCACCACTCCGTAGCACGGTTGCGACAATCGGGCCGGCCGCGTCGATGCCGTGGCCGCCGTCCTGGGCCATCGCGGCGGCGGCGATGTCGTCGCGGTAACCGGTGAACCAGCTGTTGGACTTCGCCTGCCCGTCGACCTCCGCCGAGCCGGTCTTGGCGCCGAAGTCCGGGCCGAGGCCCGCCATCACGCCGGCCGCGGTGCCGCTGGTGGCGGTGCGGTTCATCATCCAGCGGAGCTGGGCGACCGTGGCGGCGGACAGCCCCCGGGCGGTGGCGATCTCACGACCGTCCATTTTCGGGGAGACGACGACCGGCTGCCGGAAGGTGCCCGTCATCGCGGTCGCTGTGACGGACGCCATGTTCAGCGGGCTCATCTGGACCTGGCCCTGCCCGATCAGGCCCGCGGCCTTGTCCGGGCCGTCGGAGGCGGGGACGCTGCCGTCGAAGGACGGGACGCCGACCTTCCAGTTGTCCCGGCCGAGCCCGAACCGTTCCTCCGCCTCCGTCTGGAGGGAGTTCGCCTTCACCTCGTCCGCGAACTTCACGAACGCCGTGTTGCAGGAGCGGGCGAAGCTCTCGGAGAGGGTCGCGTGGTCGTCGGGCGCCAGGCCCTTGAGGTTGTGGAAGGTCTGGCCCAGCGACATGGCGGACGGCGGGCAGGGCGCCGGGCCGTTCGCCGTGGCCTTGCCCATGTCGATGAGGGTGGCCGCGCTGAGGATCTTCATCGTGGAGCCGGGGGCCAGCTCACCGAGGAACGCGGCGTTGAAGCCGTCGCTGCGGTGGTTGGCGACCGCGAGCACCTCTCCGGTGCTGGGTTTGAGGGCCACCACCGACGACTCGGTGTACTTGGCCACGGCCGTCTCGGCCGCCGCCTGGACGCTCGCGCTGAGCGTCGTCGGGAGCCTGCCCGCCCTGCCCTTGGCGAGGGTGAGGAGGGTGGTGTCCGCGGTGTCCTGGTCCGCGTGTCGGATCACCAGCTCGACGCCGGGGGTGCCGCCCGCCTTGTCGCCGTACCGGCGGCGCAGTTCGTCCAGGACCGGCCCGAGGGACGGGTACTTCTCCTTCGTCAGTACCTTCCCGTCGCGGTCCACGGCCTCGATCGGCGCCTTCGCCGTGTCGCCGGTGACGAGTGTGTCGCCCTTGCGCAGCCGCGGGTACACGACGGACGGCTGCCAGTCGACCAGCGCCCGGTGCGTGGTCTCGCCGCGCACCACCGTCAGCCGGCTCCTGTACTCCAAGGGCTTGGACGCCCCCTTGTACGTCACCGTCGCCTGCACCGTGAAGGGCACGGTGTCCCCGCTCGCGGCGCCGGGGGTGACGCGCACCTTCGTGATGTGCGCCTCCTGCCCGTACGCCGTCAGCAACGACGCGGCGTCCTGCGGGTAGTTCGTGTACGAGGCCGCGGTCGCCGCCCGCCCCTTCTCCCAGGCCGCGAAGAACTTCCCGGCGGTCTCCTTCACCTCGGCACCGGACGGCGGCCCCGTCCGCACGGTCTCCGTTCCGCCGTCGTCGTGCAGAGCGGACAGGATGTTGTACGCCCCGTACCCGGCCCCGCCCACCAGGACGGCGAACACCCCGCCCACGACGGCGACCTTGACCCCCTTGCGCATACGCGCTCTCCTCCCCCGTTCCCCGCCCCCCGTTACCGTCCTCGCACTGTAGGTGACATGTCAGATTGCTGTGAGGGAAGTTTCCGGAGTTTCCGGAACGGTGTCCGAACGGAGATCAGGGATGTGCCCGGATGCGGCGTCAGGGGCGGTTGTCCGGTCGTATGTGCGCACCGTCGTCCAGCAGGGAGAGGAAGGCGGACGCCGCGGGTGACGGGGTGAACCGGCTCCAGACGAGGTGCTCCACCCGTACCGGCCCGTTGGTGATCGGCACGCACCGCAGTCCGTGCAGTTCGGCGGTGAACGCCGCGGGCAGCAGGGCGATGCCCAGTCCATGACGGACCATACGGACCATGAGCTCGACGCCGGACACCTCGAAGGCGACCTCGCGCCGCAGGCCGGCCGCCGTGAACGCCTGGTCGGACTGGGCGCGGGCGGCACTGCCCTCGGCGAAGTCCACGAACACCTCGTCGGCGAGGAGGCGGAGGTCCACCTCGTCCTCCGCGGCCAGCGGGTGCTCGGGGGCGACCACCGCGACGTGCTGCCCGTGGCCGAGTTCCCGGTCACGGACGCCCTGCGGCCGGAACCCGGGCGGTACGCCGAGGAAGGCCACGTCCAGGCTGCCGTCCCGCACCTGCTCGACGAACCGCTCGCTGGAGCCCGCCCGGAGACTGATCCGCACCTCGGGACAGCGCAGACGGTAGTCCCGGAGCACCGCCGGGAGATCGACGGCCGTCACGGTGGGGATCGATCCGACGGTCAGCGTCCCCCGTATCTCGCCGGTGGCCGCCGCCACCTCCGCCCGGGCCCGCTCGGCCGCGTCCAGGGCCTGACGGGCCGCCGGCAGGAACGCCTCCCCGGCGGCGGTCAGCCGCACCCGGCGACTGGTCCGGTCGAACAGCCGGGCGCCCAGCTCCTTCTCCAGCCGGGCCACCTGGTGGCTGAGCGCGGACTGGACGATGTGGCACCGCTCGGCGGCGCGGGTGAAGCTGGCGGTCTCCGCCACCGCGAGGACGTAACGCATCTGCTGGAGGTCCATCCATCCATCGTGAAACGCGATGGATCGGATGACAAACATGCGTTGGACCCATGGATACCTGCTCGGCGATGCTCGAACCACCGGCAACCGGCACCGGCACCCCGGTGCCCCGACCCCGCGGGAGGCCCCCATGCGTGTGATCGCCTTCGACCACCTCGTCCTGAACGTCGCCGACATCGAGCGGTCGCTCGCCTTCTACACCGGCCCCCTGGGCCTGGAACCGGTGCGGGTGGAGGAGTGGCGGGCCGGCAAGGCGCCCTTCCCGTCCGTGCGGGTGAGCCCCACCACGATCATCGACCTCGTCGAGGCGCCCGCCGACCGGCCGCAGGGCTCCAACGTCGACCACATCTGCCTGGTGGTCGAGCCGCTCGACTGGCAGCAGGTCGTCGACTCCGGCGTCTTCACGGTCCTGGACGGCCCCGGCGAACGCTTCGGCGCCCGCGGCACCGCCCTCTCCCTCTACGTGCAGGACCCGGACGGCAACACGGTGGAACTGCGCTGGTATCCGCAGGCCGCCGGCTGAGTGTCGTCCCCGAGGGGTCACCGTCGGTCCAGGCCGGCCTGATCCACAAGACACCCCCTAGCGCCGGCCTGCGCGGTCGGCGGTGAGGCGGGCCTCGAAACCGTCCAGGAGGGACTGGAGGCCGAACGCGAAGGTGTCGTCGGGCGCCGCGGCGTACTCCGTGGCGGCCGTGGTGCCGAGGCGTTCACGCAGGCGAGGGAACTGCATGGCCGTCTCGGTGGCGCGTGCCATGGCGTCGGCCATCTGCTGCTCGGCGTCCGCGCCGTTCCTGCCCAGCCGGCGGTTCAGCGAGACCTGTGCGGCGGGGCCGAGGGCGCTGCCGAGCACGAAGGTCAGCACGGTGGCGGCCGCCTGGTCCGCGCGGGCCGCGCTGAAGCCCGCCTTCTCGTAGATGGCGAGGCTCAGGTCGTTGTGCCGGGCCTGGCCGGTCCCGTACAGGAAGTTGCTGCCGAACGCCTGGACGAGCCAGGGGTGCCGGGTGAGCATCGCGTGCACACCGGTGGCGTGGGCGGTGGCGGCCGTGCGCCAGTCGGTGGCGTCGAGATCGGGCGGTTCGACCTCGTGCCAGATCGCGTCGCCGGCGAGTCGGACCAGCTCGTCCTTGGTCTTGATGTGCCAGTAGACGGCCGTTGCGGCCGAGCCGAGCCGCTTCGCCAGGCTCCGCATGTTGAGCCCGTCCAGTCCCTCTTCGTCGAGCAGCTCGATGGCCGCGCGGACGATCCGGTCCGCGGTCAGGTTGTCTCGTGGCATGGCCCACACCTTACTTGAACTTAGTTCTGGTCCGCTCTTGCACTTAGTTCGAGAGGTGTCCTACGCTCCTTCTCGTACTTAGTTCAAGTGCTGAGGGAGAACCCATGTCGCAGGACAAGCTGTCGGAGTTCGTCAAGACACAGGCCGTGGAGCTCGGCGTCCCCGGCGTAGCCGTCGGAGTGCTCCTGGACGGCCAGGAGCTCTACGCCTCGCACGGCGTGACGAGCCTGAGCAACCCGCTGCCGGTCGACGAGAAGACGCTGTTCCATCTGGCGTCGGTGTCCAAGACCTTCACGGCGACCGCGCTGATGCGCCTGGTCGCCGAGGGGAAGGTCGACCTGCACGCGCCGGTGCGGAGCTATGTGCCCGAGCTGGAACTCGCCGACGAGCAGGCCGCGGCGCGGATCACCGTCCTCAATCTGCTCAACCACACCGCGGGCCTGGACTGGAACCTGATCGACGACGGTGAGGGCGACCGCTCCCTGACCGGACTCGTGGCGAAACTGCCCCAGTTACCGCTGATCGCACCGCCCGGGACCCGCGCCTCCTACAGCCAGGCCGGATACAACCTGGCCGGGCGGATCGTCGAGAAGGTCACGGGCCTGCCCTTCGAGCAGGCCATGGCCTCGCTCCTCCTGGAACCGGTGGGCCTCGAGGACACGGTGTACGGGCTGACGGAGGTGATGCTCCGCAAGTTCGCCGTGGGCCACAACCGCGACGACGACGGCGAACCGCGCCCCGCCCGGCCCTGGGCGGCATTCCGAGAGGGCGCGCGTGGCGACAACCCCGGCGGCGGCCTGGCCTCCTCGGTGAGCGACCTGCTGCGCTGGGCACGGTTCCAGCTCGGCGACGGCGAGGGCGTGCTGCCGGCCGCGGAGCTGCACCGCATGCGGGAGCAGACGGTCGGGCTGCGCGCCAGCACACTCGGCGACGGCTTCGGCATCTGCTGGTTCCTGCACGACCTGGACGGCGTTCAGGGCATCGGTCACGGCGGCTCGGGCAACGGCCAGTTCGCCGAGCTGCTCATCGTGCCCGAGCGCAACTTCGCGGTGGTCTCCCTGGCCAACGTCGGCCCGGACGGCTACCCCTTCAACCAGTCCGTCGTGCGCTGGGCACTCGAGCACTACCTCGGCATCGTCGAGAAGACGGTGGAGCCGCTCCCGTACGACGAGGGGCGGGCCGAGCAGTTCGCCGGCCGCTACGAGATCGACGCCATGAACCTCGACATCGACACCGACGGCACCCGTCTCACCCTGGCCGTCGGGATCAAGCCGGAGATCCGCGCGGCGTCGGACGAGGAAATGCCCCCGGACTACCCGGCCGCGGGCATCGGCATCCTTCCCGGCGACGGCGACGAGTACATCGTCACGGAAGGCGGCCTCAAGGGGCAGCGCGGCTACTTCTCCCGCGACGCCGCCGGCGCGATCACCGGCGTCGACCTCGCCGGCCGGCTCTTCACCCGGGTCGCGGGAGCATCCTGACCCGGCACCGCAAGGGGCGGTCCAGCCGGCCGCCCCGCCCGGCTAGACCCAGGTGTCGATCCACATCCGCGACCGCCAGTCGTCGATCGGGATCGCCGTTCCCGTGTACAGGGGCCAGAAGTAGATGAAGTTCCACGCGATCAGCAGCACCAGCACGCCCGCCCCCGACGCGCCGATCAGGCGGCGGGTGTCGCTGGAGCCCGGGCGGCCGACGAGGGCGCCGACCAGCATCGCCACCGCCAGACAGAGGAACGGGACGAAGACGACGGCGTAGAAGAGGAAGATCGTGCGCTGCTGGTACATGAACCAGGGGAGGTAGCCGGCCGCGATGCCGCAGGCGATGGCGCCCGCCCGCCAGTCACGGCGGAAGGCCCAGCGCCACAGGATGTAGAGGATCGCGAGGCAGGCCGTCCACCACAGCAGGGGCGTGCCGATGGCGAGGACCTCGCGGGCGCACTTCTGGCCCGCGGCGGCCGGGCAGCCGTCGACACCGGGGGAGGGGGACTCGTAGAAGTAGGAGACCGGGCGGCCCAGGACGAGCCAGCTCCACGGGTTGGACTGGTACGTGTGCGGGGTCGACAGGCCGACGTGGAACTTGTACACCTCGTGCTCGTAGTGCCACAGGCTGCGCACCCAGTCCGGCAGGAACGTCCAGTGACCGCCCTTGCCGTCGGTGGCCGCCCAGTTGCGGAAGTAACCGCCGGAGCCGTCGGTGGGGGAGAGGATCCAGCCGAGCCAGGACAGCAGGTACACGGCGATCGCCACCGGGACCATGGACAGGAAGGCCAGGCCGGTGTCGTACTTGAGGGCGGCCAGGTAGGGGTGCCGGGCGCCGGCCACCTTGCGGGCGCCGACGTCCCACAGCACGGCCATCAGACAGAACGCGGCCAGGATGTACAGGCCGTTCCACTTGGTGCCGATGGCGAGGCCGAGCAGCACGCCGGCTCCCCAGCGCCAGGGACGCCACCCCAGGCGGAGGGTGTCGGCGACCTGGGCGTCCGGGCGCAGGCGGCCGTCGGCGTCCACGGGCAGCGCGGCGGCGAGCCGCTCCCGGGCCCGGTCACGGTCGACGATCAGGCAGCCGAAGGCGGCCAGCACGAAGAACATCAGCACGCCGTCGAGCAGCGAGGTCCGGCTCATCACGAAGTGCAGGCCGTCCACCGCCATCAGCGCACCGGCGAGACAGCCGAGGAACGTGGAGCGGAACATGCGGCGGCCGATGCGGCACAGCAGCAGCACCGACAGGGTGCCGAGCAGCGCCGTCATGAAGCGCCAGCCGAACGGGTCGAAGCCGAAGACCAGCTCGCCGAGCCCGATGACGTACTTGCCGACCGGCGGGTGCACGACGTACGAGGCGTCCGTCGGGACGGCGATGTGGCCGTTCGTCTGGACGATCAGGTCGTTGGCGTTCTTGTTCCAGTTGACCTCGAAGCCGCGGTGGACGAGCGCCCAGGCGTCCTTGGCGTAGTACGTCTCGTCGAATATCACCTTCTTCGGGCTGCCCAGGTCCCAGAACCGCAGCAGGCCCGCCATCAGCGTCACCAACAGCGGACCGCCCCAGCCCGACCAGCGGTTGACGCGCTCGGCGAGGGTCGGCGGCACGCCCAGGGACGCCCACAGACGGGAGCCGGGCTCGGCGTACGGCGGCACCAGGCGGTCGCGGAGGTCGCCTCTCGGCCCCGCCGTGTAGCCGAACCGGCGCAGCCGCTGCTGCCACCCAGGCCGCTGGTCTTGCGGGGCCCGGCCCTGCCGGATGTCGGTGGAGGACGCGGTACTGGTCACCGCGCCATCGTAGGGAACCGTTCTGTGTGAGTCCCGTGCATGGGGGTTACCGGTCGCACCACGTCCCGTCCCGCGGGCCTTCCCGCCGGCCCCTGAGAGGATGACGGCGTGACTGGAACCCTTGTTTTGGCGGGCACCCCCATCGGCGACATCGCGGACGCGCCGCCCCGGCTCGCCGAGGAACTGGCCGGCGCCGATGTCGTCGCCGCCGAGGACACGCGCCGGCTGCGCCGGCTCACGCAGGCCCTCGGGGTGACGCCCAGGGGGCGGGTGGTGTCGTACTTCGAGGGCAACGAGTCCGCCCGGACACCGGAGCTGGTCGAGGAGCTCGTGAACGGCGCGCGGGTGCTGCTGGTGACGGACGCCGGGATGCCGTCGGTGTCCGACCCCGGGTACCGGCTGGTCGCCGCGGCCGTCGAGCGGGACGTCCGGGTCACCGCCGTCCCCGGACCGTCCGCCGTGCTCACCGCGCTGGCGCTGTCCGGGCTGCCCGTCGACCGGTTCTGCTTCGAGGGCTTCCTGCCGAGGAAGGCGGGGGAGCGGCTGACCCGGCTGCGGGAGGTCGCCGAGGAGCGCCGCACGCTCGTGTACTTCGAGGCGCCGCACCGGCTCGACGACACCCTCGCCGCCATGGCCGAGGTCTTCGGCGGTGAGCGGCGGGCCGCCGTCTGCCGGGAGCTGACCAAGACGTACGAGGAGGTGCGGCGCGGCCCGCTCGCGGAACTGGCGGCCTGGGCCGCCGAGGGCGTGCGCGGCGAGATCACCGTCGTCGTCGAGGGCGCCGCCGAGCGCGGTCCCGAGGAACTGGACGCCGCGGAACTGGTGCGCCGGGTCAGGGTCCGGGAGGAGGCGGGGGAGCGCCGCAAGGAGGCGATCGCGGCGGTGGCCGCGGACGCGGGGATCCCCAAGCGTGAGGTGTTCGACGCCGTCGTGGCGGCCAAGAACGCCGGGGGGTTGTGAGGAAGCAGGGGGTGCGAAAGGGGGCGTGAGGGGGCTCACACCCCCTCTGAGCAGGCCTCTTCACCCATGAGCATGCGCCCCATGGTCGGGCAAAGCAGGGTCGCCGAAGGCAAAGCGCAGACCCCGCCGCCGGGGCCGGTACGGCAAGGAACGCTCAAATCGCCTCCAACACTCGACAGGCCTGCTGCATTCACGTCGGCGGGAGAGTCCACTGGTCAGCAGGGACGCACCTGTCCCTCGCCCCCAAGGGGAGGAGAGCTGGCATGAGTGAGATCGCTGGGCAGACCGGCCCGCGCGGTACCGCGACGGCAGTCGTTCACGAGTCGTATTCCTTCGCCTGCATGCGGTGCGGGCACGGCTGGGAACAGTCGTACGAGATAGAGCACCACACGGACGCGGACGGACACGAGTTCGTCATGTACGTGTGCGGTGGTCAGGTCGTGCCGTCCCCGCTGAGCCGGCCCGCGTGCCGGAACTGCGACGGACACGTGGTGCGGATCATGCGAGCCGGCCAGGTCTCGGCGGTACGCGACGCCGTCGCGCGGTCCCGCCCACCGCAGGCCGGTCCGGTGGAGGCGCCGAAGGCCCCCGAGGAGGCCCCGACGGCCGGGGCGGCCGGGGCGGTCGGCGAACACCACCACTGGCACCTGTCCGACCTTCTCCACCCGTTCCAGCGCAAGGCGAGCTGAGCGCTCGCCGACGGGCCGGGCATGCCCCTTTCGTAGGATCGGGGCATGCCTTCGAACACCTCCGCCGCGGCCGAGAAGAACGCGGCACCGCCCCTCCCGGAGCCTCTCCGGGTGCCGGTCGCCGACTCCCACACCCACCTCGACATGCAGTCCGGCTCGGTCGAGGAAGGCCTCGAGAAGGCCGCGGCGGTGGGCGTGACGACCGTCGTCCAGGTCGGCTGCGACATCAAGGGTTCGCAGTGGGCCGCCGAGACCGCGGCGACGTACGACAGCGTGCACGCGACGGTCGCCCTGCACCCGAACGAGGCCCCGCGCATCGTCCACGGGGACCCCGACGGCTGGTCGCGGCAGGGCGCCCGCGAGCCCGGCGGGGACGCCGCGCTGGACGAGGCGCTCGCCGAGATCGACCGGCTGGCCGGACTGCCGCAGGTGAAGGGGGTCGGCGAGACGGGACTCGACTACTTCCGCACCGGACCGGAGGGCAAGGCGGCGCAGGAGCGGTCCTTCCGGGCACACATAGAGATCGCCAAGCGCCGGAGCAAAGCACTCGTCATCCACGACCGCGACGCCCACGCCGACGTCCTGCGCGTACTGAAGGAGGAGGGCGCGCCCGAGCGCACCGTCTTCCACTGCTACTCCGGCGACGCCGAGATGGCCGAGATCTGCGCCCGCGAGGGCTACTACATGTCCTTCGCCGGCAACGTCACCTTCAAGAACGCCCAGAACCTGCGCGACGCCCTCGCCGTCGCCCCGCTCGAACTGGTCCTCGTGGAGACCGACGCGCCCTTCCTGACGCCGGCGCCCTACCGGGGACGCCCGAACGCCCCGTACCTCGTCCCCGTCACGGTCCGTGCCTTGGCCGCCGCGCGCGGCATCGACGAGGACACCCTCGCCACGGCACTGGCCGCGAACACGGCCCGGGCCTTCGGGTACTGATCGTACGTTCGGGCGGCGACGGTCCGTAGTCGCGTCGCTTTGGAGAGTGACGCCCGCTCCGCTAGGTTCTGGGGGCCCGATCCGGACCCCTCTGGCCCTCTGGAGCGTGTCGGCGTGAGCAAGCCGCAGTACGAGCCGTACGAGACCGATGAGCCGTACGAGCCGTACGAGCCGTACCGGCCGTACGGCCATGGCGTCTCCGCGCATCGTGCGGAGACCGTGTCGTACGGCGTGTACGAGGACACCTACCGGCCCGCGTACGAGGCGCAGGCGTACCTCGTCACCGAGCCCGCGCCGCCGCGGCGGACGGCGAGCCGGCCCGCGACGGCGGCCCCGGCGCCCGAAGTGCCCGTCGCGGACGCGGTGGCCGCGGTGTCCGCTGCGGCCGGCGGGCGGACGGGGCGCAGACGCAGGGCCCGTAGGCCCGAACGGCCGGAGACGGCCGTGCGCCGACTGCTGCCGCAGGCACTGGTCGTCGCGTTCCTCGCCGGCGGCACCACCGCGTTCGTCGCCAAGGACAAGGCCGTAGAGCTGAACGTCGACGGCAGACCGCGCACACTGCACACCTTCGCCGACGACGTGACCGGACTGCTCGCCGAGGAGGACGTACCGCTCGGCGCGCACGACGTGGTGGTACCCGCCCCCGGCGCCCCCCTGGCCAGCGGCGACCAGGTCGAGGTGCACTACGGGCGGCCCCTGCGGCTCACGCTCGACGGGCAGCGCCAGGAGGTGTGGACGACGGCGCACACGGTCCAGGAGGCGCTCGAACAGATGGGGGTGCGCGCGGAGGGCGCCTACCTGTCGACCTCGCGCTCCCGGCGCATCGGACGCGCCGGGCTCGCGCTCGACGTGCGCACCGAACGCGCGGTCACCGTCATGGCGGACGGCCGCGCCCGGACCGTTCGCACCAACGCGGCGACCGTGCGGGAGGCGGTGACCCAGGCCGGGATCACCCTGCACGGCCAGGACACCACCTCCGTGCCGCCCGGGAGCTTCCCGCGCGACGGGCAGACGGTGACCGTGCTGCGGATCACCGGCGCCAAGGAGGTCCGCGAGGAGGTCATCCCCTTCGACGTGCGGCGCACGAACGACCCCTCGCTGCCGCGGGGCACGGTCGTCATCGAACAGCCCGGGCAGCCGGGGCTCAGACGGGTCACCTACCACCAGCGGATCGTCAACGGCGTCAGGCAGGAGCCGCGCCGCGAGAAGACCGAGGTGGTGCGCACTCCCCGCACCCAACTGGTGAAGGTGGGCACCAAGCCGCACCCCCCGTCCGTGCGGGGCACCGACCACCTCGACTGGAAGGGGCTCGCGGTCTGCGAGTCCGGAGGCCGGCCCGACGCGGTGGACTCCTCCGGGACGTACGGCGGCCTCTACCAGTTCGACACCCGCACCTGGCACAGTCTCGGCGGCCTCGGCCGCCCCCAGGACGCTCCGGCGGACGAACAGACCTACCGGGCGAAGAAGCTGTACGTCCGGAAAGGGGCCGCTCCCTGGCCGCACTGCGGGGGCCGGTTGCACGGGTGAGGAGCGCCCGCCGCCGCCCCGTACCCTTGTCGGGTGAGCAGCCCCACCCCCGACGCCCTGCTGGGCCCCGCCGACATCCGTGAACTGGCGGCCGCCCTCGGTGTGCGCCCCACCAAGCAGCGCGGCCAGAACTTCGTGATCGACGCGAACACGGTCCGCCGGATCGTGCGCACCGCCGAGGTCCGCCCGGACGACGTGGTGGTGGAGGTCGGCCCGGGGCTCGGCTCCCTCACCCTCGCTCTGCTGGAGGTCGCCGACCGCGTCACGGCCGTCGAGATCGACGACGTCCTCGCCGCCGCCCTGCCCGCCACGATCGCCGCCCGCATGCCGGGGCGCGCCGACAGGTTCGCGCTGGTCCACTCCGACGCCATGCACGTGACCGAACTGCCGGGGCCCGCCCCGACCGCGCTGGTGGCGAACCTGCCGTACAACGTGGCGGTGCCGGTGCTGCTGCACATGCTCGACACCTTCCCCGGCATCGAACGCACCCTGGTGATGGTGCAGTCCGAGGTCGCCGACCGGCTCGCCGCCGCGCCCGGCTCGAAGGTGTACGGCGTCCCGTCCGTCAAGGCCAACTGGTACGCCGAGGTCAAGCGGGCCGGCGCCATCGGCCGCAACGTCTTCTGGCCCGCGCCCAACGTCGACAGCGGGCTGGTCTCGCTCGTCCGCCGGGCCGAGCCGGTCAAGACCACGGCGTCGAAGAGGGAGGTCTTCGCGGTGGTCGACGCGGCGTTCGCACAGCGCCGCAAGACCCTGCGGGCCGCGCTCGCCGGCTGGGCCGGATCGGCGGCCGCCGCCGAGGCGGCCCTGGTCGCGGCCGGCGTCTCGCCGCAGGCCCGGGGAGAGTCCCTGACCGTCGAGGAGTTCGCGCGGATCGCGGAAGCTGCGTCACTGCGGGGGACGACCCCCGCACCCCCGGACGAGGAGAGCGGTAAGTGAGCGTCACGGTACGCGTCCCGGCCAAGGTCAACGTCCAGCTCGCGGTGGGCGCCGCACGCCCCGACGGCTACCACGACCTGGCCAACGTCTTCCTCGCCGTCGGCCTGTTCGACGAGGTCACGGTCACCCCGGCCGACGGGCTGCGCGTCACCTGCGAGGGGCCGGACGCCTGGGAGGTCCCCCTGGACCGTACGAACCTCGCCGCGCGCGCCGCCCTCACCCTCGCGGAGCGCCGGGGCGTCGAGCCCGCCGTGCACATCCACATCGCCAAGGACATCCCGGTCGCCGGGGGCATGGCGGGCGGCAGCGCGGACGGCGCGGCCGCCCTGGTCGCCTGCGACGCGCTGTGGGGGACGGCGGCCTCGCGGGCCGAGCTGCTGGAGATCTGCGCCGAGTTGGGCAGCGACGTGCCGTTCGCTCTGGTGGGGGGCGCGGCCCTCGGGGTCGGACGCGGTGAGCGACTGACCGCGCTGGAGGTCGGCGGGACCTTCCACTGGGTGTTCGCGATGGCCGGGCGCGGGCTGTCCACCCCGGCGGTCTTCCGCGAGTTCGACCGGCTGGCGCAGGGGCGGGAGATCCCGGAGCCGGTGGCCTCGGCGGAGCTGGTGGAGGCGCTGGCGAAGGGGGATGCGGAGGCGCTGGCGGGGGCCGTGTCGAACGACCTCCAGCCTGCCGCGCTGTCCCTGTTCCCGGAGCTGGCGGACACGCTGGACGCGGGGCGGGCGGCGGGTGCGCTCACGGCGCTGGTGTCGGGGTCGGGGCCGACGACGGCTTTCCTGGTGCGCGATGCGGAGTCGGCGGTGGCGGTGGCCGATGCGCTGCGCGGTTCGGGGACTTGCCGGACGGTGCGGGTGGCTACGGCGCCCGCACCGGGGGCGACGGTCGTGTGAGGGGCCCCTCTCAGAGCGCGTCGATCGCGGTCAGGTCGATGTCGATGTCGTAGGGCACGCTGACCTTGACGCGGTCGTGGTAGATGCCGGTCAGGGCGTATGTGCCGGTGGCTTCCCCGCGTTCATAGACCTGGACCACCGGATGGTCGTCCTGTCCCGCCATGTCGACGAGCCAGTAATGGGGAATACCCGCCGCCGCGTACTTGTGCGGTTTGTAGTCTCGGTCGCGGGCCTCGGAGTCCGGCGAGACCACCTCGACGGCCAGTACGACGTCGGTTGCTTTGAAGTGGGTCTGACGCCGGTCGGTGACCGCTTCGGCACGGACTACGGAGACGTCTGGTTCGGGGCCATTGCGCCGATCCAGTACCACCGTCATCTCCCGTTCGACACTGAACTCCGGGGTGAGACAGCTCCGCAGTCCGTTGACCAACAGGTCGATCGCGAGAAAGTGGAAACGGCGCTGCGGACTCACGAAAACCAGGCTCCCGTCGATCAGCTCGGTGTGCGGCGGGAGATCCGGCAGTGTGAACAAGTCGTCCACGGTGTAGCCGTCCGGGGGCGGCACCGGCCAGGAACGGCGGTGCTTCACGGACTCGGCGGTCATGGTTCCTCCCATGGACGGGATCCTGCTGCCTGTTCTCCACGGTAGCGGCCGATTCCCGATCACGTCATCACAAAGAGTGACCACCCCTCCACGCGCCGCCCCCCGCCCCGCAGGCCCTACGCTAGAAGGCTGACCCCCGCGGCGGAGCCGCATGTCGATACAGTCCCGCCGGCAGGAGTGAAATGGCCGTCAACCTGGTCAATGTCGAGAACGTCAGCAAGGTGTACGGCACCCGTGCGCTGCTGGACGGTGTCTCGCTCGGCGTGTCCGAAGGGGACCGGATCGGGGTCGTCGGCCGCAACGGCGACGGCAAGACCACCCTCATCCGGATGCTGGCCAAGGTCGAGGAGGCCGACACCGGGCGGGTCACGCACTCCGGCGGGCTGCGGATCGGGGTGCTCACCCAGCACGACTCCCTCGACCCCGAGGCCACCGTCCGGCACGAGGTGATCGGCGACATGGCCGACCACGAGTGGGCGGGCAACGCCAAGGTCAGGGACGTACTGACGGGGCTGTTCGGCGGGCTCGACCTGCCGGGCTTCCCCAAGGGGCTGGACACCGTCATCGGGCCGCTGTCGGGTGGCGAGCGGCGACGGATCGCGCTGGCCAAGCTGCTCATCGAGGAGCAGGACCTGCTGGTCCTGGACGAGCCGACCAACCATCTCGACGTCGAGGGCATCTCCTGGCTGGCCCGGCACCTGCGGGAGCGGCGCTCGGCGCTGGTGTGCGTCACCCACGACCGCTGGTTCCTCGACCAGGTGTGCACGCGCATGTGGGACGTGCAGCGCGGGACCGTGTACGAGTACGAGGGCGGCTACTCCGACTACGTCTTCGCCCGTGCCGAACGCGAGCGCATCGCGGCCACCGAGGAGACCAAGCGGCAGAACCTGGTCCGCAAGGAGCTGGCCTGGCTGCGGCGCGGGGCGCCCGCCCGCACCTCCAAGCCGCGCTTCCGCGTGGAGGCCGCCAACGAGCTGATCGCGGACGTACCGCCGCCGCGGGACAGCAGCGAGCTGATGAAGTTCGCCTCCTCCCGGCTCGGCAAGACGGTGTTCGACCTCGAGGACATCACCGTCCAGGCCGGCCCCAAGGTGCTGATGAAGCACGTCACCTGGCAGCTCGGCCCCGGCGACCGCATCGGCCTGGTCGGCGTCAACGGCGCCGGCAAGACCTCCCTGCTGCGCGCCATGGCCGAGGCGGCGCGCACGGAGGGCGAGGCGCAGCCGGCGGGCGGGCGGATCGCCGTCGGGAAGACCGTGAAGCTCGCCTACCTCTCCCAGGAGGTCGCCGAGCTCGACCCCGACTGGCGGGTGCTGGAGGCCGTGCAGCGGGTGCGCGAGCGCGTCGACCTCGGCAAGGGGCGGGAGATGACCGCCGGTCAGCTCTGCGAGACGTTCGGCTTCGGCAAGGAGAAGCAGTGGACGCCGGTCGGCGACCTGTCGGGTGGTGAGCGGCGCCGGCTGCAGTTGCTGCGGCTGCTGATGGACGAGCCCAACGTCCTCTTCCTCGACGAGCCCACCAACGACCTCGACATCGAGACCCTCACCCAGCTCGAGGACCTGCTCGACGGCTGGCCCGGCTCGATGATCGTCATCTCCCACGACCGGTTCTTCGTCGAGCGCACCACCGACCGGGTGTACGCGCTCCTCGGTGACGGCACCCTGCGGATGCTGCCGCGCGGCATCGACGAGTACCTGGAGCGACGGCAGCGGATGGAGGAGGCGGTCGCCGCCTCCGCCGCCGCCTCGGCCCCCAAGCCGGCCGTTCCCGAGAAGAGCGCCGCCGACCAGCGGGCCGCCAAGAAGGAACTGCAGAAGATCGAGCGGCAGTTGGACCGCGTCTCCGAGAAGGAGGCCAAGCTGCACGCGCAAATCGCGGATAACGCCACGGACTTCGCCAAGGTCGCCGAACTCGACGCCCAGCTCCGGGAATTGACCGGTGAGCGCGAGGAACTGGAGCTTCGCTGGCTGGAACTCGCCGAGGACGCGTAGCCCGACGGGCGCCCGGTGACGGGGCGGTGAAGGCGCGTAACGACGGCATCACGGGCCGGTCCTCCCTTGGGAACAGGGGTTGGTCCGGCCCGCTGCGTCGTCCGACCCGAGTGATAGAAAGAGCGGTCTGAGAACTGGCTCAAAATCAGTGAACGAGGGGGAGACGCGCTGATGACCCAGCCGCCCGAACATCCGCCGCAGCAGGGCGGTTTCGGCCCACCGCAGACCCCGCCGCCCCAGGGCGGATTCGGATCCCCCGCGCCCCCGCCACCAGCCCAGCCACCCCAGCCGGGATACGGCTACCCGCAGCAGTCCGGCCCCTACGCCCAGCCCGGCCCCTACGCCGGGGCGCCCGGCACGCCCGGCCCGTACGGCCAGCCGCCGCAGCCGGGGCCTTACGCCCAGCAGCCCGGGTACGGATACCCGCAGCAGCCGCAGTACCCCGGTGCCCCCGGCACGCCGCCGCCCGGCGGGTCGCGCGGTCCCTTCAAGGGGAAGCCCGCCCTGGTCATCGGTGTGGCGGTGGCGGCGCTGCTGGTCATCGGCGGCACCGTGTACGCGGTCGCCGGCGCGGACGAGGGCGGCGGGAAGAAGCCGGTCGCGCACAAGAGCGACGCCGGCGAGCCCACCGCCGCCGACACCCCGGTCAATCCCGGTGACGGCAGCGGCGACGGCAAGTCCGACCCGCAGGACCTCAACGCGGGCCGGAAGCCCGGCGAGGCCAAGGTGCTCTGGTACAAGACGGCACCGGACGCGCCCGGTTCCGGGGCCGAGGCACCCGGCATGTGGATCACCGGCAGGACGGCTGTGAAGGCGGCCTACAAGCAGGTCTTCGCGTACGGCGTCGGTGACGGCAACCCCACCTGGGCCCCCCTCACCTTCCCCCAGAAGATCTGCGCCGTCACCCCGCAGAAGTCGGCCGACGACAAGGTCGTCGTGGCGTACATGAGCGGCACCAGCGACCGCGCCAAGTGCAACCGGCTTCAGCAGATCGACCTGAACACGGGGAAGAAGGGCTGGAGCGGCACGGTCGCCGACGGCGAACTGTTCGACAGCACGCTCGACGTGGGTCTGACCATCAGCGGCAAGGTCCTGATGGTGGGCCGCTCGCAGTCGGGTACGGCGTACGACCTCGGCAGCGGCAAGAAGCTGTACGACAAGAAGAAGTACGGCACCGACTGCTTCCCGACCGCGTTCGCGGGCGGCACCGGCCGGCTGCTCTCCGTCGCCTCCTGCGGCGCCGGCGGAAGCAACGAGCACGACGAGATCCAGTCGCTGGACCCGGCCACCGGCAAGGTCAGGTGGACCCAGAAGGTGAAGAAGGGCTGGACGGTCGCGCGGACCTACTCCGTCGACCCGCTCGTGGTCTACCTGACCAACGAGGACAAGAAGGTGTGGAACATCTCCGCCTTCACCGCCGACGGCAAGTTCCGTTCCGAGGTCAAGGTCGACGA
This sequence comes from Streptomyces sp. NPDC001544, assembly GCF_042894285.1. Classification (NCBI taxonomy): domain Bacteria; kingdom Bacillati; phylum Actinomycetota; class Actinomycetes; order Kitasatosporales; family Streptomycetaceae; genus Streptomyces; species Streptomyces sp. NPDC001544. The sequence continues at coordinate 30,035 of NZ_JBIAVN010000018.1, read as the reverse complement.
GAAGTTCGCCCCGCAGTGCGGCTGGGCCGTGCTGGAGCGCGACCTCCAGGGCTGCCAGGGCGTCGCCGCCGACGCCGACACGCTCTACCTGCCGACCGACACGAGCGGCGGCGCCAACGAGATCGTCGCGATCAGCCTGGCCGACGGCAAGGCGAAGTGGCGCGTGAAGTCCCCGACGGACGAGTCCATGACCCCGGTCGAGGTGGAGGGCGGCAAGCTCGTCGCCTATGTGCACCCGTCGTACGACACGGGCGGCCAGGTCGTGTCGATCCCGACCGGCGGCACGAGCCACACGACCACGAAGCTGCTGCAGAACCCCAGCGGCACCGCGGAGATCGAGGACGGCTTCTACGACGGAGCCGTGGACTGGGCCGACGGGCGCTTCTACATCTCCGCCACCCGGCTGACCGGGAACGACGACGCCAAGGAGAAGCTGATGCTCGCCTTCGGCAAGTGAGACCGGCCCCGCCGCAGCCCTCGTCCCCGCCTCCCCGCCTTCCCGTCTCCCGGGCTTCCCTCCGAGGTACACCAGCCATGACCCAGCCGCCGCCCCCGCCGCCGAACCAGCCCCCGCAGCAGGGCGGCTTCGGCCCGCCGCAGCCACCGCAGACCCCGCCCCAGCAGCCCGGCTACGGCTACCCCGGCCAGCAGCCGAACCCGTACGCCCAGCAGCCGAACCCGTACGCCCAGCAGCCGACCGCGTACGGTCAGCCCGGCTACGGCTACCCGGGACAGCCGACCATGCCGATGCAGCCGCAGCCCGGGCAGCCCGGCGGTGGCGGGCGTAAGAGGAACACCTCCCTGGTCATCGTCGTCTCGGCGCTGGCCGCGATCGCCCTGATCATCGGCGGCGGGGTCTGGTACGCGAAGTCCGGCGGCGGTGACGGCAAGAAGGACACCGCGCGCGCCACGGACGGCAAGGGCGGCACCGGCGGCACGTCCTCGGGCGGCAAGGAGAAGGTGCCCGCCGACACCGCCTCCGACGTCCTCTTCAAGGTCCCGCTGCCCAAGGCGAACGACACGGTCGTCACCAGCGGCTCCTGGATCACCGACAAGGTGTACGCCAAGAGCGGCGTCGCCCGGATCACCGGCTACGACCCCGGTGACGGCAGCGAGCTGTGGACGGTCGCACTGCCCGGCCCGGTCTGCGCGGCCACGAACCACGTCACCTCCGACGGCCTGACCGCGGTCACCTTCCAGCCGAGGATGCCGAAGAAGGGGTCCTTCGAGGGCTGCAGCCAGGTCGCGGCGATCGACCTGAACACGGGCAAGAAGCTCTGGACGAAGTCGGTCGACTCCGGAGACCGCGCGATCAGTCTCGACAACGTGACGGTCGCGCAGGGCACCGTCGCCGTCGGCAGCACCAGCGGTGGCGCCGCGTTCGACATCACCTCCGGCAAGGTGCTGTGGCAGCCGAAGCCGAGCGACAGCTGCTACGACGCCGGGTACGGCGGCGGCGAGAAGCTGGTGGCGGTGCGCAAGTGCAGCGACGGCGACAGCCGTCAGCTGCACATCCAGACCATCGACCCGAAGTCCGGGAAGGTGATCTCCGAGTACACGATGTCCGAGGGCATCGAGTACGCCTCCGTCGTCTCCACCGACCCCCTGGTGGTCGCGGCCGACGTCGGCGACAGCGCGGGCGACGGCAGCGGCGTCTCGGACTACTTCTCCATCGACAACCGGACCGGGAGGCTGCGCACCCGGATCGCCGCGCCGAGCGACTCCTACGGCGGCCGCTGCGACGGCATCACCCGCGTCGAGTCCTGCCAGGGGATCGTCGTCGGCAACGACAGGCTGTACGTGCCGACCGAGGAGAAGGAAGGCAGCGACAAGTTCAGCAGGACCAACGAGATCGTCGCCTTCGACCTGGCCACCGGCAAGCAGACCGGCCAGCGCGCCGACGCCGGCGACGGCTACACGATCCACCCGCTGCGCATGGACGGCGGCAACCTGATCGCGTACAAGCGTCCGCCCTACGACAAGGGCGGGCAGATCGTCAGCATCGCCGGCGGCTCCTTCAAGGAGACCAAGCTGCTGGAGAACCCCGCCACCGGGCCGGGGCGCGAAGCGGAGACCCGCATGTCGCCGGACTCCGCGGAGTTCCTCTTCTCCCGGGGCCGTCTGTACATGTCGGCGGTCTACGCGGACAAGCCGGACCCCACGGACCGCGACGCGTACCTGGTCGTCGCCTTCGGCAGCGGAAACTGATCACCCATCAGACCCGGTGAATGCGCGGAATAGCAGGAATTTCAGCGTTCCGGGGCACTTCTCACCAGTAGGGGCAGCGCGACGTCGAACAAGCGTGTAGCTTCCGGGGGCATGAGGGGCGGGGTGCCGGGGGGCCCTCTGTCCATGGGGACCGTGGGCATCCATAGTGAGGCATCCATGGGGGGGGACTGGGGGGTTGCTCTATGGGAGTGCGGCTCATGGTGGTCGACGACCACCGACTGCTCGCGGAGGCACTGGCCTCGGCGCTCAAGCTGCGCGGACACCGGGTACTCGCCGCGGCGGCACCGGCCGCGGGTGCGGCCGACCTGGTGATCAGCCGGGCGCCGGAGGTGTGCCTGCTGGGCACGGCGGCGCCCGCGGAGCCGGGGGTCTTCGACCCCGTGGTGAAGATCAAGCGGGAGCGCCCGCAGGTCGCGGTCCTCGTGCTCGGCCCGGTGCCCTCGCCCCGCGGGATCGCGGCGGCCTTCGCGGCGGGCGCCTCCGGCTACGTCCGGCACGACGAGCGCATCGAGGGCGTGGAGCGGGCGATCATGAAGGCCAGGGCCGGGGAGGCGGCGGTCGCCCCCCAGCTCCTGCAGGGCGCGTTCAGTGAACTCCTCAACCCCGCCGCCCAGCCCGACGACGAGGGCCAGCGCCTCCTGCAGATGCTCACCCCGCGCGAGGTGGAGGTCCTGGTCCGGGTCGCCGACGGCGAGGACACCCGCCTGATCGCGGCAGGCATGGGCATCGCCCCGTCGACGGCCCGGACCCACGTCCAGCGGGTCCTGATGAAGCTCGGCGTGGGCTCCCGCCTGGAGGCGGCAGCCCTGGCCGCGCGCACGGGCCTCTTGGACCGGGCGTCAACCGGGCCGGAGGTGTGAGCGCCGGTCAGTGTCACTCAGCCCGTCCGGCGTGTGAGGACGAGGCCTTTCACCCGCCCTTGGCGTCCCGCCCCTCCTCCGGCAGGTCATGCGGAACCGGCGGCGGCGTAGGCCGCAGTTTCAGCCACGCCAGGAAGAACAACCCCAGCAGCAGCATCCCGATGCCGGTCCACAGGTTGATGTTGATGCCCTGCGCCCGGGCGATCTCCGCGTCGGAGTCGGTGATCCCGGCGATCGTGACGATGATCCCGTACACGACGAACAGGCCGCCGATGATCCGCCGCAGGTCGAAGATCCGCGCGGCCGTGGCCGACTTCTGCTCCAGCTCGGTGACTTCCCGCTGGACGTCTTCCTCGGAGTACCAGGAGTGTTCGGACTCGGACATGGTCTTTCCATCCTCCCGCGGTCAGAGCGAGAACGAGAACGGGACGTAGCAGAGGGCGGCCAGGATCACCGCGCCCCAGCCCAGCAGCGCGGGCCGGCGGTACCAGGCCTCGTCCCCGGGGGCGGGCGGCTCGGCCATGCCGGGCGAGCGGGTGCCGTACACCAGGCCCTGCAGCTCGTGCTCCGGCTTGGGCCGGGTGAACAGTGACACCACGACCATGACCACCGCGCCGGCGACGAACCCGGCGATGGCGGAGACGAAGTTCGCGCCCTGGTCGGTGGGGATGCCGATGATGCCCTTCTTGTAGAGCACGAAGTAGTTGACCATCGCGGTCACCGTCCCGGCGAGCAGCCCCCAGAACCCGGACTTCGCGGACGCGCGCTTCCAGAACATGCCGACGATGAAGGCGACGAACATCGGCACGTTGAAGAAGGAGAACAGCGTCTGCAGGTAGGCCATGATGTTGGAGAAGGACGACGCGAGGAACGCCGTGCCGATGGAGGCCACCACGCCGATCGCGGTGATCAGCCGGCCGAACCGCACGTAGTACGCGTCCTCGCGGTGCCGGACGACGTACCGGCCCCAGATGTCGTTGGTGAACACCGTGTTGAAGGACGACACGTTGGCCGCCATGCCCGCCATGAAGGCGGCGAGCAGACCGGTGACGGCGATGCCGAGCACACCGTTGGGCAGCAGCTGCGACATCAGGTACGGGATGGCGTCGTTGTACTGCAGGCCCGAGGCGGACGTGCCGATCTTCGGCACCAGCGCCGCCGCGACCAGGCCCGGGATCATCACCAGGAAGACGATGAAGATCTTCGGGTACGCCGCGATCAGCGGGGTGCGCTGGGAGGCGGAGAGGTTCTTCGCGGACAGGGCGCGCTGCACCTCGGCGAAGTTCGTCGTCCAGTAGCCGAAGGACAGCACGAAGCCGAGGCCGAGGACGATGGTCAGCCAGTTGGCGCCGAGCGGGTTGGCGTGGCCGATGCCGGTGCCGCCCCACGCCGTGGTGAAGTTCGCGCCGTGGATCGCGGTGAGCTTGTCGGTCAGACCGCCCCAGCCGCCCACCCGCTTCAGTCCGAGGACCGTGATCGGGATGAGGGCCGCCAGGATCACGAAGAACTGCAGCACCTCGTTGTAGATCGCGGAGGACAGACCGCCGAGGGTGATGTACGCGAGCACGAAGGCGCCGGCGACCACGATGGCCACCCACTGCGGCCAGCCCAGCAGCGCCTCGACGACGATCGCCAGGGCGTACAGGTTCACCCCGGAGATCAGGATGGCCGCGAACGCGAACAGGATGGAGCTGAGCAGGTGGGCGCCCTTGTCGAAGCGCAGCAGCAGGAACTCGGGCACCGAGCGGACCTTGCTGCCGTAGTAGAAGGGCATCATGACCAGGCCGAGGAAGACCATGGCCGGGATGGCGCCGATCCAGTACCAGTGGACGGTGTAGGCGCCGTACTGTGCGCTGTTGGCCGCCATGCCCAGGATCTCGGTGGCCGCCAGGTTGGCCGAGATGAAGGCGAGACCGGTGATCCAGGCGGGCAGGGAACGTCCGGACAGGAAGAAGTCGAGGCTGGTCTTCACCGACCGGCGGGCGGCGAAACCGATGCCCAGGACGACGACGAAGTAGATCGCGAGGATCGTGTAGTCGAGCCAGTTGGTCGGGAGCCGGAGCTCGGCGGCCAGGTATGTGGGGGTTCGCATGCGGCGCTCACCTTGCTTGGTGTTCTTTGTTTGGTTGTGATGGTGACGGACGTGGGGGTTTGTGCTTTGATGTGTTCGGTTCTGTTTGGTGCCTTGCTGGGTGTACGGATGGAGAGTCGCGGTGAAGAAGACCTCGACCCGGTTGGCCGACGGGCGTGAGCTCATCTACTACGACCTGAAGGACGACGCGGTACGCGACGCGGTGGACCGGCGCCCGCTCGAGCGCACGGTCACCACTTCGGAGGTACGCCACGACCCGCTGCTCGGCGATGCGGTGGCCATCGCCTCGCACCGGCAGGGCCGCACCTACCACCCGCCGGCCGACGAGTGCCCCCTGTGCCCGTCGCAGGGGGACCGGCTGAGCGAGATCCCGGACTCGTCGTACGACGTCGTCGTCTTCGAGAATCGTTTCCCCTCGCTGGCCGGCGACTCGGGCCGCTGCGAGGTCGTCTGCTTCACCTCCGACCACAACGCCTCCTTCGCCGACCTCACCGAGGAACAGGCGCGGCTGGTGCTGGACGCCTGGACCGACCGGACCTCCGAGCTGTCACACCTCTCCTCGGTCGAGCAGGTGTTCTGCTTCGAGAACCGCGGGGCCGAGATCGGCGTGACGCTGGGACATCCCCATGGACAGATCTACGCGTACCCCTTCACCACCCCCCGCACCGCGCTGATGCTGCGCTCTCTCGCGGCCCACAAGGACGCCACCGGCGGGGAGAACCTCTTCGACTCCGTCCTGGAGAGCGAACTCGCCGACGAGCGGGTCGTCCTTGAGGGTGAACACTGGGTCGCCTTCGTGCCGTACTCCGCGCACTGGCCCTACGAGGTCCACCTGTATCCCCGGCGCCGTGTCCCCGATCTGCTCGCGCTGGACGAGGCGGCGCGCTCAGAGTTCCCCAAGGTTTATCTGGAACTCTTGAGGCGCTTCGACCGGATCTTCGGGGACGGTGAACCTCCCACGCCGTACATCGCCGCCTGGCACCAGGCGCCGTTCGGCCAGCTGGAGGACTTCGAGGGCGTGACGCGGGACGACTTCGCGCTCCACCTCGAGCTTTTCACCATCCGCCGCACCTCCGGCAAGCTGAAGTTCCTCGCGGGTTCCGAGTCCGGCATGAGCGTGTTCATCAACGACGTGCCGCCGGAGCGCGCGGCCCAGCGACTGCGAGAGGTAGCGAGTTGATGAGCGGGAAGTACCTGGTGACGGGCGGCGCGGGTTACGTCGGCAGCGTGGTCGCCCAGCACCTGCTGGAGGCAGGCCACGAGGTCACCGTCCTGGACAACCTCTCCACCGGCTTCCGCGAGGGCGTGCCCGCCGGGGCCGCCTTCGTCGAGGGCGACATCCGCGACGCGGGCAAGTGGCTCGACCCGTCCTACGACGGCGTCCTGCACTTCGCCGCTTCCTCCCAGGTCGGGGAGTCGGTCGTCAAGCCCGAGAAGTACTGGGACAACAACGTCGGCGGCACCATGGCCCTGCTCGGCGCCATGCGGGAGGCGGGCGTGCGCCGCCTCGTCTTCTCCTCCACGGCCGCCACCTACGGCGAGCCGGAGCAGGTCCCGATCGTCGAGACCGCCCCGACCAAGCCCACCAACCCCTACGGCGCCTCCAAGCTCGCCGTCGACCACATGATCACCGGCGAGGCCGCGGCCCACGGGCTCGGCGCGGTGTCGCTGCGCTACTTCAACGTGGCCGGCGCCTACGGCGCGCAAGGCGAGCGCCACGACCCCGAGTCGCACCTGATCCCGCTGGTCCTCCAGGTCGCGCAGGGCCGCCGGGAGTCGATCTCCGTCTTCGGCGACGACTACCCGACCCCGGACGGCACCTGCGTCCGCGACTACATCCACGTCGCGGACCTCGCCGAGGCCCACCTGCTGGCCCTGAAGGCCGCGGCCCCCGGCGAGCACCTGATCTGCAACCTCGGCAACGGCGAGGGCTTCTCCGTCCGCGAGGTCATCGAGACCGTGCGCAAGGTCACCGGCCACCCGATCCCCGAGGTCGTGGCCCCGCGCCGGGGCGGCGACCCGGCGGTCCTGGTCGCGTCCGCCCAGGCCGCCCGCGAGCGCCTCGGCTGGCAGCCCTCCCGTACGGACCTCGCGGGTATCGTCGCGGACGCGTGGGAGTTCGCCCAGCACATCGCAAGGGAGCAGTAGTGGGGGCACAGCAGGTCCGTGAGGACTTCGCCGCACTGTACGGAGCCGAGCCGGAGGGCGTCTGGTCGGCGCCCGGCCGCGTCAACCTGATCGGCGAGCACACCGACTACAACGACGGCTTCGTCATGCCGTTCGCACTGCCGCACGAGGCGACCGCCGCGGTCTCGCGCCGCACGGACGGCAAGCTGCGCCTGCACTCGGCGGACGTCGAGGGCGGTGTCGCGGAACTCTCCCTGGACGCCCTGGCGCCGGAGAGCGACCGCGCGTGGACGGCCTACCCGGCGGGCGTGGTCTGGGCGCTGCGCGAGGCCGGCCACCCGGTCACCGGCGCCGACATCCACCTGTCCTCGACCGTCCCGACCGGCGCGGGCCTGTCCTCCTCGGCGGCCCTGGAGGTCGTCGTCGCCCTCGCCCTGAACGACCTCTACGAGCTCGGACTGCAGCGCTGGCAGCTCGCCCGGCTGTGCCAGCGCGCCGAGAACGTCTACGTCGGCGCCCCCACCGGCATCATGGACCAGACCGCGTCCGCGTGCTGCGAGGAGGGCCACGCCCTCTTCCTGGACACCCGCGACCTGTCGCAGCAACAGATCCCCTTCGACCTCGCGGCCTTGGGGCTGCGGCTGCTGGTCGTCGACACCCAGGTCAAGCACGCCCACAGCGGCGGCGAGTACGGCAAGCGGCGCGCGGGCTGCGAGAAGGGCGCCGCGCTGCTGGGCGTGGACGCCCTCCGCGACATCCCCTACGACGAACTCGACCAGGCCCTCGCCCGCCTCGGCGACGAGGAGGAGGTGCGCCGCCTGGTGCGGCACGTCGTCACCGAGGACCAGCGGGTCGAGCGGGTCGTCTCCCTGCTCCGGTCGGGCGAGACCCGGGCGATCGGCCCGGTGCTGACCGAGGGCCACGCCTCCCTGCGGGACGACTTCCGCATCTCCTGCCCCGAGCTGGACCTCGTCGTCGACACCGCACTGGCCAACGGCGCCCTGGGCGCCCGGATGACCGGCGGCGGCTTCGGCGGCTCGGCGATCGTCCTCGCGGAGGCCGCCGACGTCGACACCCTCACCAAGTCCGTCGAGGACGCCTTCGCCGCGGCGGGCTTCACGGCGCCCCGCGTGTTCGAGGCGGTGCCCTCCCCGGGGGCGCGGCGGGTCGGCTGACGGCACCGACACCGACACCGGCCCGCACGCGACGGACGCGCGCGGGCCGACGGGCCTACGGCACCGACACCGACACCGGCCCGCACGCGACGGACGCGCGCGGGCCGACGGGCCTACGGCACCGACAGAGCCGTGCGCTCGGCCTTCTCCAGCCAGCCGGTGTACCAGCGGGCGAACGTCACCGGCGTACCGTCGTCGTCGAGCAGCGGGGCGAGATCGACATCGTCCACCCGGCAGTCGGACCAGATCGTGCCGCGGTGGCTGCCGCTGATGATCAGCCACTCCCGCTGGGCGCAGCCCAGGTGGGATATGACGATCGCTCCGACGGTGCGCTCCGGGGCGAACATGACGGCCTCCCACCGCTCGTCCCACGTCTCCATGGCGTCGTCGAAGCCGTCCATCTCGTCGAAGTCCTCCTCCTCGGGGTGCTGTGCGAGGAGGTCGTCGACCAGTTTCTGGTCCGGGCCCTGCTCGGGAAACGGCTCGGCAAGCCTCGCCAGGTCGGCCAGGCCCGCCCCGTCGCCTTCCCAACGCCAGCGGCCCCGCACACGCCGCACCGGGAACAAGCCGTACGCGGGACCGGCACCACCCGCGCCGACGTGCAGCAGGAAGTCCCGGTACTCCTCCGGCAGCCGCACGCCTGTCTGAGCCTCGAGCTCGGCGAGCTCGTCCTGGTTGAGCGGCTCCTCCAGGACCCACTTGTGCCCCAGCGCCCCGAACACCTTGCCGCCCCCGGGCCCGGCACCCACCGCCTCGACCCGCTGACGCACACCCGCCCACGATTGATCAGTCATGCGTAGACCGTAAGGCTTCCCGATGCTCACCCCAGCCGCTTCGTCAGCGTGTACTCCGTGATCCCCGGGGGGTAGCCGGGGATCACGCACACCACCTCGTAGCCCTGTCGGCGGTAGAAGTCGGGGGCCTGGAAGTCCCAGGTCTCCAGGCGGGCGTGGTGACAGGCGTGGTCGGTGCGGGCGATTCGTTCGGCGGTGGCGAGGAGGTGGGAGCCCAGGCCGGCGCCGCGGTGGCGGGCGTCGACCCACAGGTAGGTCACGTGCAGCCAGGTCGCCCAGGTGTGGCCGACCAGCCCGCCCGCCAGATCCCCCGTCCCGTCCGACGCCCAGACGTGCAGCGGACGCTCCCGTTCGCCCGGGGTGCCGCGCAGGGCGGCCAGGACGGGGGACGCGGCCGTGTTGGTGTCGCGCAGGCGGGAGCGGAGAAGATCGCGCCGGGCCTTGTCGACTTCCGCCTCAATACGAAACATGCGGCACACCATAAACGCGCCGGACGGTCAGTTCTGCAAATAGGCTTCCGCCGCCCGCCCCGGTCCGTACCCTGATGGCAGTACCGGTGGGGGCCGGTGCTGATCAGGGGGCGAGACACGCGGGTACGACGCCCGCGGTGGGGGTAGCAGTGTCCGCACGGCGGCGGCCGTGCGGTTGTGTTTCCGTCAGCCGTGGGGTCGTGCCCGCAAGGTCGTCGTTCCCGGACCAGTGGGGGTTTCAGTGGTTCGCATCCGAGTCCTGGTCGTCGACGACCACCGCATCTTCGCCGAGTCGCTCGCCGCCGCCCTGGCCGCCGAGCCCGACGTCGACGTCTCCGCCGCCGGCAGCGGCCCGGCCGCGCTGCGCTGCATGGAGCGGGCGGCCGGCGAGGGCCGCCGCTACGACGTGCTGCTCGTGGACGCCGACCTGGGCGGTCAGGTGCCCGGCATACGCCCGGCGGTGCCGGTGCAGGAGGTGGGCGAGGACGGTCTCGTCGACGGTATCTCGCTGGTCGCGGGCGTGCGGGCCGCCCAGCCGGGCGTACGGACCGTGGTCCTCGCCGAGAAGGACGACCCACGCCGGGCCGCCCTCGCCCTGCAGGCCGGCGCCTCGGGCTGGGTCGCCAAGGACTGCTCCCTGTCCCGGCTGCTGAACGTCATCCGGGGTGTGCTGCGCGACGAGACGCATCTGCCGCCCGCCCTGCTCACCGGTGTGCTGCGGGAGCTGACCGCCGCGCGCAAGCACCGCACCGAGAGCGAGCGGCTGGTGGAGTCCCTCACCCCGCGCGAGCGCGAGGTGCTGCGCTGCATGGTCGCCGGCCTCGGCCGCAAGGCGGTCGCCGAGCGCCTGTTCCTCTCCCCGCACACGGTGCGCACCCATATGCAGAACGTCCTCGGCAAACTGGGTGTCCACTCCACCCTCGCCGCGGTCGCCCTGGCCCGGCGGGCGGGCGTGGGCCCGGCGGACCTGGAGCCTGCCGGGCGGATCAGGTCGGAGGAAACCAACAGCGCCTGATCAGCAGGCGTGAGCGGGGTCTGGTGCGTGCAGCTGCAAGGCGGAGGAGGGCGTCGACGCGGAGCGTCGAGAACCGACGACAACGCCGCAGATGTGCGTGCCAGACCCCGCGTCTCCGGCCTGGTTCGCCCGGCAGGCTCTCAGCCGGGGATGTTGTCGAACGGGGCGGTCAGCTGGCGTAGCAGACCGGCCAGTTCGCTGCGCTGGGCGGTGGTCAGTTCCGCGAGGATCGCCCGCTCCTGGTCCAGCAGGCCGGCCAGCGCCTGGTCCGCGCGATCGCGGCCCTCGGCCGTCAGCCGGACCAGCACGCCCCGCCGGTCGCTCGGATCGGGCAGCCGCTCCACCAGGCCCTTCTTGGCCAGCCGGTCGATACGGTTGGTCATCGTGCCCGAGGTGACCAGCGTCTGCGTCAGCAACTGCCCCGGCGAGAGCTGGTACGGCGTCCCCGCGCGGCGCAGCGCGGTGAGCACGTCGAACTCCCACGGCTCCAGCTGGTGCTCGGCGAAGGCCAGCCGGCGCGCCCGGTCCAGGTGCCGGGCCAGTCTGCTCACCCGGCTGAGCACCTCGAGCGGTTCCACGTCGAGGTCCGGGCGCTCCCGGCGCCACGCAGTGACCAGCCGATCGACCTCGTCCTCCATGACGATCAGTGTAGTGGTTGTGTCGATGTGAAGTCTCTTGATGTCGAGTTTCTTGACGTCGAGATTGTGCGACTGGGAAGGTGGCGCACATGACCTCTCCCGCCTGGGATCCCGCCCAGTACCTCCGGCACGCCGGCCACCGCGCCCGCCCCTTCGCCGACCTCCTCGCCCGCGTCCCCGGTCTCCCCGGCGAGCCGCCCCGCATCGCCGACCTCGGCTGCGGCCCCGGCAACGTCACCGCGGTGCTCGCCGAGCGCTGGCCGGCCGCCAGGATCACCGGGTACGACAACTCGCCCGAGATGCTCGACAAGGCCCACGTCGACCACGCGGGCCCCACCGCGGGCGGCGGCCGCCTCGACTTCGCGCCCGCCGACGTCCGCACCTGGACACCGGGCGAGCCGCACGACCTGATCATCAGCAACGCCACCCTCCAGTGGGTTCCGGGCCACGCCGAGCGCTTCGCCGACTGGATCGCCGCCCTCAGGCCCGGCGGCACCTTCGCCTTCCAGGTGCCCGGCAACTTCTCCGCCCCCAGCCACCGGCTGATGCGCTCCCTGGCCCGCTCCGCCCGCTGGGAGGACCGCCTCGCGGACGTCCTGCGCCACGAGGACGCCGTACTCGCGCCCGAGGCGTACCTGGACCGGCTGACCGGGCTGGGCTGTACGGCGGACGTGTGGGAGACGACGTACATCCACCTGCTCCAGGGCGAGGACCCCGTCCTGGACTGGGTGCAGGGCACGGGACTGCGACCGGTCCTCACCGCGCTGGCCGACGACCCCGGGGCGCGGGAGGAGTTCCTGGCCGAGTACCGGGCGGCCCTGCGCGAGGCCTACCCGGCGGGCCCGCACGGCACGCCGTTCCCGTTCCGGCGGATCTTCGCCGTCGCGACGAGGGAGGCGTGATGCTCACGGCCGTGGACCACGTGCAGCTGGCGGCTCCGCCGGGGAGCGAGGACATGCTGCGGGCGTACTACGTCGACGTCCTCGGGATGACGGAGACCCCCAAACCACCGGTGCTCGCCGCGCGCGGGGGCTGCTGGTTCGAGGCGGGCGCGGTGCGGCTGCATCTGGGGATCGAGATCGACTTCCGGCCCGCGAAGAAGGCCCACCCGGGGCTCAGGGTGACGGGCATCGAGGCGTACGCGGCCCGGCTGGCGGCGCTCGGAGCGACGGTGACCTGGGACGACGCCTTCCCTGGACACCGGCGGTTTTACTCCGAGGACCCGGTCGGGAACCGGCTGGAGTTCCTGGAGGCGGTCAGGCCGTCCGGCCGAGAAGCGTGACGAGGATACGGATCGTCTCCTGGTCGATGATGTACAGAACCCGGTACTCGCCGACGCGGAGGCGGCGAATGTCCACCCCGTACGGCGCTGAGCCCGCCGGGCGCGGATCATGGGCCAATTCGTCGATTGCGTCCAGTACCGCGGCGAGGCCGGTCGGGTCTTCCTTCAGGAACCGTGCCGCGGCGTCGAGGGCATGCGGTTCGAAGATGATCTCGTAGGTCACGGCTTCTCGAGCCCCAGTCGCCTGCGCACTTCGGCCATCGGAACGCCTTCGCCCAGCGTGCCCTCGGCCTTCCGCCGCTGGTAGTCGGCAACCGCGAGGGCGTCTTCGAGATCCTCTATCACCTGCGGCGAAACGAGGAGCGCGGCCACGTGCCCGTGGTCGGTGAGGGCGATGGTCTCGCGACTGTGGGCCGCGCGGCGGACCAGGTCACCGAGCTGGGAGCGGGCAGCGCTGATAGCGATCTCAGTCATGCCCTACAGGGTTCCACAAGATGCACCTTGCGGTCTATTGGTGTCACTCCTGCGGATGAACTCACATCTTCCGATGCCCGATCAACCGCGGCCTCTGCTCCAACCCGTCCAGGCCATGCCAAGCCAGATTCACCAGGTGAGCGGCCACCTCCGCCTTCTTCGGGCGGCGCACGTCCAGCCACCACTGACCGGTCAGCGCGACCATCCCGACGAGCGCCTGCGCGTACAGCGGGGCCAGCTTGGGGTCGAAGCCGCGGGACTTGAACTCGCGGCCCAGGATGTCCTCCACCTGGGTGGCGATGTCGGAGATCAGCGAGGCGAAGGAACCCGTCGACTGCGGGATGGGGGAGTCACGGACCAGGATGCGGAAACCGTCCGTGTACTCCTCGATGTAGTCCAGCAGCGCGAACGCGGCCTGCTCGCACAGTTCACGCGGATGCCCGGCGGTGAGGGAGCTGGTGACCATGTCCAGCAGGCGCCGCATCTCGCGGTCCACCACCACCGCGTACAGGCCCTCCTTGCCGCCGAAGTGCTCGTACACCACCGGCTTGGACACCCCGGCCTTCGCCGCGATCTCCTCCACCGACGTGCCCTCGAAACCTTTCGCCGCGAACAGGGTGCGACCGATCTCCAGCAGCTGCTGGCGGCGCTCGGCACCGGTCATCCGGGTGCGACGCGCACGCCGCGGCTTGTCATTGCTCGGGGTGCTGCTGGAGTCGGTCGCCACGGCGTCAATCATGCCGCCTCGGCGGTCTCCTTCCGGCACCGGGAGTCGCCTTCCCCGCTGTTACGGCGCGAATCGATACGCGAGCGTGACGGCCAGCGCACGTCGTACGCCCAGCCGAGCTTCTCGAACCAGCGGATGAACCGCGCCGACGAGTCCAGCTGGCCCCGCTCCACCCCGTGCTGTGCCGAGGTCGGGTCGGCGTGGTGCAGGTTGTGCCAGGACTCCCCGCAGGACAGGACCGCCAGCCACCACACGTTGCCGGAGCGGTCCCGGGACTTGAAGGGGCGCTTGCCGACCGCGTGACAGATCGAGTTGATCGACCACGTCACATGGTGCAGCAGAGCCACCCGCACGAGTGAACCCCAGAAGAAACCGGTGAACGCGCCCCACCACGACATCGTCACCAGCCCGCCGATCACCGCCGGCAGCGCCAGCGACACCACGGTCCACAGCACGAACTGCCGCGAGATCGCCCGGATCGCCGGGTCCTTGATCAGGTCCGGGGCGTACTTCTCCTGCGGGGTCTGCTCCTCGTCGAACATCCAGGCGATATGTGCCCACCACAGACCCTTGATCAACGCCGGAACGGTCTCCCCGAACCGCCACGGCGAATGCGGGTCCCCCTCCGCGTCGGAGAACTTGTGGTGCTTGCGGTGATCGGCCACCCAGCGCACCAGAGGCCCCTCCACCGCCAGTGAACCCATGATCGCCAACGCGATCCGCAGCGGCCGCTTCGCCTTGAACGAACCGTGCGTGAAGTACCGGTGGAAACCGATCGTGATCCCGTGGCAGCCCAGGAAGTAGAAGAACACCAGCAGACCGAGGTCCAGCCAGCTCACCCCCCACCCCCACGCCAGCGGCACCGCCGCCAGCAGCGCCAGGAACGGAACGGTGATGAACAACAGCAGCGTGATCTGCTCGATCGAACGCTTCTGCTCCCCGCCCAGCGTGGCCGAGGGCGTCGGAGTGCCGGTCGACTGTGAGGCGTCTTCCATCAGATCGGAACTTGAGGTCATGCGCGTCCCCTGGGGGGTCGAGGGTCAAGAAAGATGCCAGGTCGCAGAAGCCGGAGGGGACTTGGACAACCCCTCCCTACGGTTCCGTAACCTACGGCGTCGTAAGTATGGCAGTGTGCCGACCGGCGGCAAGAGCCCGACGGCCTGCGCGTCCGCGTGGACACCTATCCTTGGTCTCGGTCGGACAGCGCGGTCCGCTCTGTTTTCTTCCCGGATGCCCGGCCCGTATGCGGCGCCGCGCCGCGCGGCACACGGTCCCGGACCGACGGGTCCCCTCCCAGACGAGCTTCAACACTGCAAGGAGCCGCACCTGTGAGCAGTGCCGACGACCAGACCACCACGACCAGCAGCGAGCTGCGCGCCGACATCCGGCGACTGGGTGACCTCCTCGGCGAGACCCTCGTCCGGCAGGAAGGCCCCGAACTGCTCGAGCTCGTCGAGAGGGTCCGCCGACTGACCCGCGAGGACGGCGAAGCCGCCGCCGAGCTGCTGCGCGGCACCGAACTCGAGACCGCGGCCAAGCTGGTCCGCGCCTTCTCCACCTACTTCCACCTCGCCAACGTCACCGAACAGGTGCACCGCGGCCGCGAACTGCGCGCCCGCCGCGCCACCGAGGGCGGCCTCCTCGCCCGCACCGCCGACCGCCTCAAGGACGCCGACCCCCAGCACGTCATCGAGACGGTCAGCAACCTCAACGTCCGCCCGGTCTTCACCGCACACCCCACCGAAGCCGCACGCCGGTCGGTACTCAACAAGCTCCGGCGCGTAGCCGCGCTCCTGGAAACCCCCGTCATCGAATCCGACCGCCGCCGCCACGACACCCGGCTGGCCGAGAACATCGACCTCGTCTGGCAGACCGACGAACTCCGCGTCGTCCGCCCCGAACCCGCCGACGAGGCCCGCAACGCCATCTACTACCTCGACGAACTCCACGCCGGCGCCGTCGGCGACGTCCTCGAGGACCTCACCGCCGAACTGGAACGCGTCGGCGTCAAGCTCCCCGACGACACCCGCCCCCTCACCTTCGGCACCTGGATCGGCGGCGACCGCGACGGCAACCCCAACGTCACCCCCCAGGTGACCTGGGACGTCCTCATCCTCCAGCACGAACACGGCATCAACGACGCCCTGGAGACCATCGACGAACTCCGCGGCCTGCTGTCCAACTCCATCCGCTACACCGGCGCCACCGAGGAACTCCTCACATCCCTGCAGGCCGACCTCGAACGCCTGCCCGAGATCAGCCCCCGCTACAAGCGCCTCAACGCCGAAGAGCCCTACCGCCTCAAGGCCACCTGCATCCGGCAGAAGCTGGAGAACACCAAGCAGCGCCTCGCCAAGGGCACCCCCCACGAAGACGGCCGCGACTACCTCGGCACCAGCGAACTCCTGCACGACCTGCGGACCATCCAGACCTCCCTGCGCGCCCACCGAGGCGGCCTCTTCGCCGACGGCCGCCTCGCCCGCACCATCCGCACCCTCGCCGCCTTCGGCCTCCAGCTCGCCACCATGGACGTCCGCGAACACGCCGACGCCCACCACCACGCCCTCGGCCAGCTCTTCGACCGCCTCGGCGAGGAATCCTGGCGCTACGCCGACATGCCCCGCGACTACCGGGCCAAGCTCCTCGCCAAGGAACTCCGCTCCAGGCGGCCCCTCGCACCCACCCCGGCCCCCGTCGACGCCGCCGGACAGAAGACCCTCGGCGTCTTCCAGACCGTCAAGAAGGCCCTCGAAGTCTTCGGCCCCGAAGTCATCGAGTCCTACATCATCTCCATGTGCCAGGGCGCCGACGACGTCTTCGCCGCCGCCCTCCTCGCCCGCGAAGCCGGCCTCCTCGACCTCCACGCCGGCTGGGCCAAGATCGGCATCGTCCCCCTCCTGGAAACCACCGACGAGCTCAAGGCCGCCGACACCATCCTCGAGGACATGCTCTCCGACCCCTCCTACCGACGCCTCGTCGCCCTCCGCGGCGACGTCCAGGAGGTCATGCTCGGCTACAGCGACTCCTCCAAGTTCGGCGGCATCACCACCAGCCAGTGGGAGATCCACCGCGCCCAGCGCCGCCTCCGCGACGTCGCCCACCGCTACGGCGTACGCCTGCGCCTCTTCCACGGCCGCGGCGGCACCGTCGGCCGCGGCGGCGGCCCCAGCCACGACGCCATCCTCGCCCAGCCCTGGGGCACCCTCGAAGGCGAGATCAAGGTCACCGAACAGGGCGAGGTCATCTCCGACAAGTACCTCATCCCCTCCCTCGCCCGCGAGAACCTGGAACTCACGGTCGCCGCCACCCTCCAGGCCTCCGCCCTGCACACCGCACCCCGCCAGTCCGACGAAGCCCTCGCCCGCTGGGACGCCGCCATGGACGTCGTCTCCGACGCCGCCCACGCCGCCTACCGCCGGCTCGTCGAGGACCCCGACCTGCCGACCTACTTCCTCGCGTCGACGCCCGTGGACCAGCTCGCCGACCTCCACCTCGGCTCCCGGCCCTCCCGCCGCCCCGGCTCCGGCGTCTCGCTCGACGGCCTGCGCGCCATCCCCTGGGTCTTCGGCTGGACCCAGTCCCGGCAGATCGTCCCCGGCTGGTTCGGCGTCGGCTCCGGCCTCAAGGCACTACGCGCCGCAGGCCTCGACACCGTGCTCACCGAGATGCACGAACAATGGCACTTCTTCCGCAACTTCATCTCCAACGTCGAGATGACCCTCGCCAAGACCGACCTGCGCATCGCCCAGCACTACGTCGACACCCTCGTCCCCGACGAGCTCAAGCACGTCTTCGACACCATCAAGGCCGAACACGAACTCACCGTCACCGAAGTCCTCAAGATCACCGGCGAGAAGGAACTGCTCGACGCCACCCCCGTCCTCAAGCAGACCTTCGCCATCCGCGACGCCTACCTGGACCCCATCTCCTACCTCCAGGTCACCCTCCTCAAGCGCCAGCGCGACGCCGTGAACGCCGGCGAGGAACCCGACCCCCTGCTCTCCCGCGCCCTCCTGCTGACCGTCAACGGCGTGGCGGCAGGCCTGCGCAACACCGGCTGACCCACCGGACACGACATGAGGGTGCCCCCGGGGTCGACGAACCCGGGGGCACCCTCATGTCATACCTTCACACCGCCACAAAAGCCGCCGTCAGCAGCGCGACCCCGGACCCCGCCAGCACCCAGGCCACCCGCGTCCTGCGCAGACCACCGGCCACCACCACCGACGCCAGCAGCAACGCACCACCGAGCGGCACCCACGCGTAAAGAATCCCCGCCGGACCCGAACGCACCACCTGATCCGAATTCGGCTTGACCACGACGGAGTACGTACCACCCCGGTGCACCGCCACCGTCTGCGCGATCACCACCCGCGTCCGGGCCGTCGACCCCGCAGAGACCGGCGTGTACCGCCCGCTGCACTCGTCGTCACCACACGACACCACGGTGACCGTGCCGTGCTCCCGCCCCTTCGTCAGCATCACATGCTGCGCCGTCCCCCACGACGCCCACACCCCCGCGATCATGATCAGCACCGCGACCGTCCCCATCGCAGCGACCCGCCCGAACCGCAGCGCGGCATTCGAGGCCCGACGAGAACGAGTGGCGACGGCGGTGGCAGGCATGGCCGGGATCATTTGCCATACCCCGACGACCGGTCAACCCGCCCGGGCGACACGTCAGGAGTTGTACGTACCCTGCGCCCGCTCCAGCCCCTCGATCACCAGACACTCCACCGCGTCCGCCGCCCGGTCCACGAAGTAGTCCAGCTCCTTGCGCTCCCCCGACGAGAAGTCCTTCAGCACGAAATCCGCCACCTGCATCCGCCCCGGCGGCCGGCCGATCCCGAACCGCACCCGGTGATACTCCGCGCCCATCGCCTTCGTCATCGACTTCAGACCGTTGTGCCCGTTGTCCCCGCCACCCAGCTTCAGCCGCAGCGTCCCGTAGTCGATGTCCAACTCGTCGTGCACCGCCACGATGTTCGCCACCGGCACCTTGTAGAAGTCCCGCAACGCGTTCACCGGACCACCCGACAGGTTCATGTACGACATCGGCTTGGCCAGGATCACCCGGCGGTTGTTCGGCCCCGGCGGACCGATCCGCCCCTCCACCACCTGCGCCTGCGCCTTCGAAGCCCGCTTGAACCTCCCCCCGATCCGCTCGGCCAGCAGATCGGCCACCATGAAACCCACGTTGTGCCGGTTCATCGCATACTCGGGCCCAGGATTCCCGAGCCCCACGACGAGCCACGGGGCATTGGCGGGAGTGCTCACGTCCATGTCTCCTTGATACACGCGCCAGCCGCCGTCCCCGAACGGGAACAGCGGCTGACGAACGGTGATGAGAAGCGAGGATCAGGCCTCGGCGACCTCTTCGCCCTCGGACTCCCCGCCCTCCGGCGCCTCCTCGGCCTGCGCGGCCAGCACCTGCAGGACGACCGCGTCCTCCTCGACGGCCAGGCTCACGCCGTTCGGCAGCGTGATGTCCTTGGCGTGGATCGAGGCACCGGCCTCCAGACCCTCGACGGAAACCGTCACGGACTCCGGGATGTGCGTGGCCTCGGCCTCGACCGGCAGCGCGTTCAGGACGTGCTCCAGCAGGTTGCCACCCGGGGCCAGCTCGCCCTCGGTGTGCACCGGGATCTCGACCGTGACCTTCTCGCCACGCTTGACCAGCAGCAGGTCGACGTGCTCCAGGAAGCCCTTGATCGGGTCACGCTGCACCGACTTCGGGATCGCCAGCTCGTTGGTCTTGCCGTCGATGTCCAGGGAGATCAGGACGTTCGGCGTACGCAGCGCCAGCAGCAGCTCGTGGCCCGGAAGGGTCAGGTGCAGCGGGTCGGAACCGTGGCCGTACAGCACACCGGGAACCTTGTTGTCACGACGGATACGACGGGCAGCACCCTTGCCGAACTCGCTGCGCGTCTCGGCGCTGAGCTTCACCTCGGACATGTTCACTCCTCGTAGAACTAGAGAACGGACGTGGTCACCCGGCCACGAACGGCCTGCTACGAAGAGCGCGTCGATAACGGACAGCCGAACATCCGCCGAAACGGAAACGGCCTCCCTCGCCGAGCAACTCGCACAGTCTACTCGGAGAGGAAGGCCGCACCCAAAAGGATCTACGACAGGAAGAAGGGGAACCCTTACTGCTCGTCGAACAGGCTCGTCACCGAACCGTCCTCGAACACCTCACGCACCGCACTCGCGATCGTCGGCGCGATCGACAGCACCGTGATCTTGTCCAGCTCCCGGTTCAGCTCACCCGGCGTCGGCAACGTGTTCGTGAACACGAACTCACTCACCCGCGAGTTCTTCAGCCGGTCCGCCGCCGGACCCGACAGCACACCGTGCGTCGCCGTCACGATCACATCCTCCGCACCATGCGCGAACAGCGCGTCCGCGGCGGCACAGATGGTCCCACCCGTGTCGATCATGTCGTCCACCAGGACACACACACGCCCCTTGACCTCACCCACGACCTCGTGGACGGTCACCTGGTTCGCCACGTCCTTGTCACGCCGCTTGTGCACGATGGCCAGCGGCGCACCCAGCCGGTCACACCAGCGGTCCGCCACCCGCACACGGCCGGCGTCCGGGGAGACCACCGTCAGCTTCTCCCGGTCGACCTTGCCACCCACGTAGTCCGCCAGCAGCGGCAACGCGAAGAGATGATCCACAGGCCCGTCGAAGAAACCCTGGATCTGGTCCGTGTGCAGATCCACCGTCAGGATCCGGTCCGCACCCGCCGTCTTCATCATGTCCGCGATCAGACGCGCCGAAATCGGTTCACGACCACGGTGCTTCTTGTCCTGCCGCGCGTAACCGTAGAACGGCACGATGACGGTGATCGAACGGGCCGACGCACGCTTCAACGCGTCGATCATGATCAACTGCTCCATGATCCACTTGTTGATCGGAGCCGTGTGGCTCTGAATCAGGAAACAGTCCGCACCACGCGCCGACTCCTGATAACGCACATAGATCTCGCCATTGGCGAAGTCGAAGGCCTTCGTCGGGACAACCCCGACACCCAGCTGCTGGGCGACCTCCTCGGCAAGCTCGGGGTGGGCGCGGCCGGAGAAGAACATCAACTTCTTCTCGCCGGTCGTCTTGATCCCGGTCACAGCACTGTCTCCTCAGAGGTGTCTCAGCTGGTGGCGGCTGGGGGCGTGCGGATGTGCACCTATCACGGTACGCCGTGTCCGACGCGCCCGTTTCCGGTCAGTCCTCGCGCGAACCCTGCTCGGAGGCCGCCTCGGCCGCCTTCGCAGCCGCACTCCCCGGACGCTTACGAGCCACCCAACCCTCGATATTCCGCTGCTGACCACGGGCCACGGCCAGCGAACCCGGCGGCACATCCTTCGTGATCACAGACCCGGCAGCGGTGTACGCACCGTCCCCGACCGTGACAGGCGCCACAAACATGTTGTCCGAACCGGTACGGCAATGAGAGCCCACGGTGGTGTGGTGCTTCTCCTGACCGTCGTAGTTCACGAAGACACTCGCCGCACCGATGTTGGAGTACTCACCGATCGTCGCATCCCCCACATAGGAGAGATGCGGGATCTTCGTCCCCTCACCGATCGACGCGTTCTTCGTCTCCACGTACGTACCGATCTTGCCCTTCTCCCCGAGACGCGTACCAGGACGCAGATACGCGTACGGCCCCACACTCGCCCGAGCACCGACCCGCGCACCGTTGGACACCGTGTTGTCCACCCGCGCCCCGGCACCCACGTGCGTGTCCGTCAGCCGGCTGTTCGGACCGACCTCCGCACCCTCACCGACATGCGTGGAACCATGCAGCTGCGTACCCGGATGCACGACCGCGTCCTGCTCGAAGGTGACGGTCACATCGACCCAGGTCGTCGCCGGGTCGACCACCGTCACACCGGCCAGCATCGCCCGCTCCAGCAGCCGGTCGTTCAGAATCCGACGGGCCTCGGCGAGCTGCACCCGGTTGTTGATCCCGGCGATCTCACGATGATCACCGGCGACGGACGCCCCGACGCGGTGACCGGCCTCACGCAGGATCCCGAGCACGTCCGTCAGGTACTCCTCACCCTGACTGTTGTCCGTCCGCACCTTCTTCAGCGCGTCCGCCAGGAGCTGCCCGTCGAACGCGAACACACCCGAGTTGATCTCCCGGATCTCCCGCTGCACGTCGGACGCGTCCTTGTGCTCGACGATCTCAGTGACCGCACCGGTGGCCTCGTCGCGCACGATGCGCCCGTACCCGGTCGCGTCCGGGACCTCGGCGGTCAGCACGGTGACGGCGTTGCCGTCCTGCTGGTGGGTGCCGGCCAGCTGCTGGAGCGTCTCACCGGTGAGCAGGGGCGTGTCCCCGCAGACCACGACCACGGTCCCGTCGACCCCGCTGCCCAGCTCCTCCAGACCCATCCGCACGGCGTGCCCGGTCCCGTTCTGCTCCGCCTGCACCGCCGTGCGCACGGTCGGGTCGACCTCACCGAGGTGCGCGGTGACCTGCTCACGGGCGTGTCCCACGACGACGACCAGGTTCTCGGGGTCCAACTCACGAGCCGCGGCCAGCACATGGCCCACGAGGGAGCGGCCGCAGATCTCGTGCAGGACCTTCGGTGTGGCCGACTTCATACGGGTGCCCTCACCCGCTGCGAGAACGACGACGGCTGCCGGGCGAATGGAGCTCACGGGGTTGCCCTTCGGCTTTGACGGGTGGGGATGACATCCGCAGGATACCGGGGCGTTTCGCGGGGGACATGGGAGCGGGCCCTGACGGTGGTGTCAGGGCCCGGATTGCATGTGGCTCCCCTGCCAGGACTCGAACCTGGAACAAATCATCCAAAGTGACCCGTGTTGCCGATTACACCACAGGGGAGTGCTTATGGTGCCTAAACGGACATTTTGTCAGTCCGTTGAGGTCGCGGCACCTACTATGCCGTACCACCAGCCTTCGATGCGACGGTACAGGTCGGCTCCCTGTCGCACCTTGATGCCGAGGCACCCTCGATAAAGGCTTCCGGTGTTCTTGCGTACGGTTGTCGGGTTGTGCTTCTTGAGTGTCGTCTTGCCGAGGGCTGACCTGTCGATGCCGACGAGGTCGGCCCAGTAGTGCTCGGCGGCATCGACGTCTGCGCTCTCGTGGATCATGACGCGGCAGTGCAGGCGATCGCGCCCTACGCCAAGAAGTTCCAGCCAGGCCAGGAAGACGGAGATCATCCCAGGGTCGCTGTTGACGAACTCCACGCCTTCGCGGCGGGCGTGCGGCTTGTCCTTTGTGCCCTCGGCCCAGTAGAGGGCAACTCCGAGAAGGAAGAGTTCCCGGTCGGACAGTTCGCCGATCTCGGCAGCCGCTGCCTGCTTCGTCGCCTGGCGTTCCTGGTCGCGGGCGGCCTGCAGGCGTGCAAGTCCCGCGTTCATTCGCGCTCGCTGTTCCTCGGGCGTGCAGCGCGGTTCCGGTGTCGGCAGATCCCGCACCCACAGCGAAACCGAGCTCTTGGAGCAGCCCAGCTCCGCCTGGATCTGGTTGTACGTCCAGCCCTGCTCGCGCAACTCGCGCGCTCTCTCGCGGAGGTCGTCCTTCGCTCGGGGCCGCTTCGTCCACTCCGGGGGAGGTTCGCCCTCGACGAGGCGTTGAAGGATCTCCTTGTTGTGAACTTGGAGCTCGTCCCGGATCTGCCGAAGGCTGTACCCCGCCCGCCGCAAGGCGACCGCCTGCCCCCGCAGTGCCTCGAAGTCGGCGTACTTGCCTGCTGAATGTGCCATAGGCATACCGTCCAGCCGGAATGACCGGTTCCGGCCTCGAACGGTCATAGTTCAGCCGTTCGAGGGATACCGGGCGGTTTCCCTGTGATTCGGCTACGGCGTGTGGTGTAGGCCAGTCCGCGAAACTCACCGGAAAAGCGGCACCTGGCGACCGTAGGCTGGGAGCCATGACCGTGACGGGGGAAGAACACGCGACGGGCCCGGCCGGCCCGTGGTGGTGGGACAGGCGGCGCAGTGCCGTGTTCGACGGGAGCCTCGCGCTGGTGTCGGCGCTGGAGTGCGGCGCGGAGGGGATCCCGTTCGCGCGGGACGCGGGGATCCCGTTGGCCGTGGGGATCGTGTTCGGGCTGCTCGCGGGCTCCGTGTTGCTGATCCGGCGCCGGTGGCCGATCGCGGTCGTGCTGGTGGCGATCGCGATCACGCCGGCGGAGATGGGCTTCCTGATGGGCATCGTGGGCCTGTACACGCTGGCCGCGTGTGAGCTGCCCCGCAGGATCTTGGCGGCTCTCGCCGGTATGTCCCTGGTGGGGACGATGGTCGTGACGTTCGTGCGGGTGCGGCAGGACATGGCGCGGGGGGATCTGACCCTCGGGGACTGGTTCGTGCCGTTCGCGGCGATCACGACCTCGCTGGGGCTGACCGCGCCGCCGATCCTGCTCGGTCTGTACGTGGGGGCGCGGCGCCGGCTGATGGAGAGCCTGCGGGAGCGGGCGGACAGTCTGGAGCGGGAGCTTCAGTTGCTGGCCGAGCGGGCCGAGGAGCGGGCGGAGTGGGCGCGGGGTGAGGAGCGGACGCGGATCGCGCGGGAGATGCATGACGTGGTCGCGCACCGGGTGAGTCTGATGGTGGTGCATGCGGCGGCGTTGCAGGCTGTGGCGCGGAAGGATCCGGAGAAGGCGGTGCGGAACGCGGCGCTGGTGGGGGACATGGGGCGGCAGGCGTTGACCGAGTTGCGGGAGATGCTCGGGGTGCTCAGGTCGGGGGACGGGGTGGTGCGGCGGGCTGCGCGGGCGCAGTTGGCGGCGATCGACGTGGTGGCGGCGAAGGAGGCCTCGCGGGTGGTGGAGGAGGAGGGGCCGTATCTGTCGGGGCTGGACGAGTTGGTGGGGCAGTCGGCGGCTGCGGGGATGGTGGTGGATCTGTCGGTCGAGGGGGATGTGCGGGAGTACAGGCCGGAGATCGAGCAGACGGCGTACCGGGTGGTGCAGGAGGCCCTGACGAACGTGCACAAGCATGCGGCGGGGGCGAAGACGTATGTGCGGCTCGCGCATCGGGTGTCGGAGATCGCGATGCAGGTGGAGAACGAGCCGCCGCCTGAGGTGGGGTCGGCGTCGGCGGTGGGGTTGCCGTCGGGGGGGAATGGTCTGGTGGGGATGCGGGAGCGGGTTGCGGCGTTGGGTGGTGTGTTCGTGTCGGGGCCGACGGATGCGGGTGGTTTCCGGGTGTCGGCGGTGATTCCGGCGGCGTGAGCGCGGGGGTGAGCTCGGGGTGGGGGGTCAGCCGGTGGTGAGGCGGGCGGGTTCGATGCCGGTGATGAGTGTGGTGAGGGCGTGGTCGATGTCGGCGCCGAGGTACCAGTCGCCGGTGTGGTCGAGGGCGTAGACGCGGCCTGTGGCGTCGACGGCGAGGAGGGAGTGGGTGTCGGTTTCCTCGCCGAGGGGGCAGACGTCGGTGTCGAGGGCGCGGCCGAGGTCGCCGAGGGTGCGGGCGTGGTGGAGGCCGTGGAGGGGGTCGAGGTGGAGGGTGGCGGGGGCGACTTGGCGGCCGGGGCCGGTGGGGGTGATGTGGAGGCCGCCGAATTCGGCCCAGGCTTCGACGGCGGCGGGGAAGACGGTGTGGCGGTGTCCGGCGGGTGAGGTGTGGTCGCGCAGGGTGTCGGCCCAGTATTCGGCTTGTTTTATGTCCCAGTGTCCGGGTTGCCAGCCGGCGGCGCGCAGGGCGGCGTCGACGGGTACGGGGAAGCGGGTGGTGGAGGTGCGGTCGGCGTGCATCTGACCCTCGTTCGTCGTGCGGGTGTGGTGCGGGTGGTGCCGGTGGTGCGGGGAGGGTGACGGGGGTCAGTTGTCGGTTGCGTCGGTGTCGACGATGCGGACGCCGAAGTGGGCGCTGAGGGCGGTGCAGGCGCGGCAGGGTGTGGCGAAGCTGCCGTGGAGGGGGTCGCCGTCCTCGCGTATGCGGCGGGCGGTGAGTTTGGCTTGTTTGAGGGCTTTGCGTGCTTCGCCGTTGGTCATGGGTTTGCGGGCGGCGCGTCTGCTGCGGTCGGCGTCGGCGGCGGTGATGTGGCGTGAGATGAGGATGGTTTCGGCGCAGCGTCCGGTGAAGCGGTCGCGTTGGGCGCTGGTGAGGGTGTCGAGGAAGTCCTGGACGAGGGGGTGGAGGGGTGGGGGCTGGTCGCTGCGGGCGGCGGTGCCGGTGAGGGTGGTGCCGCGGACGGAGAGGGCTGCGGCGATGGTGGGCAGGATGCCGTCGCGGCGGTGCAGGAGGGTGGGGGTGTGGGGTGCGGCGGTGCTGCTCCAGCCGATGCGGGGGTCGCCCGCTCGGAGGTCTCCACCGCCTCCGGCCTGCATGGTGTTCATGGTCGTCATCCCCTCCCGGGTTTCCCCCGAAGGTCACAGGGTGCCAAATCCTGTGGCGGGTGCGGAAGCTGGGGCGTGCGACACGCCCGTGTTCGGGCGACTCGTCACGGTGGGGTGACGGCCGGTCACGGAGGTGGAGGGCCGGTGACCGGTGTCGGTGTACCGCTTAGGCTGTCGGCATCCGCGATCGATACCGCCGTACAGGCCTGAGAGAACGCCGCAGGGGGCTACCGCCATGACGACAGGTCGGCTCGGGCTGGGGGCACCGCCCAGCCGCCAGGCTGGGGGACGGGCCGCGCCGCCGAACGCGGCCTATGCCGGGCAGGTGGTGCATTTCCCGGATCCGGTCCGGGCGGCACGTCATCCGAGGGGGGTGCGTGTCGATGAGCGCGGGTACCCCGATTTCTCGCCCTATGCGCGTGCGGCGGCGGAGATCGCCGATCCGCCGGAGGGTTTCGGTGTGGACGAGCTGCGGTTGACGGATTATGTGTCGGCGAACGCGGCGTTGGCGGCGACGGGGCACGAGTTGTGGGACACGGTGCCGGATGTGGCGACGCCGCATGGTTGGACGTGGCATCACGTGGTGGGTTCGCGGCGGCTGGAGTTGGTTCCGGTCGAGGTGAAGGCGCTGCTCAGGCATCACGGTGGGGTGTCGACGGCGCAGGTGGACCAGGGGAAGCGGGGGACGCGGCCGTTGCAGGAGACGCGTCCGGCGCATTTCGGGTTGCCGAAGTCGGGTGTGGCGGTGACGGAGCAGCAGGTGCAGGGGGTCGAGGAGGACCTGGGGTACCGGTTGCCGGGTGCGTACCGGTCGTTTCTGAAGGCGGCGGGTGGGTGTGCGCCGGTGGGTACGGCGTTGGACGCCGAGTTGGGGTTGCTGGTGGATCAGCCGTTCTTCACGGTGCGGGACGAGGCCGCGGTGAACGATCTGGTGTATGTGAACAAGTGTCTGCGTGACCATCTGACGAAGGACTATCTCGGGGTGGCGTTCGTGCAGGGTGGTCTGCTGGCGGTGAAGGTGCGGGGGGAGCGGCCGGGGTCGGTGTGGTTCTGTTCGTACGACGATGTGCGGGATGTGGATCCGGGGTTGTCTCCGGCGGAGCGGGTGGAGCGGTTGCTGTTGCCGTGCGGTGATGACTTCGACGCTTTCCTGTCGCGGCTGGCGGGCAGTCCGCCGGAGTTGGAGACGGTGGCGAACCTGATGGTGGACGGTGGTTTCGCGCGTGCCGTTCCGGTCTCTTCCGTGGGGGAGTGAGTCTGCGATGGTGACGTTCGCTCAGGCGCAGGAGCGCGCGGAGGAGTGGATCAACGGGGACGTGCCGGTGTACCAGCACCGTGAGGTGCGGGTGCGGGAGTTCGAGCTCGGCTTCGTGGTGTGGGGTGAGGATCGTGCGGAGGGGCCGCGGTCGGACGCGGGCGCGCAGCGGTTGGTGATCGCCCGGGACAGTGGTGAGGCGACGTTGTGGCCGGGGTTGCCGGTGGGTGAGGTGATCCGCCGGTACGAGGAGGAGTACGGCCGTGAGGACGAGGTGGCGGACGCGGTTCCGGCGCCTGCGGCGCGGGTGGATCTGAATCAGACGTCGTTCTTGTTGAGTCCGCCGGAGTGGTTGCAGGAGGCGGCGGACAAGCTGGGGATCGCGGACCGCCGGTCGGAGCGTGAGGCGCTGCCCGAGACGCAGGCTGGGGCGCCGGTGTCGGGGCCCGGGGGTTCGGGTGGGGTGCTGCCGGCTGCGGTGCCGTCCGACGCGGTGCCGCCGGCTGCGGTGCCGTCGGCTGCGGTGCCGTCGGCTGCGGTGCCGTCGGCTGCGGTGCCGGTCGGGGCTACGCCTTGGGCGGGTACGGACACGAACGCGGATGCGGGTGACGATCGTTCGGTGCCGTTGCCCGACACGGTGTTCGCGCCGCCGTTGAGTGAGTCGGGCGAGGGCCCGCCGACGCCGCCGGATGCCAGGACGGCGTTGCTGAAGGGCGGGAGCGGGCTGCCGCCGACGGCGGTCGCGCCGGTTGTGGACGGGCAGGGTGCGCCGGTTGCTCCGCCGGTTCCGCCGGTGCCGGGGGGCGCTCCTGGTGTGCCTCGGCCTCCGGCCGGTGGGCCGGGTGTTCCTGGGTCGGGGCGGCCGTTGGCGCCGCACGCCGGGGACATCGCGGACGCCGCGACGAGCAAGGCCGCGCCTCCGCCGCGCCGGGCGCGTGGCGGGGTGGGTGCTCCTCCGCCGCCTCCGGGTGCGCCGGGGACACCGGGTATGCCGCCGCCTCCGCCCGGGGCGCCGGGTATGCCGCCGCCCCCGCCGGGTGCGCCCGGGGTGCCGGGTGCGCCGGCGGGCGGGTACGCGCCGACGCAGATGGTGTCGGGGCTCGGTCCGCAGGGGCCCGCGGGGCCGAATCCGCCGGGTGACACCGCCCGGCCTCCGGGTGCTTCGGCGGGCGGACGTGGCGATGCCGTGCATCATGCGGAGACGGTGCTGGCCGCGCCCCCGGTGACGGGTCCCGGCGCGCCGCCGCCTCCGCCGCCGCCCGCGCCCGGGGTGCCGGGTGTGCCGCAGCCGATGCCGCCCGGTGCGATGCCGCCTCCCGGTGCGATGCCGCCTCCCGGCGCGATGCCCCCGGCCGGCGCGATGCCGCCGCCGGGTGCCATGCCTCCCCCCGGTGTCATGCCGCCTCCCGGTGCGATGCCCCCGCCGGGGCAGCCTCCGGCGTACGGCTATCCGCAGCAGGGGCAGCCGATGGTCGGGCCGGGTTACCAGGCCGTGCTGCGTTACCGCGCGCACGACGGTTCCGAGCAGCAGCTGATCCGGCGTTCGGCGCCGGGTACGCCGCACCCGGAGTGGCAGATCTTCCATGAGCTGCGCGCGATGAACGTCCCGCCGGACAAGGTGCTGGAGCTGCACACGGAGCTGGAGTCGTGTGAACTGCCGGGTGCGTACTGTGCCCGGATGATCCGGGAGCAGTGGCCGCAGGCGCGGATCGCGAGCATCGCGCCGTACGGTACGGATCACGCGAGCCGGCAGCAGGGGATGCAGCAGTTGCTGGCGCACCAGGGCGAGCTGCACCAGGTGGCGGACGGTCCTGCGCGGCCGGCGCCGGTGCGGGCGCCGCTGCCGCCGGTGCAGCCCGCGCCGCCGGTTCCGCCGGAGGCGGTCGGGCAGGAGCTGGCGGCGGCGTTCGGGCCGGGGGTGTTCCGGTTCGACCAGCAGGCGGTGTCGCGTCAGGGTGTGCCGCCGATCGTGGCGCACACGCTGGTGGTGGCCGGGTTGCCGATGGACATGGGCCCGTTCTTCTGGGCGCAGGCGCAGCCGGGCCGTCCGGTGCCGACGCTGGCGGAGCTGGCGGCCGAGCGCGGGGTGCAGCCGGCGCCGGACGCGGGGTCGTACCTGGTCATGGGTACGGACTTCGGAAAGGCGATCTGTGTGCAGTACGGGACGGCGAACATCGTCGCCGTGCCGGTGGAGGCGGGGCCGGGCGGTGGGTCCGTGCCGCCGCAGTTCGTGAACACCGGTCTGCCGGAGTTCGCACGCTGTCTGGCGCTGCTGGGCCGGATGTGGCGGCTGCGGTTCGGGCTGAACCCGGAGCAGGCGGGCCGCTGGACGGTCGATTTCCAGGCGCAGTTGGCCTCGCTGGACCCGGCGGCGCTGGGCTCGCCGGAGAGCTGGTGGTCGGTGCTGCTCGAGCAGATGTGGGACGGCCTGCTGTAACGCGGTCGGTGCAGTCGGTGGGGCCGGACCCGGGTGACCGGACGCTGTTGGCTTAATCCCCGGCCCTGATGCTTCGCCCCGTCGTTATGCGGCGGGGCGAAGTGCTGCCAGTGGGCTGGTGCGGGTCCGGGCGC
>NZ_JBIAVN010000017.1:41842-176411 GCF_042894285.1 Streptomyces sp. NPDC001544 | reverse complement strand
AGAAGTACCAGCTCAAACCCCGCGACTGGGCCGCCGCCGAACGCGAGGGCCGCACCATCGCACCCCTGATCACCCAGCTCAACACCATCAGGCGCGAGAATCCGGCCCTGCGGCGGCTGCGCGGTCTCCACTTCCACCATGCCGACAAGGACGAGGTGATCGTCTACAGCAGGCGGAGCGGATCGAACACGGTTCTGGTGGTCGTCAACCTCGACCCTCACCACACCCAGGAGGCGACGGTCTCGTTGGACATGCCGCAACTCGGCCTGGACTGGCACGAGTCGGTGCCGGTGCGTGACGAGCTCACCGGCGAGACCTATCACTGGGGCAGGGCCAACTATGTGCGCCTCGAACCGGGCCACAGGCCCGCGCACGTCTTCGTCCTGCGACCGTCCAACCCGCAGATCGGAGGGTCACCCACAAAATGATCGTCAACGAGCCTGTTCCGGACAAGTTCGAAGACACTCCGGCCAAGGACCGCGACCCGGAGTGGTTCAAGCGCGCCGTCTTCTACGAGGTCCTGGTCCGCTCCTTCCAGGACAGCAACGGCGACGGCGTCGGCGACCTCAAGGGCCTGACCGCCAAGCTGGACTATCTGCAGTGGCTGGGCGTGGACTGCCTGTGGCTGCCGCCGTTCTTCAAGTCACCGCTCAGGGACGGCGGCTACGACGTCTCCGACTACACCGCCGTGCTGCCCGAGTTCGGTGACCTCGCCGACTTCGTGGAGTTCGTCGACGCCACCCACCAGCGCGGCATGCGCGTGATCATCGACTTCGTCATGAACCACACCAGCGACCAGCACCCCTGGTTCCAGGAGTCCAGAAGGGACCCCGAGGGCCCCTACGGCGACTACTACGTCTGGGCCGACGACGACAAGCAGTTCCAGGACGCGCGGATCATCTTCGTCGACACCGAGGTCTCCAACTGGACGTACGACCCGGTGCGCAAGCAGTACTACTGGCACCGCTTCTTCTCGCACCAGCCGGACCTGAACTACGAGAACCCGGCCGTGCAGGAGGAGATGATCTCCGCGCTTAAGTTCTGGCTGGACCTGGGCATCGACGGGTTCCGGCTG
Source organism: Streptomyces sp. NPDC001544 (assembly GCF_042894285.1). Lineage (NCBI taxonomy): Bacteria > Bacillati > Actinomycetota > Actinomycetes > Kitasatosporales > Streptomycetaceae > Streptomyces > Streptomyces sp. NPDC001544. The sequence continues at coordinate 175,336 of NZ_JBIAVN010000017.1, read as the reverse complement.
GACGCCGTGCCGTACCTGTACCAGCAGGAGGGCACCAACTGCGAGAACCTGCCGGCGACCCACGCGTTCCTGCAGCGGGTGCGCAAGGAGATCGACGCCCAGTACCCGGACACGGTGCTGCTGGCGGAGGCGAACCAGTGGCCGGAGGACGTCGTCGACTACTTCGGCGACTTCGCCTCCGGCGGCGACGAGTGCCACATGGCGTTCCACTTCCCCGTCATGCCGCGGATCTTCATGGCGGTGCGGCGCGAGTCCCGCTACCCGGTCTCGGAGATCCTCGCCAAGACCCCCGCCATCCCCTCCGGCTGCCAGTGGGGCATCTTCCTGCGCAACCACGACGAGCTGACCCTGGAGATGGTCACCGACGAGGAACGCGACTACATGTGGGCCGAGTACGCCAAGGACCCCCGCATGCGCGCCAACATCGGCATCCGCCGGCGCCTGGCCCCCCTCCTCGACAACGACCGCAACCAGATCGAGCTGTTCACCGCGCTGCTGCTGTCCCTGCCCGGCTCCCCGATCCTCTACTACGGCGACGAGATCGGCATGGGCGACAACATCTGGCTCGGCGACCGCGACGCCGTCCGCACCCCCATGCAGTGGACACCGGACCGTAACGCGGGTTTTTCCTCGTGTGACCCCGGACGGCTCTTCCTTCCTGCGATCATGGACCCGGTCCACGGCTACCAGGTCACGAACGTCGAGGCGTCCATGGCCTCGCCGTCGTCCCTGCTCCACTGGACCCGCCGCATGATCGAGATCCGCAAGCAGAACCCTGCCTTCGGACTGGGGTCCTACACCGAACTGCAGTCCTCCAACCCCGCCGTCCTCGCCTTCCTCCGGGAGTACGAGGACGACCTGGTCCTCTGTGTGCACAACTTCTCCCGGTTCGCGCAGCCGACCGAGCTGGACCTCAGCCGGTTCAACGGGCGGCATCCCGTCGAGCTGTTCGGCGGCGTCCGCTTCCCGGCGGTCGGCGAGCTGCCGTACCTGCTGACCCTGGCGGGCCACGGCTTCTACTGGTTCCGGTTGCGCAAAGAAGGCGCATAGTGGCCTGGGGTGGGGCGGTTTTCACCGCCCCACCCGGGGCACGCAGAAGTAACCCGCCCCGACGACCCGGGGAAAGGACGTGCGCCATGGCGGAAACGGTCACCCCCTCCGGCACCACCACCAGTCCCGGCCAGATCCTCGCGTCGCTCGATCCACTGCTGCGCGACTGGCTGCCGCGACAGCGCTGGTTCGCGGGCAAGGGACGCCCGGTCACCGGTTTCACCCCGGTCTCGGCCACCGAACTGCTCCCCCCGGACGGCCGGCTCGGTCTGTACCACCTGCTGGTGCGGGCCGAGCAGCCGCCCGCCCTGGGCTCCCCCTCCCAGCCCGGCGACTGCTACCAGCTCCTCATAGGCGTGCGCGAGGCGCTGCCGCCCCGGCTGGCGCCCGCGCTGATCGGACACGTGCAGGAGGGGCCGCTCGCCGGACTCACGGTGTACGACGCCCTGTACGACACCCGGCCCGCCGAGGTGCTCCTGGAGGCGATGCGCTCCCAGGCCCGCATCGGCGGGCTCCGTTTCGAACGGGACCCGCGCCAGGAGATCCGCGACGGGCTCGTGGCCCGGCTGATGACCGCCGAGCAGTCCAACACCTCGGTGGTCTACGGAGATACGTTCATCCTCAAGCTGCTGCGCCGGGTCGTGCCCGGCGTCAACCCCGACCTGGAGATACCCCTCGCGCTGGCTCGCGAGGGCTGCGCCCGGGTGCCCGCGCCGACGGCCTGGATACGCGCCGAACTGGACGGCGACGCGTATGTGCTGGGCGTGCTGCAGCCGTATCTGCGGGGCGCGACCGACGGCTGGGAGCTGGCGCTGCGCGAACTCGCCAAGGGTGAGGACTTCACCGCCGAGGCCCGGGCGCTGGGCCGGGCCACCGCCGAGGTGCACACCGCGCTCGCCCGGGCGCTGCCCACCGTGACCCTCGGCCACAGCCAGCTACGGGTGCTCGTCGACGGCATGGTGGAGCGCCTGACGGCCGCCGTGCAGGCGGTGCCGGCGCTCGGACCGTACGAGCCCGGGCTGCGCTCCGCCTTCGAGGCGCTGGCCGACCTGGCCGCCGAGGGCCGCACCTGGACCGCCCAGCGCATCCACGGCGACCTGCACCTCGGCCAGTGCCTGCGCTCGCCGTCCGGGCAGTGGTCGCTGATCGACTTCGAGGGCGAACCGGCCCGGCCGCTGGCCGAGCGGCGCATGCCGCAGCCGCCGGTGCGGGACATCGCCGGGATGCTCCGCTCCTTCGACTACGCGGCGCATTCCGTCACCCCCTCGGCACCGGACTGGGCAACGGCCTGCCGGGCCGCCTACTGTTCCGGTTACACCGAGGTCGCGGGTACCGACCCGCGCACCGATCCCGTACTGCTGCGCGCCTACGAGACCGACAAGGCGATCTACGAGGTGGTCTACGAGGCCCGCCACCGCCCCGACTGGCTCCCCGTACCCCTCTCCGCGGTCCACCGCCTCGCCACGTCCGACCTGACATGACCCTCGCCCGGGAGACGCGTCCGTGACGTCCAAGTCCAAGAAGTCAGCGACCGAGAAGAACAAGTCCGCCAAGAACAAGGGCGGCAAGAAGAAGACGCCCGCCCAGGCCGAGCCGCCGCAGATCGAGAAGGAGCCCACCACCGCCCAGGTGCCCGCCACGGCTCCCGTGCCCGCGCCCGCCCCCGCGCCCGAGGCCGAGGTCGCCGTCTCCCCCGCCGTGGACGCCGGTGACCGGGAGCGGCTGCTGCACGGCACCCATCACGACCCGCACTCGGTGCTGGGCGCGCACCCCGTGCCCGGCGGGGTCGCCTTCCGGGCCTTCCGTCCGTACGCGCGGTCCGTCACCGTCGTCTCCGGCGAGCTGCGGGCCGAACTGCACGACGACGGTGACGGCTTCTTCTCCGGGCTGCTCCCGCTGCGCGAGGTCCCGGAGTACCGGCTGCTGGTGGCGTACGAGGGCAACGTCCACGAGACCGCGGACGCCTACGCCTTCCTGCCCACGCTCGGCGACCTGGACCTGCACCTGATCGGCGAGGGCCGGCACGAGCAGCTGTGGCAGGCGCTCGGCGCCCACCCGACGACCCACCAGGGGGTGACGGGCACCCGGTTCGCGGTGTGGGCGCCGAACGCGCGGGGGGTGCGGGTCGCGGGCAGCTTCAACTTCTTCGACGGCACCGGCCACCCGATGCGCTCGCTCGGCGCCACCGGGGTGTGGGAGCTGTTCGTGCCGGGGCTCGGCGAGGGCGAGCTGTACAAGTTCGAGATCACCCGCCCGGACGGCTCGCGTACCCTGCGCGCCGACCCGATGGCCCGGCGCACCGAGGTGCCGCCCGCCACGTCGTCCGTCGTGACGGCCTCGCACCACGAGTGGGGCGACGAGGAGTGGCTGGCCCGCCGTGCGGACAGGCCGGTGCACGAGGCGCCGTTCTCGGTGTACGAGGTGCACCTGCCGTCCTGGCGGCCCGGGCTGACCTACCGGGAACTGGCCGAACAGCTCCCCGCCTACGTCAGGGACCTGGGCTTCACCCATGTCGAGCTGATGCCGGTCGCCGAGCACCCCTTCGGCGGCTCGTGGGGCTACCAGGTCACCGGTTTCTACGCGCCCACGGCCCGCCTCGGCACCCCGGACGACTTCAAGTACCTGGTGGACGCGCTGCACCAGGCGGGGATCGGCGTGATCATGGACTGGGTGCCCGCGCACTTCCCGCGCGACGACTGGGCGCTGGCGGAGTTCGACGGCCGCCCGCTGTACGAGCACTCCGACCCGCTGCGCGCCGCGCACCCGGACTGGGGCACGCTCGAGTTCGACTTCGGCCGCCGGGAGGTGCGCAACTTCCTGGTCGCCAACGCCGTGTACTGGTGCGAGGAGTTCCACATCGACGGCCTGCGCGTGGACGCGGTCGCCTCCATGCTCTACCTCGACTACTCCCGCGAGCCGGGTCAGTGGACGCCGAACGAGCACGGCGGCCGGGAGAACCTGGACGCGGTGGCCTTCCTGCAGGAGATGAACGCCACCGTGTACCGGCGCTGCCCGGGCGTGGTGACCGTGGCCGAGGAGTCGACCGCCTGGGACGGGGTCACACGGCCCACGCACCTCAAGGGACCGAGCGGCTTCGGCGGCCTGGGGTTCGGGCTGAAGTGGAACATGGGCTGGATGCACGACTCGCTGCAGTACATGAGCCACGAGCCGGTGCACCGCAGGTACCACCACCACGAGATGACGTTCTCGATGGTGTACGCCTACAGCGAGAACTACGTCCTGCCGATCTCGCACGACGAGGTGGTGCACGGCAAGCGGTCGCTGGTGTCGAAGATGCCCGGCGACTGGTGGCAGCAGCGCGCCAACCTCCGTGCCTACCTGGGCTTCATGTGGGCTCACCCGGGTAAGCAACTGCTGTTCATGGGGCAGGAGTTCGCCCAGGGCACCGAGTGGTCCGAGGTGCGCGGCCCCGACTGGTGGCTGCTCGACCCCGCGTACGGCGCCGAACCGGACCACCGGGGTGTGCGCGACCTGGTCCGCGACCTCAACACCGTGTACCGGGACACGCCGGGTCTGTGGCAGCTCGACACCGACGCGTCCGGCTTCCAGTGGATCGTCGGGGACGCGGCCGAGGACAACGTCCTGGCGTTCCTCCGGTACGACGCCGAGGGGAACCCGCTGCTGGCGGTGTCCCACCTCTCCCCCGTGGTCCGGCACGACTACCGCCTCGGCGTCCCGGAGGACGTCCCGGCCTGGCACGAGGTCCTCAACACCGACGCGGCCCGGTACGGGGGCGGTGACGTCACCCGTACCGACCCGGTCAAGCCGGAGGCGACCGGGTGGCACGGCCGCCCTGCCAGCATCCGCCTGACACTGCCACCGCTGGCGACGGTGTGGCTGCGGCCGGCCTAGGGAGCGTCGCGCGCGCCGTATAGTGCCCCGGGTCAACTTCGGTTCACCGCAGGGGGATTGAGACACGTGCGACCTTGGAGATCAGTCACCGTCCTGGCCGTCCTGGCCGTCCTGCTCCTGGGCGGCTGCGGCACACAGGTGGCCGGAGGCGCCTCTTCCTCGGAGACCGGGCCGGTTACGTGGACCACGTCCGCGCCGTCCGAGGTCACCGGCGCCCGGCTCGGTGCCGACCACCGCACGCTGAGCCTCGACGCGCGGGTGCCGAGCGGGCCCCGGCCCTGTGTGCGGGACCTCAAGGCGGTGGACACCGACAAGGAGTACGGCGGCGTGCCGGGCACCGTACGGGTGCAGATCACCTTCAGCTCCCCTGACGGCCGGTCTTCCGGATGCACCAAGGAGAGGACGGCCACGGCCCGGGTGCGGCTGCCCCAGCCGCTGGGTGAGCGGGAGCTGGTGGTCGACTACAACACGGTCTTCACCGCCGACGGCGCCGAGCCGCCCGCGCTGCGGCTGTGCGGCCGGCTCGGCTGCCACCCGCCGGCCACCGGCTGCACCACCGCCTCCTACGAGCAGGCGATGATCGCCGTCGACGCGCCCACGCACTCCTACCCGGGCGCCGAGCACTGCGACGGAAAGTGGCTGGTGCTGGACTTCTCCTGGCGCACGGGGCCGGCCTGCGGTGACGACACCAAGGACTCCGCGTGCTCCTCCAGCCTCGGCGACCGCTACTTCTTCCGCGCCAAACGCTCCGGCTGGCAGCCGTTCTTCACGAGCGCGGCCGGCGGCTGCGCGGCGGTGCAGCGCAGGGAACCGGCCTTCCCGACCGCGCTGTGCGCGTCGCTGGCGCCCCTGCCCTCCTCGCTGCACCCGAGCTATCCGCCGCCGTCACCCACCGGCGCTTCTCCTACTTCCCGGTGACACCCGCGGCCAGCACCCGAGGCAGCTCGCCCGTGTACAGCATGCCGAGCCGCTGGGTGGCGCGGGTCAGGGCCACGTAGAGGTCGCTGGTGCCGTACGCGCCCGGCTCGACCACCAGGACCGAGTCGAACTCGAGCCCCTTGGACTGGCGCGGGTCGAGCAGGACGACGGTGCGGGTCAGGTCGGGCTCGGCGCCAGCCGTCACGCCGTCCAGCCGGGCGGCCAGCCGGCGGTGCAGCTCGCGCGGGGCGATGACCGCCAGCCGGCCCTCGGCCGGGGTGAGTTCGGCGACCGCTTCGGCGACCGCGGCGGGCAGGTCGTCGGACACGCGGCGGGCCCAGGGCCGTACCCCGGTCGAGCGGACGGAGCTCGGCGGGGTGAAGTCCGGGTGCTCGGCGCGGACGACGGCCGCCGCGACGTCCATGATCTCGGACGGGGTGCGGTAGTTGACGCCGAGCCGGGTGTGCTCCCAGCGGTCCTCGACGTACGGCTGGAGGATGTCGGCCCAGGAGCCGACGCCGGCCGCCTCGGCGGTCTGCGCCGGGTCGCCGACCAGGGTCATCGAGCGGGTGGGGCTGCGCCGCATCAGCAGCCGCCAGGCCATCGGGGAGAGCTCCTGCGCCTCGTCGACGATGATGTGCCCGAACGCCCAGGTCCGGTCGGCCGCCGCGCGCTCGGCGGCGCTGCGGTGGTCGCCCTCCTCGTGCCGTTCGGCGAACCGTTCGGCGTCGATGATGTCGTGCGCGGACAGCACCTCGGAGGATTCCGGGTCGCTGTCCTCCTTGTCCTCGAACTCGTAGGTCCTGGAGGCGTAGGAGACGTCGAGGACGCCCTGCGCGTAGGCGATCTGGGTCTCCCGCTCCCGTTCGGCGCGGGCCCTCGCCACCCGGTCGTCGTCGCCGAGGAGTTCGGCCGCCTCGTCGAGGAGGGGTACGTCGGCCACGGTCCAGGCCCGGGTCACCGGACGGCGGATCGCGTCGGCGTCGGCCTCGGACACGTACCCGTCGGGTTCGGCGAGGAAGTCGGCGACCAGTCGGCGCGGGGTGAGCCGGGGCCACAGCTGGTCGATGGCGGACCAGACCTCGGGGTTCTCGGCGATCTCGTCGCGGATCTGGGTGATGTCGGCGGCGTCCAGCAGGCTGCCGCCGTCGTAGGGGTCGGTGCCCACGCGTTCGGCGTACAGCTCGGTGAGCGCGTTGAGGATGTGGCCCTCGAAGTGCTCGCGGGCCGCGTTGTGCGGCAGCTTGGCGGCGCGGGTGCGTTCGCGGGCGACGTTCACCAGGCCGTCGTCGAGCATCAGCACCTCGCGGTCGTGCTCGATGGCGATGACCGGGTCGGGCAGCGCCTGCCGGTCGCGGACGACGGCGGCGAGCACGTCGGCCATGTCGGCGCGGCCCTTCACAGCGGCCGCCTCGGGTGTGTCGGTGGCCGTGGCCTTCACGCCGGGGAACAGCTCGCCGACGGTCGCCAGCAGCACGCCGGTCTCGCCGAGGGAGGGCAGCACCTCGCCGATGTAGCCGAGGAAGGCCGGGTTCGGGCCGACGATCAGGACGGCGCGCCGGGCCAGCAGTTCGCGGTACTCGTAGAGGAGGTAGGCGGCCCGGTGCAGGGCGACGGCCGTCTTGCCGGTGCCCGGGCCGCCCTCGACCACCAGTACCCCGCGGTACGGGGCCCGGATGATCTCGTCCTGCTCGGCCTGGATGGTCTGCACGATGTCGCTCATCCGGCCGGTGCGGGCCGAGTTCAGCGCGGCCAGCAGCACGGCGTCGCCGGTGGGGTCCTCGTGGCCGGTGCGTTCGGCGTCGCCGAGGTCGAGGATCTCGTCGTGCAGCGCGGTGACCCGGCGGCCGTCGGTGGCGATGTGCCGGCGTCGGCGCAGACCCATCGGGGTGTGACCGGTGGCCAGGTAGAAGGGGCGGGCGACGTCGGCCCGCCAGTCGATGAGGACGGGGGTGCGCTCGGCGTCGTCGCGGCGCAGCCCGATGCGCCCGATGTGGTGCTTGACCCCCGAGGTCAGGTCGATACGGCCGAAGCACAGCGAGCCGTCCACCGCGTTCAGCGCGGCGAGCAGCCCCGAGCGCTCGGCGACCAGGATGTCCCGCTCCAGCCGGGCCTGCATCGGCTTGTCGCCCTGGGCGAGGGCGTCCGTGACGGAGGTCTCCGTGTCACCGCGCAGGGCGTCCACGCGCGCGTACAGTCCGTCGATGAATTCCTGTTCGTGCCGCAATTCATCGTCTGGAAATTCGGTGTTTGACAATTCTGCTCCCGCCCGGATATACTGTGCTCACTGAACTTCCTCGTGACTCCATCAGATGGAAGTCGCGAACCATTGAATATACGCAGAGAAATCCCCCGAGCGCAATTGCTCGGGGGATTTCTCGTTGTGGGTACGCCCACTCACAGCACGTCGGAGAGCTCCTCCAGGAGCCGCCGCTTCGGCCGGGCACCCACCATCGCCTTCACCGGCTCACCGCCCCGGAACACCATGAACGTCGGCATCGACAAGACCTTGTAAGCGTTCGTCGTCACCGGATTGGTGTCCACGTCGAGCTGTACGACCTTCAGCCGGCCGCCCTCCTCCTCGGCGAGTGCGCTGAGCACGGGCCCCATCTGCCGGCACGGCGGGCACCAGTCGGCGGTGAACTCCACCAGCACCGGCAGTTCGGAGCCGATCACCTCCGCCGCGAAATCCCCGTCCGTCACCTCGGCCACGCCCGCTGCCTTGATCACCGTATCCGCCCTCCCAGTTCGCACCCGGGTTCCGGGCCCCCCGGAACCAGCGCCTCGGCGGCCAGCTCGCCCACGGCCCGCTCGGCCCGCGCCAGCTGCCCGGCGACCTTCTCCCGGACCGCCGTCAGCTCGCCGATGAGGTCGTCGAGCTCGGCCAGCTTGCGCCGGTAGACCGCCAGCGACGCCGGGCACGAGTCACCCTCCGGGTGACCGGCCCGCAGGCACTCCACGAACGGCCGCGTCTCCTCCAGGTCGAACCCGAAGTCCTGCAGCGTCCGGATCTGCGTGAGCAGCCGCAGGTCGCGCTCGTCGTAGGTGCGGTGGCCGTGGTCGTCGCGCCGCGCGGGCAACAGCCCGCGCGACTCGTAGTACCGCAGCGCGCGCGTGGTGGTCCCGGCCCGGGCGGCCAGTTCGCCGATTCGCATGCCGTCGACGGTACGGCTTGACGTCGGCGTCAAGGCAAGGGCGGACGTCGACCGTCCGGATCGAGGTGATCGACCGCCTGCTCGCTCCACGCCCGGATGACCGATGTCTGCTCCGGGGTCAGTGAGTCGAGGAAGTGGCGGCGGATGTTGCCGCCGTGCACGAGGATGGCACGCTCGGCGGCGCGGCGGCCCTCGGCGGTCAGCCCGATCCCCGCGCGGCGCCCATCGGCCCCGTACCGGGTGCGTTGGACGAAGCCGCGTTTCTCCATGCGCGTCAGCTGATGCGAGACCCGGCTCTTGTCCCAGTCGAGCGACTCGGAGAGCTCGCCGACACGCATCTCGCGGCCGCCGGCCTGCCACAGCGTCACCAGCACGCTGAACTCGGCCTTCGAGACATCACAGGCACGCTGCAGACCACGCTCGAGCTCCCTGGCCAGCAGGCGCTGCGCGCGCATCCAGGTGTCCCAGAACTCCCACTCCTCGGGTTCCAGCGATCGAGTCTCCGTCATGTCGCCGAGGATACCGCGACCAGGGAAGTTGTCACATCAACTGCCGTCGACCTAGAGTTGATGCATCAACTCTTCTGGAGGGAAGGCCATGTCGCTTCGCATCGCGATCATTCTCGGCAGCACCCGTCCCGGACGCCGCGGCGACCAGATCGCCGCCTGGGCGCTGGAGGCCGCACGTGCCCACGGCGGCGCCGACTACGAGCTCGTCGACCTCGCCGACCACGACCTCGGCAACCTCGACGAGCCCGGCAACCCCAACCACCAGCAGTACCAGCACGAGCACACCCGCGCCTGGGGCGCACTCATCGACAGCTTCGACGGCTACGTGTTCCTCGTCCCCGAGTACAACCGCTCCTTCCCCGGAGCCCTGAAGAACGCCCTGGACTACGTCTACCGGGAGTGGAACGACAAGGCCGCCGGGATCATCAGCTACGGCGGCTGGGTCGCCGGGGCCCGGGCCGCCGAGGCGCTGCGGCTCGTCCTCGCCGAACTACAGGTGGCGACGGTCCGCGCCCAGCCCACCATCTCGACACACCCCTCGTTCCACACCGGCACCTTCGTCCCCCAGGAGGGCCTCGACACCGCCGTGGGCGGCATGCTCGACCAGGTGATCGCCTGGTCCGGGGCGCTGCGCGGGGTGCGCGAGAACAAGACGCGGACGGCCAGGGCCGCATGAGGTCCGAGAAAGTCGGGGGCAGCTGTCGATCCGGCCACGTCCCGTTCGACGTCATGATGTGCGGCGCCCTGCCGCACGAGGTGCCATGACCTGACGAGGAACCCCGTGGATCAACTACTGCGCGTCATGAACTTCAATGTCTCGAGTGACGGAATCGGTGCCGGCGAGCACCAGAGTCCGGAGCGGCCGTTCGGGCTCGACCGTCCCGAGAGGCTGTTCGCCTGGGCCGGAGCAACAGCGAGCTGGCCCATGCGCACGGATCGGGGCGGGAGCCGGGGCCTCGACGACTACTTCACGCGGGACTTCGCCCGCGACATCGGTGCCGAGATCATGGGCCGCAACAAGTTCGGGCCGCAGCGCGGACCCTGGCAGGATCACGAGTGGCAGGGCTGGTGGGGGCAGGAGCCCCCGTTCCGCACACCGGTGTTCGTCATGACCCATCACACGCGTCCGTCGTTCACGCTCTCCGACACCACGTTCCACTTCGTCGACGGCCCCCCGGCCACCGTCCTCGAACGGGCGCGGGAAGCGGCGCAGGGCCGGGACGTCCGACTCGGCGGCGGGGTCACCATCATCCGGCAGTTCCTTGACGCCGACCTCGTCGACACCCTGCATGTGGCGGTCTCGCCGGTGGAGCTCGGGTCCGGGCTGCGGCTCTGGGAATCCCCCGACGAACTGCTCGACCGGTTCCACCTGGAGGTCGTGCCCAGCCCGAGCGGTGTGACGCACCACCTGTTCTGGCGAAGGTGACGCGAGGGCCCACCGGAGTCCGGGCCGCGACGGCGAGCAGGGCGTCCGCCCCGGCGGACGCCCTGCTCAGACCGTCAGGCCGGCCGACTCCTCGACCTCCATCAGCGACGCGCTGTGCCGTTCCTCGTCGAAGGCCTTGCGGCCGCCGCGGAGGCCGAACAGGCGCTTGGCGAGGGCGATGTAGAGGACGGCGAGGATGTTGAGGACCAGCGTGGCGATCTTCAGGTAGCTGACCTTCTCGGTGAGCTCGTAGATCTCCAGGGGGAGGAACGCGGCCGTGGCGACCACCGTGAGGTACTCGGCCCAGCGTTTGGCGTACCACAGGCCGACCGCCTCGACGAGCTCGATCAGGGCGTAGGCCAGCAGCAGGACCGCGACCAGCAGCAGCGTGGAGTGCTTGTAGCCGAAGGCCTTCTGGATGGAGCCGACGACCGGGGAGTGGTCGAGGTCGTAGTGGAAGTGCCTGAAGACCGGGCGGAAGACGTCGAGGTTCTCGTTGAAGAGCCGGCGCACCGCGTCCTGGCTGTTGCTGAACTTCCACACCGCCACCGCGACCAGCACGATGAACACCCCGCGCACGGCCCGCTCGACCGCCAGGAAGCGGAGGATGAACAGGTCCCGCAGCACCTTCCCGCGCGGCACCAGAGGGGCGTCGGCGGCCGGTCCGGAGCCGTGCGGCTCGCCGAGCACGAAGTCCCCGCAGCGCAGGCAGCGCCAGACGTCCCCGAGCGCGGTCTGGGCGTGCAGCCGTACCCGCAGTCTGGGGTCGTCCGGCGCGTACGTCACATGGCCCTTGCGGGCGCAGGTCCGCCGGTCCCAGTCGATCTTCATCCCCCGTGCCTCCATACGTACATACGGCCGTGCCGTGCCCGTTGATCCGGCACGGCACGGTAGTGCATCGGCGAGAAAGACGCCTGCCGGGAGGTCTCAGTTCTCGGCGCGGCCGCCCACCAGCTCCGCCACCTCGTCCTCCGCCTCCGCCGACTCCGCCGCCTCCGCGTCCCGGGCGGCGCCGCGCGCCAGCAGTACCGCCACCAGCAGCGTGCCCACACCCAGGATCACCGCGCCGACCAGGCTGGTGTGGGCGACGGCGTCGGAGAACGAGGCCCCGACCGCGTCGGCCATCTGCCGTGCGCCGGCGGAGAGCTGGGCGGCCTGCTGCTTGAGCTGGGCGGCCTGCTGCGGATCGCTCGCCTGCGCCGCCTGCGCGGCGACCTGCCGGGCCTTGTCCCCGATGCCCTGCGCGACCGCGTACCCGGCGCCGACCGAGTCCTGCGCGGTGGCCAGGGCGCCCGCCGGAAGTCCCCGGCCCGTGGTGGCGTCGGTGAGGTGGTCGGCGTACGACGTGGACAGCAGCGAGCCGAGGATCGCGATGCCGAGTGAGCCGCCGAGCTCCAGCGAGGTGTCGTTGACCGCGCCGCCGACCCCGAGTTCCGACTCGGGGAACGCCCCCATGATCGCGTCCGTGCAGGGCGAGAGCGCGAGGCCGATGGCCAGGCCGAGGACGATCAGGGGCGCGACGAGGTCGCCGTACGAGGACGCGGCGTCCACCCGGGTCAGCAGCGCCAGCGCCGCCGTGCCGCCGACCATGCCCGCGGTGACCGTCCACTTCATGCCGACGCGCGGGGTCAGCCAGCCGGTGAGCGCCGAGCCGACGAACACGGCGCCGGCCAGCGGCAGCATGCGCACGCCGGTGGCGAGGGCGTCGTAGCCGAGGACGAACTGCAGGTGCTGGGTGAGGTAGTAGAAGGCGCCGAAGACGGCCAGGAAGAAGAGGGCCACGGCGAGATTGGAGCCCGCGAACCGGCGGTGCGCGAAGCGGCGCACGTCGAGGATCGGGCGGGGGTGGCGCAGCTCCCAGGCCACGAAGGCGAGCAGGCCCACGCCGGCGACGACGGCGGCCGTCACCGCCTTGACGCCCCAGCCGAAGTGCGGCCCCTCGATGATCATGTAGACCAGGGAGCCGGTCCAGATCACCGACAGCACTCCGCCGACGTAGTCGATCCGGTCGTGGTGACCGGCCTTGGACGGCGGTACCAGGACGAGGGCGCCGACGATCGCGACGGCGGCGATCGGCACGTTGATCAGGAACGTCGACGACCAGCCGTGGTTCTTCAGCAGCGCGCCCGCGACCACCGGACCGGCGGCGATGGCGAGGCCGGCCGTCGCGGTCCACAGCGTGATCGCCTTGGCCCGTTCGGCGCGCGGGAAGGTCGCGGCCAGCAGGGACAGGGTGGCGGGCATGATCAGCGCGGCGCCGACGCCCATCACGGCGCGGGCGGCGATGACGGCCGTGGCGCTGTCGGCGAGGTAGCCGGAGACGGCGCCGCCGCCGAACACGACGAGCCCGAGGAGGAGCGCGCCCCGGCGGCTGTACTTGTCGCCGATCGCGCCGAGCAGCAGCATCAGCGCGGCGTAGGGGACGGTGTAGCCGTCGATCACCCACTGCAGGTCGGCGCCGGACAGGCCGAGGTCACGGGTCATGTCCGGCGCGGCGACCGTGAGGGCGGTGTTGGCCATCACGATGATCAGCAGGCTCAGGCAGAGCACGAGGAGCGCCCACCAGCGCCGGGCGTAGGGGCGGTCCGTCCTTTCGACCGGTTCGGTCATGACGAGTCGCATGGGCAGGGATCGCCTTCCTCAACGGATTTGCACAGTGACGTGCAATTGCACAACGATGTGCAATGTACGCCGTTGCACAATGCTGTGCAAGTCGAGGGGGGTGCAGAATGAAGGTCATGACCACGGGTAACACCAGCCGCGCCGACGCGAACCGGCGCCGCATCCTCGACGTCGCCCTCGCCGAGCTGCTGCGCGACCCCGACGCCTCCATGGACCAGATCGCGCGTGCCGCGGGAGTCGTACGGCGGACGGTGTACGGGCACTTCCCGAGCCGCGAGGCGCTGATCGGCACGCTCGTCGACGGCGCGGTGGAGTCACTGGCGGCCGCCCACACGGCGGGCCGGGAAGGCGTCGACGACCCGGCGGAGGCGGTGGCCCGGTCCGTGCTCGCCATCTGGGAGATCGCCGACCGCTACCGCCTGCTGGTCGCGCTGGCCCAGCGCACGGTCACCGTGCAGGGCATCCGCGACCGCCTCACCCCGGTCCGCGAGTCCTGCGCCGAACTGCTGCGGCGCGGCCTGGACGACGGCACCTTCAGCTCACCGCTGCCACCGGCGGCGCTGGCGTACGTGCACGAGCAGATGCTGTTCGCGCTGATGGAAGCGGTGAACGACGGACTGCTGACAGCACAGGAGGCGGGCCGCTCCGCCGCGATCAGTGTCCTGAACGTGGCGGGCGTGCCCGCCTCCACCGCCACCGCGCTGGTGGCGAAGCTGAGCGAGTAGACCGCGGAGGGAAAGCGGAGGGAAAGCGGAGAAAAAGGGCCTCCGGGCGGCTGAGCTTACGGGGGGAGTCTCAGCCGCCCGGAGACGGTGGTCCGGGCGCCCGGCCCGGGTTCAGGCGGGGCCGGGCGCCCGGGGTCGGGGGCGGAACGCCCTCCGTAGGGCGCGGGGCTGGACCGACATGCGGCTCCGCCGCGTGGGCGCGACCGGCCACGGTCGACCCGCGGACGAAGAGCCTTCCGCAGTCACCCCGCGCAATCAGCGGAGCGCCTACGCCTTGGCCAGTTCCTTGTCGCCGCCCTCGCGCTGCTCGGGCAGCTCCGCGACCGGCGGGACCTCGTTCTCGTCCATCAGGGTCGTCTCGTCGAACGGCAGCTCACCGGCGAGCACCCGGCGCACCCGGTCCTGGTCGATCTCCTTCGTCCAGGTACCGATCAGCAGGGTGGCGACCGCGTTGCCCGCGAAGTTCGTCAGGGCGCGGGCCTCGCTCATGAAGCGGTCGATGCCGACGATCAGGCCGACGCCGTCGACCAGCGCGGGCTTGTGCGACTGCAGGCCGCCGGCCAGCGTGGCCAGACCGGCGCCGCTGACGCCCGCGGCGCCCTTGGAGGCGACCAGCAGGAACAGCAGCAGCGGGATCTGCTCACCGAGGGACATCGGCGTGCCCAGGGCGTCCGCGATGTACAGCGACGCCATGGTCATGTAGATCATCGTGCCGTCGAGGTTGAAGGAGTAGCCGGTCGGGATGGTGATGCCGACCACCGGCTTGCTGACGCCCAGGTGCTCCAGCTTCGCGATGACCCGCGGCAGCGCGGACTCGGAGGAGGAGGTGGACAGGATCAGCAGGAACTCGCGGCCCAGGTACTTGAAGAGCGAGAAGATGTTGAGACCGGTGACGATCCGCAGCATCGTGCCCAGCACGACGAAGACGAACAGGACACAGGTCACGTAGAAGCCGAGCATCAGCACGGCGAGGCTCTTCAGCGCATCGACACCGGAGGAGCCGACCACGGCGGCGATGGCGCCGAAGGCGCCGATCGGGGCGGCCCACATGACCATGGAGAGGATGCGGAAGACGAGCCGCTGGATGTGCTCGACACCGCGCAGCACCGGCTGCCCGACCGGGCCCATCGCCTGCAGCGCGAAGCCGGCGAGCAGCGCGACCAGGAGGGTCTGCAGCACCTGGCCCGAGGTGAAGGCGGAGACGAAGGTCACCGGAATGATCGACAGCACGAAGTCCACCGGCGGCAGCGCGTCGGGCGACACCTGGTCGTGCCCGGACGCCTTGATCGCGTTGGTGAGGTGCAGACCGTCGCCCGGGTGCAGCACGTTGCCGACGACGAGGCCGATGGTCAGCGCCACCAGCGACATCACCATGAAGTAGCCGAGCGCGATACCGCCGACGGCACCGACCTTGGCGGCCTTACGGACGGAGCCGATCCCGAGCACGATGGTGCAGAAGATGATCGGGGTGATCATCATCTTGATGAGGTTCACGAAGCCCGTGCCGAGCGGCTTGAGCTGGACTCCGGCATCGGGCCAGATCAGACCCACCGCGATACCGAGCGCGACCGCGACGATCACGGCGATGTACAGGTAGTGGGTACGGTCCCGCTTCACGGCGGGTGCGGCAGGTGCCGTATCGGGAGTGCTGGCGGCCACGGCTGCCCTCCTTGACGTCTTCGTCGGCGAACACCGGCGTGCGGCTCACGTCCGGGCGTTATAGGGGAATGCGGCGACTATCCCCCTGCCGTGTGAGGGCGGTCACCCTTCCGTTCATTTAGTTCACACTTAACCCAGAGGCAGACTGACGACATGCGCATCCCGGACGTCCCACGACCCCGCAGCCTGGCCGGCCAGCTCTTCGCCGTCCAGGCCGTGCTGATCGCGGTCGTCGTGGCCGGGTACGCGCTGTTCACCTACGTCAGCGACCAGCGGCAGGCAGAGGAGGCGGCGGCCCGCCAGGCGACGGCCGTCGCCCGCTCGGTCGCGGACGCACCCTCGGTGCGGGCCGCGATCCACACGTCGGACCCCTCCGCGCACCTCCAGCCCTACGCCCTGCGGGTCATGCGCGACACCCGGGTCGACTTCGTCACGATCATGAACCGGGACGGGATCCGCTGGACCCACCCGGACAAGAACGAGATCGGCAAGCGCTACCTGGGTAACATCACTGCTGCCCAGCACGGCTACACCTACACCGAGACCTTCACCGGCACCCTCGGCGCCTCGGTGCGCACGGTGACGCCGGTGGAATACAACGGCCGCGTCATCGGGCTGGTCAGCGCCGGCATCCGGGTCGAGGCGATCAGCCGCAACGTCCAGCAACAGGTCACGGCCCTGCTCGGGGTCGCCGCCGGCACCCTGCTGCTGGGCGCGGTCGGCACGTACGTCGTCAACGCCCGGCTGCGCCGTCACACCCACGGCATGAACGCGGCCGAGCTGAGCCGGATGCACGACTACCACCAGGCCGCGCTGCACGCCGTGCGCGAGGGGCTGCTCATGCTGGACGGGCAGTTCCGGGTGGCGCTGATCAACGACGGGGGGCGGGAGCTGCTCGGGGTGGGCGCCGAGGACGAGGTGGTGGGCCGGTCGGTCGCGGACCTCGGCCTGCCCGCGCCGCTGACCGGCGCGCTGCTGGCGTCGGAGCCGAGGGTGGACGAGGTCCACCTGACGGCGGACCGGGTGCTGGTGGTGAACACCTCACCGGTGTCGGGAGGTGAACGCCGGGGCACGGTGGTCACCCTCCGGGACGTGACCGAGCTGCAGTCGCTGATGGGCGAACTGGACTCCGAACGGGGCTTCACACAGGCGCTCCGCTCCCAGGCCCACGAGGCCGCGAACCGCCTGCACACCGTGGTCTCGCTGATCGAGCTGGGCCGTGCGGAGGAGGCGGTCGACTTCGCGACGGCGGAACTCGAACTGGCCCAGGCACTGACCGACCAGGTGGTGGCGGCGGTGAGCGAGCCGGTGCTGGCGGCGCTGCTGCTGGGCAAGACGGCGCAGGCGAACGAGCGGGGTGTGGAACTGGTCGTGTCGGCCGACAGCCGCCTGGACGACGGTGTCCTCCCCGCGGACCTGTCGGCCCGCGACCTGGTCACCATCCTCGGCAACCTGATCGACAACGCGGTGGACGCGGCACAGGGCAGCGCGCGGGCGCGGGTGACGGTGACCGCGTACGCGAAGGACTCCCTGGTGCTGCGGGTGGCGGACACCGGGCCCGGTGTGGAGCCGGACCACGCCGACCTGGTATTCCAGCGGGGGTTCTCCACCAAGCCGGCGGGGCCGGGCGGACGGGGCCTCGGTCTGGCCCTGGTCCGGCAGGCCGTGCACCGGCTGGACGGGACCCTGTCCGTGGCGGAGGCCGACGGCGGTGGGGCCGAGTTCCGGGTCCGGCTGCCGTTGCGTACGGCGGCCGGGCCGTCCGCGGTGTCTGGAGGCGACGTATGACGAACGAGCAGCGCATCCGCGTGCTGGTGGTGGAGGACGATCCCGTAGCGGCGGACGCGCACGTCATGTACGTCGGCCGGGTGCCCGGCTTCACGGCCGTGGGCAAGGCGCACACCGGGGCGGAGGCACGGCGGCTGCTGGACCGCACACCGGTGGATCTGCTGCTGCTCGATCTGCATCTGCCGGACGTCCACGGGCTGCAGCTGGCCCGGTCGCTGCGGGCGGCGGGGCACCACGCGGACGTGATCGCGGTGACGTCGGCACGCGACCTGACGGTGGTGCGGGAGGGGGTCTCGCTGGGGGTGGTCCAGTACGTCCTGAAGCCCTTCACCTTCGCCACCCTGCGTGACCGGCTGGTCCGCTACGCCGAGTTCCACGCGGCGGTGGGCGAGGCGAGCGGCCAGGACGAGGTGGACCGCGCACTGGCGGCACTGCGCGCCCCCGGCCCCGCGGCCCTTCCGAAGGGCCTGAGCGGGCCGACCCTGGAACGGGTGACGGGGGCCCTGCGGGAGGTTCCGGACGGTCTCACGGCAGCGGGGGTCGCGGAGGCGGTGGGCATCTCCCGGATCACCGCCCGCCGGTATCTGGAACACCTGGTGGAGGGGGCTCGGGCGGAACGGAAGCCGGTGTACGGGCAGGTGGGGAGGCCGGAGTTGGTGTACCGGTGGGTACGGGGGACGCCGGGGCGGTGAGGGCCTCGGCCTGAGCGCGGGCCTGGGCGGCTTCGCCGGGGGCGTCGCCGGCCCGGAGCCGGTCCCGCAGCCGGTCCGGTCGCTCTTCCCGGCCGGTGAGTCCGACCGCCTTCGCGGGCAGCGCGTCCAGCGCGGTGGGCGCGGGCGGCTTCCGGCGGTACTCCGCCTTGCCGATGACCTGCCCGTGGAGCTCCGCGCCCAGGATGTGGTCACTCACCCGGCGCCGCTCCCAGCCCCGAACGGCACCGCGTACAGCACGATGTGGACCCCCAGCCCCACGACCGCGAGCGCCTCGCCCATCGACAGCACGACCAGCCCCGGCGAGGTCCCGCCCCCCGCCCAGTACACGACGAGCGCGGCGAGCGGCACCACGCAGAAGGCGAGCAGGTCGACGACGCATTGCACGGCCTTGCGGGAGGAACGGCGCGCGTCGGCCCGGTGGGCGATCTCCCACCGGAAGACGGATGCCTCCTCCGCACTGGCGACGGCGGCCAGCCGGGGCCCCAAGTCCCCCCTGACATAGGCCCCGATGGCGGAGATCTTCTGGTCGTTGACCAGGTACGTCCACCCCAGGACCACGCACACCGGCGGCAGCCCCAGCAGCATCTCCGTCCGCTTGGCCTGGGCGGCGGCCGCGATGACGGCGGCGACGACGGTGAGCGTGACGTAGAGCAGGTTGTCCCGGAACCCGATCCGCGTCTTCTGCTCGTCCTTGACGGTCTGGTACTCGGCGAGCAGCAACTGCCCCACGGTGACGTCTCGTTCCGGCACTCGAACCCCTTCCCCCGGCGTACCTTAAGAGTGTGCCGGAATCATCGCCCAGCGTTCTCGTCCTGACCGCGCTCGCGCTGGAGTACAAGGCCGTGCGCGCCCACATCGAGGAGCGCCAGGACCTCGTCCACCCCGGCAACGGGACGATCGTCGAACGGGGGCGGCTGCCCGGTGCCCCCTGGCAGGTGGCCCTCGGCGAGCTCGGCGAGGGAGCGAGGGCCACGGCGGCGCTCACGGCTTCGCTGATCGACTGGCTGCGGCCGCAGGCCGTCCTCTTCGTCGGGGTCGCGGGCAGCCTCAAGGACGACATCGGCATCGGTGACGTCGTCGTCGGCACGAAGGTGTACGGCGTGCACGGGGCCAAGGTGACCGCCGAGGGACCGCTCGTCCGCCCCGAAGCCTGGTTCGGCTCGAACGCGCTGGTCCAGGCGGCCCGTTCCGCGGTACGGGACATGGCCGACGTGACCGCGCACTTCAAGCCGATCGCCACCGGTGACATCGTCCTCGCGGACGCCGAGGCGGAGATCGCCCGGTACATCCGGCAGCACTACAACGACGCCGCCGCGATCGAGATGGAGGGCTCCGGCGCGGCCCACGCGGCGCACCTGAGCGGGCAGGTGGACGCGCTCGTCGTCCGCGGCATCAGTGACCGGGCCGACGCGCGCAAGTCCGATGCGGACGCCGGGGGTTCACAGGAGCGGGCCGCAGGGCAGGCGGCTTCGGTGGCGGTGGCGGTCCTGCGGAAGTACCGGCCGCGCGACCGTGCTTCCGCCGGTTCCGCCGGCACCGAGGAGGGTTCCCGAGCGGTTTACGAGGGCGACCACATCGACTTCCGGGGCGGCACCTTCTACGGGCCCGTCGTCGGGAAGCAGACCCGAGGGCGGTAGGGGCCCCAGTTCACCGGCGCGCCAGGCGGGACGTGCAGTTTGCGCCGCCGGTCTGGGGTGCGCGGGGTGCGCCGGGAGGTCGGTCGGGTCTTCCGGGGCGGGCCGGAATGCGGCTTGCGCATATGCCCCTTAACCATGCCCTTCGGGTGAATGCCCCTCCCGGAAGGATCAGTTACGGCCACCCGCACACCAGGCCGGAACCGTATCTTCCTACGATAAGTAATCCTGGCCGAACAGAGCGTAGCCAACCCGCGCCCATCCCCCTAGTTTGAGCCGCGTGCGCCGACCGCTTCCCGTACGACCGGAACAGCCAGGCCCCCCTTTCGACGCCCCCGCCGCCCGAAGACTCCGTGCCGCCCTCGGTATGGGGCCCGAGCATGTCGCCTACGGCATGCGCGCGTCGTTCGGGCTGCCGTATGTCACCCCGGATCTCGTCATGGACTGGGAGCGCGGGCTCGCCTCGCCGAGCGGTCCCGAGGTCACCGCGCTGGCGGCGGTGCTGTGGTGTTCGCCGGCGGAACTCGCCGGCCGGCCGCGGACGCTGCGGGAGCACCGGATCGCCCGGGGGCTCGCGCCGGAGGATGTCGCGGGCACCGTCGGGCTGGAGCTCCTCGCCTATCTGCACATGGAGGAGCACGACGCGTGGCGCGGCACCGACCGGCAGTCCGCCGCCCTCGCCGGTCTGCTGGAGCTGTCCCTGGCCGACTTCATCAGCGTCACGGGCCGCGCGGGGAAGCTGGCCGACCTGCTGCGCAGGGCGGTGACCATGCGCTGGCAGGCGTGCGTCCGGCCGGTGAGCCGCATCGTGCCGCTGGACCGGCGCGTGCTGGGGGCGGCGCTGCACGGGCTGCACCAGGAGTACCAGCGGCTGGGCGGTGACGGGCGTGACTTCCTCGACCGGATCGTGGAGCACTTCTGGGCGAGGGTGGAGGACAGCCCCCAGGACCTGTAGAAGGCCGGGGGGTCCGGAAGTCCGGGGCCCTGGAAGTCCGGGGCTCTAGAAGACGGACTCCGCCTCGTCCATGCGGTCCTTCGGCACGGTCTTCAGCTCCGTGACCGCCTCCGCCAACGGGACCATCACGATGTCCGTCCCGCGCAGGGCCGTCATCCGCCCGAACTCACCGCGGTGCGCGGCCTCCACGGCGTGCCAGCCGAAGCGGGTCGCGAGGACGCGGTCGTACGCGGTCGGTACGCCGCCGCGCTGGACGTGGCCGAGGATGACCGGCTTGGCCTCCTTGCCGAGCCGGCGCTCCAGCTCGTACGCCAGGGCGGTGCCGATGCCCTGGAAGCGCTCGTGGCCGAACTGGTCGATCTCGCCCTTGGTGTAGTCCATGGTGCCCTCGGCCGGGTGGGCGCCCTCGGCGACGCAGACGACCGCGAACTTCTTGCCGCGGGCGAACCGCTCCTCGACCATCTTGACCAGGTCGGCCGGGTCGAAGGGGCGCTCGGGCAGGCAGATGCCGTGGGCGCCGGCGGCCATGCCGGACTCCAGGGCGATCCAGCCGGCGTGGCGGCCCATGACCTCGACCACCATCACGCGCTGATGGGACTCGGCGGTGGTCTTGAGGCGGTCCATCGCCTCGGTGGCGACACCGACGGCCGTGTCGAAGCCGAAGGTGCGGTCGGTGGAGGAGATGTCGTTGTCGATCGTCTTCGGGACGCCGACGACCGGCAGGCCCGCGTCGGACAGCATGCGCGCCGCGGTCAGCGTGCCCTCGCCGCCGATCGGGATCAGCGCGTCGATCCCGAACTCCTCGACCATGTCGGTGGCCCGCTCGCAGGCCTCGCGCAGCCGGTCGCGCTGGAGGCGGGAGGAACCGAGGATGGTGCCGCCGCGAGCCAGGATGCCGCCCACGTCGTCCAGGTCGAGGGTGCGGTAGTGGCGGTCGAGCAGCCCCCGGTAGCCGTCTTCGAAGCCGATGACCTCGTCGCCGTAGTGAGCGACCGCCCGGTGCACGACCGACCGGATCACGGCGTTCAGGCCGGGGCAGTCGCCGCCTGCGGTGAGAACTCCGATGCGCATCGTGCTGTGTCTCCTGCTCGCTGTGGGTACCGGTGAGCCAGTCCGATTGTTTCATGTCCCCACAGGCGCCCGGCGCCCCTACCGCCCCGGCGGCCCCCGGCGGCCCCCCGGTGGCCCCCGGCACTGACGGGCGCCTTACCCAGCCGCAGGGGTACCGTCAAGAGGGTTCTGCTCACCCTGGTGGGCGATTTTTCCGGCCATGCGACGGACCACTGGACCATCACGAGACGACAGCGAGACGACAGCGAGATGACAGAGGGAGAGCGCACGTGACCCGCAGCGTGTACGTGACCGGGATCGACCGCGGCGACGGCCGTCAGGTCGTCGAGCTGGGGGTCATGGAACTCCTGACCCGGCAGGTCGACCGGGTCGGCGTCTTCCGTCCACTCGTCCACGACGGACCCGACCGCCTGTTCGAGCTGCTGCGTGCCCGCTACCGGCTGGCCCAGGACCCGGCGACCGTGTACGGCATGGACTACCAGGAGGCCTCCGCGCTCCAGGCCGAGCAGGGCACCGACGAGTTGGTGTCCGCGCTCGTGGAGCGCTTCCACCGCGTCGCCCGGGACTTCGACGTCGTCCTCGTCCTCGGCACCGACTTCGCCGACACCCTGGTCCCGGACGAGCTGGCCCTGAACGCCCGGCTGGCGAACGAGTTCGGCGCGTCCGTGATCCCCGTGGTGGGGGGGCGCAGGCAGACCGCCGAGTCAGTGCTTGCGGAGACGCGCAACGCCTACCGGGCGTACGACGGGCTGGGCTGCGACGTGCTGGCCATGGTCGCCAACCGGGTGGCGCGCGAGGACCGCGACGAGATCGCCGAGCGGATCGTCTCCCGGCTGCCGGTGCCCTGTTACGTCATCCCGGACGAGCCCGCGCTGTCCGCCCCGACCGTCGCCCAGATCGGGCAGTCCCTCGGCGCCAAGGTGGTGCTCGGGGACGACTCGGGGCTGGCCCGGGACGCGCTGGGGTTCGTCTTCGGCGGCGCGATGCTGCCGAACTTCCTCGCCGCCCTCACGCCGGGCTGCATGGTGGTCACCCCGGGCGACCGGGCCGATCTGGTCGTCGGCTCGCTCGCCGCGCACAGTGCCGGCACCCCGCCGATCGCCGGGGTGCTGCTCACGCTGAACGAGGTGCCGAGCGAGGAGATCCTCACGCTGGCCGCCCGCCTCGCCCCCGGCACCCCGGTGCTGTCCGTGTCCGGCACCAGCTTCCCCACCGCCGAGCAGCTGTTCGCCCTGGAGGGCAAGCTGAACGCGGCCACCCCGCGCAAGGCGGAGACCGCGCTCGGCCTGTTCGAGCGGTACGCCGACACCGCCGACCTGGCCCGGCGCGTCTCCGCGCCGAGCAGCGACCGGCTCACCCCGATGATGTTCGAGCACAAGCTCCTCGAGCAGGCCCGCTCCGACCGGCGGCGGGTCGTGCTGCCGGAGGGCACCGAGGAGCGGGTGCTGCACGCGGCCGAGGTGCTGCTGCGCCGGGGCGTGTGCGACCTGACGCTGCTCGGGCCGGTGGACCGGATCCGCAAGAAAGCCGCCGACCTGGGCATCGACCTCGGCGACACCCAGGTGATCGACCCGGCCGCCTCCGAGCTGCGCGACTCCTTCGCCGAGGAGTACGCCCTGCTGCGGGCACACAAGGGGGTGACGGTGGAGCTGGCGTACGACGTCGTCTCCGACGTCAACTACTTCGGCACGCTGATGGTGCAGAAGGGGCTCGCCGACGGCATGGTGTCGGGGTCCGTGCACTCGACGGCGGCCACGATCCGGCCCGCGTTCGAGATCATCAAGACGAAGCCGGAGTCGTCGATCGTCTCGTCCGTGTTCTTCATGTGCCTCGCCGACAAGGTGCTGGTCTACGGCGACTGCGCGGTCAACCCCGACCCGAACGCCGAGCAGCTCGCCGACATCGCCATCCAGTCGGCCGCCACCGCACAGCAGTTCGGGGTGGAGCCGCGGATCGCGATGCTGTCGTACTCGACCGGCACCTCCGGTACGGGCGCCGACGTCGACAAGGTGCGCGAGGCGACCGAGCTGGCCCGCGCACGCCGGCCCGACCTGAAGATCGAGGGGCCGATCCAGTACGACGCCGCCGTGGAGCCGAGCGTCGCGGCCACCAAGCTGCCGGGCTCCGAGGTCGCCGGGCAGGCCAGCGTGCTGATCTTCCCGGACCTCAACACCGGCAACAACACCTACAAGGCCGTGCAGCGCTCGGCCGGCGCGATCGCCGTCGGACCGGTCCTGCAGGGCCTGCGCAAGCCGGTCAACGACCTGTCCCGCGGCGCGCTCGTCCAGGACATCGTCAACACCGTCGCCATCACGGCGATCCAGGCCCAGAACCCCAGCGAGAAGGCGTCCGAGCAGTGACCTCTCCCACCCGTGTCCTCGTCCTCAACTCAGGCTCCTCCTCGGTGAAGTACCAACTGCTGGACATGCGGGACAGCAGCCGGCTGGCGGTGGGCCTGGTGGAGCGCATCGGCGAGCAGACCTCGCGGCTCAAGCACACCTGCGTCACCACCGGCGACACCCGTGAGCGGGGCGGCCCGATCGCCGACCACGACGCCGCCCTGAAGGCGGTCGCCGAGGAGCTGAGCAGGGACGGCCTGGGCCTGGACTCCCCCGAACTCGCCGCGATCGGGCACCGGGTGGTGCACGGCGGGATGTTCTTCACGGAGCCCACCGTCGTCGACGACGAGGTGCTCACCGAGATCGAGCGACTGATCCCGGTCGCGCCGCTGCACAACCCGGCGAACCTCACCGGCCTCCGTACGGCCATGGCGCTGCGCCCCGACCTGCCGCAGGTCGCCGTCTTCGACACCGCGTTCCACACCACGATGCCGGAGTCCGCGGCACGCTACGCGATCGACCCGAGGCTCGCGGACCGGCACCGTATCCGGCGGTACGGCTTCCACGGCACGTCGCACGCGTACGTGTCGCGGGCGACCGCGCGGCTGCTGGGCAAGGACCCGTCCGAGGTGAACGTGATCGTGCTGCACCTCGGCAACGGCGCGTCGGCCTCGGCGGTCGAGAAGGGCCGGTGCGTGGACACCTCCATGGGGCTGACCCCCTTGGAGGGGCTCGTGATGGGTACGCGCTCCGGTGATGTGGATCCGGCGGTCATCTTCCATTTGGCGCGCGTTGGCGGAATGTCCATGGACGAGATCGACACTCTTCTCAACAAGAGGAGCGGGCTGTTCGGTCTGTGCGGGGACAATGACATGCGGGAGATCCGCCGCCGGATCGACGAGGGCGACGAAGAGGCACGACTCGCCTTCGACATCTACATTCACCGCTTGAAGAAGTACATCGGCGCCTATTACGCGGTTCTCGGCCGGGTGGACGCAATCGCCTTTACAGCAGGAGTCGGTGAAAACGCCAGTGCGGTGCGAGAGGCTGCGGTCGCGGGCCTGGAGGGCCTTGGCCTGGCGGTGGACGGCGAGCTGAACGCCGTACGCGGCGACGAGCCCCGGCTGATCTCGCCCGCGCAGGCCCGGGTGGCGGTCGCCGTGGTACCGACGGACGAGGAACTGGAGATCGCGACGCAGACCTACGCACTGGTCAGAAAGAACAACTGAGCTGAACGACCGAGCTGAACAACTGAGCAGCATCCAACTCATTTGTCTCTTCCACCAGACGGAATATTCCGTAGCGAAACAAACCGATAGGATCGCCCCATGCGCCGTTCGAAAATCGTCTGTACTCTCGGCCCCGCGGTCGACTCCCACGACATGCTCGTCTCGATGATCGAGGCCGGCATGAACGTTGCCCGGTTCAACTTCAGCCATGGCACGCACGCCGAGCACCAGGCGCGGTACGACCGCGTCCGGGCCGCCTCCAAGGAGACCGGCCGGGCCATCGGTGTCCTCGCCGACCTGCAGGGCCCGAAGATCCGTCTGGAGACCTTCGCCGAGGGTCCGGTCGAGCTCGAGCGCGGTGACGAGTTCGTCATCACCACCGAGGACGTCCCGGGCGACAAGCACATCTGCGGTACGACGTACAAGGGCCTGCCCGGTGACGTCGACCGCGGCGACCAGATCCTGATCAACGACGGCAACGTCGAGCTCAAGGTCGTGGACGTCGAGGGCCCCCGGGTGCGGACGATCGTCATCGAGGGCGGCGTGGTCTCCGACCACAAGGGCATCAACCTGCCCGGCGCGGCCGTGAACGTGCCCGCGCTGAGCGAGAAGGACGTCGAGGACCTGCGGTTCGCGCTGCGCATGGGCTGCGACATGGTAGCCCTGTCCTTCGTCCGCGACGCCAAGGACGTCCAGGACGTCCACAAGGTGATGGACGAGGAGGGCCGCCGGGTCCCCGTCATCGCCAAGGTGGAGAAGCCGCAGGCGGTGGACAACATGGAGGGCGTCGTGATGGCGTTCGACGCCGTCATGGTCGCCCGTGGTGACCTCGCCGTCGAGTACCCGCTCGAGAAGGTCCCCATGGTGCAGAAGCGCCTCATCGAGCTGTGCCGGCGCAACGCCAAGCCGGTGATCGTGGCGACCCAGATGATGGAGTCGATGATCACCAACTCCCGCCCGACCCGCGCCGAGGCCTCCGACGTCGCCAACGCGATCCTGGACGGCGCCGACGCGGTCATGCTGTCGGCCGAGTCCAGCGTGGGCGCGTACCCGATCGAGACCGTCAAGACGATGTCGAAGATCGTCGTCGCGGCCGAGCAGGAGCTCCTCTCCAAGGGCCTGCAGCCGCTGGTCCCGGGCAAGAAGCCGCGCACCCAGGGCGGTTCGGTGGCCCGCGCGGCCTGCGAGATCGCCGACTTCCTCGGCGGCCGCGGCCTGATCGCCTTCACCAAGTCCGGCGACACGGCCCGCCGCCTCTCCCGCTACCGCGCGGCCCAGCCGATCCTCGCCTTCACCACCGACGAGGGCACCCGCAACCAGCTCTCCCTCAGCTGGGGCGTGGAGTCCCACGTCGTGCCGTTCGTCAACAGCACCGACGAGATGGTGGACATGGTCGACGCGGAGCTGGCCAAGCTGGGCCGCTTCAACCCGGGCGACATCATGATCATCACGGCGGGGTCGCCGCCCGGGGTGCCGGGGACGACGAACATGGTTCGGGTGCACCACATGGGTGGGGACGGTCGCTGACGGCTCGGCCGCGGGGCTTTGTACGGCGGTGAGGGCGCCTCCTGGTGACAGGGGGCGCCCTCCGTTCTTTTCTCCGGTTCTCTCCTCAGGTCAGCCGACGGTGCCCGACTCCACGGGGAAGTCCGGGGGCCAGGGAAGCGATGAGTCGTAGAGGGCCTCCCGGTCGCCCATCAGCTCGTACTCGGCCTCACGCCAGCTCGGCTGCCCGCCGACGATGAAGCTGTCGCCGCCGTCGGGCTCCAGCATCCAGGTGTACTCGGCGTCGCTCGCTTCCAACTCGTGCCGATCCTTCAGAACGGCGAACTCCTCAGCTGATGCCCGCCGGATGTGAAGTCCGTTGCGGTAGTACGGCTTGAGGAGCATCAGCCGCACGTGGCCCACGTAGACCTCGATGCGCGTCGTCGTCCGCTGCTCCGGCAGCGCGTCGCTGGACAGGAACAGCTGCCGGTGGGAGGGGTTGTACCCGATGACCCTGAACAGTCGCCCCTCGCGGATGAAATCTGTCATGCGCCTATCCTCCCTCCTACTCGGGCACCGGCTCGCCGTTGGCGTATTTGAAGCGCTCCGGGAACACCCTCTCGACCACACCCTTGGCGTTGGTTCTGTACCACTTGATCGATGACCAGCTCCGGTCACCCAATCGGACGGACTTGCGCAGTTGGGTCATCTCCCAGGCGGTCCCGTAACCGTTCCTGCGTACGGTCTCCCAGTCCCCCGGGGTAATCGTCTCTCCTCGCTGCAAGAGTTTCGTAAGTGCCTCGTCCGCGGTCGCGGCACCCTGGACACCGTCCAGTGACACCGACAGATCGACGGCGGGGTTCGACACGGCCCTTTCCACACCGACCGTCCATATGGGGCGTTTACCCATGCCCAGCGCCTCGGGGAGTTCGGTGGCGAAAGCGTCGCCGTTGAACGTAGTTCCACCCAGACTCTTCGCGAGGTCATCGACCCAGGGGGCGATCCCGAGGAAGATGCGGTCCCCGTCCTTCGCGAGGTCCTTGAGAATGGCCTCGATGCAGTCGTTGTGCACCAGGACCGGCGTCGACCCCGCGTACACGTAGTACGTGTGGTTTCGCGCGACCTCGAAGTTGTAGACCCCGATGGACCCCTTGACGACCGTGGTGCCGAGGACCTGTTCGGAGCGACCGTCCCGCGCCTCAAGAGTGTCTCCGGCGCGCAGTTTGCCGGCCTCGACCCAGCCCCGATCACGTACCCAGAAGCGGTGCGAGTCGGTCGCTTCGACCTGGCCGTCGGCGGTTCTGATCCGGACCAGAGAGTCGACGGTGTGCTGGAACAGGTGCAACACCGGCTGCAGGGACTGCTTGCCCGTGACCGGGTCCTGCGACCAGACCCGGTCACCGACCTCGATGTCCTCGATGGACTTGGGACCGTCTGCTGTCGCGACCTTGGTGCCCGCCGGGAAGCACTTGGTCAGCAGGAGCTTTGAGACGATTCCTGAGATGGCGGCTTCGGTGAGGCCAGCGGTGCGCAGGGCCTTCCACGCATCTTCGATGGCGATGCCGGTTTTCAAGGCGGCATCGAGGGCCGTCACACCATCCTTGATGGCCTTGATGGCGACATTGCCGAAAACGAGGCTGGCAATGTCGAAGACTGCCCATCCGCAGTTGCCCAGCGTTCCGCCGCTACCTGTGATCCTGTCCCAGCAACCGGTGAAGTCCTCGGTGAGGGCCTTGATGAATCCCTTGGCGACGGCGTCGTTGAACTCCTGCGGCGTGATCGTGTAGGTGACCTTTTCGGTCTGGGGCTTCAGCTCGACGGTGTGGATGAACAGGGTGTCGGAAGCGGGGCATCCGGACTGGACATCCGGGATGTCCTTAGCCGTACACAGGTAGATCTCGACGAACGTCTTGGACGTGATGTTCGCGGTGATGATGCAGTCACCGACGTGGACGATGACGTTGCAATTGTTCTTGTCCAGGATTTCCGGGTCGCCGACGGGTTCGGCCCGCGTCTTGAAGAAGACGCCGTCAACGCCGCCAGCTCCGGTCTCGATCTGGTCGTTGCGGCTCTTGGTCTCTGTTTGCCGGGCTGCGTCCTGGGCGTCCTTGGCGTACTTGTCGGCGTCCTTGGCGGCCTGTTCGGCCTCGGTCGCGGCGGCGTCGGCGCGGTCGGCGGCGGCGCGGGCGTCCTTGGCGTCCTGTTCGGCCTGGGCGGCGGCGGAGCGGGCGGCTTCGGCGTCGAGTTCGGCGGCGTCGGCGGAGTCGCGGGCGTCCTTGGCGTAGCCCTCGGCGTTGCCGGCGGCCTTGTCGGCGGCTGCGGCGTCCTCGGTGGCCTGCTGGTCGTAGTCGACGGTGCGCGCGAGAGACGCGGCCGCTGCTGAGGCGGCCTTGGCGGCGTCGGCCGCGTAGCCGAGGGCCTCCTTGGAGTAGCCGCGGGCGTCGGCCGCGTACTGGGCGGCGTTGGCCGCGTGCTGGTAGGCCTCCTTGGCGTCGCCCTTGGCCTGGTCGGCGAGGTTCTTGGCGGCCTGTGCCTCGGCGGCGGCGTTCTTGGCGTGCGCGTCGGCGACGGCCTGCTGCTGGTCGGCGATCGTCTTGGAGCCCTGGCCGGTCAGCACGACGAGGCCGGCCACCGAGTCGGTGTCGACGTAGGCGGAGCCGAGCTGGATGGCGTCGTTGGCGGGGGCGGCGACCTGCTGGGCCGCCTTGCCCGCGTCCACGGCGGCCTGAGCGGTGACGTGGGCGAACCCGGCGGCCTTGGCCGCAGCGGCAAGCGCCTTGCCCGCCTCCGCGTTGGCGGCGTTGGCCTGGGTCTTGGCGTCCTTAGCGTGCTGCTCGGCCTCGTCAGCGAGTGCGACGGCCGTCTTCGCCTCGGCTGAGGCGTCCTGGGAGGCCTTGATCGCGTCCGCGGCGGCGCTGGTCGCGGTCTTGACCGCCGCGTCAGCCCTCAACTTGGCTGCTTGAGCGGCGTCCGCGTCGGAACGGGCCCGCTTGGCCGCCGCTTCCGCACGAGTCGCTGCCGCGTCGGCGTCGGCCGCCGCTTGGGTCGCCGCGTCCGCTTCCGAACGAGCCTTGCCGGCAGCGGCTTCGGCGTCATCGGCAGCCTTGTCCGCGTCGTTCGCGGCGGCGCGGGCGGCGTCGGCATCGTCCCCGGAGTCCAGGGAATCGGCGTAGGCGTCCTTGGCGTCGGCCTTCGCGCGGGCCGCGTCCGCCTTCTGCTTGGCGTCCCAGGCGTCGTCCCGCATGGCCTTGGCGTGGTCCTTGGCCTCGACCGCGTCATCGCGCTTGCTCTCGGCGGTCTTCTCGGCGGCCTCCGCCTTGTCCTTCGCGTCCTTGGCCTTCCCGGCCTCCGTCTCGGCGTTCCTCCTGTGCTCGGCGGCCTCGGCCTGCTTGGCGGCAGCGTTCTCCTTCTCCGCCTTGGCCGTCTTCTCCTCAGCCTCGGCGGCCAGCCGCTTGGCGTGCGCGTCGGCGGCAGCCGCCTTGGCGTCGCCCTCGGCCTTCAGGGCGTCGGCAAGCTTGGCTTCCGCGGTCTCCTTGTCCTTCTTGGCGTTGTCCCGGTGGATCTTCGCCGCGTCGGCTGCGGCCTTGGCCTGCCACTCGGCCGCCTCGGCGGCCTTTTTGCGGAACTCCGCCTTGGACTGTGCCGCCTGCGCGAGGGCGCGCTGTGTGACGGCCTCGCTGTCCCCGGCCGAGGCACGGGTCGCCGCCTCCGCGGTCTCACCGGCCTTCACCATCGCCGTCAGCGCGGCGGCCGCGCCCTTGGTGACCTGGTCCTTCTGCAGGCCCACCAGCAGACCACGCCCACGTGGGGCGCCATTGGCGTCCGCTATCCCGTACGCCGCCTGAAGCGCGGAGTCGGAAGCGGTCACGACCTTCTGAGCGGTCGACAGCTGTGCGTTGATCGCGGCGAGTTGTTTCTTCGCCTCCGCCTGCGCGTTCGTGATGTTCGCCTTGGCCTTGTCCACATCGGCCTTCGCCGGTGCGCTGCCGGTGTGAGTCTTGGCGACGATCCTGAACTTCTGCGCGGAGGAGCTGTTGCACGTCGACAGCACGGCGTCCTTGCTGTTGTCGAACGTCGGCAGGTGCACGCACTTGCTGGTCGCCGCGTTCACCAGCGGACCGGCGCTGCGTACGTCGAACTTCCACTGCCGCGCCTTGCTGCCGTCACAATCCTGGATCTGGATCTTCGTACCGTCGGCGGTGGCTCCGCTCGGCATCCCCAGACATTTATGGGCGTTGATGTTGCGCAGCTGGTAGCCGCTTTCGTAGTACAGCTCCCACCTCTGGGCGGCGCTGCCGTTGCAGGTGTTCAGCTGGACCGGGGTGCCGTTGGCCTTGCCTGAACCCTGGACGTCGAGGCACTTGCCGGCAGCGCCCGGCACCTGGATCTCCAACTCACCGTCGCGGATCCAGCCGAGGCCGCCCTCGGAGTAGTAGTCCAGCCAACCGGTGGAGTAATCCGCGATCCACGACTGGCCCAACAGCTTGCCCAGCGCGAAGGCGCCGTCCTGCAACGCCTTCGTCGCGGTGGCCGACGCCGCCAGAATCTGCTGCCGCTGCGTCGCCTGGGAGGCGATCTCCTGCTGCCACTCGGTGGCCGCCTGGGCCACTTCCTTGCCGAGGACGCGGTTCGGGTCGATCGGATCGTGCCACGCGCAGGAAGCGAAGCGGGTCTTCAGATCCTCGACGGCGACACGGAACTCGGGAGTGTCCGGGGCCGGCGCCGTGTGCGGGAAACCCCCTGAGGACAGGAAGATACGGGCGTCATCGGCGAACACCCTCGGAACGAACAGCTTGTTGGGCTCGATCTTTCCGGAATTCTTTTTCCACAGTGCCCACGCCTGCTGCTCCTCCGGGGTCCCCCCGGTGGTGTACAGCTGGTCGCCGATCGCTACCGCGGCAGCCTTCGTGTCGTCGTCGGCGGTAGGTGACGTCTCGTAGAACGGGCCGAACAGGTCTTCCGTTCTGTTGTACGACTGGTAGATCCACGGGAGCAGGCCGATCTGGTCGTAGATCCCAGTCGCTTCCTCCGGCTCGCCAGGGTACATATCCAGGCCCCTGACGGGATCGCCGAACGCGTACTCTCGGTCCTGGACCTTTTTCTGCCACTGGAAGCTGAAGTCGTCGTCGGCGGAGTAGGCCTGGTGCAGGGGGTCCTTGGTGTTGTAGATGTCGCGGTTGAGCTTCTGATGCATTTGGTCGGGCGGTAGCCCGACGGCGCCCTGTGCCAGGGCGAACAGGTTGGGTCCGCCCTTGCGCAGGGCATCAACGGCCACGCACTGATCCCCGCGCAGTTGTTCAGCGGATTTAGTGTCGTAGCCGTCGTAGGAGTCCCCGACGAGGCTTGCATCGTCGTGGTCCGGGAGGCCGGCGAGGTTGGGCCGCACAGAGAGCCCGACGACGACCGCTACGGCCGTCAGCAGAAGGATGATTCGGGCAAGTGGTCCTGATCGTCCTGGGCTTGGTATGAGCGATCTTCCTGGTCGGGAAGGCAATGGAGCATCACTTTCTTCAGAGTGTGTAATGCGCCGGTTGGCTGGCCGATCCGCCGGAGAGCAGTGAACTGCAAAGACTCTCGAGAAGACTTAGAAGCGCAGGTCCCTGGCTGGACCCACGCACGTGGCTGACCGGTGCGACAGCATGGCGATGCGCCCCCTCCCCGTGAGCGACGGCGTTCCCCCGGTCGCTGAGTGATGTGCGCGAACGCGGAATGGTCAGGCTCCGCCGATGCGCGGCGTCACTTTAGCCACACACAGAAGGACCCGTACAGGTGTTCACTTTTGTGCTACCGGCTGATGGCGCGAACCCTTCGACAGGTCAGCCTGTCGAAGGGGCTACTCATCCGTAGATGTACCTGTGTCTTTTCTGTGTGCGCGGACGGTTGGCGAGGTGCGATGAGTGATCACAGATGTCCGGTTTTCGATCCCGGTGGCCTTCGTCTTCGTGATACGCGCCTGGATCCTGCCGATGCTGTTCGCCCTTAGCGGCTCAGCCGTAGCGACCGCGATGGCCCTGGAGGGGGAAACTGGCGCTGCCATAGTGCCCCTTCTGGCGCTCGCGTTGATCGCAGGCCTGAACTCGCCTCTCGTCTTGCAGAGGTCGATCGGAGCCGCGGAAGCGCAATGCCGCAGCACGGCCGACGGCCGACCCGTTGTGATCTGACGGCCGGGCTGTACGCACTATCTGCGCCTACGCCTGCGCATGCGGTTGGGTCATCGCGCTCGTCAGGTGCACTGGGTCAACAGGTGTGACCCGACCGGGGCTGCGGCGGTGAGGGCGGTGAACTAGGGTACCGAGACCGTGCCGACCGTCTTCGTGGACGGTCGCCGCACGTCAATCCCGATCCCGCATGGGTACGCGAGCAACTCTCTCGTTCTGCGTGACTGGCTGCCGCGCCGGTTCTCCCAGCTCGCACCAGACCGTCTTGCGGTCCGCTGCCTGCTCCACACCCCAACGTTGGGCAAGTGCATCGACAAGTGCCAGGCCGCGGCCGGACTCGGCCGTCTCGGTTGCGGACAGGAGGGTGGGCAGCGCGCGTGGGTCCGGGTCGGTGACCTCGATGCGGGTGTGGCCGAGGTCCGTGCCGGTGACGCGGACGGTCACGGGTGTGCCTTCGCCGAGGTGGTCGATCACGTTTGTCAGCAACTCCGTCGCACACAGGCGGGCTTCGAAGTCGAGTGCGCGAAGGTGGTGGCGCAGTTCGGGTACGGCCTTGGGAGTCGCGAGCAGGCTGAGCTCGAACGTCATTACTCGGCCTCAGCCTTCTGGAGGGCGGTGGCAAGTGCGTGGGCCGTAGCCGTGTTGCAGTTCCCGAGCGCGACCAGGCCGGCCGGTGATGTGTACCCGCCCGCGAAGCTCGGCAGGTCCGCGCGGAGGGACGGCAGCGTGATGTCGTGCAGGGCGAGGGCGGTGCGGAGGTTCTCGACGCAGAGGGTGACGTCGTAGGCGGTCGGGGATTGGTCTGACATGGAGCGCTTCAGCCTTCTGTGCAGTGTGTGACGAATGCCTCACAGAATGTCGCCGGGCTCGCTAGCGTGGAAGACGGTTCGCGTCCGCTACGTGAACCGTGGAAACGGGGCAGTGAGTTACGGCGGTGAGCGCATGGTCCGACGCAAGGACATCGACGGTTCGATGAGCGTCCCCGACTTCTACGGCAAGGAGTTGCGGTGGAAGCGGGAGACGGCCGGACTGTCCCTGGAGAAGTTGGTCGAGGGTAGCTTCTACGGCAAGTCACATCTCAGCGACATCGAGCACGGCAAGCGGCGCATGCCCATGGATCTGGCCCAGCACGTGGACCGGGTGCTGAGCACCGACGGATACTTCGAGCGGCACTGTGAGGATGTGCGGCGGGCCAGACGGGGGCCGCACGCCGCGTACTTCGAGCGGATTCTGGAAGCGGAGAAACACGCGGAAACCATTGAGGAGTGGTGCCCCAGTACCTTTCCGGGACTACTCCAGACAGCTGCCTACGCGCGGACACTCGCCCGGTCCGCCCATCCGGCGGCATCTGAGGACTGGATCGAAGAAAAAGTGCGGGCCCGAATCGACCGTGCGTCTCTCTTCGAGGACGACCATTCCGTCCCCGAGTACTGGGCAATCCTGCACCAGTCCCTGATGACCGACGCCATCGTGACCCCGGATGAGATGGCTACACAGCTCGACCGGATCGTGGAGCTGACCGAGCGGCGCCGGATCACTCCGCAGGTAGTTCCGCGGAAGTGCGGTGCGTATCCCTTGATGGCAGCGTCCATCAAGGTCATGACGTTTCCGGATGCTCCGCCGTTGATCTACACCGAGGCGTCGTACAGCGGAGACACCATCGATGATCCGGCCCTCGTGAAGCAGTACCGCAAGGCATACGATCGGCTCAGGGCCGTGGCGCTGTCACCAGACACGTCCCTCGCCATGATCAAGGCCGCCGCAGAGGATTACCGAAATGGCAAGCATCCGGATCGACTTGAGTGACGCGCTCTGGCTGAAGAGCAGTTACAGCAACGGGGATGGCGGGGATTGCGTCGAGGTAGCCAGCGACTTCCCCGGCGCAGCCCTTTGGCGTAGATCCAGCTACAGCAACGCCAGCGGCGGCGACTGCCTAGAAGTCGCCGACAACATCCCCGGCCTGGTCCCCGTCCGTGATTCCAAGGTGCCCCAAGCCCCCGCCATCATCCTCACCGCCGCCGCCTGGGCACCCTTCGTTGCGTCCCTCAAGGAGTGAACTAGGCGTCTGCCCAGAGTGAGCTCCTGGCCGAAGGCGCAGCCAACCGAGTCCGGCTGGGCGGACCCGCATGCGCCCGCGCCTGGCAACCGGAGTGACTTGCGGTCAGCTTTCCAGGGCTGCCTTGCGGAAGAACTGCCCGCTGATCCGGGTGGCCGTCCGGGTCGGCAGAATACGGCTGAAGACGAAGGCCTGGACGGTGTTGAACCGGCCGTCGACGATGGCGGGACCGCGGCCTCGCAGGGCTTTCATCACGGTTTCGGCCACCTGCTCAGGCTGACGCTTGCCGGGGACAGGGCGAGTGTTCATCGGGGTCTCGGTCGCTCCGGGACTGACCGCGACCACCCGCACCCCGGTCCTCTTCGTCTCCGCCCACACGGCTCGGGTGAAGGAGAGCACGAATGCCTTCGAGGCGCCGTACGCGGCGTTGTACGGTGCCGGTGCGTATGCGGCGGTGCTGGCGATGTTCACGATCGCGCCGTGGCCACGTACGAGCATGTCGGGCAGCAGCAACGAGGTCAGTTCCGCCACCGCTCTGGCGTTCACGTCCACCAGTGCCCTCATGCGTGCCGGATTCGTGTCGGCGACCGGCCCGACCTGGGCGACGCCGGCGTTGTTGACCAGAACCTCGACCGCGACGCGCTCGTCTTTGAGCCGCTCGGCCAGCTGCACGGAAGCCTGCTCGTGCGACAGGTCCAGTGGGACGGCGAGCACCTCCACGCCGTGGTCGGCGCGTAGTCGTTTCGCTGCGGCTTCCAGCCGCGCGGCGTCGCGAGCGACCAATACCAGGTCCATGCCCTCCTGGGCCATCCGGTCGGCGATCGCCGCCCCGATGCCCATCGTGGCGCCAGTGACCAGCACTGTGCCCTGCTTGATCGGATCCGTCTTCGTGATCTTCATGATGGCGACGCTAAACTTTGACATTGACGTGAATGTCAAGCCTGGTCCAGTCGAGGAGACGGCGTGCGCATCGGAGAACTCGCCAAGGCCACCGGCGTCAGCACGCGTTCGCTGCGCTACTACGACGAACAGGGACTTCTGCCCGCAAGCCGGGGCTCCAACGGATATCGGGACTACGACGAGCAGGCGGTGCGCGTGGTCGCCTTCATCCAGGATCTCTACCGCGCGGGGTTGTCCTCCGAGATCATCCGGCAGATCCTGCCTTGCGCCGGATCCGTGCAACCCCAGGGCAACTGCACCGAACTGCTCGCCCGCGTGAGGCAGGTTCGCGACCAACTCGCGCACCAGGAACAGCAACTCGCGCTGCGGCGGGAGATGCTCGAACGCTACCTCTCCGGCGCCGCCACCCCGGCAGGCCTCGACGCCCATCTGAACCGGGCACCCTGAGAGGCCGATCCGGGTTCGGTCTCGTCAAGGAAACGCCGCCGAGTCGGCGCGTCGACCGCGAACTCACTCGGCCGGAGACCCCACCGTCTCCCGCAGCCACGCGTTGTCGCGCAGCTCGGAATGGGAGGTGGTGATCAGCCGGAACGCCTCGGCCTTCGCCCGCTCGGTGAGCTGGCACAGCTCAGCCCAGGTCAACTCGGCTACGTCAGACGCGTAGTTCGTCGTGAGAGTGACGGTCGTCGCCTCACGGCTGAAGGAGAAGACGTCCTGGGTCACGCTTGTCTCCACCGCAATGCCGCTTCCGGTCTCCAGCTCCCTCCTCGCGTACTCCAGCATCAGAGCGAAATCGACCACTGGCAGCCCCGGCGTCCGCAGACTGAGATCCACGCCGTGAACGACGAGCCGCAGGTCCGCCCTGAAGAAACTGACACAGAAGTCGGAACCGGTCAGCTCGGGGTGTTCTAGCCGGTAGGGGTGAATCGGTCGCCGGTCCGCGGACCAGAGGACGTCCTCGACGCGGGGCTCGAAATAGAGAGTGATCATCTTCTGTTCATACTCCCCTCTCAAGCCGGTCGCGAAGCACTGTGCCCCGCCGGGTGTCGACCCGACGGGGCACAGTCCTTTGCGGCTCCCGGACCGGCTTGTGCGACCGCTCAGTCGGTCGTGTACTGATGCATACCGGGGATCTTCAGGTTGCCGCCGAACTGAGCCGCCTGGACCACCTTGACGTTGGTCATGTAGATCCACCCAATGTTCAGCGGCGGCGGGCTGTCGGGGGTGAACTTCACGGGGACCAGACCCAGCAGGTTGCCCGAGATGCTCTCGGTGTACATCGTGGTCTTGCCGCCGGTGATCTCCGACTTCGACCCCTTCGCTGCCTGCACGTGGTAGGTCTTGCCCGACTGCTTGTCCTTCACCGTCTGGTGCAGGTCGCCGATCTCGGTTCCGTCGTTGATGACGTACTTGAGGACCTTCTTCGTGGCACCACTGGCGGTCCTCACCTCGACGATGCCCTGGTAGTCGGCGCCGTTCAGCGTCAGCGAGCTCGCGTCCAGGTACCAGGGGTCGTCCGCGACCACAATCTGGTTATCGACGCCGCTGACCTTGTCAGTGGCCGCCGGGCAGTCGTCCGGGGAGGTGCTGGAGCTGGCGGACGGGTCGGGTGTGGCCGACTCGGCCGCGTCCTTGGCCGCCTTGGTGGCGTCCTCGACCGTCTTGGTTGTGTCTTTGGCCGTCTTGGACACCTTGCCGGTGGTGCCCTTCACGGTGTCCCCAACCGTCTTGGTGGCCTTGTCGACCGTGTCCTTGACGGTGTCGGTGGCGCTGCCCTTGTCGGTGGAGCCGGACGAGGAGGACGTGCTCGACGACGGCGAGGGTGCTGTCGAGGACGACTCGGAGGCGGAGGGCGTCGGGCTCGCGGTCGTGCCGGAGTCCTTCGCGCCGCCGGTGAGGATGTCTCCGACCGTGTCACCGATGGTGTCCAGCAGGCCGCCACCGCTGCTCTGAGAGGCCGACGGGGTGGGCGTGGCCGTGTCGCCGCTGCCGGAGCCCGAGTTGGAGGAGCCGGAGGTCGCGGTCGGCTTGGGCGTGTCCTTGTCGCCGGTACCTGAATCCGACGAAGAGGTCTTGCCCGAGTCCTTGCCGGTGTCCTTGGTGCTGTCCTTGCCGGCGTCGGCGGAGACCGAGGGAGTCGGCGTCGCCATGCTGGCGGACTCACTCGCCGACGGCGAGGGCGAGGCCGATGTGTCGTCGGAACCGTCGAGTGCCTTGACGCAGTCCTTGTACTCTGCGGCCTTCTGGCTGTTGGACGTGCCGGCGCTGTCCGCGATGGCGAGCGAGGACGTCACGCCGAAGCCCATGAGCACCGCCGTCGGCATCGCCACGGTGGCTATCGCTTTGCCCGCCGGCATATGGAACCTACTGAACAGTGGCTTCCTGGGTGCCGCGTGCCGCGGGCCGGTTCTCACACGGGACTCGTCCACCTCAGTCCCATGCGTCGCCTCGTCAGCCGGCACTGTGCCTCCCGTTCGCCCCGTTGGCCGGGCTCGATCCTGACAGGTCGTTCGACTCGCCCACTGCGCCCAGGCCCTTATCGAGAAGTGGTGCGGTCTCGGGGGCCCCGGCCGCGCTCGGTGCGGTGGCGGTCGGCGTCTCCGGCTGCGGCGGCGTGCCCGGCGCCCAGGCCACAGCGAGCGCTCCACCGACCATGGCGAGCAGGAATCCCACAACGAAGCCACCGAAGTTGGCCACAGGGATGGATACCAACGACAGCAGAATCGCCGCCACGCCCGCGAAGACCCGTACGTGCTTCTGGAACCAGAGACTGATCCCAAGGACGACGAGCAGCACGCCGATGATCAGCGACCCGGCTCCGGCCGTGGTGGACATCGCGAGCGTGAGATGACCGAACTGGAGGTGGGCGTACGGGAAGTACATGATCGGAAAGCCGCCGAGCAAGACGAACAGTCCGGCCCAGAACGGCCTACTGCCCCGCCAGGCGCGGAACTGCAGCCTCCGGCGGGTGAACTGGCCGGGTACGGCGGCAGGGGTCTCGGCGCTCATGGAAAACAGCTCCCTGGTGCGGCATTGCTGTGGTGGAGAAGTGTGCCGCGGGTGAAGGTGCGGCCACAGAGTGGACAGGCGGGGGCGCCATCAGCTCCCCCGCCCATCAATGAATGCTTAGTAGCACTCGTACTTCGGGCCGCTGCCCTGTTTCAGCGACATGTGCAGACCGCTGAGCTCGAAGGTCCCTGCAGTGGTCGCCCACGCCGTCTGCTTCACGTTGCTCAGGTCGGCCGACTTCGCCTGCTGACCGAAGCCGAACGGGTTGGCCTGCTTGTTCTGGACCTCGCCGTCCTTTATGCCCGGATTGAGGTCCTTGGCGGCCACACCGATGTTGATGTCATGGAAGACAGCATCGGCGTTGAGGTCCTCGACGTCGATGTAGAGGTTCTCCGCGTGAACCTGCTTGTTTTCGTCGGAGCTGTCGCCCGCCTCCAGTCGCAGCGTGACATCCCCGATGATGGGGACAGGGGTCACGACCGACTGACACATCTTCTGGATCCGGGCCTTGGTGAAGGCCGAAACCGCAACGGGGTGAGCCGCCTTGCCACCGCTGAGGGTGTACCCCTGGTCGATCGCTCCGTACTGCGAGAAGCCCTCACCATGGAGCGTCTCCGCCGTGACCTTGAACGACTGCCCCGACACACTGAACGACGCAGCAAGTGCACCCTGCGCAAGGGCAACACCTATCGCGGCCGTAGCGGCGACGCTGGGCACCATGACCACAGCGAACCGCTTCCATCTGGTCCCGCCACGCACCTGGGACTCCATATTTCCTCCTTCTCGGACGTACATCTCCTGGCCCTCGCTCGCCACCGAGTCAGCGGCTCAGCCGGGCAGGGATGGGAGAAGTGCTACGTCCTCGGGAAGGGGAGCGCCCGCACTCGGTGACGCGAACCGCGACCGAAACACCGGCGATCACCCCCGAGCGACAACCACTGGTCGCGCCTGACACGCATCACGCACAACCCTGCTGGACAGGCTTCGCCGTTGGCGAAGACCCCCCTGTCCTAGAGCCGGCGCCACTGCCGCCGGCTCTGCTCGGTGGGGACCCAGATCGTCACGTGACCCGACCGGCTGTCGGGGTACGGAAATGGACCGAGCGTGGCCGATCGTGGTGCATTCTCGCCGCCCGCACAAGGGGCTTCGTTACTGGCTAGTAACGGCCCGATAACCGAAGGACGACCCACCGGTCTCGGAGAGCGACTCTCGGTGGCAACCCAGGGCAGAACAAAGCTGTTGATCCCTGGACGGAACCAGACAGATCAACAGCCTCGTTTTACTGGGAGTAACAGCGGCCGCGATTACCAAGTTTTGGCAAAGTGCGGCCGCCCCGACGCCTCGCTGGCGAATTTTTCACTCCGGCATCACAACGCCGGATGTTTAGCGACTGGTCAACGGCCGCCTCAGAACAGGGCCCTCGCCAGCGCCCGGCGCGCGCCCACGACCCGCGGGTCCTCCGGGCCGACCACCTCGAACAGCTCCAGCAGGCGGCGTCGTACGGCGTCCCGGTCGTCACCCGCCGTGCGCTGCACGGTCTCGATCAGCCGTCCGAACGCGTCCTCCACGTGGCCGCCCACCAGATCCAGGTCGGCGGCGGCGATCTGTGCCTCGATGTCGTTCGGCTTGTCGGCCGCGTCCCTGCGCACCTGCTGCGGGTCCGCACCCTGCACCCGCTGCAGCAACTCCGCCTGCGCCAGGCCGAGCTTCGCCTCGGTGTTGGCCGGGTCGTCGTTGAGTACGTTCCGGTACGCCTGGACGGCGCCGCCGAGGTCCCCGGCGTCCAGGGCCTGTACGGCCGCCTCCAGCAGGGCGTCGTACGGGCCCGCCGGCGTCCGGTGCTCCGTCGCCGCATCGCCGCCGGGCTGGGCGTCCGGGTCGACGCTCAGGCCGGTGAGCCCGAAGCGCTCTTCGGCGACCTGCACCAACTGGTCGAGGGTCTGGCGGATCTGCGCCTCGCCGGCGGCTCCCTGGAAGAGCGGCAGCGCCTGTCCCGCGACGACGGCGAAGACGGCCGGGATGCCCTGCACCCCGAACTGCTGCATCAGCATCTGGTTGGCGTCGACGTCGATCTTCGCGAGGAGGATGCGGCCGTTGTACTCGACGGCCAGCCGCTCCAGGACCGGACTCAGCTGCTTGCAGGGCTGGCACCACTCGGCCCAGAAGTCGATGACGACCGGGACCTCGGCGGACCGCTGGAGGACATCGCGTTCGAAGGTGGCCTCGTCGACGTCGATGACGAGATCGGCCGGGGAGACGGCCCCGGCGCCGGCGCCCTGCCGGGCGGCTTCGGCGCGCGTCTGCTCGGCCTTGGCCTTGGCCTCCTGGGCCGCCTTCACCGCGGCGAGGTCGACGACGCCGCTCATGGACATGTTCCGTGGCTGCATGCGTCTATCCTCCCCCGTTCCCGCGCGTGTGTGAAAAGGCATGGTGAAGCGCTTGCGGCGCCGGGTCCCCACCCTGCGCCAGATCGGTCATCGCTTTCGCTACGAGTCGTAGCGTAATGCCATCGGAGGTGCGGATGAAAGCCTGCCCCGGTGATCTCCCTCACGGCTCCACAGGAACGGCCGGTTATGGTCGGGGCATGCAGAGCCGCACCCCCGCCAGCCGCCCCGGACGCCCGCGCAGCGCCGCCGCGGACACCGCGATCCTGGCCGCTACCCGGGAGGCGCTGGTGGAACTCGGCTGGTCCAAGCTCACCTTGGGAGACGTGGCCACGCGGGCCGGGGTTGCGAAGACGACCCTCTACCGCCGCTGGGCGGGCAAGAACGAGCTCGTCGTCGACGCGGTGGCCGAACTCTTCGACGAACTGGAGCTTCCCGACCGCGGCAGCCTCGCCGCCGACATCGAGGGCGTGGTCCTGCAGTTCGCGGCCATCCTCGCCCGGCCGGAGGCCAAGAGCGGGCTGATGGCGGCGGTGGCCGAGTCGACACGGGACGACGCCCTGCGGGAGCGTATCCGCGCCTCCATAGTGGACCGGCAGAAGCGGCTGGTCCTGGAGGGCCGGGCCCGCGCGCAGACCCGCGGCGAACTCCCGCCGGAAGCCGACCCCGCCGAGGCCGCCCGCACGGTCGACCTCATCTTCGACATGGTCGCGGGTGCGGTGGTGCACCGCACCCTGGTGAGCGGCAAACCGGCGGACGAGGAGTGGGTGCGCGGCTTCACGCGGGTACTGCTGCAGGGGCTGGCGGGAGCGGCGCGGGACACTCCCCAGTAGGGGTGCCCGCGGCTCCCGCCGCCCGCGGAATGAGCTTCCGTCAGAATCCGGCCGGCTCCGTGTACACCCCCCACTCGTCCCGCAGCACCCCGCAGATCTCCCCCAGTGTCGCCTCCGCGCGCACCGCGTCCAGCATGGGCTCGATCATGTTGGCGCCGGAGCGGGCGGCGGCCAGCATGGCGTCCAGGGCCGCCCGCACCCGGGCGTCGTCACGCGCCGCCTTGCGGGTGCCGAGGACCCGGACCTGCTCGCGCTCCACCTCGTGGCTGACCCGCAGGATCTCCAGGTCGCCGGTGACGGAGCCGGTGGCGACGTTGACGCCGACCACCTTCTTGTCGCCCTTCTCCAGCGCCTGCTGGTAGCGGAACGCGGACTCGGCGATCTCGCCGGTGAACCAGCCGTCCTCGATTCCGCGCAGGATGCCGGAGGTGATCGGACCGATCGGGTGCCGGCCGTCGGGGTGGGCCCGCAGGCCCCGCTCCTTGATCTGGTCGAAGATCTTCTCGGCGTCGGCCTCGATCCGGTCGGTGAGCTGCTCGACGTACCAGGAACCGCCCAGTGGGTCGGCCACGTTGGCGACGCCGGTCTCCTCCATCAGCACCTGCTGCGTGCGCAGGGCGATCTCCGCGGCCTGTTCGGAGGGCAGGGCCAGCGTCTCGTCCAGTGCGTTGGTGTGCAGCGAGTTCGTGCCGCCCAGGACCGCCGCCAGCGCCTCGACCGCCGTGCGCACCACGTTGTTGTACGGCTGCTGGGCGGTCAGCGAGACCCCCGCGGTCTGCGTGTGGAAGCGCAGCCACTGCGCCTTCTCGCTCTTCGCCCCGTACACGTCCCGCATCCACCGCGCCCAGATCCGCCGCGCGGCCCGGAACTTGGCGATCTCCTCGAAGAAGTCGACGTGGGCGTCGAAGAAGAAGGACAGGCCGGGTGCGAAGACGTCGACGTCCAGGCCGCGCGACAGGCCCAGCTCGACATAGCCGAAGCCGTCCGCGAGCGTGTACGCCAGTTCCTGCGCGGCCGTCGATCCCGCCTCGCGGATGTGGTAGCCGGAGACGGACAGCGGCTTGTACGCGGGGATGCCGGCCGCGCAGTGCTCCATCAGGTCGCCGATCAGCCGCAGATGGGGCTCGGGCTGGAAGAGCCACTCCTTCTGGGCGATGTACTCCTTGAAGATGTCGGTCTGCAGCGTGCCGTTGAGGACCGACGGGTCCACGCCCTGCCGTTCGGCGGCGACCAGGTACATGCAGAAGACGGGCACGGCCGGCCCGCTGATGGTCATGGACGTCGTCACGTCGCCCAGGGGGATGTCCTTGAACAGGACCTCCATGTCCGCCGCGGAGTCGATGGCCACCCCGCAGTGGCCGACCTCGCCCAGCGAGCGCGGGTCGTCGGAGTCGCGGCCCATCAGCGTCGGCATGTCGAAGGCGACCGAGAGACCGCCGCCGCCGGCGGCCAGGATCATCTTGTAGCGCTCGTTGGTCTGCTCGGCGTTGCCGAACCCGGCGAACTGCCGGATGGTCCATGTGCGCCCGCGGTAGCCGGTCGGGTAGAGGCCGCGCGTGAAGGGGTACTCCCCCGGCCAGCCGATCCGCTCGAAGCCTTCGTACGTGTCCCCCGGCCGGGGTCCGTACACGGGCTCGACGGCATCGCCGGAGAGCGTCGTGAAGTCAGCGTCGCGCTTGCGCGCGGCGTCGTAGCGGGCCTGCCAGCGTCGGCGGCCGTCCTCGATGGCGTCAGCG
The DNA here is from genome assembly GCF_042894285.1 of Streptomyces sp. NPDC001544. Lineage (NCBI taxonomy): Bacteria > Bacillati > Actinomycetota > Actinomycetes > Kitasatosporales > Streptomycetaceae > Streptomyces > Streptomyces sp. NPDC001544. The sequence goes on along the minus strand of NZ_JBIAVN010000017.1, from coordinate 131,109 downwards.
TCCATACCCCCGAATTTACTAGGACGTCCAAGTAAATGTCGACGGCTGACCGCCGCGCGAGTCTCGGGCGGCGGTGGAGCGTGACCCGTCCGGCGGAACGTGACCCGTCCGGTGCGGGGCCGGGGCTACGCCTTGGCCACGGCCGGGGCCTGGTCCGCGATCTTGGACTCCAGCTCGTGGCTGATCTTCCGCTCGACGAAGAAGGCGGCGGTCGGCACCGTTCCCGCGAGCAGCACCCACAGCTGCTTGCCGACCGGCCACTTCGCCTTGGAGCCGAGGTCGAAGGCGAAGACCAGGTAGAGGACGTACAGCCAGCCGTGGGCGATGGCGACGACGCGGGTGAAGTCGGCCGCGCCGTCCATGTGAAGCCCGTACTTCGCGATCATGCTCAGGCACAGCAGCACCAGCAGCACACCGGTGGTGTAGGCCATGACGCGGTAGCGGGTCAGCACGTTCTTTTTCATGCCGTCGAGCGTAACCGCCCGTTCCGGGAGATCTTGTCCCGGGTCGGCGCCCGACCGGGTCCCGGGGACCCCTGCCGGGCGGCTCCCGGCTCAGTCCTCGTCGAAGTCGTGCGCCGCGATCCTGAGCGGGCGGAGCATGGCGAAGATCTCCGCGCACTCCTCGGCGTCATAGCAGCCGAGCCCGAAGTCCATCGCCATCAGGTCCCGGGTGGCCGCGTCGACCACCTCGCGCCCCTTGGCCGTGATGGTGGCGAGCGTGCCGCGCCCGTCGTTCGGGTTGGGCCGCCTGGCCACCAGCCCGGACTTCACCAGCCGGTCGACGGTGTTCGTCACCGAGGTGGGGTGCACCATGAGCCGCTCACCGATCTTGGACATCGGCAGTTCCCCGGCCTTGGAGAAGGTGAGCAGCACCAGCGCTTCGTACCGCGCGAAGGTCAGCCCGTACGGCTTGACCACCGCGTCGACCTCCGCCAGCAGGATCTGGTGCGCCCGCATGATCGAGGTGATCGCGGCCATCGACGGCACGTTTCCCCAACGCTGCTTCCAGAGCTCGTCGGCACGGGCGATGGGGTCGAAGGGAAGACTGAGAGGCTTCGGCACGTCATCAGACCCTACCCGCCGGTCACATGCCGGTCAGCTCCGTCTCGGCCTTCGGTCACCTCCGCGGCGGCCACGCGATCCGTGCCGTCACCTCCGCGGCGGCCACGGGATCCGTGCCGTCGCCCCCGCGGCGGCCACGGACCCGTGCCGGCTAGCCGGCCAGATGCCGTTCGACGGTCTCGACCTTCGAGGTGAGGCCGTCGGTCACCCCGGGACGGATGTCCGCCTTGAGTACCAGCGACACCCGAGGGGCCCGTGCCTCCACGACGGCGACGGCACGCCTGACGACGGCCATGACCTCGTCCCACTCGCCCTCGATGGAGGTGAACATGGCGTCGGTGCGGTTCGGCAGGCCCGACTCGCGGACCACGCGGACGGCGTCGGCGACGTACTCCCCCACGTCCTCGCCGACGCCCAGGGGCGTCACGGAGAATGCGACGATCATGCGTTCACGACTCCTTCCTTCTCCTTGCGGGCGCGGGCGGCGATGAGCGCGGACTCGACCTCCCGGCGGAGCTTGCGCTCGGCGAAGAAGCCACCGGTGGGCAGGACCGAGAGCACGAAGTAGAGGGCGCCGGTCTTCTTGTCCCACTTGGCGCGGTTCCAGGCGTCGGCCCAGAAGATCACGTACAGGATGAACAGCACACCGTGGACCGCGCCCATCACGGGCACCGCGTTGAAGTCCGTGGTCCGCTTCAGCACCGAGCAGACGAGCAGGACGAGGAAGGACACGGCCTCTGGAGCGGAGACCAGGCGGAGACGGCGGAGGGCGGTGGCGGTCTTGATGTCCACGGGTCACCTTCGGTGGGAGAGAGGTCGACGGCAAGCGCAGCGCTGACTTGTGAACGCGTGCACAAACTTCCGCCCATTGTGGCAAACGCGCGGCGCGGACCGGGCGCCGGGGCGGAACAGGCACTGTCGGCGACACCGGCCTCCCGCTACCTTCACCCCGTGGCGATGTTCCGACTTCAAGGAAGCAAGGTGCTCGCCGTCGACATGACCGGTGATGCCGTCAAGGCGAAGAACGGCTCCATGGTCGCGTACGACGGGCAGATGGCCTTCAAGAAGCTGAGCGGGGGCGGTGAGGGTCTGCGGGGGATGGTGACCCGGCGGCTCACCGGTGAGCAGATGACCGTGATGGAGGTGAAGGGGCACGGGACGTGCTGGTTCGCCGACCGGGCCGCGGAGATCAATCTCGTCGCCCTCCAGGGGGACAAGCTGTACGTGGAGTCGAGCAACCTGCTCGCCACCGACGCCGGGCTGAGGACCGGGACGACCTTCACCGGGCTGCGCGGCGCATCCCAGGGCAACGGGCTGTTCACGACGACCGTCGAGGGGCACGGGCAGGCCGCGATCATGTCGGACGGGCCGGCGGTCGTGCTGCGGGTGAGCCCCCAGTACCCGCTGATCGTGGACCCGGGGGCCTACGTCGCCCACCAGGGGAACGTCCGGCAGTCCTTCCAGTCCGGTGTGACCTTCCGCACCTTCCTCGGCGAGGGCGGCGGCGAGGCGTTCCAGATCCGGTTCGAAGGGGACGGGCTGGTGTACGTCCAGCCCAGTGAGCGGAACACGATCGCGGGGGACGTGTGACATGGCGCTGCACGAGATCAACTCGAAGATGGTCGAGGCCACCGTCCTGCCCGGGCAGCGGCTGTTCAGTCAGCGCGGCGCGATGCTCGCCTACAAGGGGGACGTCTCCTTCACCCCGAACATCCAGGGCGGCCAGGGGGGACTGATGTCGATGCTCGGGCGGCGGGTCGCCGGTGAGGTCACTCCCCTGATGACCGTCGAGGGCAGCGGGACGGTCTTCTTCGGGCACGGCGGGCACCACGTCCACGTCATCAACCTCTCCGGCGACACCCTCTACGTGGAGGCGGACCGGCTGCTGGCCTTCGAGGGCACGCTCCAGCAGGGGACGATGTTCATGGGCTCGCAGGGCGGGGTGATGGGGATGGTGCGGGGGCAGGTCACCGGACAGGGCCTGTTCACGACGACCCTGAAGGGGCACGGGGCGGTGGCGGTGATGGCGCACGGCGGGGTCTTCGAGATCCCGATCACACCGCAGCGGGCCGTCCACGTCGACCCGCAGGCGTACGTCGCCCACCACGGCGACGTGCGCAACAAACTGTCCACCGCGCTCGGCTGGCGCGACATGGTGGGGCGCGGGTCCGGCGAGGCGTTCCAGCTGGAACTCAGCGGCAGCGGCACGGTGTTCGTCCAGGCCTCGGAGGAGAAGCTGTGAGCGGGTACGGAATCCCCGGTGGGCCCGGGTACGGAACCCCCGGCGGGCCCGTGGTGTACGACCCCATGACGCTGCCCGTCGACGACAACGTCAACAAGTACACCTTCTGCGTCGAGCTCAAGAGTGGGCAGTGGTTCCTGCAGAAGGGGAAGATGATCGCCTACTACGGGGCGATCGAGTTCAACGGCGTCGGACACGGCCGGCTCGACCGGCTTGTCCGCACTTCCTTTCATTCGCCTCTGCACGCGAGCGACTGGGTGGTGGCGGAGGGCTCGGGGAAGATGCTCCTCGCCGACCGGGCGTTCGACGTGAACTCCTACGACCTGGACGACGGCAACCTGACCATTCGCTCGGGCAACTTGCTCGCTTTTCAGCCAAGTCTCGCTCTCAAGCAGTCGATCGTGCCAGGTTTTCTGACACTCATCGGAACCGGAAAGTTCGTGGCCGCATCTAACGGCCCGGTGGTGTTCATGGAACCCCCCATCCGGGTGGACCCGCAGGCGCTCGTCGGCTGGGCCGACTGCCCGTCCCCGTGCCATCACTACGACCACGGGTACCTGACGGGCGTCATGGGCGGTCTACGTGCGATGACGGGGCTCGGCGGGGCCTCCGGGGAGGAGCACCAGTTCGAGTTCGTCGGGGCCGGGACGGTGCTGCTGCAGTCGACGGAGACACTGATGGCGGAGCAGGCCACGGGTGCGGTGCCGCACGAGCCGGGCGTGCCCGGCGGTGGCGCGGGAGGGCCGGGTGGACACGGAGCGCAACCGCCGGGAACACCGCGTCTTCCCGGACAGCTCGGGGACCTCCAGCGTCGCTTCGGGCTGTGAGCGGTAGTCTGCGGAGTGTGACGTCGAACGCGTGCGCACTGTCACACCACCCTCATTAGTTCGCTTTTCAACATTTTAGGTAGACTTCATTCATGGAGACCGAAACGGCCACGCGCTGGCTGACCGATGCGGAGCAGTGCGCCTGGCGCACCCACCTGGAGGTCAACAGGCTGTTGACGTACCAGCTCGAGAGGGATCTGCAGCCCTTCGGCCTGACGATGAACGACTACGAGATCCTCGTGAACCTCTCCGAGTCCGAGGACGTGCGGATGCGGATGAGCGACCTCGCCTCCGCGACCCTCCAGTCCAAGAGTCGGCTCTCGCACCAGATCACGCGTATGGAGAACGCGAACCTGGTGCGCCGGGAGAACTGCGAGTCCGACCGCCGCGGGCTCTACGCCGTGCTGACCGAGCACGGCATGGAGACCATGAAGAAGGTCGCCCCGCACCATGTGGCGTCCGTGCGGAAGCACTTCATCGACCTGCTCTCGCCCGAGGCGCTGCTGGAGCTGGACAAGGCGCTGAGGCCGATCGCCGAGCATCTGCGGGGGCAGCGGGGACGTCCCTGACCTGGGCGGGGGTACGGGAGCGGCAGGCGGCTGTTCAGGTGTCGCCTGCCGCTCCCTTTTTCACGGCGCCCGGGGCTTCCGCGGCGCCCGGAGCCACGAGGCAGGCCGCACCGGCCGCCAGCGCCACCCCGCCCGCCAGTACGAAGCACACCGCGACCGGCACCCGGCCGATCAGCATCCCGGCGAGCAGCGAACCGCCCGAGCTGCCCGCGTTCACCGCGGTGTTCACCCAGGCCCCCGCCTGCGTCCGGGACCCCGGGGACGCCGTCTCCTCCGCGAGGAGGTACGCCGTCGTCAGGGCCGGGGCGATGAACAGGCCCGCGCTCGCGACGGCCGCCGTCAGGACCCACACCCCGGGCGCGAGCCCCGTGACGGCCAGCACCAGGCCGAGGCCGGCGGCGAACGACGCCAGACGCACCCGCGCCGGCCTGTGCCAGTCGACCGCCCCGTTGAGCAGCCCACCCACCGCGCTGCCCGCCGAGAGCGCGGCCAGGATCCAGGGGACCACGGCGGCGTCGTACGAGCGCTCGGTCGCGAGGGCCATCACCAGCAGCTCCGTGCCGCTGAGCGCGAGGCCCACGCCGGCGGCGACGGCCACCGGGGAGCGCAGCCTGCGGTCGAACCGGCGTCCGGGCGTGCCCTTCGGCACGGCGGCGCGGGGCCCGGGCATGGCCGGGGAGGCCACGAACGCACAGGTCCCGGCCACGATCAGCAGCGCACTCAGGGCCACCCCGGCCGCCGGTGGCGCGAAGCGGACGAGGACGCCGACCAGTGCCGGGCCGGAGACGTACAGCAGTTCCTCGGCGACCCCGTCCAGGCTGTAGGCCCGCTGCACGAGCCGGGGGTCGTCCAGGAGGCCGGCCCACACCGTGCGCATGGTGGGGCCCAGCGGGGGCGCGCAGGCACCGGCGAGAGCGGCGACCGTGCCGAGGAGCACCGACGGGGTGCCCGGGCGCCAGGTCAGTGCCGCCAGGGCGCACAGCAGGGCGCCGTACAGCGACGCCATGGGGATCAGGGCCCGGCGCGCGCCGTGCCGGTCGACCAGCGCGGCGCGTAACGGCATGAGGAAGACGGTGGCGGCGCCGAACACGGCCATCACCGTCCCGGAGACGGCGTACGAGCCGGTCGCCCGGGTCACCGCCAGCATCACGGCCAGCCCGACCGTGCCGTACGACAGGCGGGCCGCCAGTGCGGCGGCGAAGGTGCGGCGGGCGTGCGGGACGCGCAGGACGGCGGCGTAGGACGGCCTGGGCGCGGGAGAAGGGCGCGACGAAGTGAGCGCGGACATGAGTCGGTTCCTCGGCTTGAGGCGGAAGAGGGGACACCGGAGTCCCGCGCCACCGACGGCCGACGGGCCTGCCGGGCGCGGGTGCGGCGCGCGCTCTATGCCAAGAGGAGGAACATGCCGGTGAAGCTAGCAGCACGGGGTTCCGACGGGCACCCGTTTTTCGGACCACCGCCAGCCGGTCCCGGACTCCCGGGGTGACGCCCCCGCCGAGCCGGGACGCCGTCGCCGCTCAGCCCTCCGTCAGCCCCGCGACCAGCTCGTCCGCCGCCCGGTACGGGTCCAGTTCGCCGGCGACGATCCGCTCCGCCAGTGCGCCGAGGCGGCGGTCGCCGTGGAGGTCGGCGATGCGTTCGCGCAGGGCGGTGACGGCGATGCTCTCCACCTCGCGGGCCGCGCGGGCGAGGCGGCGTTCGGCGAGGACGCCGCGCTCCTCCATCCAGGCGCGGTGCTTCTCCAGGGCCTCGACGACCTCGTCGACGCCCTCCGCGCGGGCGGCGACCGTCTTGACGATGGGCGGGCGCCAGTCGCCGGGGCCGCGGGACTCGCCGAGGCCCAGCATGTGGTTGAGCTCGCGGGCCGTGGCGTCCGCGCCGTCGCGGTCGGCCTTGTTGACGACGTACACGTCGCCGATCTCCAGGATGCCCGCCTTGGCGGCCTGGATGCCGTCGCCCATGCCCGGGGCCAGGAGGACCACCGAGGTGTCGGCCTGGGAGGCGATCTCCACCTCCGACTGGCCGACGCCGACCGTCTCGACCAGGATCACGTCGCAGCCCGCCGCGTCCAGCACGCGGATCGCCTGCGGGGCCGCCCAGGCCAGGCCGCCCAGGTGGCCGCGCGTGGCCATGGAGCGGATGTAGACGCCGGGGTCGGAGACGTGGTCGGACATACGGATCCGGTCGCCGAGCAGGGCGCCGCCGGAGAACGGCGAGGAGGGGTCCACCGCGAGGACCCCCACCCGTTTGCCCTGTTTGCGGTACGCGGTCACCAGCGCCGAGGTCGAGGTCGACTTGCCGACCCCCGGGGAGCCGGTGAGACCGACCACGTACGCGTTCCCGGTCAGCGGGGCGAGAGCCGCCATGACCTCTCTGAGCTGCGGGGACGCCCCCTCCACCAGGGAGATCAGCCGGGCCACGGCCCGCGGCCGGCCTTCCCTGGCCCCGGCCACCAGTGAGGAGACGTCCTGCATCACAGCTCCGTTCGCTTCGGAAACGTACTCACGCCTTGGGCACGCGGACGATCAGCGCGTCGCCCTGGCCGCCGCCGCCGCACAGCGCGGCCGCGCCGACCCCGCCGCCCCGGCGCTTCAGCTCCAGGGCCAGGTGCAGGACCAGACGGGCGCCGGACATCCCGATGGGGTGGCCGAGGGCGATGGCGCCGCCGTTGACGTTCACCCTTTCCGTGGACACCCCGAGGTCCTTCATTGACTGGACCGCGACGGCGGCGAAGGCCTCGTTGATCTCGATGAGGTCGAGGTCGGAGACCTCCAGGCCCTCCTTCTTCAGGGCGTGCAGGATCGCGTTGGACGGCTGGGACTGCAGCGAGTTGTCCGGTCCCGCCACATTGCCGTGGGCGCCGATCTCGGCGATCCAGTCCAGGCCCAGTTCCTCGGCCTTGGCCTTGCTCATGACGACCACGGCGGCGGCGCCGTCGGAGATCTGCGACGAGGAGCCGGCCGTGATCGTGCCGTCCTTGGTGAAGGCCGGGCGCAGCTTGCCCAGGGACTCGGCCGTGGTGTCGCCGCGGATGCCCTCGTCCTTGCTGAAGACGACCGGCTCGCCCTTGCGCTGCGGGATCTCCACCGGGGTGATCTCGGCCTCGAAGACGCCGTTCTTCTGGGCGGCGGCGGCCCGCTGGTGCGACAGGGCGGCGATCTCGTCCTGCTCGGGGCGCTTGATGCCGAGCCGCGTGTTGTGCTTCTCCGTGGACTCGCCCATGGCGATGCCCTCGAAGGCGTCGGTCAGACCGTCGTACGCCATGGCGTCGAGCATCTCGACGGCGCCGTACTTGAAGCCGTCGCGGGACTTCGGCAGCAGGTGGGGCGCGTTGGTCATGGACTCCTGGCCGCCGGCGACGACCACCTCGAACTCACCCGCACGGATCAACTGGTCCGCGAGGGCGATGGCGTCGAGGCCGGACAGACACACCTTGTTGACGGTGAGCGCCGGGACGTTCATCGGGATGCCCGCCTTGACCGCGGCCTGGCGGGCCGGGATCTGGCCCACGCCGGCCTGCAGCACCTGGCCCATGATCACGTACTGCACCTGGTCGCCACCGATCCCCGCACGGTCGAGGGCGGCCTTGATCGCGAAGCCGCCGAGGTCGGCTCCGGAGAACGACTTCAGCGAGCCGAGCAGCCGCCCCATCGGGGTACGGGCACCCGCGACGATGACGGAGGTCGTGCTGTTCGATCCTGACATGAGGTGGGATCCCCTTTCAGCTGCACGAGCTGAGGAGTGAACGAGGGTTTACTTCGAATGTACTGACCGGTACCGCACCCCGTCATCTGGCTGTCGGTGTGATCGCTCGCACGTTGCGTAACCCCCCGAGGAGCGGTGCACTGACACCATGCTGACGCGAATCGACCACATCGGGATCGCCTGCCACGACCTCGACGCGACCGTCGAGTTCTACCGGGCCACGTACGGCTTCGAGGTGTTCCACACCGAGGTCAACGAGGAGCAGGGCGTGCGGGAGGCCATGCTCAAGATCAACGAGACGTCCGACGGCGGGGCCTCGTACCTCCAGTTGCTCGAACCGACCCGCGAGGACTCCGCGGTCGGCAAGTGGCTGGCGAAGAACGGGGAGGGCGTCCACCACATCGCCTTCGGTACGGCGGATGTGGACCAGGACGCCGCCGCCATCGGGGAGAAGGGCGTACGCGTTCTGTACGAGGAGCCACGACGCGGCTCCATGGGGTCGCGGATCACCTTCCTGCACCCCAAGGACTGCCACGGCGTACTGACAGAACTGGTCACATCCGCACCTGTTGAGACACCTGAGCACTGACCCTCGTACATAGGGGCCGGTAGGGTTGGGGGCGGTCGTCCCCGAACACGGGACGACCCGGTCCTGCCGTCAGGGGCAGGACCACCGGGGTCCAGGTTTCGGGGGACGAGCGTCGGGGCAGCAGCCCGTGCTCCGCCGTTGATCTGACACCATTCCCCGGGGGCCCCGTCCGGCGGATGGACGGAGCTCGTTTGGACAGGCTTGCGACCAGGGGACGGATGGGACCGCGCAGTGCGGGGCTACGAGAGCCAGGAGCGAGAGCCGGCGGCTGACGTCGACCACCTCTCTCGGTTCGAGGCCGAGATGAAACGGCTGAAGACCGAGCGGGAAAAGGCGATCCAGCATGCCGAGGACCTCGGCTACCAGGTCGAGGTGCTGCGCGCCAAGTTGCACGAGGCGCGGCGCACCATCATGTCCCGGCCCGCGTTCGACGGCGGTGACATCGGCTACCAGGCCGAACAGTTGCTGCGCAACGCCCAGATCCAGGCCGACCAGCTGCGCCAGGACGCCGAGCGGGAGCTGAGCCAGGCCCGCGCGCAGACCCAGCGGATCCTGCAGGAGCACGCCGAGCAGGCGGCCCGGCTGCAGGCCGAGCTGCACGCCGAGGCCGTGGCCCGCCGGCAGCAACTGGACCAGGAGCTGGCCGAGCGCCGGCAGACGGTCGAGTCGCACGTCAACGAGAACGTGGCGTGGGCCGAGCAGTTGCGTGCCCGCACCGAGGCCCAGGCCCGCCGGCTCCTCGAGGAGTCGCGTGCCGAGGCCGAGCAGGCCATGGCCGCCGCCCGCGCGGAGGCCGAACGGCTGACCTCCGAGGCCCGCCAGCGCCTCCAGAGCGACGCCGAGGCGGCCCGCGCGGAGGCCGAGCAGTTGCTGCGCCGTGCCCGCGCGGACGCCGAGCGGCTGCTGAACGCCGCCTCCACCCAGGCCCAGGAGGCCACCGACCACGCCGAACAGCTACGCGCCTCCACCGCGACGGAGTCGGACGCCGCCCGCCGCCAGGCCGGTGAGCTGAGCCGGGCCGCCGAACAGCGCATGGCCGAGGCCGAGGAGGCGCTGCGCAAGGCGCAGACCGAGGCCGAGAAGCTGGTCACGGAGGCCAAGGAGGCTGCCGCCAAGGCCCTGACCAGCGCCGAGTCCACCAACGAGCAGCGCACGCGCACGGCGAAGGAGCAGGTCGCCCGGCTGGTCGAGGAGGCCACCAAGGAGGCCGAGAGCACCCGCTCCGAGGCCGAGCAGCTCGTCGCGGACGCCCGTGCCGAGGCCGAACGGATCGTCGCGGAGGCGACCGAGAACGCCCGCACGCTCACCGCCGAGGAGAGCGCGACCCAGCTGTCCAAGGCGGCGAAGACCGCCGAGGACGTGCTGAACAAGGCGGCCGAGGACGCCCGCAACACCACCAAGGCCGCGGCCGAGGAGGCCGAGCGGATCCGGCGCGAGGCCGAGACGGAGGCCGACCGGCTGCGCGCCGAGGCGCACGACATCGCCGAGCAGCTCAAGGGCGCCGCCAAGGACGACACCAAGGAGTACCGGGCCAAGACGGTCGAGCTGCAGGAGGAGGCCCGCCGGCTGCGAGGCGAGGCCGAGCAGCTGCGCTCCGACGCGGTCGCCGAGGGCGAGAAGATCCGCGCGGAGGCCCGCAAGGAGGCCGTCCAGCAGATCGAGGAGGCCGCACGGTCGGCCGAGGAACTGCTGTCCAAGGCGAAGGCCGACGCGGACGAGCTGCGCCAGAAGGCGACCACGGACAGCGAGAAGGTCCGCACCGAGGCCATCGAGCGCGCGACGACGCTGCGCCGGCAGGCCGAGGAGGTCCTGGAGCGCACCCGCGCGGAGAACGAGCGCTCCCGCGAGGAGGCGGTGGAGCTCGCCGAGACCATCACCTCGAACGCCGAGCAGGCCGCACGCGAGCTGCGCGAGGAGGCCGAGCGGGCGGTCGAGGCCCGGCAGGCGGAGGCCGCCGAGGAGCTGACCCGGCTGCACGGGGAGGCCGAGGCGCGGCTCGCGTCCGCCGAGCAGGCGCTGACGGACGCCCGGGAGGAGGCCGCGCGGATCCGCCGGGAGGCCGGCGAGGAGACCGAGCGGCTGCGCGCCGAGGCCGCGGACCGGATCCGTACGCTCCAGCAGCAGGCGGAGACCGAGGCCGAGCGGCTGCGTGACGAGGCCGCGTCGGACGCGTCCGCGTCCCGGGCGGAGGGCGAGGCCATCGCCGTACGCCTGCGCTCGGAAGCCGCGGCCGAGGCCGAGCGGCTGAAGACGGAGGCCCAGGACACCGCCGACCGGGTGCGGGCGGAGGCCCAGGCCGCCGCCGAGCGGCTCGCCGCGGAGGCGTCCGAGACGCTGGCCGCCGCCCAGGAGGAGGCCGCCCGCCGCCGTCGCGAGGCCGAGGAACTGCTCGGTGCCGCGCGCGCGGAGGCCGACCAGGAGCGTGAGCGGGCCCGCGAGCAGAGCGAGGAACTGCTGGCGTCCGCGCGCCGGCGCGTGGAGGACGCGCAGGCCGAGGCGATCCGGCTGGTGGAGGAGGCCGACCGGCGCGCCACCGAGATGGTGTCGGCGGCCGAGCTCCACGCCCAGCAGGTACGGGACTCCGTCGCCGGGCTGCACGAGCAGGCGCAGGAGGAGATCACCGGGCTGCGCTCCGCCGCCGAGCACGCGGCGGACCGTACCCGTCGGGAGGCCGAGCAGGAGGCGGACCGGGTCCGCGCCGACGCCTACGCCGAGCGGGAGCGGGCGAGCGAGGACGCGGGCCGGCTGCGCCGCGAGGCGCAGGAGGAGTCCGAGGCGGCGAAGGCGCTCGCCGAGCGCACGATGGCGGACGCGATCGCCGAGGCCGAGCGGCTGCGCGCGGACGCCGCGGCGCACGCCCAGCGGGTGCGGACCGAGGCGTCGGACGCGCTGGCGGAGGCCGACCAGTCGGCGGCGCGCGCCCGTGCGGAGGCCCGGGAGGACGCCAACCGGATCCGTTCGGACGCCGCCACACAGGCGGACACGCTCATCACCGAGGCGCGCAGCGAGGCCGAGCGGCTGCAGACCGAGACGATCGCCGAGGCCGAGCGGCTCCAGTCGGAGACGGCCGCCGAGGCGGAGCGGGTGCGGGCCGAGGCGGTCGCCAAGGCCGAGAAGCTGATCGCGGACGCCTCCGGCGACGCGGAGCGGCTGCGCGCGGAGGCCGCCGAGACGGTCGGTTCGGCGCAGCAGCAGGCGGAGCGGATCCGCACCGAGTCGCAGCGGGTCAGGGCGGACGCGGAGGCGGAGGCCGACCGGCTGATGTCGGTCGCGCGCGAGGAGGCCGACCGGACGCTGGACGAGGCCCGCAAGGACGCCAACAAGCGGCGTTCGGAGGCGGCGGAGCAGGTCGACAAGCTGATCTCGGAGACCACCGCCGAGGCCGACAAGCTGCTGACCGAGGCGCAGCAGCAGGCGCAGAAGACCACCGCGGAGGCCGAGTCGCAGGCCGACACCATGGTGGGCGTCGCCCGGCAGGAGGCCGAGCGGCTGGTGTCCGAGGCCCGGGTCGAGGGCAACTCGACGGTGGAGAAGGCCCGTACGGACGCGGACGAGCTGCTGGTCGGCGCCCGCCGGGACGCGACCGCCATCAGGGAGCGCGCGGAGGAGCTGCGCGACCGGATCACGGCCGAGATCGAGGAGCTGCACGAGCGGGCCCGCCGCGAGGCCGCCGAGACGATGAAGTCGACCGGCGACCGCTGCGACGCGCTCATCAAGGCCGCGGAGGAGCAGCTCGCCAAGGCGCAGGCGAAGGCCAAGGAGATCGTCTCGGAGGCCAACTCCGAGGCGGGCAAGGTGCGTATCGCCGCGGTGAAGAAGGCGGAGGGGCTGCTCAAGGAGGCCGAGCAGAAGAAGTCCACGCTGGTCAGGGAGGCCGAGGAGCTCAAGGCCGAGGCGATCCGCGAGGCCCGGCGCACCGTCGAGGAGGGCAAGCGCGAGCTGGAGGTCCTGGTGCGCCGGCGCGAGGACATCAACGCCGAGATCTCCCGCGTCCAGGACGTGTTGGAGGCGTTGGAGTCCTTCGAGGCCCCGTCGTCCGGCAAGGACGGCGGAGTCAAGGCGGGGGCCACCGTGGGACCCCCTCGATCGGGTGGCAAGTCGTCAGACAGCTAGCGGACAGAGTGGGTTCTGATGTCTTCTGGGTGCTTTGACCACGTCTTCGGCGACATGATGGGCTGGTCGTCCGGGGGTCGAATGTTCAAAAGAGGTGTCATTCTCCAGATCAAACACGTATCCGCTCGATGACACACCGCTTCGGCCCCTAGGATTCCACCTATCACCTCACCGGTCTCATTCGACAGGAACCCCATGAGCGACACTTCCCCCTACGGCTTCGAGCTTGTGCGGCGTGGATACGACCGCGCTCAGGTGGACGAACGGATCTCCAAGCTCGTCTCCGACCGTGACAGCGCTCTCGCCCGCATCACCGCTCTGGAAAAGCGCATCGAGGAGCTCCATCTCGAAACCCAGAACGCCCAGGCCCAGATGAGCGACGCCGAGCCGTCGTACGCGGGTCTCGGCGCGCGGGTCGAGAAGATCCTCCGCCTCGCCGAGGAGGAGGCAAAGGATCTGCGTGAGGAGGCCCGGCGCGCGGCCGAGCAGCACCGCGAGCTGGCGGAGTCGGCGGCCCAGCAGGTGCGCAACGACGCGGAGTCGTTCGCCGCGGAGCGCAAGGCCAAGGCCGAGGACGAGGGCGTCCGGATCGTCGAGAAGGCCAAGAGTGACGCCTCGCAGCTTCGTGCCGAGGCGCAGAAGGACGCGCAGTCCAAGCGTGAGGAGGCGGACGCCCTCTTCGAGGAGACCCGCGCCAAGGCCGCGCAGGCCGCCGCCGACTTCGAGACGAACCTCGCCAAGCGCCGCGAGCAGTCCGAGCGGGACCTGGCGTCGCGTCAGCAGAAGGCCGAGAAGCGCCTCGCGGAGATCGAGCACCGGGCGGAGCAGCTGCGCCTGGAGGCGGAGAAGCTGCGCACCGACGCCGAGCGTCGCGCCCGCCAGACGGTCGAGACCGCTCAGCGCCAGGCCGAGGACATCGTGGCCGACGCCAACGCCAAGGCCGACCGGATCCGTTCGGAATCCGAGCGCGAGCTCGCCGCGCTGACCAACCGCCGCGACAGCATCAACGCCCAGCTGACGAACGTCCGCGAGATGCTCGCCACGCTGACGGGCGCGGCGGTGGCCGCCACCGGTGCTCCGACCGAGGACGAGCCGATCTCCCGCGGGGTCCCGGCCCAGCAGTCCCGGTAACCCCGGACACCCACGAAGCCCCCTGCCACTCCCCCGTCGGCAGGGGGCTTCGCGCTGCCCGCGACGACTGCCCCGGGGTGGGGTGGCGGCGCGGGCGCAGGCCATGCCGTGTCCCATCGGGTCGGCTTGTGGCGGTGTCGTCGGTGCGGACCGCCGGTCCGGCCGGTTGCGGTTCGCCGGCCGGCGCCCTGCGGGCAAGGTGCCGGCCGGCCGGGGCGCGGCCCGGGGGGGGGCGGGGGTGGGCCGGTCCCGGCAGGGGGGCGCGCTGTCTCGCCGTGCCGGCCTGGTCTCCCCCCAGCTTTACTTCCCCTTGGGCGGAACCGTCAGCGCCCGGATATCCTCCTAACCCTTACGGGGGCGTGTGCCCCGCTGTCCTGAACCTTTTGATGGGTGCGGAGCATGATCGAGGCTGTAGGCCTGACCAAGCGCTACGGCGACAAGACCGCCGTGTACAACCTTTCCTTCCAGGTGCGACCGGGCGCCGTCACCGGCTTCCTCGGGCCCAACGGCTCGGGCAAGTCGACCACGATGCGGATGATCCTCGGCCTGGACAACCCGACCGCGGGCACGGTGACCATCGGCGGCTATCCGTACCGCAAGCTGCCCAACGCGGCCCGCCAGGTCGGTGCGCTGCTCGACGCCAAGGCCGTGCACGGGGGTCGGCACGCACGTAACCACCTGCTGTGCCTGGCCCAGCTCTCGGGCATCCCGGCCCGGCGGGTGGACGAGGTGCTCGGGGTCGTCGGCCTGCAGGACGTGGCCAAGAAGCGCTCCAAGGGCTTCTCGCTCGGCATGGGCCAGCGGCTCGGCATCGCGGCCGCGCTGCTCGGCGACCCACAGGTGCTGCTGTTCGACGAGCCGGTCAACGGCCTCGACCCCGAGGGCATCCTCTGGGTGCGCAATCTGATGAAGGCGCTGGCGGCGGAGGGGCGGACCGTGTTCGTCTCCAGCCACCTGATGAGCGAGATGGCGCTGACCGCCGACCACCTCATCGTCATCGGGCGGGGCCAGCTCCTGGCCGACATGAGCGTGAAGGACTTCATCTCCGCCAACTCCGCCGACTTCGCCCGGGTCCGTACGCCGGACACCGAGCCGCAGCTGCGGGAGAAGCTGACCTCCGCGCTCACCGAGGCGGGCGGGCACGTGCTGCCGGAGCAGGACGGCGCGCTGCGCGTCACCGGGCTGCCGCTGCCCCGCATCAGCGACCTGGCGCACGAGACGGACGTACGGCTGTGGGAGCTCTCGCCGCACCAGGCCTCGCTGGAGGAGGCGTACATGCGGATGACGCAGGGCGCCGTGGACTACCGTTCGACCATCGACCAGAAGGCGGGCCTGCAGCAGCCGCTGCCGCCGGGCGCCCAGCCGCCCATGCCGGTTCCGGGCCAGGGTCAGCCGGGCTGGTACGCGCCGCCGCCGCCCCAGCAGGGCGGCCAGCCGTTCGGGGCGCCCGCGGGCCCGTACGGGGGGCCTGCGGCGCCCGCGGGGGGCGCTCCCGGCGCCTACGGTGCTCCCGGCGCCGCCCAGCCGAATCCTTACGCCCAGCCGCCCGCCCAGCCGCCCGCGCAGGCGCCCGCCGCCCCGGCGGCGCCGGCCGCGCCCCCGGCAGCCGGGTCGTCCCAGCCCGCCGCATCCGCCCCCGCCAACCCGACCAAGCCCGAGGACGCCCGATGAGCACCCACCAGCCCCCGATGCCGCAGGCAGCAGCCGCCGCGCCCGAGTGGCAGGCGGCGCCCGGAGCCTCGTACCCCGGCTACACCTCGCCGATCCCGGTGGTGCGCACGCACCTCGGGAACGCGCTGGCCTCCGAGTGGACGAAGATCAAGTCGGTGCGCTCCACGATGTGGACGCTGGGCGTGTTCGTGCTGCTGGTGGTCGGCATCGGGCTGGCCGCCGGCGCGCTGGTGTCGAACAACTCCGACGACGGGAGCATGCGGGGCCAGAACCCGCTCGGTCTGGGCTTCTTCGGGCTGCTGCTGGGCAGCATGTGCCTGATCACGCTGGGCGTGCTGACCACGGCCTCGGAGTACGGCACCGGCATGATCCGTACGACGATGGTCGCCTGCCCCAGCCGGGGGCGCGTGCTCGCGGCCAAGGCCATCGTGTTCTTCGGGGTGGCCTTCGTGGTCACGCTGGCGTCGGCCTCCCTCGTCGCCATGGCCCAGGTGTCCATGCTGGACGGCACCGCCAAGGACCCGTCCGGCGGGGAGTGGTTGAAGGCCACGATCGGTGTCAGCCTCTTCCTCGCCCTCCTCGGGCTGCTCTCGCTCGCGGTCGGCTCGATCATCCGGCACTCGGCGGGCGCCATCACCATCATGATCGGCGTCCTGCTCGCCCCGCTGGTGATCGCGCTGTTCATGTTCTCCGAGTCGCTGTCGAACGTGCGCGACAAGCTGGTCGAGTACTCGATCCCGAACCAGTTGAGCGTCTTCTACTCCAACTCCCTCAGCGAGTCGGGCCCGTCCGGCTGGGACCCGCTGTGGATCATCCTGGGCGTGACGGCCGCCGTGTTCGCCGCGGCGTTCGCGCTGCTGCAGAAGCGGGACGTGTGACGCCCCGGATCGTCCAGGACCTGTCCGGCGGATCAGGTCGCAGGGCACGGGCGGTGCCTCATCGGCGCTGGTGAGCGGGGCGAATGGGGGTGCCCCCGCGCGAGCTCATTCGAGCGTGGGGGAGCGTCCGGCTGCAAGGCGGAGGAGGGCGTCGACGCGATGGGCCCCCCGCTCGAGCGAAGCCGAGAGTGGGGGAGGGCGTGCCAAGCCCCGCGTCTGCGGCATGATCCGCCGGACAGCACACCTAGGACGCCTCAGAACCTCGGCGCGTTACGGGACCGCTGCACCCGCGTGGTGCGGCGGTCCTTGGCGTTCCAGCACGCCTTGTGCCAGTGGCGGCGGTCGTCGACGCCCGAGTGCTCCGGCCAGGCCACGACGTGCGGGACGCCCGAGGGGATCCCCTGGTCGCAGCCGGGGCAGCGGTACGTCTTGCCCTCCGCGCTCGCCCCGGCCACGTGCCGCACACTCCAGTCCTCGCCCCGCCAGTTCTCCGTGGACTGCCAGCCGCCGTACCGGCCGGGGCGGTCGTCCTCCGCGCTCCGGCCGGACGCGGCCGTGCCCTTGGGGCCCTTGAGACGGTTGCGACGCGGGGACACGGGACACCTCACGGGGCTATACAGGAAGCACGGGCTGTAACCAGCCTACGCGCCACCGACAGGGGTACGCGTAGGGAACCAACCACCACAAGTCCCGCTGCCGGCCGACTCATTCTGCAGACAATCCGGAAATCTCTTCGCCAGGCCGTGTCCTCGGCACGTGTCGCGCGGTTATGCCCGGTGGGGGAGCTCCGCGTCGGAGCCGAGGAAGCAGGAAATGCAATGCGCGTTGGAAGTTTTGTGCTGGCCGCCCAGTTCCCGGGGCAGGGCCAGGGGGAGGCGTTGCACCGGGCGGTCCGCTCGGCGCAGGTTTCCGAGGAGGCGGGTCTCGACGCGGTCTGGCTGGCCGAGCACCACTTCGTGCCGTACGGCACCTGCCCGTCCGCGGTCACCCTGGCCGCCCTGCTGCTGGGCCGCACCAGCCGCATCGGGGTCGGCACGGCGGTGAGCGTGCTGCCCACCGCCCATCCGGTCGCCCTGGGCGAGCAGGCCGCGCTGCTGCATGTGACCAGCGGCGGCCGTTTCACGCTCGGCGTGGGGCGCGGGGGGCCGTGGGTGGATCTGGAGGTGTTCGGCGTGGGCCTGAAGGCCTACGAGCAGGGGTTCCCGGAATCACTCGATCTGCTGGTGCGCTGGCTGCGCGAGCCGGCGGTGGCGGCCTCGGGGGAACGGTTCTCCTTCCGTGAGGTCCCCGTCGTGCCCCGCCCGTCGGAGGCGCTCGACGACACCCCGGGCCCCGAGGTCGTCGTCGCCTGCACCTCCCCGGCGACCGTGCGGCTGGCGGCCGAGCGCGGGCTGCCGATGCTGCTCGGGATGCACGTCGGGGACGAGGAGAAGGCCGAGATGGTCGCCCTGTGGCGGCAGCACGCGAGGACGGCCGGACGCCCGGCCGAGGAGATCGCCCGCGCGGCCCATGTGTCGGCCGGCGTCTGCCAGATCGCCGACCGGCGCACCGACGCGGCGGAGACCCTGCTGAAGGCGATGCCCGGCTGGCTCCGGCAGGGCCTGGAGGCCCATGTGACCGTGGACGGCCGGGCACGGGCGATGCGCGACCCGCTGGCCTACACGGAACTGCTGTGCGGGCTGCACCCGGTGGGCTCCCCCCGGCTGTGCGCCGACCGTCTGGCGGCCACCTCGGAGCGCACCGGCATCTCCCGCTTCGCCCTGCTCGTCGAGGGCTCGGGGGATCTCGCGGCGACGGAGGAGAACGTCCGGCGGCTGGGCGCCGAGGTGCTGCCCCAGCTGCGCTGAGACTCCGTGTCATACCTTCCCGGCCGACGAGGGCTTGCCGCTCCGGTGCTGGTTGCACCTCCTGTGGTCGGAGCGGCAAGCAAGCGGTTCACCGCGTCAGCAGTCCGGGGGCTCCGCGTCAGCAGTCCCTGAGCTCCGGGGACTGGTTCAGCAGTTGACCGCGTATCGAGGTGAAGCGGGCCAGCCGTTCGTCGGCCGAGGCGTCCAACGGGAACACCGCCACCCGGTGGCAGTTCTGGAACGCCAGTCGCACACCGAAGTGCCGCTGGAGCGCGCCGCGAATCGCGTCGCTGGCGAGCGCGCGCAGCAGCTGACCGCGTGCCTGCTCGTCCGGCGGGGGCGTCCGGTTGTCGGCGAAGTCTCCGCCGTCCACCTTCAGCTGGGCCACCAGGGAGCTGATCATCTCCCATGCGTAGGGCAGGGAGGTCCGGACGCAGTCGACGAAGGCAGCTTCGTCGACCTCGCCTCGCTCGGCCTGTTCGAGTAGGGCCGGTGAGACGTCGAGCGACATGGGTACTCCTCTCGCACCCCCGAACAGCAGGGGTTGCCGGACAGGTAATGGGTGTTCGCGACACCGGACACGCTCAGTACACGTATCGCGACCTCCCGTTCACTACCGTAGGCAACGGCCGGTGGCCGCACCAGGAGAATGCCTACATGGGCCGGTCCCTTTGGGCACACAATCGGCCAGGGTTGAACAAGAGTTTCCAAAGCAAAAAGGGCGGCCCGGAGTGCCCGGGTGGCCGGCGGTGGCGGGAACGGGCGGGCGAATCGCGTGAGGCGCGGGGCGTCGAGTAGCGTTGCCGACCATGCGTCTCGTCATTGCCCGGTGCTCGGTCGACTACGCCGGCCGGCTCACCGCCCACCTCCCCTCGGCCCCCCGCCTGATCCTGGTCAAGGCGGACGGCAGCGTCTCGATCCACGCGGACGACCGGGCGTACAAGCCCCTCAACTGG
Source organism: Streptomyces sp. NPDC001544 (assembly GCF_042894285.1). Taxonomy (NCBI): domain Bacteria; kingdom Bacillati; phylum Actinomycetota; class Actinomycetes; order Kitasatosporales; family Streptomycetaceae; genus Streptomyces; species Streptomyces sp. NPDC001544. The sequence goes on along the minus strand of NZ_JBIAVN010000017.1, from coordinate 111,517 downwards.
ATGTCGCCTCCATGCACGCTCAAGGAGGGCTCCGGCGAGGACGAGGGGGTCTGGACGGTCGTCAACAAGGCGGGCGAGAAGCTGATCATCACCATGGAGGAGGTCCTCCACGACTCCTCGCACGAACTCGGTGTGGACCCCGGGCTGATCAAGGACGGGGTGGAAGCGCACCTGCAGGAACTGCTCGCCGACCGCATCGAGACGCTGGGCGAGGGCTACACCCTGATCCGGCGTGAGTACATGACGGCGATCGGCCCGGTCGACATCCTGTGCCGGGACGCCGAGGGACAGACCGTCGCCGTGGAGATCAAGCGGCGCGGCGAGATCGACGGCGTGGAGCAGCTCACCCGTTACCTCGAACTGCTGAACCGCGATCCGCATCTCGCCCCGGTCCGCGGCATCTTCGCCGCGCAGGAGATCAAGCCCCAGGCCCGCGTCCTCGCCACCGACCGCGGCATCGGCTGCCAGGTGCTGGACTACGACGCGCTCAGGGGCATCGAGGACGACAAACTCCGGCTGTTCTGAGGAGCTTCGCGGGAGCGCGGGCGTGCCTGCGCCGGTGAGCCGGCGTACGTCCGCCGTTGAGGGCCGGACCCCGGGCGGGGGCCGCCCCTCACGTACGTCAGATCGTCGGGCCCGTGCCGCTGCTCCGGGAAGCGCTCGCCGAACCGCTGGACGCGGTGGGGGTGCTGGAGGTGGGTCCGCTGGCGCTGTCGGTCGTGGACGGGGCGGTCGAGGTGGCCGTGCCCGTGGGGCTGCCGGTCGAGGGAGGCGTCGTCGAACCGCTCGGCGAGCCCCCGCCCGTCGGCGGTGTCGAGGAACCGGTCGGCGGAGTCTTCGGCGGGGTCGAGTGCGGCGTCGACGGCCTTGTCGTCGTCGGCTTCGCCGATGTGCTCGGCGAACCGTCCCCGCCCGACCCCTGCGTCCCGCTCGGGTCGTCCGACGGCTGGGCCGCGGTGGTGGTGGGTGCCGGATCGTCCGCGGTGCTGCCGGGGCCGGGGTCCCTCGGGCGGCTCACCGCCACGCCGGTGTCACCGCCGCCCCCGCCGCTGTTCCTCCTCGGCGTGTCCGCTCCCAGGTCGCCCCCCTCGGTGCCCTCGCTCGCGGACGGGTTGACGCTCACGTTCTTGGCTGGTTTGTCCACGTCGTCGTTCGAGCTCATGCCGAGGGTCACGACCGTGCCGAGCACCGCGGCGAGGATGACGCCGGAGCCGGCCGCGAGGAGGTTGCGCCGGGCCGGCCGCCGGGTGCCGCCGCCCTGCGTCCTGGGCAGCAGCGCGGTGGCCGCGGCCCGGTGGGTGACCAGCGTGTCGTCGGTGGGGAGCTGGAGCTGGGGGAAGGGGGCCGGGACCCCGCGCGGGGGCGACGCGGACTCCTCGGGGCGCGCGTCATGCACCTCCTCGCCCGCCGTGGCGGCGATCCCGGGCACGTCGCCCGCGCGGTCGGCGACCAGGGCGAGGGCGCGGCGGCCGACGACGGTGCCGCGCTTGTCCGCGAGGGCGCCGCGCAGGCCGATGGAGGCCTCCAGCTCGGCGCGGGCCCGCTCGAGTTGTCCGCCGCACAGGGCGAAGACGCCGAGTTCGTGGTGGAAGTAGGCCTGTTCGGCGACCTCTCCGGCGAGCCGGGAGGCCTCGGCGCCGGCGCGCAGCGCACGCTCCCAGGCGCTCCAGTGCAGCCCCGCGGCGAAGGCGGGGGCGGCGGTGCGGGCCAGCCGGACGCAGGCGCTCTCGGCGCCCTCGGCGGGCGGTGACGAGGGCTCCTGCTGACCGAGCGGGGTCCCGGGCTCGCCCGGGGCCGGCTCCAGGGCGGTCAGTGCGGCGAGCACGGCGTCGGCCTCGGCGCACACCCTCTCGGGCGTGACGGAGGGGTGGCCGGCCCACCAGGTGTAGTGCCGGGCGGCGGCGAGGGCGTTCGCGGCGGCGTCGTCGGCGTATCCGGCGGCCTCCAACTGGGTCTGCACACCGGTCGCGAGGCGGTAGCGGGAGCCGACCGGGGTGACCAGTCCGCAGCCGACGAGTTCCCCGAGGGCGGCGTCCGCGTGGGTGTCCCCGATCAGCGCGGGCAGGTGCGCCTGGTGCGGGACCTCGCCGCCGAGCGCGACGGCGAAGCGCAGGGTGGCGCGGGCGGAGGCGCTGAGCCGGGAGGCGAGCAGCGGCGCGGGTGCGGCGGCCTCGCCGAGCGACGGGAGGGGGATGTCCTCGCCGTCGTCGGCGGACGTGTCGAGCGGGGTGTCCAAGGGGGCGTCGACCGGGTGCCGCAGGTCCTCGAAGACCCCGAACTCGTCGACGGCGCCCGCGCTGGCGCGCAGTTGGTCGCGCTGCCTGAGCAGGGCGCCGGCCTGGACGAACCTCAGGGGCAGGCCCTCGGACTCGAACCAGAGGTCGCCGGCCCAGTTGGCCTCCTCCTCGGTGAGGACGCGGCCGACGGCGCGTTCGAGGATCTCGACTCCGCCGGCGCGGTCCAGTCCGCCGAGGACGACCTCCTCGATCGCCGAGTCGGCGGACGGGGCGGGCACGTCCGGGGTGGCGGCGATCAGGAAGGCGCACTCCGGGGTGGCGTCGACGAGTTCGTCGAGGGCCGCGCCGCCGAACTCGATGTCGTCCAGGACGACGACCGCGCCGATCTCCCGGACCAGGTCGAGCAACTCGTCCGGGCCGGGGCGGTGCAGGGGTGCGTCGTGGACGGCGTGGCAGAGGTCGTGGAGCAGGTCGGTCGTCGTGCGGCGGAAGCCGGTGAGCCGGACCACGCCGTCGGGGGCGAGGTCGGCGCAGTCCTCGGCGACCAGGTCGAGCAGGGCGGTGCGGCCGGATCCCGGGGGTCCGGTGAGACGTACGGAGCGGCCGCGGGCGAGCAGGCGGACCAGGCGCTCGCGTTCGTCCTGGCGTTCCAGGAGCGACAGCGCCGGCCGGGCCGGGCCGGGCGGTACGGCGGGCCGGGCCGCCCGGTCGGAGGCGGCGCGCTCGGCGGCGCCGAGCTTCGCGGGCCTGCCCGGCTGCTCCCCCGGCGGGCAGGGCTCTATCTCGCTGCCGTCGACCGGGTTGACGGTGAGCAGGAAGTCGCCGGTGACGAGCCGCACCGTGCGGGCGAGTGCGGGCGCGTTCTGGAAGTCGGTGGTGAGGGAATCCCTGGGCGGGCGCTGACGCGGCGCGTTGCCGTCCGTTGTGTCCTGGCCATGCTCCCCGGGCCCCTGATTGATCGGGTCCATAGGTTTCCTAGCCCCCCAAAAGCGTCGTGTGCCCGTGTCCGGCCCCTCCCGGCCTAGCACACCGCGCTGTCGCTTCTGGTCCGGGCCCGCTCGAGGGTTGCGAGGCAGCGGGCGACCGAACCCTAAACCTTCGCACAGTATCTACGACAGCCCGGGGTGCCGCGCGGTCCGAGACGTCACCATCTCGTGAGGATTGCGTGTGACGTGCGGCTCGGCTCGTCCGACGGGTCTCCCCCGTCACCGTTTTCACACCTGGTCACGGCGTCCCGCTCGGGGGGCGGGGGGTCACACCCGGGGCAGCGACTCCACGCCGATGCCGCCCTCGATCGCCAGGATCCGGTGCAGCCGGGTCGCCACGAGCAGGCGCTGCATCTGCGGCGGCACGCCGCGCAGCACCAGGCGGCGGCCGCAGCGGCCGGCCCGCCGGTGGGCACCCATGATCACCCCGAGTCCGGTGGCGTCCCAGAACTCCAGCTCGGACAGGTCGAGCACCAGGTCGCCGGCTCCGTCGTCGACGGCCGAGTGCAGGACCGTACGGGCGTCCGCCGCGCTGTGTACGTCGAGGCGGCCCCCGACGACCAGCTCGGCGTGGTCGCCCCTGATGTACATATGCGCTCCCCGTGAGTGCGTCTCGTGCCCGACGAAGTCTGGGTGATGTCTGGGTGGTGTCTCGGTGGTGTCTGGCGATGTCTGGTGATGCAACCTCTGACGGCATTCGACGGTCAGAGGTTGCCGTCTGTGAGCGAACCGATACCGAATTCACCCGCAGGGGTGACCCCAGAGCTCAGTGCTTGTAGAAGCCCTGCCCGCTCTTGCGGCCGATGTCACCGGCGTCCACCATCCGGCGCATCAGCTCCGGCGGTGCGAACTTCTCGTCCTGCGACTCGGTGTAGATGTTGCTGGTGGCGTGCAGCAGGATGTCGACGCCGGTCAGGTCGGCCGTCGCGAGGGGACCCATGGCGTGTCCGAAGCCCAGCTTGCAGGCGATGTCGATGTCCTCGGCGCTGGCGACGCCCGACTCGTACAGCTTCGCCGCCTCGACGACGAGGGCGGAGATGAGCCGGGTGGTGACGAAGCCGGCCACGTCCCGGTTGACGACGATGCAGGTCTTGCCGACGGACTCGGCGAACTCCCGCGCGGTCGCGAGGGTTTCGTCGCTGGTCTTGTAGCCGCGCACCAGTTCGCACAGCTGCATCATCGGGACCGGGGAGAAGAAGTGGGTGCCGACGACGCGCTCCGGGCGTTCCGTCACGGCCGCGATCTTGGTGATCGGGATGGCGGAGGTGTTGGAGGCGAGGACGGCGTCGTCGCGCACGATCTTGTCCAGGGTGCGGAAGATGTCGTGCTTGACTTCGAGCTTCTCGAAGACGGCCTCGACGACGATGTCCGCGTCGGCGGCGGCGTCCAGGTCGGTGGTCGCGGTGATGCGGGCGAGGGCCGCGTCGGCGTCGTGCGCCTCCAGCTTGCCCTTGCCGACGAACTTGTCGTACGAGGCCTTGATGCCGTCGGTGCCACGCCTGAGTGCCTCGTCGGTGACGTCCCGCAGGACGACCTCCCAGCCCGCCTGAGCGGAGACCTGGGCGATGCCGGACCCCATGAGACCGGCCCCGATGACGGCGAGCTTCCGTGCCACTCCGACTCCCCTTACGCGCTGTTTACGGTTGCCTCTTCGGCGGACCATAGCGCTCGTGGGGGGCTGTGTGACCGGTAAGTAATGCGCGTCACGTCCCATTTGACGGACGTCACACCGACAGGGGTCAGATCTCGCCTCGGACGGCGTAGTTGAGCACCTTCTCGCCCAACAGCTCCTCCATGTCGTCGAGGAGCACCAGCACCTCTCGTGACACTTCGCCCGGATTACGCCCCTTGACCATTTCGCGCCCGATGACCGCCATGGCCGCGCCGTGCGCCCAGCAGATCTGACCGGCGATCAGATAGGGCAGGTCGTCGTCGTCCGCCGCGCCGGTCTCCTCGCGCAGGACCCGCTCGAGGTTCGCCTGGACCTCCTGGGCGAGGGCCCACAGCCGCGAGCGCAGTGCGGGCGCCTCCTCGATGATGCGCATGAAGTGGGCGTATTCCGGCAGCAGGCCGATCCGGGGCGACACCGCCTCGACCTCTGCGCGCAGTTCACGCAGCACGGCGACGGCGGCCGACTCGCCCTCGCCGCGACCGCGCACCCAGCGGGCCAGCCGGTCGACCATGCCGCTGGAGCGGTCGAAGAAGAGGTCCTCCTTGGCCTGGAAGTAGTTGTACACGGTGTTGACCGAGACGTTGGCGGCCTCGGCGATCTCCGCGACGGTCACCGCGTCGAAACCGCGCTCGGCGAACAGCCCCGTGGCGACATCCGAGATGTACTGCCGGGTCTGCCGCTTCTTCCGCTCCCTGAGTCCCTCGGCCATGACCGGATTCTAACTTCCCTGGAGCCCCTGAAAACTTGGTGCCATTGCAATATTTAAGAGACTCTGTTTTTCTGTCGGCATGACAGCAGTCATCAGCGCGGCCGGACTGGCCCGCACCTTCCAGACCAAGCGCGGCCCGGTGGAGGCCGTGCGCGGCATCGACCTCGCCGTCCGCGAGGGCGAGATCCTCGGCTTCCTCGGCCCCAACGGCGCCGGCAAGACCACCACGCTCCGGATGCTCACCACGCTGCTCACCCCCACCGGCGGCACGGCCACCGTCGCGGGCCGCGACCTCACCACCGACCCGGCCGGTGTGCGCAGGGCATGCGGGTACGTGGCCCAGTCCGGCGGCGTCGACCCGCAGATCTCCGTGTACGAGGAGCTGGTCACCCAGGGCCGCCTCTACCGACTGACGAAGCAGCAGGCGGCGCGGCGCGCCGAGGAGTTGGCGCACGACCTGGACCTCACCGGGCTGCTCGACCGCAAGGTGGGTGCGCTCTCCGGAGGGCAGCGGCGCCGGCTGGACATCGCGATGGGTCTCACCCACCGCCCGGAGATCCTCTTCCTCGACGAACCGACCACGGGCCTCGACCCCGGCAGCCGCGCCGACCTGTGGGAGCTGATCCGCCGGCTGCGCGACGACCACGGCACGACGGTCTTCCTCACCACCCACTACCTCGACGAGGCGGACGCCCTCGCCGACCGGCTGGTGATCGTCGACAAGGGCGTGGTCGCGGCCGAGGGCACACCGAGCGCGCTCAAGCTCCGGTACGGCGGCTCGGTCGACGCCTCGCTACAGGACACCTTCCTCGCCGTCACCGGTCGCGGCCCGGCCCCGGCCGACACCGCCCCCGTAGCCGTATAGGACCACCAGGATGCTTCTCCACGACACCGCGCTGATCTACGGCCGCTACCTCCGCCAGTCCCTGCGGTCCCGCTTCGCCCTGCTCTTCGGCGTGCTGATGCCCCTGCTGTACCTGTTGTTCTTCGGCCCGCTGCTGACCGATCTGCCGCTCGGCGCGCGGGGCAGCTCCTGGCAGGTGCTGGTGCCGGGGCTGCTGCTCCAGCTCGGCCTGTTCGGGGCCGCCTTCGCGGGGTTCTCGGTCATCATCGAGAACGGGCAGGGTGTGGTGGAGCGGATGCGGGTGACCCCGGTCAGCCGGCTGGCGCTGCTCCTGGGACGCGTGCTGCGGGACGCCACTGTCTTCGTCTTCCAGGCGGTGTTGCTGGTACTGGCCGCCATGATCATGGGCCTGCGCGCGCCGCTGCCCGGCGTCCTCATCGGCTTCGCGTTCGTCGCGCTGCTGACGATCTCGCTGGCGTCGCTGTCGTACGCGCTGGCGATGAAGGTCCGCACCCCGCAGACGTTCGGGCCGACGGTCAACGCCCTGACCATGCCGTCCATGCTGCTGTCCGGTCTGATGCTGCCGATGAGCCTCGCACCGGCCTGGCTGGACGTGCTCTCCCACTTCATGCCGTTCCGCTATCTGGTGGACGCGGTGCGCGACGCCTACGTGGGTTCGTACGCCACCGCGCACATGCTGTACGGCGCCCTGGTGGCCGTCGGTTTCGCCGCGCTGGCCGTGACGGTGGGCACACGGGTCTTCCGGACGTCCGGAGCGTAATTACGCTGGCCTCATGGTCAATCTGACGCGCATCTACACCAGGACCGGCGACCAGGGCACGACCGCCCTCGGCGACATGAGCCGGGTCGCCAAGACCGACCTGCGGATCTCCGCGTACGCGGACGCCAACGAGGCGAACGCGGTGATCGGCACGGCGATCGCGCTCGGCGGCCTGAGCGACGCACTTGTCAAGGTCCTCACCCGCGTCCAGAACGACCTGTTCGACGTGGGCGCGGACCTGTCGACGCCGGTGGTGGAGAACCCCGAGTTTCCGCCGCTGCGGGTCGAGCAGTTCTACATCGACCGGCTGGAGGCGGACTGCGACCGCTTCAACGAGGAGTTGGAGAAGCTCCGGTCGTTCATCCTCCCGGGCGGCACCCCGGGCGCGGCCCTGCTGCACCAGGCGTGCACGGTCGTCCGCCGGGCCGAGCGCTCCACCTGGGCCGCCCTGGAGGCCCACGGCGAGGCGATGAACCCGCTCACCGCCACCTACCTCAACCGCCTGTCCGACCTGCTGTTCATCCTGGCGCGGACGGCGAACAAGGAGACGGGGGACGTGCTGTGGGTGCCGGGCGGGGAGCGTTAGCGGTCGTCAGCCCGGGGCTTGCCTACGTGGCGCCCGGGGCGGGCGACCCGAGAATGTCCGCCAGCACCTCCGCGAGCGAGGCACGCGGCGCGTCACCCTCCTCGTGGAGTGTCCGCGCGGCCTTGCGTGCGAGCTGTGCGTCGGCGGCTTCCTCCAGCGTGTCGTATTCCGCCCTCTCGGATACGGGGTCGTCCATGCCGCCAATGTACGCACCTCGGATGGCTGGAGGTCTCAGCGCCGGGGCGTCGGCTCGCGCTTCGGGAACAGTGTGTAGCTCGCGGCGATGATCACATTGATGCCGATCACCCAGAGCATGCGCTGCTGCCACTCCCGTAGTGAGCCTGTCCCGCCGTCGCCGCCCACGTACCAGGCCGCGGCCTGCAGCAGGACGATGGCGACCAGGGCCGCGAGGATCCAGCGGCCCGCGACCCTCCATTCGTGGACGGCGCGGGCCGTGCCGTACTTCGGGGGCCGGGCGGGAGGCGGGCCGTCCGCGAAACGGTGGGCGACCCGGGCGTCCGCCCACTTGATCGTGGAGTGACCGAGGCCGACGGTGAAGCCGATGTACACGGCGGCCAGACCGTGCCGCCAGTCGGGCTCGGCGCCGTTCTTCAGGTCGATCGCCGTGGCGACGAACAGCACGACCTCCAGGAACGGTTCGCACAGCAGCAGCGCGAGACCCACGCGGGGCATCCGGAAGACGTAGCGGAACGCCAGCCCTGCGGCCAGCAGCACCCAGAAGGCCACCTCGCAGGCGACGACCAGTGCGACGATCACGGCTCGCTCCCTTCGCTCACCCCATCAGGCTCGCCCGGACCGCCGCATCCGTCGTCGTCGCCGTTGACGAATCCGCGGTAATCGAAAGATGCAGCGCCGAACCCTTCCGGAGGAGCACACGGGGCGCGCCTCGCCCGTGTTTGATGGGGCCATGCCCGTACGACTCCCCCGTCCGCACCGCGATGACGTGCTCATCGCCGTGGGCGGGCTGTTCGGGGGGCTGCTGCTGTGGGCGCTGGGCGTCTTTCCGCGGGTGGCCGCCGACAGCCTCGTGCTGTGGCCCCAGCGGTGGGCGGCTCTGGTGCCGCTGGTGGTGACCGCCGCCTGCGAGCCGCTGCGCCGCACCCGGCCCCGGATCGGCCTCCTGGTCGGCACGGTGGCGCTGACCGTCGACACGGTGACCCTGGGCAGCATCGTCACGGTCGTGCTCTACACGGACCTGGTGTACGCGGCCGTCCTGTACGGCAGCCCCGCCTCCGCCCGCCGCATCCCGTGGATCACCGGTCTGCTCACGGTGATCGGCGGGGTGGTGCCGGCCGCGCTGTGGCGTGATCCGCAGGGGCTGCTGATCGGCGTCGCCGTCGGGGTCGTGGCGCTCGCCCCCGCCGAGACCGGCTGGGTCGTGCGCAATCATCGCGAAGCCGCCGAGGCCGCCCGGCTGCGCGCCGAGCAGACCGCACTGCTCGCCGAGATGGACCGCGTCCAGGCGGTCACCGCCGAGCGGGCGCGGATGGCCCGGGAGCTGCACGACCTGGTGGCGGGCCATCTGTCGGCGATCGCCATCCACTCCACGGCCGCGCTGTCCCTCGACGACCCGGACACCTCGAACAAGGCCCTGTCCGTCATCCGCGAGAACAGCGTGGCGGGGCTCGCCGAGATGCGGCGGCTGATCGACATCCTCCGCGAGCGGGACGACGCGCCGGCCGCGGTCCCCACCCTGGACGGCCTCACCGCCCTGGTCGACGGCGCGCGGGCGAACGGCCTCGACGTCCGGCTGGACGCCGACCCCGGCCGGGTGCCCGCCCCGGTCGGGCTGGCCGCCTACCGGATCGTGCAGGAGTCGCTGACCAACGCGCTCAAGCATGCCGCGCGGGGCAGCGTGCACGTGGTCCTCGAGCAGGCCGACAACGCCCTGGAGGTACGCGTGACCAGCCCGTGCGCCGACGGCGACAGGCCCCGCGCCCCCGGCTCCGGCACCGGCCTGGTCGGGATGCGGGAGAGGGCCACGCTCCTGGGGGGCAGTTTCGACGCCGGGCCCGACGGCGCGCTGTGGACCGTACGCGCCACCCTTCCCGTGACCGAAGGAGATCCCGAGTGATCCGCGTCCTGGTCGCCGAGGACCAGTCGGCCGTCCGCTCCGGGCTGGTGCTCATCCTGGGCACCGCGCCCGACATCGAGGTGGTCGGGGAGGCGGCGGACGGCCTGCGGGCGGTGGCCCTGGCCCGGGAGCTCCGGCCGGACCTGGTGCTGATGGACGTGCAGATGCCCCGGCTCGACGGGGTGTCGGCGACCCGGGAGGTGGTCGCGGAGGGGCTCGCGGACGTCCTCGTGCTGACCACCTTCGACCTCGACGAGTACGTCTTCGGGGCGCTGCGGGCCGGGGCGGCCGGCTTCCTGCTGAAGAACGCGGAGGCGGGGGACCTGCTGGAGGCCGTGCGGACGGTGGCGCGCGGGGAGGGGATCGTCGCCCCGGCGGTCACCCGGCGGCTGATCGCCGAGTTCGCCGCCCGGCCGGTGCGGCAGCCGTCCGCCGATCCGACGGTGCTGGAGGCGTTGACGCGCCGGGAGCGCGAGGTGCTGGCGTGCATCGGTGAGGGGCTGTCGAACGCCCAGATCGCGGGGCGGCTGGAGATGGCCGAGGGCACCGTGAAGACCCATGTGAGCCGGTTGCTGGGGAAGCTGGAGCTGCGCAGCCGGGTGCAAGCGGCCGTTCTGGCTCAGGAGTTGGGGATCTAGCGTCTCGCCGGGAACGGAACGGCAAGTGGTCCAGACCTATTGACCGATGGTCCAGACCTTTCTATTCTCGCGGCACCGTGGGCATGAAGGCTCAGTCATGCCCCTGACATCCCCACAGAGGAGGCGCAGCATGCGCTTCGGACACAGAGCCGTGGCAGGGTTCGCGACCTTGCTCCTGCCGGTGGCAGGACTGGTCGGCCTCGCCGGTCCCGCCCAGGCCGCGACGACCGCCACCGCCACCTACGCCAAGACGCAGGACTGGGGCACCGGCTTCGAGGGCAAGTGGACGGTGAAGAACACCGGCAGCACGGCCATCAGTTCCTGGACCGTCGAGTGGGACTTCCCCTCCGGCACCTCGGTCACCTCCGCCTGGGACGCCGACGTCACGTCCTCCGGCACCCACTGGACCGCGAAGAACAAGTCCTACAACGGCACCCTCGCCCCCGGCGCCTCCGTCTCCTTCGGCTTCAACGGCGCGGGCTCCGGCTCCCCGTCCGACTGCAAGCTGAACGGCGACAGTTGTGACGGCACGACGGTTCCCGGCGACGCGGCCCCCTCCGCGCCCGGCACCCCGACCGCCTCGAACATCACCGACACCTCGGTGAAGCTCGGCTGGAGCGCGGCCACCGACGACAAGGGCGTCAAGAACTACGACGTCCTGCGCGACGGGACGAAGGTCGCCACGGTGACGACCACCTCGTACACCGACACCGGCCTGAGCGCCGGCACCGACTACTCCTACACCGTCCAGGCCCGCGACACCGCCGACCAGACCGGCCCGGTCAGCGGCGCGGTCGCCGTGCACACCACCGGCGGCACCACTCCCCCGCCCACCGGCGGCAGCAAGGTCAAGCTCGGGTACTTCACCGAGTGGGGCATCTACGGCCGCAACTACAACGTCAAGAACCTGGTGACGTCCGGCTCCGCCGCCAGGATCACGCACATCAACTACGCCTTCGGCAACGTCACCGGCGGCAAGTGCGCGATCGGCGACTCCTACGCCGACTACGACAAGGCCTTCACCGCCGACCAGTCCGTCAGCGGCGTCGCCGACACCTGGGACCAGCCGCTGCGCGGCAACTTCAACCAGCTCCGCGAGCTGAAGGTCAAGTACCCGAACCTCAAGGTGCTGTGGTCCTTCGGCGGTTGGACCTGGTCCGGCGGTTTCGCGGACGCCGCGAAGAACCCGGCCGCCTTCGCGCAGTCCTGTTACGACCTGGTCGAGGACCCGCGCTGGGCCGACGTCTTCGACGGCATCGACATCGACTGGGAGTACCCGAACGCCTGCGGCCTGAGCTGCGACACCAGCGGGGCGGCGGCCTACAAGAACCTGATGGCCGCGCTGCGCGCCAAGTTCGGCTCGAAGAACCTGGTCACTGCGGCGGTCACGGCCGACGGCTCCTCCGGCGGAAAGATCGACGCGGCCGACTACGCGGGTGCCTCGGCCTCCGTCGACTGGTACAACGTGATGACGTACGACTTCTTCGGCGCCTGGGACGCGCAGGGCCCCACCGCCCCGCACTCCCCGCTCACCTCGTACAGCGGCATCCCGAAGGCCGGCTTCACCACGGCCGACGCGATCGCCAAGTACAAGTCCAAGGGCGTGCCCGCGAGCAAGCTGCTGATCGGCATCGGCTTCTACGGGCGCGGCTGGACCGGAGTCACCCAGGACGCCCCGGGAGGCACGGCCACGGGCCCGGCGGCGGGTACGTACGAGCAGGGCATCGAGGACTACAAGGTGCTCAAGACGTCCTGCCCGGTCACCGGCACCGTCGCGGGCACGGCGTACGCCCACTGCGGAAGCAACTGGTGGTCCTACGACACCCCGGCCACCATCGGTACGAAGATGGCGTGGGCCAAGTCCCAGGGGCTGGGCGGCGCGTTCTTCTGGGAGTTCAGCGGTGACACCGCGGGCGGCGAGCTGGTGAGCGCCATCAACAGCGGTCTGTCGTAAGCCTTTTCAGAGTTCAGGCGACGTTGACGCGCTGTCCGGGCGGGGCTGCCTCCAGCCACGCGAGGAAACCGGTCAGCGCGTCCTCGCTCATGGCGAGTTCCAGGCGCGTGCCCCGGTGCGTGCAGGCGAGGACGACGGCGTCGGAGAGCAGGGCCAGCTCCTCCTCGCCCTCGGGGAGACGGCGGCCGGCGACCTCGATCTGCGCCCGCTCCAGGACACGGCGCGGGCGGTAGGCGTAGGAGAAGACCCGGTACCACTCGATGCGGTCACCGTTGTAGCGGGCGACACCGTAGCTCCAGCCCTTGCCGCCCGTGTCGGGTTTCTCCGGCAGGTCCCAGCGCAGGGAGCAGTCGAAGGTCCCACCGGAGCGCTGGATCAGCCTGCGGCGCAGACCGAACAGGAACAGTCCCACCACCACGAGCGCGACCACGATCCCGCACACAGTCAGAGCGAGGACCACCGGCACCGACCTCCTCGTCTCCTAGGTAACGGAACGTAAAAAACACCCATATTCACCTCAGCCGCGGCCGGCACCGGATCGCTCCGGTTCCAGCCGCGGCTGAGTCACGTCATCGCACAGCTTGCTGGTTCAGCGAGCCGTCGCCGCCCGCAGTCGGACGTCCGCCCGGCGCTCGGCGGTGGCGTCACCCTCCGCCTTGGCGCGCTCGAGCTCGCGCTCCTCGCGCTGGACATCGATCTCGTCCGACAGTTCGGCGGTCTCGGCCAGCAGGGACAGCTTGTTGTCGGCGAACGAGATGAAACCGCCGTGCACCGCGGCGACGACCGTTCCACCATCACTCGTACGGATGGTCACCGGGCCCGACTCCAGCACACCGAGCAGCGGCTGGTGACCGGGCATGACGCCGATGTCGCCGGACGTGGTGCGCGCGACGACCAGGGTGGCCCCGCCGGACCAGACCTGGCGGTCGGCGGCGACCAGCTCGACGTGCAGCTCAGCAGCCATGGGAGGCTCCTCGGGTCACCACCCGGCGGTTGTGCCGGGTGTTGGGGTCAATTCTAATAGGCGTGGCGAGAGGGGCAGGACCACACCCCGCAGGGTGCGCCCCCGCCCCTCTCACAGCGAGCTCGGGGCTCAGGAGACGCCCAGCTCCTTCGCGTTCTTGCGCAGGTCCTCGAGACCACCGCACATGAAGAACGCCTGCTCGGGGAAGTGGTCGTACTCACCGTCGCAGATCGCGTTGAACGCGGCGATCGACTCGTCCAGCGGGACGTCCGAGCCGTCCACGCCGGTGAACTGCTTGGCGGCGTGGGTGTTCTGGGACAGGAAGCGCTCCACACGACGGGCACGGTGGACGACGAGCTTGTCCTCCTCGCCGAGCTCGTCGATACCGAGGATCGCGATGATGTCCTGCAGGTCCTTGTACTTCTGCAGGATCGTCTTCACGCGCATGGCCGCGTTGTAGTGGTCCTGCGCGATGTAGCGCGGGTCCAGGATCCGGGACGTGGAGTCCAGCGGGTCCACGGCCGGGTAGATGCCCTTCTCCGAGATCGGACGGGAGAGCACCGTCGTCGCGTCGAGGTGGGCGAAGGTGGTGGCCGGCGCCGGGTCGGTCAGGTCGTCCGCGGGGACGTAGATCGCCTGCATCGAGGTGATCGAGTGACCGCGGGTCGAGGTGATGCGCTCCTGGAGCTGACCCATCTCGTCCGCCAGGTTCGGCTGGTAACCCACCGCGGAGGGCATACGGCCGAGCAGCGTGGAGACCTCGGAACCGGCCTGGGTGAAGCGGAAGATGTTGTCGATGAAGAACAGCACGTCCTGCTTCTGGACGTCGCGGAAGTACTCCGCCATCGTCAGACCGGCCAGGGCGACACGCAGACGGGTGCCCGGGGGCTCGTCCATCTGACCGAAGACCAGCGCGGTCTTGTCGAGGACGCCGGACTCCTCCATCTCCTGGATGAGGTCGTTGCCCTCACGGGTGCGCTCGCCGACGCCCGCGAAGACGGAGACGCCCTCGTGGAGGTTGGCGACACGCATGATCATTTCCTGGATCAGCACGGTCTTGCCGACACCGGCACCACCGAACAGACCGATCTTGCCGCCCTTGACGTACGGGGTCAGCAGGTCGACGACCTTCAGGCCGGTCTCGAACATCTCGGTCTTCGACTCGAGCTGGTCGAACGCGGGGGCCTTGCGGTGGATCGACCAGCGCTCGCCGTCGTAGGACTCGTCGACGTTCAGCACCTCACCGAGGGTGTTGAACACCTTGCCCTTGGTGAAGTCGCCGACGGGGACGGTGATGCCCTCGCCGGTGTCGGTCACCGGGGCCTGGCGGACCAGGCCGTCGGTGGGCTGCATGGAGATCGCGCGGACCAGGCCGTCACCCAGGTGCTGGGCGACCTCCAGGGTCAGCGTCTTCTTCACGCCCGCGTTCGCCGGGTCGGCGACCTCGACGTGCAGGGCGTTGTAGATCTCCGGCATCGCGTCGACGGGGAACTCCACGTCGACGACCGGGCCGATGACCCGGGCGACGCGGCCCGTGGCCGTCGCGGTCTCAACAGTGGTGGTCATTAGCGGTCACTCCCCGCGGTCGCGTCGGCGAGAGCGCTCGCGCCACCGACGATCTCGCTGATTTCCTGGGTGATTTCGGCCTGGCGGGCCTGGTTGGCAAGCCGGGTGAGCGTCTCGATGAGCTCACCGGCGTTGTCCGTCGCCGACTTCATCGCGCGCCGCGTGGCGGCGTGCTTGGAGGCGGCCGACTGGAGCAGCGCGTTGTAGATACGGCTCTCGACGTACCGCGGCAGCAGTGCGTCGAGGACGTCCTCGGCCGACGGCTCGAAGTCGTACAGCGGAAGGATCTCGCCCTGCGGCTTCTCCTCCGCCACCTCTTCGAGGCGCAGCGGCAGCAGCCGGGCGTCGAGCGCCGTCTGCGTCATCATCGAGACGAACTCGGTGTAGACGATGTGGAGTTCGTCCACGCCGCCGTCCGCCGTCTCCGTCTCGATCGCCTCGATCAGCGGCGCCGCGACCTTCTTGGCGTCCGCGTACGAGGGCTCGTCGGTGAAGCCGGTCCACGACTCCGCGATCTTGCGCTCGCGGAAGTTGTAGTGGGCGACACCGCGGCGGCCGACGATGTACGTGTCGACCTCCTTGCCCTCGCGCTCCAGGCGCTCGGTCAGCTTCTCCGCCGCCTTGATGGCGTTGGAGTTGAAGGCGCCGGCCAGACCGCGGTCGCTCGTGAGGAGCAGGACCGCGGCACGGGTCGGGTTCTCCGTCTCCGTGGTGAGCGGGTGCTTGGTGTTCGAACCGGTACCGACCGCCGTGACCGCTCGGGTGAGCTCGGTCGCGTACGGCGTGGAGGCCGCCACCTTGCGCTGCGCCTTGACGACGCGCGAGGCGGCGATCATCTCCATCGCCTTCGTGATCTTCTTGGTCGCGGAGACGGATCGGATGCGACGCTTGTAGACCCGGAGCTGGGCTCCCATGAGTCAGGTCCCTTCCGTCGTCACTTGCCGGAAGCGGCCGGGGCGTCCTCGCCGAGCAGCTTGCCGTCCGAAGTCTCGAACTGCTTCTTGAACTCCGCGATCGCGTCCGCGACGGCCGTCAGGGTGTCGTCGGACATCTTGGCGCCCTCCTTGATGGAGGTCATCAGACCCTGCTCCTTGCGGTGCAGGTAGTCGAGGAGTTCACGCTCGAAGCGGCGGATGTCGGCGACCGGGACGTCGTCCATCTTGCCGGTGGTGCCGGCCCACACGGAGACGACCTGGTCCTCGGTGGCCATCGGCTCGTACTGGGCCTGCTTCAGCAGCTCGACCATGCGCTGACCGCGCTCCAGCTGCGCCTTCGACGCGGCGTCCAGGTCGGACCCGAAGGCGGCGAACGCCTCCAGCTCACGGAACTGGGCGAGGTCCACGCGGAGACGGCCGGAGACCTGGCGCATCGCCTTGTGCTGGGCGGAGCCACCGACTCGGGAGACCGAGATACCGACGTTCAGGGCCGGACGCTGACCGGCGTTGAACAGGTCGGACTCCAGGAAGCACTGGCCGTCGGTGATGGAGATGACGTTGGTCGGGATGAACGCCGAGACGTCGTTGGCCTTGGTCTCGACGATCGGCAGACCGGTCATCGAGCCGGCACCCATGTCGTCGGAGAGCTTGGCGCAGCGCTCGAGCAGCCGGGAGTGCAGGTAGAAGACGTCACCCGGGTAGGCCTCACGGCCCGGCGGGCGGCGCAGCAGCAGGGACACGGCGCGGTAGGCGTCGGCCTGCTTCGACAGGTCGTCGAAGATGATGAGGACGTGCTTGCCCTCGTACATCCACTGCTGACCGATGGCCGAACCGGTGTACGGCGCCAGGTACTTGAAGCCGGCCGGGTCGGACGCCGGGGCGGCGACGATGGTCGTGTACTCCAGCGCCTGGTTCTCCTCCAGCGCGCGGCGGACGCCGGCGATGGTGGAGCCCTTCTGGCCGATGGCGACGTAGATGCAGCGGACCTGCTTCTTCGGGTCGCCCGAGCGCCAGTTGTCGCGCTGGTTGATGATCGTGTCGATGGCCAGGGCGGTCTTGCCGGTCTGGCGGTCACCGATGATCAGCTGACGCTGACCACGGCCGATCGGGGTCATCGCGTCGACGGCCTTGTAGCCGGTCTCCATCGGCTCGTGCACCGACTTGCGCTGCATGACCGTGGGGGCCTGCAGCTCGAGGGCGCGGCGGCCGGACGTCTCGATCTCGCCGAGGCCGTCGATCGGGTTGCCGAGCGGGTCGACGACGCGGCCGAGGTAGCCCTCGCCCACTCCGACGGAGAGGACCTCACCGGTACGGGTGACCGGCTGCCCCTCCTCGATACCGCTGAACTCGCCGAGGACGATGGCACCGATCTCGCGCTCCTCGAGGTTGAGGGCGAGGCCGAGGGTGCCGTCCTCGAACTTCAGCAGCTCGTTGGCCATGGCGGAGGGAAGACCCTCCACCTTGGCGATGCCGTCGCCGGCAAAGGTGACCGTGCCGACCTCCTCGCGCGAGGCCGCGTCCGGCTGGTACGACTGGACGAAGTTCTCCAGTGCGTCCCGGATCTCCTCCGGCCGGATCGTGAGCTCCGCCATCTGGGTTCCCTGCTCTCCTTGTTGGGCCCGAAGTTTCACTTGGGGGGTTGGGGGACTCCCCCCAATAAGAGGTGAATCCTCTGCACGGCCCAACCAGGGCCGTCGTGTACGTCTTGCTGTTGAGTTGCGGCTAGCTCGCCATGCGGCGGGCGGCGTCCTCCAGCCGGTCCGCGAGGGAGCCGTTGATGACCTCGTCACCGACCTGCACCCGGATCCCGCCGACGACCTCGGGGTCGACGTCCAGGTTGAGGTGCATCCGGCGGCCGTAGAGCTTCGCGAGGGCGGCGCCCAGGCGCTGCTTCTGCGGGTCGCTCAGCGGCACGGCCGAGGTGACCACGGCCACCGCACGGTCCCGGCGCTCGGCGGCGAGCTTGGACAGGGACTCGAGTCCCGCCTCCAGGCTACGTCCCCGCGGCGCGCTCACAAGGCGCGTCACCAGACGCTCGGTGGTCGCCTTGGCCCGGCCGCCGAGCAGCCGGTGCAGCAGCTCCACCTTGGCGGAGGTGGTGGCCTTGCGGTCGGTCAGCGCGGCGCGCAGCTCGGTGTTCGAGGTGACGATCCGGCCGAACCGGAAGAGCTCGTCCTCGACGTCGTCGAGCGTGCCCACCTGCTGTGCGGCGGTGAGGTCGGCGATGCTCGCCAGCTCCTCCAGCGCGTCCACCAGGTCGCGGGGCTGCGACCAGCGGGAGCGCACCAGGCCGGACACCAGGTCGGCGGTGGCGCCGCTGACCTGGCCGCCGATCAGGCGCTGGACCAGGGTGGCCTTCGCCTCACCGGTCTGCGCCGGGTCGGTCAGGACCCGGCGCAGACCGACCTCGCGGTCGAGCAGCGCCGTGACGGCGGCCAGCTGGTCGGCCAGCTGCGTCGCGTCCACGGACGTGGCGTCCGTCAGTGCGTCGAGACGCTCCCGGGCGGCGGCGAGTGCCTCGCGGCTCGCTCCGTGCGCTGTCATCGAGTCGCCTCTGCCTTCTCCTCGAGCTCGTCGAGGAAGCGGTCGATCACACGGCTCTGACGGGCGTGGTCCTCGAGGGACTCGCCGACGAGCTTGCCGGCCAGTTCGGTGGCGAGCTTGCCGACGTCCTGGCGGAGCGCGGACGAGGCGGCCTTGCGGTCGGCCTCGATCTGGGCGTGACCGGCGGCGATGATCTCCTCACGCTGCCGCTGGCCTTCCGCGCGCATCTCGGCGATGAGCGTGGCGCCCTGCTCCTGAGCTTCCTGGCGCAGGCGCGCAGCCTCGTGACGGGCCTCCGCGAGCTGGGCCTTGTACTGCTCGAGGACGCTCTGGGCCTCGGTCTGCGCGGCCTCGGCCTTCTCGATACCGCCCTCGATCGCCTCGCGGCGCTGCTCCAGAACCTTGTTGATGTTCGGAAGGAGCTTCTTGGCGAGGAAGCCGAAGACGATGACGAAGGCGATCAGGCCGATGACGAGCTCTGGGATCGGCGGGATGAGGGGGTTTTCGGCCTCCTCCGCCGCCAGCTGAACCAGGGGGCTCATATCAGTGCCTTTCGTCTATTGGTGCGCGTCGGTCGGGTCAGGAGGCCGGGTAGACGAACGGCATGACCAGACCGATCAGGGCGAGCGCCTCACAGAAGGCGAAGCCGAGGATCTGGTTGGCGCGGATCAGGCCGGCCGCCTCGGGCTGGCGGGCGAGGGCCTGGGTGCCGTTACCGAAGATGATGCCGACGCCGACGCCCGGGCCGATCGCGGCGAGGCCGTAACCGATGGAGCCGAGGTTGCCCTTGATCTGGGTGGCGGCGAGGGTGGCCTGCGCAAGAGCGGACATGCCGGTTCTTCCTTCTCTTTCAAGGACCGGTGGGGGTTGGCCACCGGATGTCTGGGTGGGTGGTCGGGGTGCTCAGTGGTGCTCGGCGAGCGCGCCCTGGATGTAGCTGCAGGTCAGCAGTACGAAGACGTACGCCTGGACAGCCTGGATGAAGAGCTCGAAGGCGGTCATCACGATGACCATCACGAACGAGACACCGGAGTAGGCGATGCCGATGCCGTTCAGCATGTACCAGCTGGCGATCGTGAAGAGCAGCAGCAGGGTGTGACCGGCGAACATGTTCGCGAAGAGTCGCACGGCGTGGGTGAAGGGCCGCACGAGCAGGTTCGAGAAGAACTCGATCGTCATCGACAGCGGGAGCACCGGGCCGAGCGTCTTGTCGTAGCCGGTGAAGTTCTTGAAGGCGCCGACGAAGCCGTGCCGCTTGAAGGTCAGCGAGACCCAGAGGAGGTAGACGATTCCGGCCAGGACGGCGGGGTACGAGATGATCGCCGTGACCGGGAAGGCCGCCACCGGGATGATCGACCAGAGGTTCATCATCCACACGAAGAAGAACAGCGAGACGACGAGCGGGACGTACTTCTCGCCTTCCTTCTTGCCGATGGTCTCGTAGACGACACCCCGCCGCACGAAGTCGTAGCCGGCCTCGGCGACCATCTGGAGCTTGCCCGGAACGACCTTCGGACGGGCGAAGGCGGCCCAGAAGAAGCCGACGATGATGATCGACCCGAGCAGCGCCAGCAGCATCGTCTTGTTGAAGTACACGTTGCTGTCCGCGTCGCCCCAGAGCGGCTTGAACAGGAACGAGTGCAGGCCCGGAGCCGGGAAGCCGCACCCGTCGAACAGGTGGCAGCTCGTGTCGAAAGCGAGCGTCTGCGTCGGGTCAGCACTCACCGCGGGCTCCTTCATCGTGGCGCATAGGTACGGCAACCTCGTTGTGTCGGCGCGACGCTGGGCCGCGGTTCGGCACGGGACTGGTGTTACGGATGTGGGGGCGGCTGGGGGGCATCTCGCCTCGCGATTGAGCAGGCGTCAGCTCGGATGCCCGCGCCCGCGATGCCGCAGTTGGCACCGGACGATAGCAGGATCTCTCGTGCGCCTTTATCCCGGGCCTACCTCTCACGACGAGTGCCCCGACTTCTCGGGCTTGTCACCCTTCGCGGAGGCACTCGGGTCGGGCTCGACGTAGAGGATCTTGGCCTTCATGTGGGCACGCGTCTGCGCGGCGATCCACGTCAGGGTGGCGACCACGAGCACGATGGCGAAGGCCCGGGGGCTGAACAGCGTCGTGTTCTTGAAGATGGAGAGGAAGACGAACATCAGCAGCAGCTGGGCCGCGTAGAGCATCAGGCCCATCATCTGGAACAGATGCGGAAGCGATTTGGCCGTGCGCTGCAGAACATAGAGCCCGATCCCCATGAAGAGGATCACCACAACCGTCGCGACGACCGCCCCGATCGCCCCTTCGCCGCCGGCGACCACACCGCTGACAACGGCGGCGATCGCACCGACGGCAACCGTGGGTACGGTGGCCTGGGCCAGGATCCGGACGTCATTGGACGGCATGGCGGCAACTCCGCTTTCACAGGGGGCAGGGTGTCGTCATGGACGAGCGTAGTCCCGGTCTGAGTGCTGGAGACCTCACGGCCCTGGACCGTCGCACTGCGGCCCTTCGTCTCTATCCGGGGTTCTCGTGAACCGTATCACAAACTATTTGATGAGGTCTTTACCTGCTAGGTGTGCTTGCTGTCACACATGAGAGTGACCGTGCACGTCTGCGCAAAAACCGGGCCCACTTGTCTGGTATTAGGGGGCTTTGCTCCCCCACGACTTGGCAATGCTCTAGTCAGATTCTTACCTTGAGCCGTCGCCGACATGGAAGCGGGAACGGGCTCCGATGGCGGTCGCACCGTTGACCCGGGTGGCTCCGGCGGTCACCGGAGCGGGCTCCTCGGAGACCTCGTGAGACTCCGCCCGGGCCTCCTCGGCGATCTCAACGGCCAGCGAGTGCTCATGCGTTGAGGCCGCCCGGCGGCGCCGGTAGCGCGGCGGCACCAAGTGCTCGGCCCAGCGCGGGGTACGCGGGGTGAAGCGCGGCAGCAGGAGCAGTACGAGGCCGATCGCGCTGAGGAAGACCACGCCGAGCACGATCCACATCGAGGCGGAGTTCACGGAGTAGGCCAGCGCGCCGAAGGCGATCAGCGCCGACCAGAAGTACATGATCAGCACGGCCCGGCTGTGCGAGTGGCCGATCTCCAGGAGCCGGTGGTGCAGGTGGCCGCGGTCGGCGGCGAACGGCGACTGGCCGCGCCAGGTGCGGCGCACGATCGCCAGCACCAGGTCGGCGGCCGGCACCGCGATGATGGTCAGCGGCAGCAGCAGCGGGATGTAGACGGGCACGGTGGCCTGCACGGTCTGCCGCTCGCTGCCCTTGAAGAACAGCCGCAGCGCGTCCGGGTCGACCTGCCCGGTGATGGAGATGGCGCCCGCGGCGAGCACCAGCCCGATCAGCATCGAGCCGGAGTCGCCCATGAAGATCCGCGCCGGGTGCATGTTGTGCGGCAGGAAGCCCAGGCACATGCCCATCAGGATCGCCGAGAACAGGGTGCCCGGGGCGGCGGCCTCGATGCCGTACGAGTACCAGATCCGGTAGGCGTACAGGAAGAACGCGCCGGCGGCGATGCACACCATGCCGGAGGCGAGGCCGTCGAGGCCGTCGACGAAGTTGACCGCGTTGATCGTGATGACGACCAGCGCCACCGTCAGCAGCGTGCCCTGCCACTGGGTCAGCGCCACGTTGCCGACGCCGGGGATGGGCAGCCACAGGATCGTCAGACCCTGCATGACCATCACACCGGCGGCGATCATCTGACCGCCCAGCTTGATCAGGGCGTCGATCTCGAACTTGTCGTCCAGGACACCGATCAGCCAGATCAGGGCCGCCCCGGAGAGCAGCGCCCGCGGCTCGTTCGACTTCGCGAACACCTCGTTCAGGTTCGTCAGGTGGTCGGCGACCAGCAGGCCCGCGCACAGTCCGAAGAACATCGCGATCCCGCCGAGCCGCGGAGTGGGTTCCCGGTGTACGTCACGGGCCCTGATCTCCGGCATCGCTCCGGCCACGATCGCGAACTTCCGTACCGGCCCTGTCAGCAGGTACGTCACCGCGGCCGTGATGCAGAGCGTCAGCAGGTATTCACGCACGGGCAACCCCACATGTCTCGCTGGCCATCTCAGCCCCACACCCTAGCGAGGTGCGCATAACAGTGGGGACTGACGGGTAGCGACGATGGTTGCACGGGTGGCTGTGTGCCTGGCGCACATCGGTGTCCACCCGGGTGCGCCTACCCGCGTTCGGCGGGGATACTGCCCGGATACGGGGGAAACGTGCCCGCCAGTCCGCGCACCTCGTCCCGGGCCGCCGTGGGATCCGTCTCACCTCGCAGCACCCCGGCGACCAGCTTCGCGATCCGTGCCATCTCCAGCTCGCCCATCCCCTGTGTGGTCACCGCGGCTGTGCCCAGGCGCAGGCCGCGTGCGTCGCCGTGCGGCAGCACGCAGCAGTCCAGGACCATCCCGGCGGCGGCGAGCCGGCCCCGCGCGGTGCGCCCGTCGACGCCGAGCGGGCCCGGGTCGGCGGTGATCAGGTGGGTGTCGGTGCCGCCGGTGGTCACGACGAGGCCCTCGGCGGCGAGCCC
Organism: Streptomyces sp. NPDC001544; assembly: GCF_042894285.1. Lineage (NCBI taxonomy): Bacteria > Bacillati > Actinomycetota > Actinomycetes > Kitasatosporales > Streptomycetaceae > Streptomyces > Streptomyces sp. NPDC001544. The sequence goes on along the minus strand of NZ_JBIAVN010000017.1, from coordinate 88,480 downwards.
GGCGGCCAGCACCCGCGCGTTGGCGACGACCTGGTGGGCGTACGCGGCGAAGGCCTCCGTCGCCGCCTCGCCGAACGCGACGGCCTTGGCGGCGATGGTGTGCATCTGGGCACCGCCCTGGGTGAAGGGGAACACGGCCCGGTCGACGCGCTCGGCCAGTTCCGCGCCGCACAAAAGCATCCCGCCGCGCGGGCCGCGCAGCACCTTGTGGGTGGTGGCGCACACGATGTCGGCGTACGGCACCGGGCTGGGCGCCGCGTTCCCGGCGACGAGCCCGATGGGGTGCGCGGCGTCGGCGATGAGATAGGCCCCGACCTCGTCGGCGACCTCGCGGAAGAAGGCGTAGTCGATGTGGCGCGGGTAGGCGATGGACCCGCACACGATCGCCTTGGGCCGGTGCGTGCGGGCGAGGGTGCGCACCTGTTCCCGATCGATGAGCCCGGTCTCCGCGTCCACCCCGTACCCGACGAAGTCGAACCAGCGGCCGGAGAAGTTGGCGGGCGAGCCGTGGGTGAGGTGGCCGCCGTGGGCCAGACCGAGGGCGAGGACGGTGTCACCGGGCCGCAGCAGGGCGGCGTAGGCGGCGAGCACGGCCGACGATCCCGAGTGCGCCTGCACGTTGGCGTGCGCGGCCCCGAACAGTGCCTTGGCCCGCTCCACCGCGAGGCGCTCGGCGACGTCGACGATCTCGCACCCGCCGTGGTGCCGGGCGCCCGGATACCCCTCCGCGTACTTGTTGGCGAGCGGCGACCCGAGCGCCGCCAGCACCGCCGCCGACGTGAAGTTCTCCGCCGCCACCAGCTGCAACGTCGTCGACTGCCGCTCCAGCTCCCCCAGCAGAATCCCGGCCAGCTCAGGATCCTGCCGCCGCAGGACATCGGCCTCGAGGGTATGACTGACCGACATGGCGCCCTCCGGGCGGTCGACGGTGACGTGAGACCAATGTAGGCCCGAGACGAACACCCTGCCCGACGGCCACCACCCCGCCCGGACCCACCGCACGCACGAGGCCGGCCCTGGGTTTGCAGCCCGTCCGGCGTTTGAGGACGAGGCCCGTTCAGGGCCGAAGCGGGGTCTGGGGGCGCAGCCCCCAGGCGGGTGCAGGGGCGCAGCCCCGCGGGGGTCCAGGGGGCGCAGCCCCCAGGTGGGGTCGAAGGGGCGGAGCCCCTGGGGACGGGAAGGGTAGGGGCGGCGGGGGCGAGACCATTCCGCCAACCCGGCAGGCAGCCACTACGCCCGGGCCGCCACCCCGGTCAGCGCGGTCACCACAGGATCCAGCGCCTCATGTATCTCGTCCCCCACCGACCGGAAGAACGGCAGCGGCGCCCCGTAAGGGTCGTACACCTCGTCCGCCTCGGCGGTGGGCGCCAACAGCCACCCCCGCAACGCCGCAGCGGCCCGCACCAGCGCCCGCGCCCGCGTCACCAGCCCGTCCTCCAGCGGAGGCAGCGTCGCCGGGTCTATCGCCCGCACCAGACGGGTGAACTCCTTCAGGGTGAACGTGCGCAGACCGGCCGAATGCCCCATGGAGATCACCTGCGCCCGGTGGTCCCGCGTAGCGGTCAGCACCAGGTCCGCCATGATCACGTGCTCGTCCAGCAGCTCCCGCCCCACGAAGCCGGAGGCGTCCGCGCCGAAGTCGGCCAGCACCGCCTCCGCGTTGGCCTCCATGGGCGCCCCCTCGTGGCCCCAGGTGCCGGCGCTCTCCACGATCAGCCCACGGCCCAGGACCCCGAGCCGCTCCGCCACGAAATGGCGGGTAAGCCGCTCGGTGATCGGCGAGCGGCACACGTTGCCTGTGCTGACGTGGAGGATGCGGAAGCTGTCGCGCGGAAACCCGAACGTCGTCGTCTCCTCCGCGCTGTAGCGACCGCCGCCTATGCCACGCCCCGCGTCAGGGGCCGTCAATTCGCCACCTCGAGGTCGGGTACGACCTTCCGCAGCTCGTCCGGCGAGATCGCGCCCTCGCGCAGCAGCAGCGGCACCTCACCGGTGACGTCCACGATGGACGACGGCACGTTGCCGGGGGTCGGTCCGCCGTCGAGGTAGACGGAGACGGAGTCGCCGAGCATCTCCTGGGCGGCGTCGCAGTTCTCCGGCGCCGGGTGGCCCGTGAGGTTCGCCGACGACACGGCCATGGGGCCGACCTCCGTCAGCAGTTCGATGGCGACCGGGTGCAGCGGCATGCGCACGGCGACGGTGCCACGGGTGTCCCCCAGGTCCCACTGCAGGGACGGCTGGTGCTTGGTGACGAGCGTCAGGGCGCCCGGCCAGAACGCGTCGACCAGCTCCCAGGCCAGCTCGGAGAAGTCGGTGACGAGCCCGTGGAGCGTGTTCGGGGAGCCGATCAGCACGGGCGTGGGCATGTTGCGGCCCCGCCCCTTGGCGTCGAGCAGGTCGGCCACCGCCTGCGAGGAGAACGCGTCCGCGCCGATGCCGTACACGGTGTCGGTGGGCAGCACCACGAGTTCGCCCCGGCGGACGGCGGAGGCGGCCTCGCGCAGACCCGTCGCGCGGTCGGTCGCGTCGTTGGTGTCGTATCGCCGTGCCATGTCTAACGGGCCTCCTCGTACACGTACTGCTGCGGGTGGGAAGTGCTGGTGGTCACGGCAGCGCCTTGCGGGCCGTCGCGAACCGGGGGCGGTTGTTGAGGTCGGGGTGGTCGGCCGCGTCGGCCCAGCCCCGTTCCTCGGTGAAGATCCAGGGCACCTGGCCGCCCTGGGTGTCGGCGTGCTCGATGACGACGACTCCGCCGGGGCGCAGCAGCCGGTGTGCCGTGCGTTCCAGACCGCGGATGAGGTCGAGACCGTCCTCCCCGGAGAACAACGCGAGATCGGGGTCGTAGTCGCGGGCCTCGGGGGCCACGTACTCCCATTCGGTGAGCGGGATGTACGGCGGGTTGGAGATGACCAGGTCGACCTGGCCGTCGAGGTCGGGGAAGGCGTCCAGGGCGTTGCCCTGGCGCAGGTCGACCCTGGACCCCTCCATGTTCTTCCGGGTCCACTGGAGGGCTTCCTCGGACAGCTCCACGGCGTGCACGCGGGAGCGCGGCACCTCCTGGGCGAGGGCGAGCGCGATGGCGCCGGAGCCGGTGCACAGGTCCACGATGCACGGCTCGACGACGTCCATGGCGCGCACCGCGTCTATGGCCCAGCCGACCACGGACTCGGTCTCCGGCCGGGGCACGAACACCCCTGGCCCGACCTGCAGTTCGAGGTAGCGGAAGTAGGCCCGCCCGGTGATGTGCTGCAGCGGCTCGCGCTGTTCGCGCCGGGCGATGACCTCCCAGTAGCGGGCGTCGAAGTCGGAGTCCTTCACGGAGTGGAGCTGGCCCCGCTTCACGCCGTGCACGAACGCGGCGAGTTCCTCGGCGTCGGTGCGCGGCGAGGGCACGCCGGCGTCGGCCAGCCGCTGGGTGGCCTGCGCCACCTCCGCGAGCAGCACGCTGCGGGGGCTTGGGGGCCGCCCCCCAAATTCTTGCTGCACGCTCGTCCTCCGGTACTCGGTACTTCGTCTGTGCGTGGCCTGCGTGGCCTGCGTACGCGGCTTACGTGTCCTACGCGGCCGCGAGCTTCGCCGCCGAGTCCGCGTCGACACAGGCCTGGATCACCGCGTCGAGGTCGCCGTCCAGGACCTGGTCCAGGTTGTACGCCTTGAAGCCGACGCGGTGGTCGGAGATGCGGTTCTCCGGGAAGTTGTAGGTGCGGATCTTCTCGGAGCGGTCGACGGTGCGGACCTGGCTGCGGCGCGCGTCGGCGGCCTCCCTCTCCGCCTCCTCCTGCGCCGCGGCGAGCAGCCTGGAGCGCAGGATACGCAGTGCCTGCTCCTTGTTCTGGAGCTGGCTCTTCTCGTTCTGGCAGGAGGCGACGACCCCGGTCGGGAGGTGCGTGATGCGCACCGCGGAGTCGGTGGTGTTCACGGACTGGCCGCCGGGTCCGGAGGAGCGGTACACGTCGATGCGGAGGTCGTTGGGGTTGATCTCCACGTCCACCTCCTCGGCCTCGGGGGTGACGAGGACACCGGCGGCGGAGGTGTGGATACGGCCCTGGGACTCGGTCGCGGGCACCCGCTGCACGCGGTGCACGCCGCCCTCGTACTTCAACCGCGCCCACACGCCCTGTCCGGGCTCGGTGGCGCCCTGGCCGCCCTTGGTCTTCACCGCGACCTGGACGTCCTTGTAGCCGCCGAGCTCGGACTCGGTGGCGTCGATGATCTCGGTCTTCCAGCCGACGCGCTCGGCGTAGCGCAGGTACATGCGCAGCAGGTCGCCGGCGAACAGGGCGGACTCGTCGCCGCCCGCGCCCGCCTTGATCTCCAGGATGACGTCCTTGTCGTCGCTGGGGTCGCGCGGGACGAGCAGCAGGCGCAGCTTCTCGGTCAGTTCCTCGCGCTGCTTCTCCAGCTCCTTGACCTCGGCCGCGAAGTCGGGGTCGTCGGCGGCGAATTCGCGCGCGGTCTCGACGTCGTCGCCCGTCTGCTTCCAGGAGCGGTACGTGGCGACGATCGGGGTGAGCTCGGCGTAGCGCTTGTTCAGCTTGCGCGCGTTGGCCTGGTCGGAGTGGACCGACGGGTCGGCGAGCTTCTTCTCCAGGTCGGCGTGCTCGGCGACGAGTTCCTCGACGGCCTCGAACATCTTGGGGCTCCTGTACTGCGGATGAAGGGCTGGCGGGCGACCAAAAACGCCGGTCCCGGCGCGACGCCCTCCGGGGAGGGGTCGCGGCCGTGGACCGGCGAATCGGCGCTCGCTACTTCTTGGAGCCGGCGGCCTTGCCGAAGCGGGCCTCGAAGCGGGCCACACGGCCACCGGTGTCGAGGATCTTCTGCTTGCCCGTGTAGAACGGGTGGCACTCGGAGCAGACCTCGGCGCGGATGGTGCCGCTCTGGATCGTGCTACGGGTGGTGAACGACGCGCCACAGGTGCAGCTGACCTGCGTCTCGACGTACTCGGGGTGGATGTCGCGCTTCAAGGTGTCTCCTAGGTTTCGGGAGGGCGCCGGGTCGCTCCGCGGGGTGCGGGGGCGTGAACCGGAGCCGACGTACCAGTCTGCCAGGACTGGGACCATCTCCCAAAACCGGGGGTGCGCGGGTTCTATTCCCTAGGGGGTACTGGGGACGTTGCGCATGACGGGGTGCCGGTTTGTCGCCGTTGGCGGGTGCAGGTTGTTCGTGGCTGGTCGCGCAGTTCCCCGCGCCCCTTTGGGGCGCCTACGACGAAGTCACGACGCCGTTGGCCTCGCCCTTGGCGGCGTCCTTGGTGGCGCTCGCCGGGATGGGCTTGTCGTTCTTGAGGGCCGTCCAGACCTGCTGGGCCTTGGTCCGCTGGATGAGGACGCGGTTGGGGTTCGTGGGGTCGTACTGGACCGGCATCGTGACCATGTGCATCTGCGAGGAGCTGATGCCCTTCAGGCCGTTCGCGAAGTCGCTGAGGGAGTTCACGGAGCCCAGCTCGGAGTCGGCGGTGACGGTCTTGGTGGCCGTGTTCGCGAGGTCGAACAGCTTCTTCGGGTTGGTGAAGACGCCGATCTCCTTGACCTGGTTGACCAGGGCCTTGACGAAGGCCTGCTGGAGCTGGATGCGGCCGAGGTCCGAGCCGTCGCCGACGCCGTGCCGGGTGCGTACGAGGCCGAGGGCCTGCTTGCCGGTGAGCTGGTGCGTGCCGGCCTTGAGGTCGAGGTGGCTCTGCGGGTCGTCGATGTTCTTGGTGGTGTGGACCTTCACGCCGCCGAGCTCGTCGATGAGCTTCTGGAAGCCGGCGAAGTCGACCTCGAGGTAGTGGTCCATGCGCAGTCCGGTGAGGGACTCGACGGTCTTCACGGTGCAGGCGGCGCCGCCGGTGGAGTACGCCTCGTTGAACATGACCGCCTTGGCGGCGGGGTGGGTCCTGCCCTGGGTGTCGGTGCACTGGGGGCGGTCGATGAGGGTGTCGCGCGGCATGGAGACCACGGCGGCCTTCTTGTGGCCCTTGTAGATGTGCACGATCATCGCCGTGTCGGAGCGGGCGCTGCCGTCGTCGGTGCCGCCGCCGAGCTTCCGGTTGGAGCCGGAGCGGGTGTCCGAGCCGAGGACCAGGATGTTCTCGGAGCCGTTGTCGGCCTTGGCCGGCCGGTCGTTGCCGAGCGCCTGGTTGATGTCGACGCTCTTGAGGTTGCCGTTGAGCTTGAAGTACACGTATCCGAGCCCGGTTCCGCCCACCACGAAGACGCCCGCCGCGGTCCAGGCGGTGACGAGCAGGGCCTTGCGGCGCCCGCTGGCGGCCTTGCGGCGGCGCCCCTTGGCTCGGCGGCGGCCTCTGGTGCCGGGCTCGGTTATGGCGGGCTCCGGCGTGCTCTCGGCAGACATGCGCTCCTCGAATTCTCGTCCGGTCGGCTACCCCCTGTTTTCAGGAACAGACCTGGTGTCGCGGCACCCTTACCGCACCATGGTCACTCCACCGGGTCAGACGGGGAAACCCGGAAAAGGGTTGCACAACGGACCGTGCCCACCGTGTGCGACGGTGGGCACGGTCCGTAGTCGGGTGAGCGGGTCAGTCCCGTCTCACCTGCGCGTTCATCCGAAGATGTCGTACTGGTCGAAACCGGTACCGACGGAGACTCTTGTGGCGAAGATCTCGCTGGTCGCCTTGCCGGTGCCCTTGTACAGGTACAGCGTGCCGCCGGGCGTGCGGGCGAGGAAGTCGGCCTTGCCGTCGCCGTCGACGTCGCCGACCGCGTCGAAGGCGTTGTAGCCGGTCCAGCCGCTGCGCACCTTGATCCGGCCGGAGAACGCCCCGGAGCCGGACTTGCCGGTGCCCTTGTACAGGTAGAGGTCGCCGGTGCTGCTCTGGCGCGCGAGCAGGTCGGCCTTGCCGTCGCCGGTGAAGTCGCCGTGGCCGCGTACCGAGTTGTACTGGTTCCAGCCGGTGCTCACCTGCACGCGCGCGGAGAAGCTGCCGTTGCCCTTGCCCGGGTAGAGCCACAGGGTGCCGGCGGAGTCCACGGAGAGCAGGTCGGGCAGGTAGTCGCCGGTGAGGTCGCCGGGGGCGATGATCCGGGTGCGCGTCTTCCAGTTGTCGAAGATCTGCTGCATGGCCCAGGAGCCGCTGGAGGGGACGTAGTGCGTCCAGAAGACGGCACCGGAGGCGCTTTCGCGGGTGATCAGGTCCTGGTAGCCGTCGCGGTCGAGATCGGCCTGCAGGACGACGTTGACGCCGTCCCAGCTTCCCCAGGACTGGCGGGCGCCGAACGCGCTGCCGGTGGAGTCCTTCTCGTAGCCGCTCTTGGTGGACGAGTTGCGCACCCACAGGTCGGCCTTGTGGTCGCCGCTGAGGTTGGTGTCGTCGACGCGCGGGTAGGCGGCGCCGACGTAGGTGCTGACCTTGGTGAAGACGCTGTAGGCGCCCTTGGAGACGCAGTTGGCCACGCCCCAGGAGACGACGCCCACGATCCGGCCGCCGACGATCAGCGGGCCGCCGGAGTCGCCGTTGCAGGCGGAGGTGGTGCCGGTGTCGCTGCCGGTGGCGGGCTTGCCCGCGCAGACCATGTGGCCCTTGAGGAAGTCCGTACCGTAGTAGCCGGCGCAGGTGCTGTCCGACTGGATGGGCAGCGTGGCCGTCTTCAGCGTGTCGGAGATGTCCTGGCTGCCGGAGCTGGTGCGGCCCCAGCCGTAGAGCGTGGCGCTCTTGCCCGCGGTGTACGAGGCCGTGTCATCGGAGGTCGTCATGCGGATCGGCGTGGCCTTGACGGCGACCGGCAGGGTGAGGACGGCGAGGTCGTTGTCGATGGTGGTCGCGTTGTACGACGGGTGGTTCCACTGCCGCCAGACGCCGGTGGCCGTTCCGCCGTGCAGGTCGGTGCCGCCCGAGCCGTCGTCGCTTGCGAGCTGCGAGGTGCCGGTGATGACGGCGCCGTGGGCGTGCCAGTCGTAGCCCTTGACGCAGTGCGCGGCGGTGAGGATCTTCGTCGGCGCGACGACCGAGCCGCCGCAGAAGAAGCCGGTGTCGTCGCTGGTGTCGGTGGTGCCCTTGTCGTCGTAGTACCAGAGCTGGGCCATCCACGGCGCCGACGTGATGGTGGTGTCGGTACCGCCGATGATCTTCGGGTCGACGGTGGCGGTGTTCGTGCTGGTGCTGCCGCTCGTGTTCGCGCTCAGGGACGACTTCCGTGTCGTCTGTCCGGCGGTGTCGTCACCGGCGAGGGCGCCCGCGACGCGCTTCTTCAGCTCGCTGAGCGAGGGCGAGCTGGTGGCGGGCTTGACCGTCGGCGTCGGCGGCGCGGTGGCCGCGCCGGCGGACGAGGTCATCAGCGCGGCGGCGACGGCCGCGGCGACACCGGCGGCGGCGAGCGGAAGGCCGAAACGTACCCGACGTCTGTGCCGACCGCCGCGGGGCAGGGTTGTGCTCAAGGGTTCCCCAGGGGGTGCATGAGATGGAAGGGACGCATGACGCGCCCCGCCCTACTCAGCGCCAAAAGGCCGCCCCCCGTCACTGTCGTGACGGGGGGCGGCCTTGAAGGGGCGCGGGGGACTGCGCGACAAGCCACGGACGACCCGCAGCCGACGAAGAACCCTCAGCCCGACGGCGACTAGTCCCCGTTGCCAGGCGTCGGCGTCGTCTTCTGGATCTGCATCAGGAACTCGACGTTCGACTTCGTCTGCTTCATCTTGTCGAGCAGCAGCTCGATCGCCTGCTGCTGGTCAAGCGCGTGCAGCACCCTCCGCAGCTTCCAGACGACCGCCAGCTCCTCGTTCCCGAGCAGGATCTCTTCCTTACGGGTACCGGACGCGTCCACGTCCACCGCCGGGAAGATGCGCTTGTCGGCGAGCTTGCGGTCGAGCTTCAGCTCGGCGTTGCCCGTGCCCTTGAACTCCTCGAAGATCACCTCGTCCATGCGGGACCCGGTGTCCACCAGCGCGGTGGCGAGGATGGTCAGCGAGCCGCCGTCCTCGATGTTCCGCGCCGCACCGAAGAACCGCTTCGGCGGGTACAGGGCGGTCGAGTCGACACCACCGGACAGGATGCGGCCCGAGGCGGGCGCGGCCAGGTTGTAGGCACGGCCCAGACGGGTGATGGAGTCGAGCAGCACGACCACGTCGTGGCCCAGCTCCACCAGGCGCTTGGCGCGCTCGATGGCGAGCTCGGCGACCGTGGTGTGGTCCTCGGCCGGACGGTCGAAGGTCGAGGAGATGACCTCGCCCTTGACCGACCGCTGCATGTCGGTGACCTCTTCCGGACGCTCGTCGACGAGGACGACCATCAGGTGGCACTCGGGGTTGTTGTGGGTGATCGCGTTGGCGATCGCCTGCATGATCATGGTCTTGCCGGTCTTCGGCGGGGCCACGATCAGACCGCGCTGGCCCTTACCGATCGGCGCGACGAGGTCGATGATGCGGGTGGTCAGCACGCCCGGGTCCGTCTCCAGGCGGAGGCGGTCCTGCGGGTAGAGCGGGGTCAGCTTGTTGAACTCCGGGCGGCCGCGGCCGTGTTCGGGCGCCATGCCGTTGACGGAGTCCAGGCGGACCAGCGCGTTGAACTTCTCGCGCCGCTCGCCTTCCTTGGGCTGGCGGACCGCGCCGGTGACGTGGTCGCCCTTGCGCAGGCCGTTCTTGCGGACCTGGGCGAGGGAGACGTAGACGTCGTTGGGACCCGGCAGGTAGCCCGACGTACGGATGAAGGCGTAGTTGTCCAGGATGTCGAGGATGCCCGCGACGGGGATCAGGACGTCGTCCTCGGCGACCTGCGGCTCGGCGATCTCGTCGCGGCCACGGCGGCCACGGCGGTCGCGGTAGCGGCCGCGACGGCCACGGCGTCCGCCGTCGAAGTCGTCGTCGTCCTGCGGACCGGTGCCCCGGTCCTGACGGCCGCCGCCCTGCTGCTGGCCCTGCTGCTGACGGTCCTGACGGCCGCCGCCCTGGCCCTGCTGGTCGTCGCCCTTGCCGCCACGGCGGTCACCGCGGTCGCCACGGTCCCCGCGGTCGCGGTCCCGTCCGCGCTCACGGCGGTCGCGCCGGCCGCGGCCATCGCCGTCACCGGCGTCGCCCTTGGGGGCGTCACCCTGCGACTGGCCCTGCTGGCCCTGCTGGGCCGACGTCTCGGCCTTGGGCTCGTTCTTCGCCTCGGCGGCGATCGTCTCGGTACCGCTGCCCGCCGGGGCGCCCGCGTCGGCGGTGGCGCGGCGGCGGCGACGCTCGACGGGGGCGTCGTCTCCCCCACGCTCGGCTTCGCTCACGCGGTTGCCCCCGGCCGGCTGGCCGGGAATCTCGATCTGCTGCTGGGCCACGGCCTGCTCGGCGGGCGCCTCGACGGCCTTCTCGGCCTTCTTGCCGGCGGCCTCCTCGCCCGTACGGGCCTTGGAGGTGGCCCGGCGCTTCGGCTTGGTCTCGGCGGGGGCTTCGGCCTTGGCGGCCGGGGCGGCGCCGCCACCTGCCTGCGCCTCCTTGATGACCTCGATCAGCTGGCTCTTGCGCATCCGCGCGGTGCCCCTGATGCCGAGGCCGGATGCGACCTGCTGCAGCTCGGCCAGCACCATGCCCTCGAGGCCGGTACCACGGCGCCGCCGGGAGCCGGCACCGGTGGCAGGCGCGGAGGCGTCCGTGGAGGGCGCGGCAGCGGTCTCCTCGACACGTGCGCCCATCAGATCGGTGGTGTCGCTCACGAAGGGTCCTTCCCTGGAGCGGACGTCGGCCTGTCTGGCTCGGCGACCGTTTGTGCTGTCCGGCTTCGGTTCTGTCTCTGTGAACCAAGCCGGGGCGGTGGTCCGCCTAAGCGGCGGAAGAGATATCTGGTGATGGCGCTTCCTCGAATCGTGGCACCCAGTGTCACGTGGTGGGGTAGCACCGATTCCGGAGCGTGCCCAGCGGCCCGCTCAGTGCACGTGTACGACGTACTGACCAGGTACGACATACGGAACACGGAGTGGCTTGGGAGGCTCCCGGAAGAATGTCTGTCCCGGACGGGGACACGAAGCACCTCGCCATGGTGGGGTCGGGTGCAGACTTGAGATTAACACTACCGGATCCAACAAACATTCCCCCTCTCCAAATCCGGCAACCGTGTGTCAGGTCGCAAGCGGCAGCACGCTCGCTCCCTGGACATCCAGGTTCAGCCGGTTGGCGGCCCACCCCGGGCCCGCCAGCTTTTCCACCTTGTCGGCGGTGTCGACGTCGGCCAGCGCCATGACGGTGGGTCCCGCGCCCGAGATGACCGCGGGGATCCCGTCCTCCCGCAGCCGCTCCACCAGCGCCGCGCTCTCCGGCATCGCCGGGGCGCGGTACTCCTGGTGCAGACGGTCCTCGGTGGCCGGCAGCAGCAGCTCGGGGCGCCTGGTCAGGGCCTCGACGAGCAGTGCGGCGCGGCCCGCGTTGACGGCGGCGTCGACGTGCGGCACGGTGCGCGGCAGCAGTCCGCGCGCCGTCTCTGTCAGTACCGGCTTTCCGGGCACGAAAACCACCGGAACGATGGAATCGTCGGGCTCCATCCTGATCGCCCGTGCGGCGCCGGCCTCCATCCAGGAGAGCGTGAAGCCGCCGAGCAGACACGCCGCGACGTTGTCGGGGTGCCCCTCGATCTCGGTGGCCAGTTCGAGCAGCGCGGTGTCGTCGAGCCTGGCCTCGCCGCCTATGGTCACCGCCCTCGCGGCGACGATGCCGGCGCAGATGGCGGCGGAGGAGGAGCCGAGGCCACGGCCGTGCGGAATGCGGTTGGCGCACACGATCTCCAGGCCGCGCGGCTGGCCGCCGAGCAGGTCGAAGGCGGTGCGCAGGGAGCGGACGAGAAGGTGGCTCTCGTCACGCGGGAGCGTTTCGCTGCCCTCACCCGCGATGTCGATGTGCAGCCCGGAGTCGGCCACCCGGACGACGACGTCGTCGTAGAGCCCCAGCGCGAGGCCCAGGGCGTCGAAGCCCGGGCCGAGGTTGGCGCTGGTGGCGGGGACGCGCACCCGGACGGCGGCGGCGCGGAACGCTGGACCGGCCATCGCTCGATGACTCTCCTTGAGCTGCGTGATGGTCGAATGACATTCGATACGTACCTGAGCCCCTCAGGGCCGCACAGACGGCGCGGCACCCTGCCATATGCGAGGCATATGCAGTGGGCGGGTTCGGTACAGCCTATCGAAGGAAGGTTCTGTGGCGACATAGGGCGCACAGGAGGCGCACGATGCGTGTCGTGGGCCTCCTGTGCCCCCTCCCTGGGGAGTCCCCAGGGATGAGACGCCACAGGGGGTCGCCGGGTTGCCTGGCGCGGCGGTCCCGGCGGATGCCACGCTCCCAGGCTCCCGGACGGGCGGACCTCGGAGAGCGGACCGCGCTTGCGGCGGACCCGGGACGGCGAACCCGGCCGTCCGATCTCAGGCGAGGCCGAGCCGCGCGGCGGCGGTGGCCGCGTCGACCGGGACGGTGACCGGCTGCGGGGCGCCCGCGACGGCCCAGTCGGGGTCCTTCAGGCCGTTGCCGGTGACCGTGCACACGATCCGCTGCCCCGGGTCGACCTTGCCCTGCTCGGCCGCCTTCAGCAGACCGGCCACGGACGCGGCGGACGCGGGCTCCACGAAGACGCCCTCCTGCGCGGCCAACAGCCGGTAGGCGCGCAGGATTTCACGGTCCGTCACCTCGTCGATGAAGCCGCCCGACTCGTCCCGTGCCGCCAGGGCGTACTGCCAGGAGGCCGGGTTGCCGATGCGGATCGCGGTGGCGATGGTCGACGGGTCCTTGACGACCTCGCCGCGCACGATCGGGGCGCTGCCGGAGGCCTGGAAGCCCCACATGCGGGGCGTCCTGGAGGCGACGCCGTCGGCGGCGTACTCCTTGTACCCCTTCCAGTACGCGGTGATGTTGCCCGCGTTGCCGACGGGGAGGACGTGGATGTCGGGGGCGTCGCCCAGCATGTCCACGATCTCGAAGGCGGCCGTCTTCTGCCCCTCGATGCGCACCGGGTTGACCGAATTCACCAGCGCCACGGGGTAGTTGTCGCTCAGCGCACGGGCGAGGGTGAGGCAGTCGTCGAAGTTTCCGTCGACCTGGAGGATCTTCGCGCCGTGCACGAGGGCCTGCCCCATCTTGCCGAGCGCGATCTTGCCCTGCGGCACGAGCACCGCGGAGACCATCCCGGCACGCACGGCGTACGCGGCGGCGGAGGCGGAGGTGTTTCCGGTGGAGGCGCAGATGACGGCCTTCGCACCCTCCTCCTTGGCCCTGCTGATGGCCATGGTCATACCGCGGTCCTTGAAGGACCCGGTGGGGTTCGCGCCCTCCACCTTCAGGTGGACCTCGCAGCCCGTGCGCTCGGAGAGCAGCTGCGCGGGCACGAGCGGCGTGCCGCCCTCGCGGAGCGTCACGACCGGCGTGCTGTCGGATACCGGCAGCCTGTCCCGGTACTCCTCGATGATTCCGCGCCACTGGTGGGTCATTGCTGGTTACTCTCCTTCAACCCGCATGATGCTGGCGACACCCCGCACGGTGTCGAGCTTGCGCAGCGCCTCGACGGTGCCGGTCAGGGCGGCGTCGGAGGCGCGGTGGGTGACGACGACGAGGGAGGCCTCACCGTCGTCACCCGGTCGTCCTTGCTGTCGCACGGTATCGATCGACACCCCGTGCTCGGCGAACACGGTCGCCACCTGGGCGAGAACACCCGGTTTGTCGGCGACGTCGAGGCTGATGTGGTAGCGCGTGACGACGTCGCCCATGGGCGAGACGGGCAGCGCTGCGTACGCGGACTCGCCGGGCCCGGTGGACCCGTTGAGCCGGTTGCGGCAGACGGCGACGAGGTCGCCGAGCACGGCGGAGGCGGTGGGCGCGCCGCCGGCGCCGGGACCGTAGAACATCAGCTGTCCCGAGGCGTCCGACTCGACGAACACGGCGTTGTAGGCGCCGCGCACGGAGGCCAGCGGGTGGCTCAGGGGGATCATCGCGGGGTGCACGCGCGCGGTGACGGAGGCGCCGTCCTTCGCCCGCTCGCAGATGGCGAGCAGCTTGATGGTGCAGCCCATCTCCTTGGCGGAGGCGAAGTCGGCCGCCGTCACCTCGGTCATGCCCTCACGGTAGACGTCGTCGAGGCGGACCCGGGTGTGGAAGGCGATCCCGGCGAGGATGGCGGCCTTGGCGGCGGCGTCGAAGCCCTCGACGTCGGCGGTGGGGTCGGCTTCCGCGTACCCCAGCGCGGTGGCCTCGTCGAGCGCCTCCTGGTACCCGGCACCGGTCGAATCCATCTTGTCGAGGATGAAGTTCGTCGTCCCGTTGACGATCCCGAGCACCCGGTTGACCTTGTCACCGGCGAGGGACTCGCGCAGCGGGCGGATCAGCGGGATGGCACCGGCGACGGCGGCCTCGTAGTAGAGGTCCTTGTTGCTCGCCTCGGCCGCCGCGTGCAGGGCGGCGCCGTCCTGGGCGAGGAGCGCCTTGTTGGCGGAGACGACGGACGCGCCGTGCTCGAAGGCGGTGGTGATGAGCGTCCGGGCGGGCTCGATCCCGCCGATGACCTCGACGACGACATCGAGGTCACCCCGTTTGACGAGCGCGGTGGCGTCGGTGGTGACGAGCGCCGGGTCGATGCCCTCACGCACCTTGGAGAGCCGCCGTACGGCCACGCCCGCGAGCTCGACGGGGGCACCGATGCGGGCGGCGAGGTCGGCGGCGTGCGTCGTCATGATGCGCGCCACCTCTGAGCCGACAACCCCACAGCCCAGCAGCGCCACCTTCAGCGGACGCGTACGCATCATCCGACCTCGTTTCCTCATACCGTCACGGTTGGACCAGTCTCACTCACCGAACGGGACTTTCTGCCCCATGTCCGGATCGTGAGACATCTATTTCATTACGGGGGACAGGGAAGACCGTAGATCTTCCGGCCGCGAGCGATGGGTGCCGCCGGGGTGTCTCTTGTTGTACTCACCCGACGTCGAGGCGCAACAGGTCCTCTTCCGTCTCGCGGCGGACGATGACGCGCGCCTCACCGTCGTTGACGGCGACGACGGGCGGCCGGAGCACGTGGTTGTAGTTGCTGGCCATGGACCGGCAGTAGGCGCCCGTCGCCGGTACGGCGATGAGGTCACCGGGTGCCAGGTCCGCGGGCAGGAACGCGTCCTTCACCACGATGTCCCCGCTCTCGCAGTGCTTGCCGACCACGCGTGCCAGCATCGGCGCGGCGTCGGAGACACGCGAGACGAGGGCGACGCTGTACTCGGCGTCGTACAGCGCGGTGCGGATGTTGTCGGACATGCCGCCGTCGACGGAGACGTACGTCCGCAACCCGTCGAGGGCCTTGATGGTGCCGACCTCGTACAGCGTGAAGGCGGTGGGCCCGACGATGGCCCGCCCGGGCTCGACGGAGATACGGGGCGTACGCAGCCGGGCGGCATCGCACTCGCGGGTGACGATCTCGGTGAGGGCCTTGGCGATCTCGTGGGGCTCGCGGGGATCGTCGTCACTGGTGTAAGCGATACCCAGGCCCCCGCCAAGGTCGATCTCAGGCAGCTCGACCCCGTGCTCGTCGCGGATGTCCTTGAGCAGCCCGACAACACGGTGCGCGGCGACCTCGAACCCGGACATGTCGAAGATCTGCGACCCGATGTGGGAGTGGATCCCGATGAGCTCCAGCCCGTCGAGCTGCAGCGCCCGCCGCACGGCCTCGGCGGCCTGTCCGCCAGCGAGCGGAATGCCGAACTTCTGGTCCTCGTGGGCGGTGGCAATGAACTCGTGCGTATGCGCTTCGACGCCCACGGTGATACGGATCTGCACCCGCTGCCGGCGACCGAGTGACTGGGCGATGTGGGCGACGCGCACGATCTCCTGGAACGAGTCGAGGACGATCCGGCCCACCCCGGCCTCGATGGCCCGCCGGATCTCGCTCTCGGACTTGTTGTTGCCGTGGAAGGCGATGCGGTCCGCGGGCATGCCGGCGGAGAGGGCGGTGGCCAGCTCCCCACCGGAGCACACGTCGAGGTTGAGCCCTTCTTCATGCAGCCACCGCACGACGGCACGGGACAGGAACGCCTTCCCGGCGTAGAACACGTCGGCGTCGGCTCCGAAGGCGGTACGCCAGGCCCGCGCGCGGGCACGGAAGTCGGTTTCGTCGAGGATGTAAGCGGGGGTCCCGTACGCCTCGGCGAGGTCCTTGACGTTGGTCCCACCGACGGTGACGACGCCGTCGGCATCACGGGTGACGGTCTGGGCCCAGACCTTCGGGTCGAGGGCGTTGAGGTCGGTGGGAGGGGCGGAGTAGTGGCCCTCGGGGAGGACGTCGGCGTGTCGGGGCCCGGCGGGGTGTGCGGAACGGCTCATCTTGGGCGTGCTCTCTCAGAGGTGATCGGGTGCGTCGATGCCGAGCAGGGACAGGCCACCGGCCAGCACCGTCCCGGCGGCTTCGGCGAGGGCGAGCCGGGCACGGTGGGCGGCCGAGGGTTTCTCGTCGCCGCGCGGCAGCACGGTCAGCAGGAAGGGCAGCGCGGCATCGGCGACGGTGACGAGGTGCCGGGCGAGACGGTCCGGGGCGCGATGGATGGCGGCCGCGGCGAGGATGCGGGGATGGTCGGCGAGGGCGCCGACGAGCTCGGGGTTTCCGACCGCACAGGGCTCGGCGGTGAACCCGAGGCGGGCGGCGTTGCGGGTGAGCGCCCGGGTACGGGCATGGGCGTACCGGACGCGGAAGAGGGGGTTGGCCTCCCGCTGGACCAGGTGGTCGGCGGTGATCCGGGGTCGGTCGTGCGCGGCGGGATGAAGCAGGGCCCACTGGGCGGCGTCGGGGCCGAGCGGGGCGGGGTCCTCGGGGGCGGGCACGGGCCGCAGATTGACGGGCTCTGCGTGCTCGACTTCCGCTCTCCCACCCTGGGTGGCGACGATCCGCACAAGCGCGTCGGCGACGACCTCGGCTCGTACGTCGTAGGGCACGCGCAGGGTGACGACCTGGCCGGCGAGGGCGTCACCGTGCCCGTAGGCGGGACCGCGGTGGCGGATCTCCCGCACGAGGTCGGCGGTGGGGTCGACGTCCGGCCGGAGGCTGATGTTGAGAAACCCAGGCCCGGTGACAACAACGTCATCAACACCATCGAGGGTGGCGAGATGGGGCCGCAGTATCTCGGCGACCCGCAGCGGAGGCTGCCCGGCCGGCCGGGCGAGCTGCAACGCGACATTGGTGGCGTAGTCCCCGCACCCCCCGGGCCCAGGCGGCGTGACCTGCACCCTCTCCGGCACGGTGACGGCCAGCTCCCCCTGATCCACGGCACAGCGCACGGCGTGCAGCACGGTGCGGGAGAGCTCGACGGGAGTCACGGGACAAGCGTAGGGGAGGAAGGGGGTGGGCACGCGACCCGATAAGGCGCGAAGGTCCGGGATGCGGACAAGGGACTGCGGGACTGCCTATTGCAGCTGCTGATGCTGGTGGGGCTCACCCACCACCGAGTCAGCCCTCCCCCGGTCGACCAACCGCAGAACGAGCCGCACCAGCTCAGCGGGATCGAAGGGCTTGGCGAGAAAGGCGTCGACCCCGGCATCGAGGCCGGCCTCCACCTCGCGCTGCGTACACGCGCTGACGACGGCGATCGGAAGCTCCCGCGTCCGGGGATCCGCCCGCAAGCGAGCGGCGGTCCGAATCCCATCAAGCCGGGGCATGACGACATCAAGCGTGACGACATCGGGCCGCACCTGATGAACGACTTCCAGACACTCGGCACCATCGGCCGCGGTCACGACCTCGAGGCCCTCCAGCTCGAGATTGACCCTGATCAGCTGCCGGATGACCTTGTTGTCGTCCACAACAAGCACCCGACCCGACGCGCCTGGCACAACTCGAGAGTAGGTCGACCCCGGCCACCGCGTCCGGGTTTTCCCCACTTCCACCCCACCCGAGCGACCCGCCCACCCCCGGACTGCGGAAACCCGTTCATGACCACCCCGTCAGAGCTGGTAGTGTTTCACCCGTCGCCAGGAGCGAACAGCTCCCCGCGAACGCCCCCGTAGCTCAGGGGATAGAGCAACGGCCTCCGGAGCCGTGTGCGCAGGTTCGAATCCTGCCGGGGGCACTCGCCGAGTCACACGCTGAAACTAGCATTTGACCTGGGCGGATGCCGACAGAAGAGGGCGGGAGTCAGTCTCACTGACTCCCGCCCTTTCTCGTTGCCTCTCAGTGTGCGCGACCCCTGCGGCACACTCACCGCATTTGAAAGCTTGCACTCCTACCCAGAGGTCTCAGTGTTCACCATTCCTCGCGATCTCCAGCGACAGGGCGAGACGTCTGCTAGCCATACAGCAGCGAAGTAAAGCAATCACAGCGACCAACGCCGTCCGGTGGCGGCCTCGGAGGGCCGCGACACGACCGAGATGACTATCAAACGACCGGTCTTCACAGACTTACGGAGCAGAGCGCATGACCCCGCGAACTACTCACCTCGACCCTGATCTCCGCGGCTGGCGCTCACGGAAGATCCGTGTCCAGTACTACCGCTGGTACGCCACAGTCGAGGTCGACCGCGATGGGTACGTCGACACCGCGCCCTCGCTTGGACACGATCCCGAGCTGCCCGCCACCTACAGAGAAGCCGCCGATACCGCGCGCAGCGCGGCTATCGACCGCATCTACTACGACGGATACCCGGGTAATTTCTCGTGGACAAACGGCTCGCGCTGGGTCACCCTGTTCGTTCCGTTCCCACATGTCGAGGCCACGGTCGAGGCGCTGCGCGTAGCTGAGCTCGACCACGACTACAGCCGACTCCATAGGCTCGCCGACCGGATGGCGCTCCCCGTCGATGACTGGCTTGCTCCCGGCGAACGGGAGCTGGTTCGCGGCGTTGATTTCGACTCGGCGCCTGGCGCATTCCTGGGGTTCTTGCGCGCCAAGGCCAACGAGCGTGGCCTGCGCCTTAACGGTCGGGCGACCGCCGGTAGCGTGTGGGTTCGCCCAACGCTACCGGCAGCCGAGAAGCAGATGCGGGAGAGATTCCCTGAGCGGTACCCCGGGTGGGTGGACCGCTGGACCGGGTACGTCGAATCGGAGGATGCCCCTCTGCGGCCTTGGGTGGGTGGCAGAGACCAGAATCTCAGCTACGGCGCGACCCCTGTGCAGTTCCGCCGGGCGGAGGCGCCGAGCGGCGGAGACTGCCCCTGTGGTCTCAGCCTGGGCGAGCCCTGGGACGGCGGTAAGGAGCACACGACCCATCACGCGGCCTGGGCGTTCGGTATTCGAGTGCCCAAGAACCTCGAGTGGTGGGCCGACTTGGCCGTAGTGACGACGCAGTCACCCGTCGCGTGGCGGAAGTTGGCCTACCAGGTGGCGCGGATGCCGCAGAAGGAGAACAAATACGACTTCAACTCGTGGTCCCACCTCGATGAGCCCGAGGTAACCTCGGACAACGTGCGGGCGTACCTGTTGAAGGCGAACGGATACATCATCGGCTACCTGAACGCCCAAGACACCAGCCAACACTACCGTTGGGATCTGGTCGAAGGGTCGCGGCGCGGCGACCAGGACAACACCTTGCGGCCGCGTATCGGCCTGGTCTGGGTAGCGGCCGTCTACCGCCATCAGGGCATCGGGGGAATGCTTGTACAAGCGCTTGCCGATGATTTCGGCTGTCAGGTCGCCGATGTGTCCTGGTCGAGCCCAATCAGTGAAGCGGGCCAGCGCCTCGCACGCCGGCTGTCGCCCGGGGGCATCTGGTTCAGCTGACCCGTAAGCAAGCATCCATACCGCCGATCAACGGACGCTGGACGGCAAGCCTGTCGATCAACTGCACCCGAGCCAGGACACCTTGTTCGGTCGCAGACAGCTGTAACACCAACAGGAGCGCGCCGCTCCGGTCCCACCCGTACTCCAACGGCTCCCCACTCTTCCGGTTGGCGATGTACGTCCATGTATGCAGCAAGTGCTCCCATGCGAGCACCACGAACTCGCCGAAGGCAGACACCGCCGTTCCGAGTCAAACCTTCTGATGATCCATCAAGTCATACTAAGATCGACGCAGTTAGAGGTGACACTTAGACCGTCATGGGGGCTGGTTCAACATGCCAAGGCCACAGCAGCGTGGGCGGATCTTCCCGATTGTGGAGATATACGGCTATCCGCATGATTCCACGGCTCAAGAAGCGCAAGCTGCCCAAGAAGCGGAACACTGCCCTTTCACTGACAGCGAATGCGAGAAAAAACGTCAGTACGGACTCGGGTACTGCTCCGTTACTTATTCAGCGGCCTGGGATGCGCAGCAACGTACCTACGCCGTGTGCGACCATAGGCTTGATGGGTACCCAACCCGTTGGGCAGTGCGCGATTACTTTGGCGATATGAAGGCTGTACTCGTGCCCGAAGTCGCAGCGACGCAGACACCTCGCCTCAATCTAGATTATGTGGCTTACGTTAATGACGCCGCCTCACCCGGCGGCATCAAGGCAATCGCCATCGAGACTCAGGCGATTGATCTGCGCGGAGGTGGCGTCGGTCCCGCGTTCAAGGCTTGGGAGGCCGGCGAGACCGACAAGTGGCGCGAATATTTCACCCGGGAGGCTGCCGAAAAAGGGCGCCGTGACACTATTGACTATGGCGTTAACACGGGCAATGTCTATAAGCGACTCGGCACTCAAGTCGCCGTGAAGGGAGAGTATCTCAAGCAGATCGGAGTGCCCCTGTATGTCGTAATGCAGGCCACTATCCTTGAGCAGCTCCGAGCGCGCATTGCGTTTAATCCTATATCGCACGATGAGCCGTGGGACATCACGTTCATGGGCTTCGATTACGACGGCACCATCCTGAATGACGGCCGCCTAGCCATGCCGCATGTCGAAACGGTGCGCACAACGCTTGAGGAATATACGCAGGCTATGACATCGAGCGGAAATGCTAACGCCATGCTTGAAGACTTCATTGCCAAGGTGAAGAAAAAAGCGGCTGGACAACTACGACAGCGCACCGACGACTCTCGGCTCTTCTAGAAGAGCGCACTGTCCTCAGAGTTGGGTTCCAAATCGTCATCCTCTTCACTGACGAACACTCCACCAGTGACATTTTGGCGCGCCGACTTCGAGAAATGAGGAGTAATCTCGAAGCCCACAGCGCGCCTACCATTATTCACTGCGACCGAGAGAGAACGTCCGGTGCCACAGAAAGGATCTACAACAAGGCCGCCAGGAGGACACGAGCTTAGAATTCTAGGCTCAATGAGCTTGGTCGGAAAGGTAGCCGAGTGACCATCAGAGCCTGAGGCTGCATTGACGGTCACAACGTCGCGCGCACCCTGCTCTACGGCAGACATATCATAGTAGTACTTGGCACGCCCCTCCTTGGGGCGCTTCACGAAGTGATAGAAGTGCTCATGCGCGAGACGCAAGCGATCCTTTTCCGGCCTAGGCGGAACATTCCGCTTCTCCCAGATCAAGTCATTCCGCAGGATCCAGCGCTTCTCCTGCATTGAGATGGCGAAGCGAGCTGGGATCAGTAGAAGCTGCTTTTCCTGCCTGAACCCTCCCATGGGGGTTCGCCGACGCATTCGCGGGTTATCGCCAAGCCCCTGTCGGCCATCAAGTCTGATGCTAGACCAGCGCGCAAAATACGTGTCGCCGATATTCACCCATAGGCTACCGCCTGGCTTCAAAGCCGCGGCTCCACGCTGAAAGATTTCTGTGAGATTAGACACGTACCATTCAGGAAGTGGCTCCATCCCAAGGCAGCCCCCATGCAGACGGTACCAGTCATACGACGGGGCCTGCTCCTTGTTGCCACCTTCGTCCAACCATTCCTGAAGAATGTCTTCGTTATGCTCCAGGCCATAGGTGCGAAGACCCCAGTACGGGGGGGAGGTAATGATCAGATCAACCGATTCGGGGGGGAGTTTCCCCATCAGGTCATAGGCGTCACCCTCATATACTTCCGCCCTGCGTTGGTGCGGGATCGGAATAGGGGCAGCATCTTCCATGTACGGGAACTCCATTCTTGCAGCATCGTCGCGCCCTGGCGCCGGTAGATTCTATCATCCTCGGCCACCAAGGAATGCATAAGTCACTAATCCTTATTGCCGCTTACCAAGCAATCCAGCTCTCTAGATCACTGCAAAAAGCTGACTCGAAATGTCGGCCGCAGCTGACGTGCTAGGTGAGCAAAAAATCAACGGCGCAATTGATACATCTTGCTAGATCACTGTGCGTATGTGGGGCCACTCGCGTTAAGTCCAGAAACCTCGCTCCCCAAGTTGTACTGAACGCGTCGATGGTGAGCACCAAGTCCTTGAAAAACCATTGGCACCTTCTTCAGCATGTGCACATCAGTGCATCTAGGAGTGACAAGCCAGCGATGATTGGCAGGTCCATATCAGCCTTCGCGCAACCCCAGGGTTGGCATCCGGGCAGTGAAACACATCTGCCAATCATTGCCGACGCGGCTTACGCGGCAGCCAACTCGCACCACACGACCTTCCCCCGGTTCCCGTCTCTCGTCAGCGGCTGCCACCCCCACAGGTCGGCGCACGCCCGGACCAGTCCCAGTCCACGCCCATCCTCCGCTTCGGCCACCTGCTCCAGCGGCACGGGGGGCTCCGGCGGCTCCGGGTCGGCATCCCAGGCCCCGATCCGCAGCACGCCCGCAGACCAGCGCACGCGCAGTGCGGCTGGGCCTTTCGTGTGGCGTACGGCATTGGAGACCAGTTCAGTCGCGAGGAGTTCGGCAGTGTCCACCAGACCGATCAGGCCGTGCATGGTGAGGATCAGGCGGAGGGTGCGGCGGCTGATGGTGACGGCGCGTGGGTCGTTCGGGATGTAGAGGCAGTATTCCCAAGATTCGGACAGGCTTTCGGGCATGCGTCAGCTCCGTTTCGGGTGGGGAGGGGATGCGGGGCAAGCGGTGGCATTGCCGCAGCCGTCGTGGCACGACGAAGCGGTGCGCTTCCGTAGCGTGTGCGTTACGTCACTGACGGTATGGCATAAAATTGTTCCACTGCAAGTTGGTCACGTAACCTGACCCCGAACGAGTCGCCGCGCCAAGATCTTTGAAGACGAGAAGGAAGCATGCCGCCCAGACTGCAACCGACGGCACATCAAATTCGCCTGGGCGCTGAACTGCGGAAACTGCGTGAAGCGGCAGGGCTGAAGGCCCGTGAGGCCGCCGCACTGCTTGGGTCCAACTCGGTCCAGATGAGTCACATTGAGGCCGGCATTGGTGGCGTCAGCGAGGAACGCGTACGGCGTCTTGCCGCTCATTACGGCTGCACAGACGCGGGGTTGGTCTCAGCTCTGGTGTCCATGGCCACTGAACGGACACGCGGCTGGTGGGAAGAGTACCGAGATCTGCTACCCCAGCCTTTCCTCGACCTCGCCGAGTTGGAGCACCACGCCAGCTACCGGCGGGACGTGGACTTCCTACACGTCCCTGGCCTTTTGCAGACCGAGGACTACGCCCTGGCCCTCTTCTCGTACGTGAACCCGGAGTTCCCCAAGAGCGATTTGGAGCGATGGGTGGAGCACCGGATGAAGCGCAGAGTCATCATCGAGCGGCCCGACCCGATTCCGTATGAGACGGTGATTCACGAGGCAGCGCTGCGCATCAGGGTCGGTGACCGATCCGCAGCACGGGCTCAGCTCGCCCGGATCCTGGAACTCTCTGAAGCCGATCACGTCACCGTGCGCGTCATTCCCTTTGATCTGGACGGCTTCGCAGGAGCAGGAAGCGCCATGGTGTACGCAGGTGGCCCCGTCCCCAAGCTGGACACGGTCGTACGTGACGGACCTCATGGTCCTGTGTTCATCGATGCTGAAGCTCAACTCGTACGCTATCGAACGCTTTTCCGTAGGGTAGAAGCGGCATCGTTCGAGCCCGAGCGTTCGCGTGACCTCATCTTCCGGATGATGAAGGAGCTGTGAGTCCATGGTGACCCCGAATACCTGGCAGAAGTCGTCCTACTCCGGCGGTGGCCAGGGCGACGCCTGCGTGGAGGTTGCACATCGCCGCACCCACATAGCCATCCGCGACTCGAAGGCCCCGGCCAGGGCCACTCTCTCCATCCCCACCGAAGCCTTCACCGCCTTCGTCGAGGCTCTGAAGGCGACACGGTGACGGACTTCGCTCCGCTCCCGGGCTGATCCACCTCGCTCCGCGCGAGCATCGCCAGCTCTGCAGGTACTCGAACAGCGCTGTGCAGAACCGCAGCCAGGTGTGCCAGCCTCAGCATTTGAGGACCAGTTCGTGAATAGCTCGGTGCCCACCCGGACGCCTCTGGGTTGAGCGTCCCGGTGGCCGGTTTCTGCAGGTGTTCTTGAACCCTGCCTTGTCCCCCCCAGATGATGTCCAAGGTTTCCTCGCGCACCTCCGGACCGTGGACTCTCGCGGTCCCAGTGCATGAAGGCCACAGGATGACGAACGTGACCGGGGGGCGTGACAGTGGTGCGCGGGTATCGAGCAGGCCTGCATGGGGCCGGTGCGGTATGAGGCAGCGCCTGCAAGTGGTGCTACAGATCATGCTGGCACTCGTCGCCTGCCTTCTCGGCATCGCCACCAACTACGCCACCAACGCGACCCACGTGCCCTGGGCGCTGGAGGTCATCCGTCGAGGATCCATTCCGGCCATCGGGCTGCTCATCGTCGCCATGGTGGTCGGTCAGGTCGTCGTGTACCGGCTGGAGAACCCGGCGCCCGAGCAGACGGAGTGGCCGCGTGACCGCATCCCATACCCGGGGCTGGACGCCTACAGCGAGGACGAGGCCACCGTCTACTTCGGCCGGGAGGCGCAGGCTGCCGAGCTAACGCGCAGGCTGCACGCCTCCGGGCCCCGTCCGGCCGACCGGTTCCTGCTGCTGACCGGGGCCTCCGGCAGCGGAAAGTCCTCGCTGGTGCGGGCCGGGGTCTTGCCTCGGCTGCGCCGTCGCCGGTGGACCATAGTGCCGACGTTCTCGCCAGGGTCGAACCCACTCAACGCTCTGGCCGCGTCCCTGGCCGTGGCCGGCGGTGGCGCCGAACCGGTCAGTGCGGTGGTGCGACGGCTGCGACAGGGGCCGGACAGCCTGGCCGCCGAAGTGTCACGGCTGCGCGGCGGGCAGTTCCGGCGGATCCTGCTTGTGATCGACCAGTTCGAGGAGCTTGTCACCCTTGCGGGCGAGCGAGAACAGGTCCAGTTCCTGGAAGCGTTGGACGCGTGCCTCCGACAGGAGCCCACTGTCCGCGTCCTGGCCACCTGCCGGGTGGATCTGCTCGGGAGGCTCCTCGGTACCAGGCACGCGCAGCTCTTGCAGCATCCGGTGGCGATCGGCACGTTGAGCCGGGCTCAACTCGCTCAGGTCATCGAGCGGCCGGGTGCCCTGGTGGGTATCTCGTTCGCCCCTGGTCTCGTCGAGACCATCGTGGACGACACCGGCACGGACGACGCACTTCCTCTCCTCGCCTACCTCCTTCAGGAGCTGTACTTCGCCTGCGGGCCGGGTGGCACGGTCACCGAGGAGACGTACCAGCGGCTCGGGGGCGTGGCTGGGGCGCTTGCGCGGCAGGCCGACAACACCGTGGCAGCCCTCAGCCCTCCGAACGGCATCGAGTTCGCCCTGCGGGTGCTGCTGAAGTTCGTCACGCTCGAAGAACGCGACCTCGCCCGCCGCCCGGTACGTCTGTCCGAACTCACCGACGAGGAGCGGTACGTGGTGGACGCGTTCATAGACGCGCGCCTCATCCGGTCCGACGCGGTGGAGGGAACGGCGGGGGACGCGACCGGCCCCCGGGAGGCGTACGCCGAGGTGACGCACGAAGCCCTTTTCCGCCAGTGGGCGCCTCTGCGCCAGGAGGCCGAGGCACGGGCCGAACGTCTCAGGGAACGTGCCGAGTTGGAGCGGTGGGCCGCCGACTGGGAACGGTCCGGGCGCAGCGTTGACTATCTCCTCACGGGTGAGCGGCTCGCCGTCGCTCAGAGGTGGCTGGTCGCGCTGGAGGAGGCAGGCCAGGCGTCGGCTACCGCCCAGGCGCTCGTTGATGTTTCGCTGCGCCGCGACTTGGCCTTCCTCAGTCGCGTCTCCGACAGCATCGGTCGTCAGGTGATCGCGAGTGCGGAGACCGAGCCGGAACGGGCTCTGCTCCTCTCCCTGGCTGCGCTCGGCGAGTGCGCGCCGACGCCGGCCGCGCGGCGCGGGCTCATGACGGCGCTTGCCGCCGGACACCTCCGTACTCAGCTGGGCGGACACGCGGACACGGTTCGGGACATTGCCTGGTCCGGCGACGGGAATCTGCTGGCCACCGCGTCCAGGGACGGTACGGCCCGCGTATACGACGCAAGCTCGGGGCGTCAGCTGTGCGTGCTGCCGTGCGACGGGGCCATGGTCGAGTCGGTGTGCTTCTCCCCCGACGCCACGCAGGTGGCCACCGCAGGCCGCGATCGCGTCGTGCGCGTCTGGGACGTCGCATCCGGTGAACCAGTCCGGCAGCTCACCGGTGCTGGGGACGTCGGACGGCAGGTCGCGTGGTCGCCGGACGGGCTGTGGATCGCCGCCACATTCAAGGACCAGGTCGTACGAGTATGGGAGGCCGGCAGCGGCCGGATCACGCACGAACTACGCGGCCACACGGGTGACGTCTGGGGGGTCGCTTGGGCACCGGACAGCTCCCGTCTCGCCACCGCGTCGCACGACCGGACAGTGATCGTTTGGGACTCGACGACAGGATCGGCCAGGACGACACTGACCGGCCACACGGAGTTCGTCGAGGGCGTCGCATGGTCACCGGACGGGGAGTCACTAGCAACGGGCTCCGGTGATCACACCGCCCGGATCTGGAACGCATGTACGGGCGAGTTGCGGCTGCTGCTTCGCGGCCACACCGACTACGTGTGGAACCCTGCCTTCTCGCCGGACGGCCGGATGCTCGCCACCCCGTCATCCGACCGGACCGTTCGTGTCGTCAGTACCGAGGACGCGAAGGTGGTGGCGGTGCTGCGCGGGCACACTGACACGGTGTGGTCCGTCGTGTGGTCACCGTCGGGTACTCAACTCGGCACCGCTTCGACGGACGGTACCGCCCGAGTATGGGACCTGAAGCCGCAGGGCGCCGAGTCCGTCTCGATCCACGGCCACGACGGGCCGGTCAACCAGGCCGCATGGTCCGGCGACGGCACCCGCCTCGCCACCTCCTCGGACGACGGCACCGCGCGGGTCTGGAGCGTGGACTCGGGTACACCCGCCGGGCCGGTGGTGACGCTCGGCGCGCGCGTGTGGAGCGTGGCATGGGCACCGCACGGTGACCGCATCGCCCTCAGCACTGCGGATGGCTTGTTGCGCGTCGTCGACGGAGCGGGCAGCACAGTGTTCGAGCTGCAGAGCGAGCCCATCGAAGGGTGCTCATGGTCCCCGGACGCCCGACGGATCGCGACCGGTGGACACGACGGCACCGTACGCATCCTGTCGGCTGTCGACGGCACGGAGCTGTGCAAACTCACGGGGCATCAGGACTGGGTGGGACGTGTGGCATGGTCCTCGAGCGGGCGGATGCTGGCCAGTTGCTCCGACGATCGCACCTGCCGTCTATGGGACACCACCGACGGCACCCAACTGACCGTGCTTCGCGGGCACGGCAACTATGTGGAGGACGCTGCCTGGTCTCCCGACGAGGAGCGTGTGGGCACGGCGTCCGGCGACTGGACGGCCGCCGTGTGGGACGCGACCACGGGGCGACGTATCGACGTGCTGAAGGGACACGAGGGGCGGGTGCGTGCTATCGCCTGGTCCCCGGATGGTCGTCGTATCGCGACCGGGGCGGACGACCGGACGGTACGGCTCTGGTCCGCCACCACGTTCGAGGAGGTGGACGTCATCGGTGTCCACCGGGACAAGGTGGCGTCGGTGGCTTGGTCCGAGGACGGTACCCGGCTGCTCACCGCGTCCGCCGACGGAACCGCGCGCGTGTGGCCGGCGGACCCCGACTACGACCGGCTTGAGGCTCGGGCGCGCGGGCGGGTCTTCCGCACCCTGGACGCCGAGGAGCGGCGGCACCATCTGCTGCCGCCGGACCCCGCTTGAGTCAGTAACGCTTCTCGACCGTACGGTCGTCGGTGCGCACGAGGTAGTCGTCCGGGTCAAGGCCCATCGCCTTGCGTTCCGGCGACGCCCAGTACATCGCGTTTCGCTCCGCGAAGGTCTCGGGACCGTCGTAGGAGATCAGCCAGACAAACTGATTCCGCTCCCGGTCTACCCAGGCTCCCCCGATCTCGAAGCCCAACTTCAGCCGCAGCGGAACGATGTCACTGCGCCAGCGCTCTACCCACTCGTCGAGTAACCCGTCGCGGACGGTGTACGTACGCAGCTGCGTGGTCTTGGGCATCGCGGAGCCTCCTGTTGAGTGAGGGGAAACCGGCAGGCCGTCCCATCGGTTCACACGAGCCTGCCGGACCACCGGCCCGAGTGACCGTACTCTCCGATCGGTAATCCGTCAGCACTTCGCCGCCGTCACAGCCTCGCCCATGTCATGGAGGCCTTCGCGGCAACGGGCGGTCAGGCAAGCAGCTCGCGGAACCCGGCAAGCAGAGCCCGCAAGCCCAGGTCGAAGGCATAAGCAGCCCGGCGCCTGCGCGTATCAACAGCACCGCGCCGGTGAGCCGCAGACCGCCCGGCGCCGCCGCGGGGACGGCGACCTGACCAATCCCGCTACAGGTAAGTGAGGTGACCGCGGCGGCCGGGCCCGGGTAAAGTCGCGATCTTCGGCTGGCGGAAGCCACCGGAGTCCTCCTGAGGCTGTGCCGACACGATGAACCTCGACGACACTCCCGCACGATTCCGGCTCGACCGTGCTCTGGACTGCCTGGCCGTCACGTTTCGTGGTATGACCGCCCGCTACGACGAGGCCCAGTGCGACTGCCACTGGGGCAGCGAAGAAGAGCTTGCGCAGTTGAAAGTCCCGGACGTGGAACTCGACCCGGACCTGCTGCATCGCACCTGGACCGCCCCCGACTGGAAGGATCACGGCGCGGTGCTGCGCCGCATTCTGCCTCAGTTCGCCAGGGCCCTGGTCAGCGGCACCGTAGAGCCCATGTTCGGTATGCACGCGGTCGGGCATTCGTTCGCTTGGGGGTACTGGCAGCAGTGGCCCGCTCGCCAAAGCGCGGCGGTGTGGGAGTTCCTGCATGCCTGGTGGGCTTACAGCCTCAGCGAACCGGAGCCCGTTGTCCCCGTGTATGAGGTCCTCGCGCTGTGTGCCGAGGCTTCCGCGACGCTCGGCCCGTGGCTCAGCACCTGGGAGGCGCTCGATCACGCGGTGTCCGACCGGCACCTGGCAGAAGCGGCTGCCCACTGGGAGTACGACCTGTTGGGAGACGAACTTCCATGGGACACGCGGGACAACGACAACGCGGATGCTCTGCGCACCGAGCTCGCGGCCTGGCTGGTCCGCCACGCCCCGGCACGGCTCCGCGCCCAGGGCGCGCCCGAGGAACTGCTGCACCGAGTACGGCTGATAGGACTCACCGGCCCCGCCCGCTGGGAGGAGCCGCACTGGCCCAACCACCGCTACTGAGCTCGCTCCACGGGGCGGCCACCCGTGTCCCACGTCGGAAGCTGACGACCGGGCGCGAGGCGGGCCGGCGGCTTCTGTACGGCCGATCAGCCGGCGTCCGGCCATTCCTCCGGGCGTGGCGGGGGCTCGGGGGTGGCCTGGCGTTCGGCGTGGTGGGCGTTCTCGTCCCGTAGGGCTGTCAGCCACGGCCAGAGGTCTGGCAGGGGCTGCGCCGGGCAGGCCAGGCGGTGTTCGATGCGGCAGCGTTGGAACTGGTCGGGTGGGCATACCCCGTAGACCGTCACCCGGCCGTCGGACAGTTCGATCCATCGGTGTTCCGCCGGCACCGTGTGGGCCAGTGGGGACATGTTCGGCTCCAGCAGGACCCAGTCGTGTTCGAGCGTTGCCACCCGGTCCCCCAGCAGCCCGCACGAGGGACAGCGGGACTGTCCACCGCCGAGCCTTCGCGGCTCCTCTTCGTCAACCCCCATGACGTGAGCGTCGACAGATGGGCGGCGTGTGCGTAGACGGCGAACCGGACGGGACGCCTGGGGCAGCCGTACTCTGGCGGAACAGGACGCGATGCGGCAGGTGCAGGCAGCATCCGACGGTTGGCGGCATGCGGCCGATACACGACGGAAGCGCTGCGACCGTGATCGACCGTGCGGAGTGTTGGCGGAGGGCGTTCGGCCGGACGGTCGGTCGGCCGCGTCCAAGGCGATGGCGTCCGGGTGGGTGACCGGGTGGGTGACCGGTGGCGCTCGTTCCGTACGTTCGGTGATCGCTGGTGACCGTTCGCCACCCCGAGGTGACGATGCGGTGGCGTCGATAACTTTCCATTACCTCACAGGTGAATTCCAGCCAACGGACAGGTAAAGTCCGACCACCTACTTGAAAAGAGAACGTCCGTACGCATCGGCTTCCGGCCCGCGGCAACCTGATCGCGCCAGTCAGCAAGTCCGAGCTCGAGGATGTTGAGTTGCCTGGAGCCCGCGAAGTGTCAGCATCCCCCTTGTCCGCCCGGTTGCGTACCGGGGCGGCGCGTTTCCTCCTGCCGATGGTGCTCGCGCTGTCGTTCGCCGTGCAGGCGGTGGGCGCTCTCCTCCCCAGTGTTCCCGTGCTCGTCGCCGCCACTGTCGTCGGGGTGGCGGCGGACGTCGGGCTGCACCGGTGGCAGCGAGGTGTCGCCGCCGCTCTCGGGAGGCTGCACGCGACCGTGTTCGTGCGCCAGGTCGTGCGGGATTTGCTGCTGGTGACCGGGCTCATACGTATCGAGGAGCAGGACTACGAGACGCGGTATCTCGCTCTCATCTGCGGCCTGCTGGTCTTCTACGGCCTGCACTTCGCCTGCCAGGCGCTCGCGGTCCTCGTCCGCCGCTCCCGCACCCTGCCCGTGGTGACCCGGAACGTCGACGCCTCGGCGCTGCGGCTGAGTGCTGCTCCCCCGGCGCTGCTGATGCGCCGCTCCGGGCAGCGGCTGCTCATGTTCGGTCTGCCGTCGACGGTCGGGCTGCTGGTCACCGCGGTGAACGGCTCGGCCTGGTGGGCCGCCGCGGGGATCGCCCTTTCCTGTGTGTTCGCGGTGGTGGCCGTCGGCATGCTGCTGGTGCGGCTGCTGCCGGGGCGCAGGCCGGTGACGAGTGAGCAGGCGCTGGAGTGGTTCGAGGCGTGGCTCGCGGAGTACCGGCCGACGGTGGGGATGTACTTCTCCGGCGGTACGAGCTCGGCCTACCAGGCGAACATGTGGCTGGAGCCGCTGGCCCGGCTGGAGGGGCGTCCGCTGATCGTGCTGCGTGAGCGGTTCATGGTGCGGAAGATCGCCTCGACCGATATTCCGATTGTTTGTCTGCCGAAGGTCGCCGATCTGATGCGGCTGGAGCAGTCCACGCTGAAGATGCTGATCCACCCGTCGAACTCGGGGAAGACCTCGCAGGTGCTGCGGATTCCCACCATCAAGCACGCGTTCGTCAACCACGGCGAGAGTGACAAGCTGTCGAGCTGCAACCCGTACGCGAAGGCGTACGACGAGGTGTGGGTGGCCGGTCCCGCGGCGCGCGAGCGGTACGCGCTGGCCGCTGTGGGCGTCGACGACCGTGACGTCGTGGAGATCGGGCGTCCGCAGCTGGATGTCATCGAGCCGTACCGCGGTGCGCCCGCGGGGGCTTACACGACTGTTCTCTACGCCCCTACCTGGGAGGGGTGGGACGGCAATCCGGGAAACACCTCCGTCATCGAGGCCGGTGAGAACATCGTGCGGGCTCTGTTGGCCGATCCTGGAGTCCGGCTGCTGTACAAGCCGCACCCGCTGACCGGGTCGGTCGATCCTCGGGCGGGGGCCGCGAACGCCCGGATCAAGGAGATGATCCGCGACGCGAACGCGGTGCGTGCCGCCGAGCACGCCGACGAGCGGCCGGATCCGTCCGTGGCGGCGGAGCTGGCCGCGCGGACCGCCGAGCTCGAGCGGCTGACCACGTCCTCGTTCCGGGCGGGCGCGGACGACGCCGAGCGGATGCTGCTGCAGGGGGTTCCGGAGGCCGGTCGGGGTGCGGCCGTGGCCGCCGCGACCGCCGCCTGGGAGGCCGCGTACTGGGCCTCGTTCCCCGCGTGGGAGCACCGGATCGTCACCGGGGCCCGGCCGAACGTCTACGCCTGCTTCAACGTGGCCGACGTGCTGGTCAGCGATGTCTCCAGCGTCATCTCGGACTATCTGGAGAGCGAGAAGCCGTACGCCGTCGCCAACACCAGCGGCCTCGCCGAGGCCGACTTCCGGGAGACCTTCCCCACCGTCCGTGCGGGCGCCGTCCTCACCCCGGACGCCTCGGGGATACCGGCCCTGCTGGAGTCCGTACGCAACCCTGAGCGCGACACCTACGCCTCGGCCCGCGCCGAGCTGAAGCTGCACCTGTTGGGTCCCTCCGACCCGCCGTCCGTCGCCCGGTTCAACGACGCGGCACGTGCGCTGTGCGCGGAGGCCGACGAGCACCGGGCGGGTATGGCGGTACGGGCGCTGCCGGCGATCCCGGCGCAGCGGGACGCCGGGGCGGCGTTGGACAGCGGGCAGGTCACGGGCTGACGGGCGGGCGGGGCCGGTCCTACCCGGGTGTGAGTAGGCGCGGTGTAGGGAAATGCCGGTGAACAACGATCATGGTCGGCTGGCGCACCGGATGCGGCTGTGTCCGTCGCGGACCACCGCCAACCCGCCGACCCGGGTCGTGATGCCCTTCGGTCCGCGTCGGGCCGCAGCGAGCACGCTGGCCGGTCGACCGAGGGTGTCACCCTGCTCCACCTCGATCGCGACCGTCTGCGCCCCTGTCGTGTCGAGCAGGTGGGCGGCCAGGCAGCCGGTGCTGTTGGCGTTGGCGACGTCCTCGTCGACACCGATCGCCGGCGCGAACATCCGCGCCGCACCCGGTCGGTCGCCCACCGGCGGTACGTACACGAAACAGCCGAGGAGCCCGTACCGTCGGCACGCCGCCGTCAGCCTGCCGAGGTGTGGGCGGACTCGGAGCAGCGCCGACCGGTCGTGGACCGGTACCAGCATGCGTGGTGCGCCGGGCGCGGCGATCCGTGGCGCGTCGGTCGGATGCGGATCGTCCGCGGTGAGGCCGAGCGCGGCGACGATCGCGGCGCGCTCGTCCGGTGCCGGGTGACGCAGCGCGACGAGGCCCTGGTCGAACCACACCTCGATGCCGGCGGGGCGGCGGATCGCGACGGTGTCGAACGTGCGGCCGCCGGTGTGTTGGCGGTCGTTCAGCTCGTCCAGCGTGGTGCGGGTCAACCGGACGGCCTGCGCGGCAACGGTGCCGTGGCCGCAGCCGGGCAGTTCGGCGGTGGCGGTGAAGAACCTGACCGGCCGGCCACCGTCCGGCGTCCGCCCCGGGCCGAGGAACGCCGCGTGCGAGGTGCCGGCCGCGGCGGCGACCGCACGCCGGTCCGCGTCCGTCGCCGCCGGGTCGTCGTCGGTGACGGCGGTGGGGCTGCCGCCCCGGCCGTCGCGTCGCACGCACGCATCGACCACCGTGACATCCGGCCAGGACATCGGCCCACCCCCTGACGATCGACGAAGCGGCTATCGCGAACGGTGTCCGCCGACAGCCGGGGCTGGCGTGGCCTGGCCTGGCCTGGCCTGGCCTGGCCTGGCCGCAATGGTCGACCGAACGCGTCCCGGAGCGTACCGGTCTGCCTCAGCCGGTGCCGTCCTGCACCGCGTCAGTCGATGCCTTCGATGATGCGGAAGTCGCGCTCGAAGCCTTCGGGGAGGGCCACCAGCGCCTTCTGGTATGCCTCGCTCTCGTAGGCCGCGGCCGCCTGTTCAAAGCTGTCGAATTCGATCAGTACGACGCGTTGCGTGATTCCGGCCTCGTGGGCGACGACTCGACCGCCACGGGACAGGGTGCGTCCACCCGCAGCCCGGACAGCCGGACCCGCCAGCTCGAAGTAGGCAGTCAGCGTCTCAGGGTCGGAGACGGCGGGGTAGACACTGACCCAGTAGCCCTTGGCCACGGAGAACCTCCTGTGTTCGGCCGGCCGGACATGTCCGACTTTCGAATCGGCGCTCAGATTGTTCGATCCCGACGACGGCCCAGGGGGCGAATTCTCAAATGTGTCCGCCGAGGTCATGCCTTGATCCTTGCCGTTCGAGTCGGCCTCGGGCATGGCGAAAAGGTCAGCCTCCGCTACATTCTCGCCATGCCCGGCCACCATGCCGCCCCCGGCACTTCCGGTTCCCCCGCGACCTAGCCGGTCGGACCGCCGAACTGGGTGGCGCGATGCGCCCAGAACCGCGAGCGGTCTCGCGACCCCCTATCCGGATGACCTGACCAATCTGTGCGGCGGGAGGGCCACCGTGATCAAGGTTTGACCCAGCAGCTACCGCCCCGGTGGTGAACGCTCATGCGGAGCGCTTGCGGGAGGTGGCGGTCTTCTTGGCCGTGGTCTTCGTCGTGCTCTTCTTCGCCGCCGACTTCTTCGCGGCGGCACCCGTGGTCGACTTCGCCGCCGACTTCTTCGCGGGCTGGGCCTGCTTGGCGGTCGACTTCGCCGTCTCCTTGGAGGCCGTCGTCTTCTTCGCCGTCGACGTCGACTTCTTGCCACCCGTCTCCTTTGGGGCGGCGCGGGTGAGGGATCTCGTGCCGGCCGGCTCCTCGCCTCGCGACTCCCTCGCGGCCCGCACGCTGTTCTCCAGGGCGGCCATCAGGTCGAGCACCTTGCCGCCCGACGGCGGGGCGGGGAGTTCCGGGGGCATCTCGCCGGCCGCCTTCGCCGCGATGACCTCCTCGAGGGCCTCGCGGTACTCGTCGTGCAGGTCCTGGAGGTCGACCTCGCCGAGGGTGTCCATGAGTGCGTCCGCCAAGTCCAGTTCCTTGTCGCGGACGGTGACCCCGACGTCCGGGGCCACGCCCTCCGGGGAGCGGACCTCGTCGGGCCAGAGCAGGCCGTGCATGGCGATGGCGTCCCCTACGACGCGCAGCATGCCCAGTCGTTCGCGGCCGCGTAGCGCGTACTTCGCGATCGCCACCTTGTGGCTGCGCTTGAGGGCCTCGCGGAGGAGTGTGTACGGCTTGGCCGCCGGGGCGCCGCTCGCGGCGAGGTAGTACGCGGCGTCCATCTGGAGCGGGTCGATCCGGTCGGCCGGTACGAAGGCGACGATCTCGATCGTCTTCGCGGTCGGGATCGGCAGGTGGGAGAGGTCCTCGTCGCTGATCGGGATGATCGTCCCGTCCGCGTCCTCGTATCCCTTGCCGATCTCCGCCTGGGTGACCTCCTTCTCCTCCAGTTCACACACCTTGCGGTAGCGGATGCGGCCGCCGTCCTCGGTGTGGATCTGGCGGAAGGAGATGGAGTGGCTCTCGGTGGCGTTGACCAGCTTGATCGGGATGCTGACGAGACCGAAGGAGATGGCGCCGTTCCAGATGGATCGCACGTGCAGCACCTTTGCTTTTCGTTGTTTCGTCCAGCTTTATCAGGGGTTGCGTGGGATTCTCATCGTATGACGCCTATCGCAGAGGTGGAGGGGCGGCGGGTCGCGCTCAGCAACCTGGAGAAGGTGCTGTATCCGGCTACCGGCTTCACCAAGGGCGAGCTGCTGCACTACTACGCGGTCGTCGCGGAAGTGCTGCTTCCCCATCTGCGGGATCGGCCGGTTTCGTTTCTGCGGTATCCGGACGGGCCGGGTGGGCAGGTCTTTTTTACGAAGAACGTGCCGCCCGGTACGCCCGACTGGGTCACCACCGGTGAAGTGCCTCGGTCGGAGGGGCCTGCGCGGATGGTGCTGGTGCAGGATCTGGCGTCGCTGATGTGGGCGGCGAATCTCGTCGCGGAGTTCCATACGCATCAGTGGGTGATCCAGGATCCCGGGTGCGCGGATCGGCTCGTTTTTGATTTGGATCCTGGGCCGCCGGCGGGGGTGGTGCAGTGCTGTGAGGTTGCCTTGTGGTTGCGGGAGCGGCTGGCTGTTGATGGGGTCTCGGCGTACGTCAAGACGTCCGGGTCGAAGGGGCTGCATCTGCTGGCGGCTGTGCGGGGGGCTTCGTCGGAGCGGGTTTCCGAGTATGCGAAGGGGCTGGCTGTGGAGGCGGAGCGGGTTATGCCTCGGTTGGTGGTGCATCGGATGACGCGGAGTCTGCGGCCGGGGAAGGTGTTCGTGGACTGGAGTCAGAATGCGGCGCGGAAGACGACCGCTACGGCTTACACCGTGCGGGCGCGGGCTGAGCCGTATGTTTCGGTGCCGGTGACTTGGGAGGAGGTGGGGGGGTGTCGATCTGCGGAGCAGCTTGTGTTCCGGGCCGGGGATGTTGCGGCGCGGGTGCAGGATTTCGGGGATCTGCTGGCGCCGTTGCTTGAGCGGGGGCGCGCCGCCGTGTTGCCGGGGTGAGGGGGTTCGCCCCCGCCGCCCCTACCCTTCCCGTCCTCCAGGGGCTGCGCCCCTTCCACCCCGCTGGGGGCTGCGCCCCCTGGCCCCCGCGGGGCTCCGCCCCTGCACCCCGCGCGGGGCTGCACCTCCCGTGGCCCCGCAGGGCTCCGCCCCTGCACCCCGCCCGGGGCTGCGCCTCCCGTGGCCTCGCGGGGCCCGTGCACCCCGCCGGGGCTCCGCCCCGGACCCCATCGGCCTGAACGGCCTCGTCCTCAAACGCCGGACGGGCTGATTTTCGCCGGCCCGCGCTTAGAGGTTGCCGGCCCGCGCTCAGAGGCACCCGGAACACACCCGGGGCGGGCTGGATATCACCGGCCGGCGCCCGCCAGGCACCGCCTCACACCCTCCCCCACGTCCCCCGGTCCCGCGCCATCGCATGCAGCGCCTCCACGTCCGCCGGTTTCAGCACGCCCCCCAGCCGGGACAGGTCCCCGATCTCCGTGTCGCGCAGGACGCGCACCTCGCGCAGCGGCACCGGTATCGACACCTCCCCCGGGTCGACCAGGGCCAGTACGGGGCGGACCTCCGCGGTCAGGGCGTAGGACGCGCGGTCGGCATCCGTTCGGGCCTGGCGCAGCAAAGGAACCGGGTCTCGGCGGCCGAGCGTGACCATCGGGTCGGTGATGAGGACGCGGTGGCGGCGGGCGGGGACGGTGTGGAGGGTGAAGAGGCCGCCGGGGCCGATCAGGAGGTGGTGGATGCGGTCGCCGCCGGGGAGGGGGACGGAGTGGAGGGCGTGCCAGCCCGCGCCGTCGAGGCGGTCCAGGGCCTCGCCGACCGTCTGCTCGGCCGCGAGGGCGCGGCGGCGTGGGTCGGGGCGTAGGCGGTGCGGTGGGGCGGGGTTGCGGTCCAGGGCGACGAGGAGGGCCTCGCCGGGGCGGTTGGGCGCCAGGTCGTCGTCCGGGTGGAGGGTGAGGCGGGCCAGTTCGGCGGGGGTCGGGACCGGGGGCGGGCCCACCGTGACCGGGCCGGTCAGGAAGGGCTGCAGGACAGTGAGTACGTCCTCCCTGCGGTCCTCGCTGAGCAGGTTGACCCGGGCCGCCTCTCTGTCGTACCAGGCGATGTTGCCGCCGTCCCTGCCGCAGACGTACAGCCGTTCCTGACCGTGCCGCCAGGTCGGCACGACGCGCAGTCCGCTCATCCGCATCACCCCTCGACCATGGGAACAGGCGGGGTGCTCCCCGGGCAAGAACCCCGTTACCTTTGACAGCGGTGGGGGGACGGAGTGGGGGAGGCGCCGTTGCGTACCCGCAGGAGACAACCCGATGTACCGGCTCCGGGTACCCCGTGGAGCGAGATAGTGCCGGGCCTGTGGATGGGCGGCCACGAGTTCCGGGGGCCGGCGGGGCAGCTGGAGTTCGCCGTCGTACGGGACGAGTTCGATCTCGTACAGACCTTGTTGCGGCTTCCGGGGCATGGGCCGGAGCCTGGGGTCGAGCATCATGTGTGGCCGATTCCCGACGGTCCGCTGGACGGTACGCAGCTCGCCGGTGTGATGCGGCTGGCCCGGGCGGCGAATGACGGGTTGGATGCGGGGCGTACGGTCCTCGTCCGGTGTTACCACGGGTACAACCGATCTGGCCTGGTCATAGCGCATGCCTTGGTGCGCCGGGGGCATGGCGTCGAGGACGCGATACGGATCGTCCGCGCCCGGCGCTCCCCCTGGGCGCTGCACAACGAGCTGTTCGTCGAGTACCTGCGCGCGGGTCTGACCACCGCCCGTCTGCTGGAGGAACTGGCCGAATAGGGTGTGCTGGGCCGCCGTGCGGTCGTACTACCGAATGATTCGAGCCACAGGAGCACCGTGCCCCGCACCCGTCCGGCCCGCGCCGCCCGAGCCGCCCGAGCCGCCGTCGCCGCCTGCGCCGTCGCCCTGGTGGCGGTGGCCACGGCCGGCTGCGGTGACACGGGGGGCCTGCGCGGCGCCGGGGCGACCCCGGCCGCGGTCGGCCCCGACCGGCTCTGGCCCGACCTGCGCCCGGCCTCCAGTCCGGCTTGGCCGTACGACGAGGGCAGCACGGAGACCGTGAAGGGCGTCACCGTGCCGGGTGACGACATCCACGCGGTCTCCCCGGTCGCCGTCGTCCGTGCCGAGATAGCGGCGCACGCCGACGACTACGGCGGCAAGGGCGCGTACCACGCCACGGCGGCCCGGATGGACGACTGCGGGCCTGGCGGGGACGCGCGGCGGTGTCCCGTGCTGAAGGCGTACTACCGCGATCTGACCGGGGACGGGCGTGACGACATGACGCTGGGCTTCCGGCTGTATCCGACCAACCAGACGGCCGTGCGCGTCTACACCGTCGAGCATCACCGGTTGGTGCAGGTGATGTCCGACAACGACGCGATCACCGGGGTCGAGCTGGCCGGCCGGACCGTGATCGTCCGCTCCCCGGCCGGGATCACGGGTTACGAGTACCGCACCACCTGGGCCTGGGACGCGCAGCAGCGCGCGATGGTCTTCTCCCGGGACGAGTTCCTGCGCACCGGCAGGCGGGGACACGGGGCTCGCACCTCCCGCACGCCGGCCCCCTCGGCGTCCCCCTCGGCGAGCCTGCGATGAGGGCTCCACGGGTAAGGGCCGCACGGGTGAGGGCCCCACGGCTGAAGGCCCCCCGGCTTCGCCTTCCCCGGTGGGCCGGCACCCTGGCCGTGAAGGCCGCCGTCTTCATCGTGGTGATGTGCTGCGCGCTGGCCGCGCTGCTCGGCGTTCTGGTGCACGTCTCGGTGACCGACCAGACCGTGGGGCAGGCCCGGCACCAGGCGCTGGACCGGCTGGCCCAGGTGACCGAGGACTTCCAGGCGGGGGACGGCCTGCGGCCGGGCGCCGGTGTGGATCCGGAAGGGCTGCCCGCGGCGCTGCGGGCGCTGGCGGTGAGCGGGCAGCGGGGGACGATGGTCGGTACGCACCACGGGCGCCCCACGATGTGGGCGGCGGGCCCCGTCGACGGTGGGCGGGCGCTCGCGGTGGAGGTCGACTACTCGCAGCAGGCGGGGACCATAGCCGGCCTGGACCGGGCGATCCTGTGGTCGTCGGCACTGGCCATCGGGTTGACGCTGCTGGTCGGCGCGTTCGCGGTGACCAGGGTGACGCGGCGGCTGCACGGCACTGCGCAGGTGGCCCGGCGGATCAGCGCCGGCGATCTGGACGCACGCGTGAACGATCCGCTCGCGCTGGATCCGACCCGCCCCCAGGACGAGGTGGCCGCGGTCGCGGACGCGCTGGACTCCATGGCGTCGTCGTTGCAGGGCAAGCTGCTGAGCGAGCAGCGGTTCACCGCGGACGTGGCGCACGAGCTGCGCACCCCGCTGACCGGGCTGCACGCGGCGGCGGAGCTGCTGCCGCCGGGGCGGCCGACGGAGCTGGTGCGCGACCGGGTGGCGGCGCTGCGCACCCTCACCGAGGACCTGCTGGAGATCTCCCGGCTGGACACCGGACGGGAGCGGCCGGCGGTGGACTCGGAGGAGCTGGGCGCGTTGGCGGAGCGGGTGGTGCGGGCGTCGGGCACGGACACCGAGGTGCGGATCGTGCGGGACGCGCGCGTGGAGACCGACCGGCGGCGGCTGGAGCGGGTGCTGGGCAATCTCGTGGCCAACGCCCACAAGCACGGGCGCGCGCCGGTCGAACTGACGGTGGAGCTGACCGGCGACGGGCCGGTGGTCACCGTACGGGACCACGGTGACGGCTATCCGGAGTACCTGCTACGGCACGGCCCGCAGCGCTTCCGTACCGAGGGCGGGGCGAAGGGGCACGGGCTCGGGCTGACGATCGCGGTGGGTCAGGCGGAGGTGCTGGGCGCGCGACTGGCCTTCGCCAACGCCCCGGACGGCGGAGCGGTGGCGACGCTGACCCTGCAAGCTGACATCTCGGAAGATCAGGGACGAACAGGGCACATGTGAGGCCGCATTTAGGTAGGTTCCGGACATGACCAAGGCCGGAACCACCATGGCGGCGGCACAGTCCCGGGCGCCCGACGTACCCCTCCCCCGGCGCCGTGGCATCGAACTCGCCCTGATCGTGCTGGCCGTCCTGCTGTCCGTGTACGGCTACTGCGCCGTCGGCCTGGCCAGGTACGGCGCCGTCCCGCCCGGTGCGGCCGGCTACGGAGCCGGGCTCGGCGTCCTCGCCCTGCTCGCGCACATGGCCGTCCGGGTGCGCGCCCCGTGCGCCGACCCGCTCCCGCTGCCGATCGGCGTGCTGCTCAACGGTCTGGGCCTGGTGCTGATCTACCGGCTCGACCTGGAGACCCCGGGCGACCGGGCGGCGCCGGCCCAGCTCGTGTGGTCGACGCTGGGCGTGGCCCTGTTCATCGTGGTCGTCCTGCTGCTGCGCGACCACCGGGTGCTGCAGCGCTATGCCTACGTCTGCGTGGCCGCGGCCCTGGTCCTGCTGACGCTTCCGGTGCTGTTCCCGGCGGTGAACGGTGCCCGGATCTGGATCCGGATCGCCGGCTTCTCCATCCAGCCGGGCGAGTTCGCGAAGGTGCTGCTCGCGGTGTTCTTCGCCGCGTACCTGGCGGCCAACCGGACCGCGCTCGCGCACAGCGGCCGCCGTGTCGGGTGGCTGCTGCTGCCCACCGGCCGGGTCCTCGGCCCGATCGTCGCCATCTGGCTGCTGAGCGTCGGCGTGCTGGTCCTGGAGTGCGACCTGGGCACCTCGCTGCTGTTCTTCGCCCTGTTCGTGGTCCTGCTGTACGTCGCCACCGGCCGCACCGGCTGGATCGCGGTCGGGCTGCTGCTCGCGGTGCTGGGGGCGGTCGCGGTCGGCCGGCTGGAGCCGCATGTGCACGGCCGGGTCCAGGACTGGCTGCACCCGTTCGCGACGATCGAGGCCGGTGTGGGGCCGGGCCAGCTCGCGCAGTCGCTGTTCGCCTTCGCGGCGGGCGGGGTCACCGGCACGGGGCTGGGCCTCGGCCACTCCACCCTGATCGGCTTCGCGACCAAGTCGGACTTCATCCTGGCCACGGCGGGCGAGGAACTGGGCCTGGCCGGTCTGTCGGCGATCTTCCTGCTCTACGGGCTCCTCGTGGAGCGCGGCTACCGGGCGGGCCTGGCGCTGCGCGACCCCTTCGGCCGTCTGCTCGCGGTCGGGCTGGCCTCGCTGGTGGCGCTGCAGGTGTTCGTGATCGCGGGCGGGGTGACGGGCCTGATCCCGCTGACCGGCATGGCGATGCCGTTCCTCGCGCAGGGCGGCTCGTCCGTGGTCACCAACTGGGCGATCGTGGCCCTGCTGATCCGGCTGAGTGACTCGGCCCGCCGGCAGTACGACGGGCGGGAGGCCCCGTGACGAAGCACATCCACCACGCCGCCGCCTTCTGCGTCCTGCTGCTGGCGGCCCTGCTGGTGAACGCGGCCCGCGTCCAGGTCGTCCAGAGCCGGTCCTACGACGGCAACCCGGCCAACCGCCGCCCCGAGATCGCCCGTTACCAGCAGCCGCGCGGGAACATCCTGGTGGGCGGTGAGCCGGTGACCGGCTCGTGGGACAGCGGGGAGCAGCTGCGCTACGAACGCAGCTACCGGTACGGCCCGTTGTACGCGCCGGTCACCGGGTTCTCCTCGCAGCGGTACGGGACGACGCTGCTGGAGCACACCGAGGACCCGGTGCTGTCCGGCACCGACCCGATGCTGTCGCCGCTGCCGCTGTGGAACGACGTCGCGCGGGCCCGCAGCGCCGGCGGGGACGTGGTGACGACCCTGAACCGGGACGCGCAGCAGGCGGCGTTCAAGGGGTTGGGGGCGCGCAAGGGGGCGGTGGCCGCGATCGAGCCGGCGACCGGCCGGGTGCTGGCGCTAGTGTCCACGCCGTCGTACGACCCGTCCGAGCTGTCCGGGAACGGCGAGGCGGTGACCTCGGCCTGGGCCCGGCTGGGCGACGACCCGGAGAAGCCGATGATCAACCGGGCGGTGGGGCAGACGTATCCGCCGGGTTCCACCTTCAAGGTGGTCACCGCGGCGGCGGCCCTGGACGCGGGCGCGGTACGGGACCTGGACCGCCGGACCCGCTCCCCCGACCCGTACACGCTGCCCGGCACCCGGACGAGGCTGACGAACGAGTCCGAAGGCTGCCGGGACGCCTCGGTGCGGATGGCGTTCGAGTGGTCGTGCAACACGGTGTTCGCCAAGCTGGGCGTGGACACGGGCGCCGAGCACATGCTGGCCACGGCGCAGGCCTTCGGCTTCAACGACCGGCACCTGAGGATCCCGTTCCCGGTCGTGCCGAGCACCTTCGACCCGGGCGCGGACCGGGCGCAGCTGGCGCTGTCCTCGATCGGGCAGTTCAACACCCGGGCCACGCCACTGCAGATGGCGATGGTCGCGGCGGCGGTCGCGAACGGCGGTCAGCTCCGGCCGCCGTACCTGGTGGACCGGACCACCCGTAGGGGCGGGGAGACGGTGGCGGAGTACGGTCCGCGTCCCCCGCGCCTGGTGATGCGGCCGTCGACGGCCGCGCGGATGCGGGAGCTGATGACCGACGTGGTGCGGGAGGGTACCGGCGGCAACGCCGCGATCCGGGGTGCCACGGTCGGCGGCAAGACCGGCACCGCCCAGCACGGTGTCGGCAACTCCGGTGTGCCGTACGCCTGGTTCGTCTCCTGGGCGCAGGCCGACGACGACCTGGAGCCGAAGGTCGCGGTGGCGGTGGTGGTGGAGGACGCCTCGGCCGACCGCGGTCACATCAGCGGCGGCGGTGACGCGGCGCCGATCGCGAAGGCGGTGATGTCGGCGGTTCTCGGTCTGTGAGACGGGGGGTGACGGTCGCCGAACGACCGACCTAGCGTTCGGTCATGACCGCATCCGCCGCCTTCGAACTCGCCCAGGTCAACATCGCTCGCCTCAAGTATCCGTTGGATTCGCCTCAGTTGAAGGACTTCGTCGACGCGCTCGACCCGGTGAACGCGGTGGCGGACGCCGCGGACGGGTTCGTGTGGCGGCTGCAGGACGAGTCCGGGGACGCCACCGGCATCCCGGTCCTCGGTGACGACTGGCTGATCATCAACATGTCGGTGTGGCGGGACACGAACGCGCTCACCGCGTTCATGTACCAGGGGCGGCACCGGGAGTTGCTGGCGCGGCGGCGGGTGGGGGTCCCCCCACGCCGTTAAGGCAGTGGGGGAGGTTCGAGCGGGTGTCGGAGGCGATGGTCGCGATGTGGTGGGTACCGGCGGGGCACCGGCCGACCGTGGCGGAGGCGGAGGAGCGGCTGCTGCATCTGCGCACCCATGGGCCGACCGACTACGCGTTCACCCTGCGGATGTCGTTCCCTCCGCAGGAGGTGCAACCGGCGGTCGGCGGTTGATCGCGGTGAGGTCGATGGTGAGGGGGAACGGGACGGTCAGCTTCAGTCGGTCATGGTGGATGCCGGTGCTGACGTACGTGTTCGTGGCCGGATCGAGTTCGTAGGTGTAAACCACCGGAAGGCCGTTGCCGCCGTCCTCCACACGCCAGAAGTACCGCATACTTGCGCGGCTTGGCCTCTCGGTCTCGTTCCTCCGAGTCTTCGGAGACGACTTCGACGGCCAGGATGACATCCTCCGGAAGGAGCCGGGTGCCGTTTGCGCCGGTGTCGGCGTCGACGCGGACCACCAGGACGTCCGGTTCCAGACGGTTGCACCTGTCGAGTGTGACCGTGAACTCGAAGTAGACGTCGAACTCGGCCGGAACCTGGCGGAGCAGGGCGATGTCCAGCAGCCGAATGGCGCGCATGTGAAAGCGGGTCCGCGGCCTTGCAAGGACGAGGCTCCCGTCGATCAGCTCCGTGTGCGGAGGAAGGTTCGGGAGCCGGTCCAGATCGTCCGCCGTCCAACTGCCCTCCGGCGGACGGGGCCACTCGTACTCCTCGTCCATGATGGCTCCCATGCGGCGGAGTCTGCCTGGCACAGCCAGCGTACCCAGGCGAATATGCCGATACCTCCGTCAATCGAGTGATCACCCCGTGATGCGTTGACCCTCCTCGATGGCCTTCTCGACCTCGGCCACCCGCTCCCGCTCCTCCGCCGCGAACCGCTCCGCGTCCAGCTTCTCGGCGATCTCCTCGTCCTGGGCCATCAGCAGGTCCAGGTTGGAGTCGCCCATCTCGAAGACGCCCATGTCGACGTAGGCCTCCTGCAGGCGCTTGCCCCACAGGCCGATGTCCTTGACGCAGGGCACGATGCGGCTGAAGAGCAGCTGGCGGAAGAGGCGGAGGAACTCGGAGCGCTCGCTGAACTCCTCGGCCTCCGCCTTGGGGATGCCGAAGTTCTCCAGGACCTCGACCCCGCGCAGGCGGTCCCGCATCAGATAGCAGCCTTCGACGACGAACTCCTCGCGCTCGCG
Source organism: Streptomyces sp. NPDC001544 (assembly GCF_042894285.1). Classification (NCBI taxonomy): domain Bacteria; kingdom Bacillati; phylum Actinomycetota; class Actinomycetes; order Kitasatosporales; family Streptomycetaceae; genus Streptomyces; species Streptomyces sp. NPDC001544. The sequence continues at coordinate 43,859 of NZ_JBIAVN010000017.1, read as the reverse complement.
CAGTTCGGCGTCGGTGAGCTGCTTGTAGTAGTCCCGCAGGGCCATCCGCCCGAAGGCGACGTGCCGGGCCTCGTCCTGCATGACGTAGGCGAGTATCTGCTTGGGCAGGGGCTTGTCGGTGGTGTCCCGGATCATGCCGAAGGCGGCGAGCGCCAGGCCCTCGATCAGCACCTGCATGCCGAGGTAGGGCATGTCCCAGCGGGAGTCGCGGAGGGTGTCGCCGAGCAGGGACTGGAGGTTGTCGTTGATCGGGTAGAGCATCCCGATCTTCTCGTGCAGGAAGCGGCCGTAGATCTCGGCGTGCCGGGCCTCGTCCATGGTCTGGGTCGCGGAGTAGAACTTGGCGTCCAGGTCGGGGACGGACTCCACGATCCGCGCCGCGCAGATCATCGCGCCCTGCTCGCCGTGCAGGAACTGGCTGAACTGCCAGGAGGCGTAGTGCTTGCGCAGTTCGCCCTTGTCCTTGTCGGTCATCTTCGCCCAGTACGGCGTGCCGTACAGGGTCATCGCCTCGTCGGGGGTGCCGAGCGGGTCGTGGGGATCGACCTCGAGGTCCCAGTCGATGCGCTTCTGCCCGTCCCACTGCTTGTCCTTGCCCTTCTGGTACAGGGCGAGCAATCGGTCGCGGCCGTCGTCGTACTCCCAGCTGAAGCGGGCGGCGCCGCTCGCCGGCACCTGCCAGTGCGGGGCGCCCGAGTCCATGGCGTAGAGGTCGTAGGTCGGCATACCGGCAGGCTCACACGTAGACGCCGAGTCAACAAGAGGCGCGCAGGGGATTGACGGGCTTGCTGACAAGCAGTCTCATAAGTGCCGCAGACATTGACAGCCGGCGACGAGGTGGGACGGCCATGACGACGGTGACGGAAGGCGAGGCGCTCGCGGGGCTGCGCGACGCGCTCGGCCTGCTCAAGGACCGGGAGCAGGTGGCCGAGCGGCTGCTCGCCTCTTCCGCCAGGCACTCCTTCGACCCGGACGAGGAGCTGGACTGGGACGCGCCCTTCGAGGAGGGCAAGTGGTTCTGGCCGCCCGAGCTGGTGTCTCTGTACGGCACGCCGCTGTGGCGGCGGATGGGCGAGGAGCAGCGGATCCTGCTCTCCCAGCACGAGGCGGCGGCGCTGGCCTCGCTGGGCATCTGGTTCGAGATCATCCTGATGCAGTTGCTGGTCCGGCACATCTACGACAAGGCGGCGACGAGCGCGCACGTCCGGTACGCGCTGACGGAGATCGAGGACGAGTGCCGGCACTCCAAGATGTTCGCCCGGCTGATCTCCCGGGGGGACGCGCCCTGGTACCCGGTGAGCCGGGCCCACCAGAACCTGGGGCGTCTGTTCAAGACGATCTCGACCACGCCCGGCTCGTTCACGGCGACGCTGCTCGGCGAGGAGGTCCTGGACTGGATGCAGCGGCTGACCTTCCCGGACGAGCGGGTGCAGCCCCTGATCCGGGGTGTCACCCGCATCCACGTGGTCGAGGAGGCCCGCCACGTCCGCTACGCCCGTGAGGAGCTCCGCCGCCAGATGGTGACCGCGCCGCGCTGGTCCCAGGAGTTCACCCGGGTCACCGCCGGCGAGTTCGCCCGCGTCTTCTCGGTCGCCTTCGTCAACCCGGACGTGTACACCAACGTGGGCCTCGACAAGCGGGAGGCAATGGCCCAGGTGAAGGCCAGCGCCCACCGCCGGGAGGTCATGCAGACGGGAGCGAAGCGGCTGACCGACTTCCTGGACGACATCGGGCTGCTGCGGGGTGTCGGCCGACGGCTGTGGCGGTCGTCGGGGCTGCTCGCCTGACACCGCCCTCGCCGACCCGGCAACAGGCCCCGGCCCCGGCCCCGGTCCAGACCCACCGCCTGCAGCGGCTGACAGCCACGCGGCGGAGCCGCACACCGGCACAGCCTCGACGACATCGGACTGCTGCGGGGCGTCGGCCGACGGCTGTGGCGGTCGTCGGGGCTGCTCGCCTGACACCGCCCTCGCCGACCCGGCAACAGGCCCCGGCCCCGGCCCCGGTCCAGACCCAC
>NZ_JBIAVN010000017.1:0-41747 GCF_042894285.1 Streptomyces sp. NPDC001544 | reverse complement strand
CACCGCCTGCAGCGGCTGACAGCCACGCGGCGGAGCCGCACACCGGCACAGCCTCGACGACATCGGACTGCTGCGGGGCGTCGGCCGACGGCTGTGGTGGTCGTCGGGGCTGCTCGCCTGAAGAGGCGTCCCCGGCTGAGCGCGCTGCAAGCGATTACGCTGCGGTGCATGACCCCGGAGGCCGCCCCCACTCCCGCCTACCGTCGCCTCAGCGTCGAGGAGCGGCGCAGTCAGCTGCTCGACGCCGCGCTGTCCCTCTTCGCGCACCGGGCGCCGGAGGAGGTGTCGCTGGACGACGTGGCGGAGGCGGCCGGGGTTTCGCGTCCGCTGGTGTACCGGTACTTCCCGGGCGGCAAGCAGCAGCTGTACGAGGCCGCGCTGCGCTCCGCGGCCGAGGAGTTGGAGCAGTGCTTCGACGAGCCCCGCTTGGGCCCGCTGCTGCCCCGCCTGGCCCGTGCCCTGGACCGCTACCTGGCCTTCGTCGACGAGCACGACGCCGGTTTCAGCGCCCTCCTGCAGGGGGGCAGCGTCGTCGAGACGTCCCGGACGACCGCGATCGTCGACGGTGTGCGCCGGGCCGCCGCCGAGCACATCCTCAGCCACCTCGGCGTCACGGAACCGGGTCCGCGCCTGCGCATGACCGTCCGGATGTGGATCACGGCGGTGGAGGCGGCCTCCCTCATCTGGCTCGACGAGGACAAGCAGCCGCCCGTCGACGAGCTGCGCGACTGGCTGGTCGAGCAGTTCGTGGCCGTCCTGACGGTGACCGCGGGCCGGGATGCGCAGACGGCGGAGCTGGTCACGACGGCCCTGGCCGGGGATGCCTGACACTGGTCCCGTGAAGAGTCAGGACACCCCCTTCGAGGGCGGCCCCATGGACGGGCGCGTGCTCCCCGTGCTGCTGGGCATGACGGGCCACCCCCCGAAGACGTACCGCATCCCCGTCCCGGACCCCGACGGCGGCCCGCCCACGGTCCTCGTCTACCGGCGGGTGCCCCGGGAGCAGAGCAGGCGCACGGGGATGGTGCGCGGATGGAAGTACGCGTACGACCCGGAGGCCGGCCCGGGCCGCGGGATCAGATGGCCCTGGTCCAAGCCCGGCCCCGGCCGGACCGGCGGGCCGGACGACACCGGCGGGTGAAACCGTTGCGCCGGACGGCGCACACCTGTTGCACGTCTCGCCTGTACCCGCCTCATGCTCGCGGTGCGGAAATACGAATGGCGGATCGTCCGCCTACCGCACCGGAGGTGATGACGTGTCAGGAAGACTTGTGCGCCTGGTGTGTACGGCCACGGTGGCGGCCCAGGCCGTCCTCGTACCCGCGCCCACCGCGTCCGCCGTCCCGCAGCCCCCGCGGACCGTGGCCGAAATGCTGACGGAACTGCAGCGGCTCTACCGGCAGACCGAGCAGGCCACCAGGACCTACGAGAGCACCGGGGAGCAGCTCGGGCGGCAGCGCGCCGAGGTCGACCGGCGGGAACGGGAGCTGGCCCGCGCCCGCCGCGCCCTGTACGACAGCAGGAACGCGGCGGGCAGGCTGGCCCGGCAGCAGTACCAGAACAGCACCGCCATCTCCCCCTACGTACGGCTGCTGCTGGCCCGCGACCCGCAGCACGCCCTCGACGAGGGCCATGTGATCGGGCGGCTGGCACGCGAGCGGGCCAGAACCGTGGCGCGGCTCGCGGACAGTGAACAGCGCAGCGACCGGCTGGCCCGCCAGGCCCGCCAGGCCCTCGACGTACAGCTCACCCTCGCCGCGCAGCGCGGGAAGGCCCGCGACGACGTACGCCGGCAGCTCGCGGAGATCGAGAAGCTGCTCGCCTCCCTCACCCCGGAACAGCTCGCCGCGCTCGGCAGGCCGGAGCCCGCCGTCACACTTCCGCCGGCGCAGGACTCCCCCGGACCCGGTCAGCGCAGTCCGGGTTCCTGACCGGCGGTCAGCGGAAAGTAGCCGAGGAACGTGACGTCCTCGTCCATCGCGTCGAAGTGGGCGATGGGAACGCCCGCGGGCTCGAAGAACACGTCTCCCGGTCGCAGGACGGTCTCGGCCTGGCCCTCCACCTGGAACCGGACCGTACCCTCGACGATGCTCCCGACCACGGGACCGTTGTGCACGTGCCGCCCGGACGCGTGCCCGGCCAACCTGTGGATGCGCCCGACCTGTACTCGCTCGGTTGCGAGAGCCTCGCCGGCATGACGACTGCGGGCCGCCCGAAGGCGGCCCACAGTGATCGGAGAGTCGGAGAGGACTACGACGCCGGCCGGCTCCCGGGTCGGAGGCCGCTCAGGCCCCGGCGACCGAGGCCAGGTAGGCGGCCGTCTTCTCCGGCTCGTAGAAGAAGTTCTCGAAGTCCGCCGGGTCGTTGAACGCGTTGGCGAAGCGGTCGGCCACCGGCTGGAGCTGGCCGGCGGCGCCGATCAGGTTGAGGATGTGCTCCGGCGGCGGGGCCAGCATCGCGTTGGTCCACTTGGTGACGTGCTGGGCCGTCTGCCAGTAGCGGTCGAAGGTGGCCTGCATCCACTCCTCGTCGAAGGGCTTGTCGCCCTGCTCCAGGATGGAGGCGAGGTAGGCGGCGGCGCACTTGGACGCCGAGTTGGAGCCCTGGCCGGTGATCGGGTCGTTGGCGACGACGACGTCGGCCACGCCGAGGACCAGGCCGCCGCCGGGGAGGCGGCCGATGGGGTTGCGGACGGTCGGGGCGTAGCGGCCGGCGAGCGTGCCGCCCGCGTCGGTCAGCTCGACCCGGGTGGCCCGCGCGTACTCCCAGGGCGTGAACTTCTCCATGAGTTCCAGGGTCAGGGAGAGGTGCTCCGCCGGGTCCTTGACGCCCTTGAAGACGTCCAGCGGGCCGCCGGGTATGCCCTCCCAGAACAGGATGTCGGCGCGGCCGGAGTTGGTGAGCGTCGGCATGACGAACAGCTCGCCGACGCCGGGGACCAGGTTGCAGCGGACCGCGTCGAACTCCGGGTGCTCGGGGCGGGGACCGAGGCCGTGCACGTACGCCACCGCCAGCGCGCGCTGCGGCTCGCTGTACGGGGACCGCTGGGGGTCGCGGCCGAACATGGACACCAGCTCGCCCTTGCCCGCCGAGACGAGCACGAGGTCGTACGTACGGGAGAAGTAGTCGAGGTCGGAGACCGCCGCGCCGTGGATGACGAGCTGGCCGCCGCGCTGGGCGAACGTCTCCATCCAGCCGGCCATCTTCACCCGCTGGTCGACGGACTGCGCGTATCCGTCGAGCCTGCCCACCCAGTCGATCGCCCGCTGGGTCGGACCCGGGTCGTGCGAGCCGGGGGCGGCCACCGAGACGCCGAGTCCCTGGATCTTCGGGGCCTGGGACTCCCAGAAGTTCAGCTGCAGGTCGCGCTCGTGCTGCAGCGCCGTGTGGAACATGCACTGCGTGGACATGACCCGGCCGGAGCGGATCTCGTCCGCGGTCCGGTTGGACATCAGGGTGACCTCGTACCCGTGCGACTGGAGGCCGAGGGCGAGCTGGAGACCGGACTGGCCGGCCCCGACGACGAGTATCTTCCGCATGCGGGTGGTGCTCCTAGATTGCTTTTCGGGTGCTACTCGGGGGTTTCGTCGAGCGCGTGGCCCACGAGTGCCAGCAGGGTCTCGATCACCGAGATCCGGCGGCGCGCGTCCATGATCATGACAGGTATGTGTGCGGGGATCGTGAGCGCCTCGCGCACGTCCTCGGGCTCGAACAGCTCGCTGCCGTCGAAGTGGTTGACGGCCACCACGTACGGCAGCCCGCAGCTCTCGAAGTAGTCCAGCGCGGGGAAGCAGTCCCTGAGGCGACGGGTGTCGGCCAGTACGACGGCGCCGATCGCACCGCGCACCAGGTCGTCCCACATGAACCAGAAGCGCTGCTGGCCCGGCGTGCCGAACAGGTAGAGCACCAGGTCGTCGTCGAGCGTGATGCGGCCGAAGTCCATGGCCACGGTGGTGGTCAGCTTGCCGGGCGTGGCGGTGAGGTCGTCGGTCTCCTCGCTCGCCTCGGTCATCAGCGCCTCGGTCTGCAGGGGCGTGATCTCCGAGACGGAGGTGACCATCGTGGTCTTGCCGACCCCGAAGCCGCCCGCCACGACTATCTTCGTCGCGACGGGGGCCCGGGTGCGGTCCGTCTGCCAGGACTTCAGGTCCTCGTCGGGCTCGGCGAGGGGGGTTCCCGGGGTCTGCCCGTAGGGGGCGACGGCGTCAGAGACGGCGGAGTCCATTCAGCACCCTTTCCAGCAGTGCGCGGTCCGGCCGGCCGGCGCCGTGGTTCGTTCCGGTTCCGTACACACGGATCTTTCCCTGGTCCGCGAGGTCGCTCAGCAGGACGCGGACCACGCCGAGCGGCATCTTCAGCAGCGCGGCGATCTCGGCCACCGTGCGCATACGGCGGCACAGTTCGACGATGGCCCGCATCTCCGGCATGACCGCGGAGAGCGGAGCGCTCGTCAGCTCCTTGCGCTCCTCGGGGGCCTCGATCGCCGCCGTGGTCGCCACGAAGGTCTCCACGAGCAGGACGTGGCCGAAGCGGGTACGGCCGCCGGTGAGCGAGTAGGGGCGGACGCGGGCGGGCCTGCGGTCGCCGCCGCGGACCGGGAGCTTGTTCGGCGTGCTGCTGCTCATCGAGCGCTCCCCGTCGACTCGGACTCCATGGACTTACGGAGCTCGCTGCGCAGCTCGGGCGTCAGGACGTGTCCGGCGCGGCCGACGAAGAGCGCCATGTGGTACGCCACCACGCTCATGTCGCACTCCGCGGAGCCGTGCACACCGAGCAGCGAGCCGTCGCTGATCGACATCACGAACAGACTGCCCTCGTCCATCGCGACCATCGTGTGCTTGACCCCGCCGAACCCCATCAGCTTCGCGGCGCCGACGGTGAGGCTGCCGATGCCGGAGACGATGGTGGCCAGGTCGGCGGAGGAGCCGCGGGGGCCCTTGCCGGGACGGGCCTGGCGGGCCTCCGCCGCGGCGGCGGGATCGGAGGACAGCAGGAGCAGGCCGTCGGAGGAGACCACGGCGACGGACTGGATGCCGGGGACTTCCTCCACCAGGTTGGTCAGCAGCCAGTGCAGGTTGCGGGCCTCCCTGCTCAGTCCGAAGGTACTGGGCGCGGTCAACTGCTTGCCTCCTCGACTGTGCCCCCCGTGGCTTCTTCGGTTGTGGCGGCTTCCGCCTCTACGTGGCGGTAGCCGGCTTCCGCGCCTTGGCGGAATCCGCCGAGCCTGCGGCGCAGGGCTTCGGCGTCTACGGAGCCACTGCGCCTGCGGGGTGCCTGTGCCGGTGCGCTGATCTTCGGGGTGCGCTTGGGCAGGCCCTTGGCGGTGAGTCGCTCTTCGTCGTCCGTGCGGGTGTGTTCTTGCGGGTGCGCCTCGGCTTCGCCTTCGGCGGTCGTGCTCCCACCGGCACCACCCGTGCTGCTTTCGTGGCCTGGCGCGGGTGGCCCCTGTGGGGGCTCGGCGCCGTCGGCGGCTGCGGGTGCGTGGGTGGGTGCGGGGGCCGGCTGGTGCTCGGCGTCGCCGGCGGCCGCGGGTGCGTGGGTGGCCTCGGGTTCGGGGGCCGGGGTGGGCTGCAGGTCCGGGAGCAGGAGTTCCATCGTGCTCTCGGCGGGGGTCTCGGGGATCTCCCCCGGGATCCGCTCGGCGGACTCGTGTACGGGCTCCGCCGCGTCCGGCGCGTTGCGTACCGCCCGCTCCGCCAGGGTCACCAGCGGGTCGCCGCCGGTGTGGCGGCCGTGCAGGACGTTGGAGTTGGCCTCGGCGTCCGCGCCCGGCAGGGAGAAGGTGTGGGTGCCGCCCGCGACGGTGGGCGCGGGGACGGCCGCCGCCGGGGGCTGGGACAGCAGGGGCCCGGGCAGCACCACCACCGCGGCCACTCCGCCCTGCTTCTGCTCGCGGAGCTGGACGCGGGCGCCGTGGCGGTGGGCGAGGCGGGCCACGACGTACAGGCCGAGGCCGAGACCGTCCTCGCCCTCCTGGTCGTAGGGCGACTCGGGATCGAAGTCGGCGAGGCGGGAGTTGAGGCGCTCCAGACGGTCGCTGGTCATGCCGATGCCCTCGTCCTGCACGGAGAGCATCACCTCGCCGCTCTCCAGCAGCCAGCCGGAGACCTCGACGGGCAGGTCCGGCGGGGAGAACGAGGTGGCGTTCTCCATCAGTTCGGCCAGCAGGTGGGAGAGGTCGTCGGCCGCGAAGCCCGCCACGTGCGCGTGCGGAGGCAGGGCGGCGATGCGGACGCGTTCGTAGCGCTCGATCTCGCTGACCGCCGCCCGGACGACGTCGACCAGCGGGACCGGGCCCGGGTGCTGCTGGACGTGCTCGGTGCCGGAGAGCACCAGGAGGTTCTCGCTGTGGCGGCGCATGACCGTGGCGAAGTGGTCGAGCTTGAAGAGGGTGGACAGACGCTCGGGGTCGTCCTCGCGTTCCTCCAGGCCCTCGATGACCGCGAGCTGGCGTTCCACCAGGCCGAGCGTGCGCAGGGCGAGGTTGACGAAGGTGCCGCCGATGCTGGTGCGCAGCCGCTCCAGCTGGGCGGCGGAGTCGTTGAGTTCGGCGCGCAGTTCCTCGCGGGCGTCGGCCATCTTCTGGCGCTGGCCGACCAGGTGCTTGCGGTCGGTCTCCAGGGTGGTGACGCGCTCCTGGAGGGCGGCGGCGTGCGCGTGCAGGGCGTTGACCGAGCGGACGACCTGGGCGAACTCGTCGTTGCGGCCGGTGAACTTCACCGGTTCCTGTGCAGCGGGGTCCGCCGCCTCGGCCAGGCGGGCCGAGCCCCGGCGCAGTACGGACAGCGGGCGGGTGAGGCTGCGGGCCATCGCGGTGGCGATGCCGACGGCCACCAGCAGCAGGGCGCCGAGGACGGCGATCCGGATCTCCAGCGCGGTGACGTCGTCGTCGCGCAGCTTGGCGAGGTCCTTGGTGCGGTGGTCGTAGAGGGCGGACTCCACGCCCCGCATCAGGTCGACCCGGGCGGACAGGGCCGCGTCCAGTTTCTTGGTGCTGGTGGCGAGGTCGTCGTCGCTCAGCGCCGGCTGGTCGGTGAGGGAGGCCAGGTACTTCTCGGCGGAGTTGACCTCGGGGCCGGTGACCGTGGAGTCGTAGGAGGCGACGGCCGGCTTCGGCGCGGTGTCGCGGAAGTCGGCGAGGGCGGCGTCCGAGCGGATCCGCGCCTGCTGGGCGGCGGCGGTGAGGGCGTCGCGCTGCTTCTTCTCGGCGCCCGAGGCGGTGGTGGTCGTGGTGGGCAGGCCGGTGGTGGGGCTGATCACCGTCTGCTCGCTGGAGGGCACGTCGAGGGCCGCCACGAGCAGGCCGCGGGCGGCGGCGGCCTGCTGGACGGCGGAGTCCAGCTCGGCGAGCGCGTACGCCCCGGAGCCGGCCCGCGGGGGCGTCTGCTCGGCCAGTTGCTCGGCGAGCCGGTGGAGTTCGGTGATCGCGGCGGAGTAGGCCTGGTGCGCTTCGAGGGCCGTGCTCTTGCCGGTGAGCGCCGATCGGCGTACGGCGGCGATGCCGTCGAGGTCCATCCGCAGCGAGTGGGGGAGGTCGGTGTCGGCGCGCAGGTCCTCGGTCTGCCGGTCGACGCGGGCGCTGCGCTGCTCGGAGGGCGCCTGGGACTTGGGGCGGCCGGCCGCGACGTAGGCGGTGACCTCGTCGCGTTCGTCGGCCAGCGAGTGGGCGAGGGTGAGGGCGTCCTGGGTGCTCTGCGCGAGGGTCACCAGGTCCTGGGAGTCGCTCAGCTCCCCGGAGGCGGTGAGCAGGGAGGGGACTCCGGCCCCGGCTATGGCGGCGGCCACCACGGCGACGGCGACTATGAGCCGGTTGCGTACGTGGGTGGGGCGGCCGGTGCCGACCGGGGTGCGCTCGGCGTCCCCTCCCGAGGCCGTCTGGTTGCCTGTGCGCCGAGGCCGCGTCTTCTGCACCGGTGCTCGCATTCCTGAACTCGTCTACCCATGGGCCCGGGTGGCGCCCCGTCACGTCGGCGCGAGCGGTGCCCGCACCCGGTACGGTCCGTCCCCCGACCCTCCCAGTGCCGGTGGTCAGTGGTCGCGCATCAACTGGCTCGCCACCCAAAGGAGTGAACATCGGTTGGGAGTTGGCGGGCAAGTTCCTCCGGTGTGTGCGCAGGCCCTCCGCGGTGGGCCGGTTGGACGCGGACGGCAGGCTTTGGCAGGATTCGCCGGCACGCCTTCCCGGAGCACGCCATTCCACCCCAAAACAGGCGCCTGACCTGCGAGGTGGCGGGAATTCCGCGATCTTTGCCAGCCTTTCGCGGACGTTGTGAAAGGGTCGTGCAGACTGGCCGAATGCGTACTGAACTCGTTTCGGAACCGGGTGACGCGAGCCGCCCCAACGAGGACTTCGCCGCGGTCGCGCTACCAGCCTCCGGGCAGGGCGGTTGTGTCGTCGTCCTCGACGGTGTGACCCCGCCGAGGGGCGGCGCGGGCTGTCTGCATTCCGTCCCCTGGTACACCGCGCGGCTGGGCGGTGCGCTGACCGAACTGGCCGTTTCGCACCCTGATCTGACCCTGCCGGAGATACTCTCCCGGGCGATCGGTCGAACGGCCGACGCACATTCGGCCACCTGTGACCTTTCTCACCCGCGCACCCCCCAGGCGACGGTGGTCCTGGCCCGCTGGACCCAGGACACCGTGGACCACCTGGTCCTGTCGGACTCGGCCCTGCTGCTGCGGTCCCCCGACGGCACGGTCACGCCCGTCCTGGACGACCGGCTGGACCGGATCCCCCGCGCCTGGCTGGCGAGCGAGGCCGTCTGCGACGCCCGGGCCCGCAACAAGGAGGGCGGCTTCTTCACGGCCGCCGCGGACCCGGAGGTCGCCGCCCGCGCGGTCACCGGCACCCTCCCCCGGCACGAGGTCCGCGCGCTGGCCGCGCTGACGGACGGCGCGACGCGCTGGGTGGAGAAGTTCCGGGAGGGCGACTGGACGGCCCTGTGCGACGTCATCCGCAAGGAGGGCGCACGGGCGGCGGTCGACCGGGTGCGGGAACGGGAGGCGGCGGACCGGGAGGCCCGGGCGTTCCTCGGGCGCGGCAAGACGCACGACGACGCGACGGTGGTGTACGTGGAGCTGTGAGGCGGCCCGCTCCCGGCCGTCGGACCGCCCCGCCCGGCCGGAGGGGGTCCTACTTCTCCATGGTCCCGTTCAGCTCGTGCAGCAGCCGCGCCAGTTCGGCCACTTCCCGCCGGTCCCAGTGCGCGAGCTGGCTGAGGTAGCGCGCGCGGCGGGCCTCCCGGACCTTGCCCACCCGGCGGCGGCCCTCGTCCGTCAGGCTCACCAGCCAGGCCCGTCCGTCCGCCGGGTCGGGCTCGCGGGAGATGAGCCCGAGCTCCTCCAGGGCGCGCAGCTGGCGGGACATGGTGGCCTTGCCGACCCCGATGTAGGCGGCGAGTTCCGTGGCGCGCTGGCTGCCGTGCTCGTCGAGGCGGACGAGGAGGCCGTACGCGGCCGGCTCCAGGTCGGGGTGGACCTCGCGGGCCATCTCGCCCTGCTTGGCGCGGGCACGCCGCAGGAACACCGTCAGCTCGCGCTCCAGTGCCAGGAACTCCTGGTCCGCACCGCTCGGCGTCACCTCGGCGGCGACGGGTTGTCCGCCGCCGTTCGCGTCCTCGTGCACGTCAGCACCTCTGCTCGGGTTTCCCGGTCCTGAAAGTTTTTGCCGGGCTTCGTCGTTGCCGCAGCTCTCCAAGTATTTCGCAGGCGTAGACCAACGGCGGTATCCGGACCCCCTTCCACGCCGTCATCTACGTGCGTAGCTTCATGAACAGACCCTCAATGGCATGCCCACGCCCGCGCCAGTGGATCAACCCGTGGGTTCCCGAGGGGTCCCCCCACTTCTCCGCACTCCCCCACACCCCCTCCTCGTCACGGAGGCGCGTCATGTCCGTGTCCAGATCCCGTTCCATGCGTCCGCGCGCGCTCACGGCCCTCACCACCGCCCTGCTCGCGGCCCTCTCCCTCACCGTCCCCCTGTCCACCGCGCACGCCGCGAGCACTCCCGTCCGCGGCACCGCCCACATGGGGATGGGCGTCCTCGCCCACGACGGCCAGGACGGCAGCCCCGCCCCCACCGCCGTCACCCGGACCGAGGGCGTCGACGTCTCCGCCTACCAGGGCAACGTCGCCTGGTCGACCCTGTGGAGCAGCGGGGTCAGATGGGCGTACACGAAGGCGACGGAAGGCACGTACTACACCAACCCGTACTTCGCCCAGCAGTACAACGGCTCCTACAACGTCGGCATGATCCGCGCCGCCTACCACTTCGCGACCCCGGACACCGCCGGCGGAGCCACCCAGGCCAACTACTTCGTCGACCACGGCGGCGGCTGGTCCAAGGACGGCAGGACCCTCCCCGGCACCCTCGACATCGAGTGGAACCCCTACGGCGCCGCCTGCTACGGCAAGTCCACCAGTGCGATGGTGAGCTGGATCGCCGACTTCCTGAAGACGTACAAGGCGCGTACGGGACGGGACGCGGTCGTCTACACGGCCACCAGCTGGTGGAGCCAGTGCACGGGCGACTACGGCGGCTTCGCGTCGAGCAACCCGCTGTGGATCGCCAAGTACGCGTCGGACCCGGGGACGCTGCCGGCGGGCTGGGACTTCTACACCATGTGGCAGTACACCTCGTCCGGGCCGACGGTCGGGGACCACGACCGGTTCAACGGGGCGCCGGACCGGGTGGTCGCCCTCGCCAACGGCTGACGTCGGGGCGAAGGCCCGGGCCTCCCTCACGGGACCCGGGCCTTGCCTCTCCGACTGCGTCCGTCACGCCGCGGCCGGAACCTCCGGCGCCGCGTCGCTGGTCGCGGGCGCGAGCGCCAGCTCCAGGACCTGGCGGACGTCGGTCACGGTGTGGACGTCGAGCTTGTCCAGCACCTCGGCCGGGACGTCGTCCAGGTCGGGCTCGTTGCGCTTGGGGATGATCACGGTGGTCACCCCGGCGCGGTGGGCGGCGAGCAGCTTCTGCTTGACGCCGCCGATGGGCAGCACCCGGCCGGTCAGCGAGACCTCGCCGGTCATCGCCACGTCCGTGCGGACCAGCCGGCCGGACAGCAGCGACGCGAGCGCCGTCGTCATCGTGATGCCGGCGCTCGGGCCGTCCTTCGGGACCGCGCCCGCCGGGAAGTGGATGTGCACGCCCCGGTCCTTCAGGTCGGCGACGGGCAGCTCCAGTTCGGCGCCGTGACTGCGCAGGAAGCTCAGCGCGATCTGCGCGGACTCCTTCATCACGTCGCCGAGCTGACCGGTGAGGGTCAGTCCCGCCGCACCCGTCTCGGGGTCCGCGAGGGACGCCTCGACGTACAGGACGTCACCGCCCGCGCCGGTCACCGCGAGGCCGGTGGCCACGCCCGGGACCGCCGTGCGGCGCTCGGCCGGGTCCTGGGCGGACTCGGGCACGTGGTGCGGCCGGCCGATCAGGTCGCGCAGCTCGCCGTCGGTGACGGTGAACGGCAGTTCCCGCTCGCCGAGTTCGTGCTGGGCCGCGACCTTGCGCAGCAGCCGGGCGATCGATCGCTCCAGGTTGCGCACGCCCGCCTCGCGCGTGTACTCGCCGGCGAGCTTGCGCAGCGCGCTCTCGTCGAGGGTGACCTCGTCCTCGCCCAGGCCCGCCCGGTCGAGCTGGCGCGGGAGCAGGTGGTCGCGGGCGATGACGACCTTCTCGTCCTCGGTGTAGCCGTCGAGGCGGACCAGCTCCATGCGGTCGAGCAGGGCCTCGGGGATGGCCTCCAGGACGTTGGCGGTGGCGAGGAAGACCACGTCCGACAGGTCCAGTTCGACCTCCAGGTAGTGGTCCCGGAAGGTGTGGTTCTGGGCCGGGTCGAGGACTTCGAGGAGGGCGGCCGCGGGGTCGCCGCGGAAGTCCGAGCCCACCTTGTCGATCTCGTCGAGCAGGACGACCGGGTTCATCGAACCGGCCTCCTTGATGGCGCGGACGATTCGGCCGGGCAGCGCGCCGACGTACGTACGCCGGTGGCCGCGGATCTCGGCCTCGTCGCGGACGCCGCCGAGGGCGACCCGGACGAACTTGCGGCCCATGGCGTGCGCGACGGACTCGCCGAGGCTGGTCTTGCCGACGCCGGGCGGGCCGACCAGGGCCAGTACGGCACCGCCGCGCCGGCCGCCGATCACGCCGAGGCCGCGGTCGGCACGCCGCTTGCGCACCGCCAGGTACTCGGTGATCCGTTCCTTCACGTCCTCCAGGCCCGCGTGCTCGGCGTCCAGGACCGCCTTGGCGCCCTGGATGTCGTACGCGTCCTCGGTCCGCTCGTTCCACGGCAGTTCGAGGATGGTGTCGAGCCAGGTGCGGATCCAGCTGCCCTCGGGCGACTGGTCGCTGGACCGCTCCAGCTTGTCGACCTCCTTCAAGGCCGCCTCGCGGACCTTCTCGGGCAGGTCGGCGGCCTCGACGCGGGCGCGGTAGTCGTCGGACTCCTCGCCGTCCTTCTCGCCGTTGAGGTCGCGCAGTTCCTTGCGGACGGCTTCGAGCTGGCGGCGCAGCAGGAACTCGCGCTGCTGCTTGTCGACGCCCTCCTGGACGTCCTTGGCGATGGTCTCGGCGACGTCCTGCTCGGCGAGGTGGTCGCGCAGTTGCTGGGTGGCGAGCTTCAGGCGGGCGACCGGGTCGGCGGTCTCCAGCAGCTCGACCTTCTGGTCGGTGGTCAGGAACGGCGAGTAACCGGCGTTGTCGGCGAGCGCGGAGACGTCGTCGATGGCCTGGACACGGTCCACGACCTGCCAGGCGCCGCGCTTCTTCAGCCAGCTGCTGGCGAGGGCCTTGTACTCCTTGACGAGTTCGGCGACCTGACCCGGCAGCGGGTCCGGCACGCTCTCGTCGATCCTCGTGCCCTCGACCCACAGCGCCGCACCCGGCCCGGTGGTCCCGGCACCGATCCGCACCCGGCCGCGGCCGCGGATCAGGGCGCCCGGGTCGCCGTCGGCGAGCCGGCCGACCTGCTCGACCGTGCCCAGCACACCCGTCTTGGCGTACGTCCCCTCGATGCGCGGCACCAGCAGCACCTTGGGCTTCCCCGGCTCCGACCGGGCGGCGGCCTGCGCGGCCTCCACCGCGGCCCGCACCTCGGAGTCGCTCAGGTCCAGCGGGACCACCATCCCGGGCAGCACGACCTCGTCGTCGAGGGGCAGCACGGGCAGGGTGAGTGGTGTGGACGCCGTGGACTCAGCAGTCATGATCTCCCCTTAGGCAGTCAACTTGAGCTATGCCGACTCAATGCTCGTGAGCCTTTGATTGTTCCCCAAGGGGTGTTCGCTGTGAGCGATCATCAGGCGGGCATCGCGCGTGCCCCATCGGAAAAGCACTTGCCGCCCGCCCTCGCATTCCCCGTACGGTGCACCGGATGAGCGACACCTCGGCGTTACTCGCCGCCTACGACGCCCAGATACGCGCGACTCCGCCGGCCCCGCCGCCCGGGGTCACGCACGAGCACGACGGCAGGCTGCTGCGGACCGTCGGTCTGTTCCGCGGCATCCTCAACGCGCCGCCCGACCTGGAGACGCGCGGACCTCGGCCGCGACGGAGCGATGGCTGCGCCCGGCGATCCCGGGGCGGCCCGCGACCCGGATCGCGGCGTCGGTGGTCCGCTGTCGCAGCTCCGGGTCGTGCCGTCGTGCAGAGCGACGGCCGGTGGAGGTCAGGCCGTGCGGGCCCGCTGCCCGCGGCGGACCCCCGGCCAGGTGGCCACTCCTATGGCCAGGGAGATCAGATGGCCCCAGTCGGTCATCGGGTCGGTGAACGCGATCAGGTCCTGGACGAGGATCCAGGCGGTCAGGGCCAGCAGTGGCCAGCGCAGCCACGGGGTGAGCAGGCCGGCCAGTGAGCCGACACAGGCCGCCACGCCGAAGCTGATCCCGTAGTCCATGCGGTGCAGGGAGCTGTCCGGCAGATGACCGGCCAGGACCGCGAGTCCGACGGGCACTTCGGTGGCGAGCGTGGCCAGTACGTGCCCGAGCAGGAAGACCCCGGCCGCGCGCGCCGCGCCCACCCGCCGCTCCAGCGCCGTCAGTACGAGCACGAAGCCGAGCGTGTACGGCGACACGAGCCCGCCCGCGACCCACAGCGCGCTCGCCGTCAGCACCAGCACCGGCGTGCGCAGCAGATGGGCGACATCCGTGCTGGAGGCCTGGTGGAGGGCCTGGACCAGGGACGGGTGGGCGTACCGGGCGACCAGGGAGGTGACGGCCAGCACGGCCGCGTAGCCGAAGGTGAACGGCGTACCGGTCGGGGTGGGCAGCAGCCGCAGGAGGCGGCGGGCCGGTGACGGGGCGGGGGCCGGGCGGGCGGGCGGAGCCGGCGCCGGGGCGCTCTGCGCCGCCGGGCCTCGCTGGCGCGGCACGCCGTCGAGCAGCTCGGCCGTCCTCGCGGCCCGCGCGGTCGGTTCCACGGTGAGGCGCTCCTTCCGTCCCGCCCCACCCTTCGTGTCCCACTGGTCGCTGTCTATGACCGACGCCACGTGGGACGGGATTCTCAGGAACCTCTCAAGCTCCCTGGCGGGCGCGCGGCGGGCACCATGGCCGACATCCGCCCGTCACCGGTAATTCCGCTGCCCGCAAAGCCCGGTTCGGGCAGGATGACCAGGTGAACGCCACCCACGAAACCCCCGTGGTCCTGGACCGCCGTCAGGGCCCCTACGGCGAGGTGGTCCTGCGCCGGCATGGGGAGTTGCTGCAGATCATCGCGAACGGCTGCTTCCTGATGGACACCTCCGACGGCCGCTCCGAGCGGCTGCTCGTGGACGCCGCCCGCGACGCCCTGGACGGCCGGCCCGAACCGGAGGTGCTGATCGGCGGACTGGGCGTCGGCTTCTCGCTCGCACACGCCGCGGCCGATCCCCGCTGGGGCCGGATCACGGTCGTCGAACGCGAGCGCGCGGTCATCGACTGGCATCTCGACGGCCCGCTGTCCGCGCTCTCCGCCACCGCCCTCGCCGACCCGCGCACCCGGATCGTGGAAGCCGATCTGCTCGACCACGTCAATGAGACATCCGCCACGTACGACGCCCTGTGCCTGGACATCGACAACGGGCCGGGCTGGACTGTCACCGACGGCAACGGCGGCCTGTACTCACCGGCCGGACTCGCGGGCTGCGCAGGGATCTTGAGGCCGGGCGGGGTGCTCGCGGTGTGGTCGGCGACACCCTCCCCGGAATTTGAAGATACCTTGCGGAATGCCGGGTTCCGGCAGGTGCGTACCGAAGAGATCCCCGTTGCCCGGGGCGTTCCGGACGCCGTACATCTCGCCGTACGACCTGGATAGCAAAGGCGACGCAACTCCCCGTAATGTGCATCCCTGACGCGGATCATTCAAGCGTCAATCGCAACCATGCGCAGACCGAGGAATCACCCCACTGGTTCCGGAAAGCACACTCAGGGGCGGGCGATGGAGCAGACACACACCTCCCAGAACGGCACGGCGGCCACCCCGGGCGCACAGCGCCGGGTCCTCGTGGTCGAGGACGACGCGACGATCGTCGACGCCATCGCGGCCCGGCTCCGCGCCGAGGGATTCCTCGTGCAAACGGCCGGTGACGGACCGGCCGCCGTGGACACCGCAGAGGCCTGGCAGCCCGACCTGCTGATCCTCGACATCATGCTGCCCGGCTTCGACGGTCTGGAGGTCTGCCGCCGTGTGCAGGCCCAGCGGCCCGTTCCGGTCATGATGCTGACCGCGCGCGACGACGAGACCGACATGCTGGTCGGGCTGGGCGTCGGCGCCGACGACTACATGACCAAGCCGTTCTCGATGCGGGAGCTGGCCGCGCGGGTGCACGTGCTGCTGCGTCGGGTGGAGCGGGCGGCGATCGCCGCGTCCACCCCGCGCTCGGGCATCCTGCGCCTGGGCGAGCTGGAGATCGACCACGCGCAGCGGCGTGTCCGGGTCCGGTCCGAGGACGTCCACCTCACGCCCACCGAGTTCGACCTGTTGGTGTGCCTGGCGAACACCCCGCGCGCGGTGCTCTCCCGGGAGCAGTTGCTGGCCGAGGTCTGGGACTGGGCGGACGCCTCCGGCACCCGGACCGTCGACAGCCACATCAAGGCACTGCGCCGGAAGATCGGCGCCGAGCGCATCCGTACCGTGCACGGCGTGGGTTACGCCCTGGAGACCCCGACGCCATGAGCGACGGGCCGCTGCCACGGCGAGGCCCCGGGGATCCCTGGGGCGGCGTACGCCCGTTCTCGATCAAGACCAAGCTGGGCGCGCTGGTCGTCATCTCGGTGCTGATCACGACCGGGCTGTCGATGATCGCGGTGCACACCAAGACGGAGCTCCGCTTCATCACGGTGTTCTCGATGATCGCCACACTGCTGATAACGCAGTTCGTGGCCCATTCGCTCACCGCGCCCCTGGACGACATGAACACGGTGGCCCGGTCCATCTCGCACGGTGACTACACCCGCCGGGTGCGGGAGAGCCGCCGCGACGAGCTGGGCGACCTGGCGCAGACGATCAACGTCATGGCCGACGAGCTGGAGGCGCAGGACCGGCAGCGCAAGGAGCTGGTGGCGAACGTCTCGCACGAGCTGCGCACCCCCATCGCGGGGCTGCGGGCGGTGCTGGAGAACGTCGTCGACGGGATCGCCGAGGCGGACCCCGAGACCATGCGGACGGCACTGAAGCAGACCGAGCGGCTCGGGCGGCTGGTGGAGACACTGCTGGACCTGTCCCGGCTGGACAACGGGGTCGTACCGCTGCGCAAGCGGCGCTTCGAGGTGTGGCCGTATCTGTCGGGCGTGCTGAAGGAGGCCAACATGGTCGCCTCCGCACGCGCGGGGATGGCGTCCGGCTCCGGCAACCACACCCGTAACGACGTCCACCTGCACCTGGACGTGTCCCCGCCGGAGCTGACCGCGCATGCGGATCCCGAGCGGATCCACCAGGTCGTGGCGAATCTCATCGACAACGCGGTCAAGCACAGCCCGCCGCACGGCCGGGTGACCGTGAAGGCGCGGCGCGGGCCGCAGCCGGAGTCGCTGGAGCTGGAGGTCCTGGACGAGGGGCCCGGCATCCCTCGGGCGGACTGGCACCGGGTCTTCGAGCGCTTCAACCGGGGCAGTGCCGTACGACGTCCGCACGGACCGGGCAGCGACGGCGGCACGGGGCTCGGTCTGGCGATCGCCCGCTGGGCCGTCGATCTGCACGGCGGCCGCATCGGAGTGGCCGAGTCCGAGCGGGGCTGCCGCATCCTGATCAGCCTGCCCGGAGAGCACTCCCCACAGATCTGACGGCGCGGCCGGCCTCCGCGGGCCGGGCGTCGGGCGCTGCGGCCGGATCCGGTTGGCCGGATCCGAGCGGAGGTGGCGGAGTCCGATCACCCGGGCGGGGGAGCCGCCCGTGCCAAGTTGACGTAAAGTTCGAACCGGAGCCACAAGATCCACCGGTGTCCGCGCTGGCGGACACGTGTGATCAGGGGGAGGCCTGCGGCAAGTCGCGCCCAGGCCCGGACCGTGGCGTCCGTTCCTCAGGTGAACCACGCTTGTTTCCCGCCATTTCAACCCCTGAAACACGCTTTTTCATGTGACTTACGCGACGATGAACCGGCCCGACCTGACCTTCACGGTCTTGGAGGCGTAGCCTTTATTCCCGCTGTCCATCACCTTGTGAAGCGGAAGAGGGCGGTTGCCGCCGTGTCGCCACAGTCCCCCAGTAACTCGAGCATCTCGACCGACGACCAAGCCGGGAAGAACCCCGCTGCCGCGTTCGGTCCTAACGAGTGGCTCGTCGACGAGATCTATCAGCAGTACCTCCAGGACCCGAATTCGGTAGACCGTGCCTGGTGGGACTTCTTCGCTGATTACAAGCCCGGGGCTGCTGCTGCCGCGCCCGCTCCGGCGCCCGCGGCACCGAAGCCCGCCGCCAGTGCTCCCGCGCAGCCCGCCGCGCCTGCCGCGCCCGCCAAGCCGGCGCAGGCCGCCCCGGCGGCTCCGGCCGCCCCGGCCGCGCCCGCCGCCGCGAAGCCCGCGCAGCTGGCCCAGCCCGCGCCGCCCGCTCAGCCGAAGGCGAAGGCCCAGCCCGCCGCCGCGGCCCCCGCGGCCGCGTCCGCGGACGGGCCGGAGTTCGTGACGCTGCGCGGCCCGTCCGCCGCGGTCGCCAAGAACATGAACGCGTCGCTGGAGCTGCCGACCGCCACCTCGGTCCGCGCGGTCCCGGTGAAGCTGCTGTTCGACAACCGCATCGTCATCAACAACCACCTGAAGCGGGCCCGCGGCGGGAAGATCTCCTTCACGCACATCATCGGCTACGCGATGGTGCAGGCCATCAAGGCCATGCCGTCGATGAACTGGTCGTTCGGCGAGAAGGACGGCAAGCCGACCCTGATCAAGCCGGCGCACGTCAACCTGGGCCTGGCCATCGACCTGGTGAAGCCCAACGGCGACCGCCAGCTCGTCGTGGCCGCCATCAAGA
This sequence comes from Streptomyces sp. NPDC001544, assembly GCF_042894285.1. Lineage (NCBI taxonomy): Bacteria > Bacillati > Actinomycetota > Actinomycetes > Kitasatosporales > Streptomycetaceae > Streptomyces > Streptomyces sp. NPDC001544. The sequence continues at coordinate 23,317 of NZ_JBIAVN010000017.1, read as the reverse complement.
AGGCCGAGACGCTGAACTTCTTCGAGTTCTGGCAGGCCTACGAGGACATCGTCCGTCGCGCCCGCGACAACAAGCTGACGATGGACGACTTCACCGGCGTCACGGTCTCCCTGACCAACCCGGGCGGCCTCGGCACGGTCCACTCCGTGCCGCGCCTGATGCCCGGCCAGTCGGTGATCATGGGCGTCGGCTCCATGGACTACCCGGCGGAGTTCCAGGGCACCAGCCAGGACACCCTGAACAAGCTCGGCGTCTCCAAGGTCATGACGCTCACGTCGACCTACGACCACCGGGTCATCCAGGGCGCCGCCTCCGGCGAGTTCCTGCGCGCCGTCGCCAACCTGCTCCTCGGCGAGAACAACTTCTACGACGACATCTTCGAGGCGCTGCGCATCCCCTACGAGCCGGTCCGCTGGCTCAGGGACATCGACGCGTCGCACGACGACGACGTCACCAAGGCCGCCCGTGTCTTCGAGCTGATCCACTCCTACCGGGTCCGCGGCCACGTCATGGCCGACACCGACCCGCTGGAGTACCGCCAGCGCAAGCACCCCGACCTGGACATCACCGAGCACGGCCTCACCCTGTGGGACCTGGAGCGCGAGTTCGCCGTCGGCGGCTTCGCCGGCAAGTCGATGATGAAGCTGCGCGACATCCTCGGCGTGCTCCGCGACTCGTACTGCCGCACCACCGGCATCGAGTTCATGCACATCCAGGACCCCAAGCAGCGCAAGTGGATCCAGGACCGGGTCGAGCGCCAGCACTCCAAGCCGGAGCGCGAGGAGCAGCTGCGCATCCTGCGCCGGCTGAACGCGGCGGAGGCCTTCGAGACCTTCCTGCAGACGAAGTACGTCGGCCAGAAGCGCTTCTCCCTGGAGGGCGGCGAGTCCGTCATCCCGCTGCTGGACGCGGTCCTCGACAGCGCCGCCGAGTCCCGTCTGGACGAGGTCGTCATCGGCATGGCCCACCGCGGCCGGCTGAACGTCCTCGCCAACATCGTCGGCAAGTCGTACGCGCAGATCTTCCGCGAGTTCGAGGGCAACCTCGACCCGAAGTCGATGCACGGCTCCGGCGACGTGAAGTACCACCTGGGCGCCGAGGGCACCTTCACCGGTCTGGACGGCGAGCAGATCAAGGTCTCGCTGGCCGCCAACCCGTCCCACCTGGAGACCGTCGACCCGGTCATCGAGGGCATCGCCCGCGCCAAGCAGGACATCATCAACAAGGGCGGCACGGACTTCACGGTCCTGCCGGTGGCCCTGCACGGCGACGCGGCCTTCGCGGGCCAGGGCGTGGTGGCCGAGACCCTGAACATGTCGCAGCTGCGCGGCTACCGCACCGGCGGCACGGTCCACATCGTCATCAACAACCAGGTCGGCTTCACCGCGGCCCCCGAGTCCTCGCGTTCCTCCATGTACGCGACGGACGTGGCCCGCATGATCGAGGCCCCGATCTTCCACGTGAACGGCGACGACCCCGAGGCCGTCGTGCGCGTGGCGCGGCTCGCCTTCGAGTTCCGCCAGGCGTTCAACAAGGACGTGGTGATCGACCTCATCTGCTACCGCCGCCGTGGTCACAACGAGTCGGACAACCCGGCCTTCACCCAGCCGCTGATGTACGACCTGATCGACAAGAAGCGCTCGGTGCGCAAGCTGTACACCGAGTCCCTGATCGGTCGCGGCGACATCACCCTGGAAGAGGCCGAGCAGGCGCTGCAGGACTACCAGGGCCAGCTGGAGAAGGTCTTCACCGAGGTCCGCGAGGCCGTCACCGCCCAGCCGAGCGCCGGCCCGGTGTCGGACCCGCAGGCCGAGTTCCCGGTCGCCGTGAACACCGCGATCTCCTCCGAGGTCGTGAAGCGGATCGCCGAGTCCCAGGTGAACATCCCCGACACGTTCCACGTGCACCCGCGTCTGCTGCCGCAGCTGCAGCGCCGGGCCACGATGGTCGAGGACGGCACGATCGACTGGGGCATGGGCGAGACCCTCGCCGTCGGCTCCCTGCTGCTGGAGGGCACCCCGGTCCGGCTGTCCGGCCAGGACTCCCAGCGCGGCACCTTCGGCCAGCGGCACGCGGTCCTCATCAACCGCGAGACGGGCGAGGAGTACACCCCGCTGCAGTACCTCGCCGAGGACCAGGCGCGTTACAACGTCTACAACTCGCTGCTGTCCGAGTACGCGGTCATGGGCTTCGAGTACGGCTACTCGCTGGCCCGCCCCGACGCGCTCGTGATGTGGGAGGCGCAGTTCGGCGACTTCGTCAACGGCGCGCAGACGGTGGTGGACGAGTACATCTCGGCGGCCGAGCAGAAGTGGGGCCAGACGAGCGGTGTCACGCTCCTGCTCCCCCACGGCTACGAGGGCCAGGGCCCGGACCACTCCTCGGCCCGTGTCGAGCGCTTCCTGCAGCTGTGCGCGCAGAACAACATGACGGTCGCGATGCCGACCCTGCCGTCGAACTACTTCCACCTCCTGCGCTGGCAGGTGCACAACCCGCACCACAAGCCGCTGGTGGTCTTCACCCCGAAGTCGATGCTGCGTCTGAAGGCCGCCGCGTCGAAGACGGAGGAGTTCACGTCGGGTCAGTTCCGCCCCGTCATCGGCGACTCGACGGTGGACGCGGCCGCGGTCCGCAAGGTCGTGTTCGTGGCCGGCAAGCTGTACTACGACCTGGAGGCCGAGCGCACCAAGCGCGGCATCACGGACACGGCGATCATCCGTATCGAGCGCCTGTACCCGCTGCCGGGTGCCGAGCTCCAGGCGGAGATCAAGAAGTACCCGAACGCCGAGAAGTACCTGTGGGCCCAGGAGGAGCCGGCGAACCAGGGTGCCTGGCCGTTCATCGCCCTCAACCTGATCGACCACCTGGACCTGGCGGTCGGCGCGGACATCCCGGCGGGCGAGCGCCTGCGCCGGATCTCGCGTCCGCACTCCTCGTCCCCGGCCGTCGGTTCCGCCAAGCGGCACCAGGCCGAGCAGGAGCAGCTGGTGCGTGAGGTGTTCGAGGCGTAGGTCCGGTCGGCGCCGGACGTACGCGACCGCACGTACGGAAGGGCCCGGCCCCGGAAGTTCTCCGGGGCCGGGCCCTTCGGCGTGTGCGGCCGCTCAGGTCGGATGCGGTTCGAAGTCCCAGTACGGCCTGTTGCGGGAGCGGGCCGAGAGGGTGTGGACGTGCTGCTTGCCGAGCGTGGCCTCCAGGTCGGACAGGGCCTCCTGCTCCACCTTCTCGGCCTGCTGGACGTTGCGCAGGCCACGCAGGTCGGCGGCGTGGGCCACCCGTGCGGAGAGGGTGAGGGGATGGGTGCGGCCGAGGGACTCCGTCGCCCGGGTGACGGTGTCCCGGCTGAGCGCGGCGGCTCCCTCCGTGTCGCCCACCAGGTTGCGCAGGGCGGAGGCGTTGATGGCGCAGCCCAGGGTGTGCGGGTGGTTCTCCCCGACCGCCGTGGTCATGTCGGCCAGTGCCTGCTCGGCCAGCACGTGCGCGTGATCCCGTTCGCCGACCATGCGCAGGATCTGCGCCTGGTTGCCGCGGACTCCCGCGATGAAGGGATGCCCTTCGACGAGCAGTTGCTCATAGCGGGCGAGGACGGACTCGCTCGCCTCGCGGGCCTGGTCGATGTCGCCGTGCTCACGGGCGAAGCAACTCTGGCTGACGGCGGCGGCCAGCGTCTGCGGGTGCCGGTCGCCCACCGTGCGCTCGTAGCGTTCCAGCACGCGGGCCAGCATCGCTCCGGCGCCCGCCCGGTCACCGCCCCGGAGCCGGCACAGCGCCAGATTGTGCTCGGCCCGCAGCGTCTGCGGGTTGTCGGCGCCCATGACGAGGCGGCTCTCGCGGACGTTCTTCGTCTGGATGGACTCGGCCTCGGCGTAGCGGCCCAGCAGGCGGAGCCCGATGGCGTAGGAGTTCTCCGAGAACAGCGCCCAGGGGTGCCGTGCCTTCAGCAGCCGGCGGCGCATCTCCAGGGTCGTCTTGTCGATGTCGAGGGACTGCTGGTAGTGGCCGAGCAACCGGTGCGTGAAGCCCAGGTTGTGGAGCGCGTTGAGGGTGCGGGAGTCCTCCTCGCCCAGCAGGTCGCGGTAGGTCGGGTACAGCCACTGGTAGAGCTCCAGCGCTTCGTCGTACCGGCCCAGGCCCCACAGGTCGGCGCCCAGGCCGCCGGCCGCCCGCAGATGGTCCAGGTCCCGTTCGCCCCGCTCCTCGCGCAGGCGGTTCACGGCCTCGCGTTCGATGGCCTCGGTGCGCTCGTAGTCGCCGGAGGCGCGCAGCAGGTTGGCGTACTGGTAGATCAGGTCGAAGATCCTGGGGTGGAACTCGCCGAGCAAGGACCGCCAGGCTTGCAGCGCGCGTTCGCCGAGTTTGATGCCCGAGGTGTACTCGCCGGCGAAGTACATGTAGCGCAGACAGTTCAGGACGAGGTTCTGCACCGTGCGGTCGCTGCTGCCCAGGACGTCCGCGTACTTCAGGTGCGGCACGATCTCCGCGTAGGCGTCCCACAGGCGGGTGTCCGTGGCGCGGCCGGGGTCGGCCGTCGCCAGGGCGCGTCGCACGACGTCGACGAACTCCTGCCGGTCCGCCTCCGGCATGTCGCTGCGCACGATCTGGTGGACCATGCGGTGCAGGTACAGCGACTCGCCCGAGGACGCACCGGAGTCGGCGCCCACGTCATGGGACTCCAGGCGCACCACGGAGTACTGGCGCAGCTGGTTGATGGCTCTGTTCCACAGCAGCGGGTCCTCGAGCAGCCCGGTGAGCTGTTCGGGCAGGTCGTCCAGCGGCATCTCCCGCAGCAGCCGTACGGGGATGAAGCCGGGCGCGAAGAAGGTGCACAGACGCAGCAGGTCGACGGACTCGGGGACGGTCTCGCGGAGTTTGTTCAGCAGTATCGACCAGGCGGTCTGGAAGGCGACCGGAAAGTCGGCGGAGACCCTGACCACGTCCTGGTCGATGCCGCCGTCCAGGAGGGCGATGTAGTCCTCGACGGAGAGGTCGGAGTCGTTGAGCCAGCCGGCCGTCTGGTCCAGCAGCAGCGGCAGGTCCTCCAGGGCCTCGGCCAGTTGGTCGGCGTCCGCCTCGGACAGGCGCGGCGCGCGGCGCCGGATGAAGGCCACCGACTCGTCGCGGGCGTAGACCGGGATCTGCAGCAGGCGGCTGTTGTGGTCGCCCCACTGCGGGTTCCGGGAGGTGATCAGCACGTGCCCGGGGCCGGTGGGGACCAGGTCCCAGATCTGGTCGGGCTCGTCCGCGCCGTCGAGGATCAGCAGCCACCGGGAGAACGGCTCGCCCCGGCGCAGCGCGTCACGCACCGCGCGGAGCCGCTCGCCGTACTCGGCGCCGGTCGACAGGCCGAGCTTGGGGGCGAGTTCGGCCAGCACGCGGCGGTAGGTGACCCGCTTCTCGGCGTTGATCCACCACACGACGTCGTACTCGGAGCTGAACCGGTAGACGTACTCGGCGGCGAGCTGTGTCTTGCCCACCCCGGACATGCCGTAGAAGGTGAGCACGCCCGCGCCGGGCTCACTGCTGTTCAGCAGGTGGTAGGCCTCGTTCAGCAGCGGCTCGCGCCCGGTGAAGCGGGTGTTGCGGCGCGGTACGCCACCCCACACCTCGGGCATGGCCGACGGGAAACGCGGTCCGCGCCGGTTCTCGGCGGTCTCCGGCAGCGGTTCGTACGTCAGGCCGAGCCGCTCGACGACACGCCGTTCGGCCTCGTCCGGGCCGGTGCTCACGAGATCGACGGGTGCGAGGACGGCGGTGGCGGTGGGGACCGAGGCGGTGGTCACCGAGACGGCCGCGAAGCGCGAGGGGTCCGGCGCCACGACCTCGCGCAGCGCCGCGTTCCACTCCTCGAAGGTGCGCGGGCCGAGTTTGAAGTACCAGTCGCTGATCAGGATCAGGACGCGGCCCTCGGCCAGGCTCAGGTCGCGCAGCAGTTCCACCAGAGGGACTTCGGGAGGCGCGTCCCAGCGCAGGTACACCACCCGCAGGCCGCGCCGCTCCAGACGGTCCCCGATCCAGGCCGCCCAGGCCCGGTTGAACCCGGCGAAGCTGATCGTGACGGTCTGCTTCGCGGTCCCCCTCCCGGTTGACCCGACCGGCCTACGCGTTCCAGACATGCAGCGGCCTCCCGCTCGCGATTTTAGAAGCTGTGCACGGCCCGGGGAAGGCGCGTGCGCGCGCCTGCTCCGATGCTCGTGGACGCATCCTTGCCCGCCGACACAACGATCTCCACCTGGCGGACGCAACGTGGTGCGCGCGCATCCGCGCCTCACTCACGCGAGCGGCGCACATCCACCGCGTGACGCTGCACCCACAGACGGCGGGCGGCTCGAACATACTCGCGGGCCCTGACGACGTGGGCCCTGGGGACGGTGATGGCGGCCATCCGCTCGTGGGTGTCGACCATGACCTCGACGAACTGCCGTCCTCTCGGGGTGAGATCGTCCGATCCGACGAGTGCCGGCAGAGCCGCCGTCACCTTCGCGTGGTAGCCCGCGAACCGGCCCCAGGCCTCGTCGCGGCGCGCGGCGTCCGCTTCACCCAGTGCGCGGCGCTGGAAGTAGTCCGCGAGCGCGAGGTGGGCGTAGGCGCCCTGCAGCAGGCCCTCGTAGGGGCGCGGCTCGGGGCGCCAGGGCGCGAAGTACCGCGCTCGTCCGTCCGAGTGATGCAGGGTCACCATCATGCCGAGCACGGCCAGTTTGGCGTGCTGCAGTTCGTGCACGAGCGTCGTTGCGAAGGCGGTGGCGTTCGGCGGTGTGCTGCTGAGCACCGCTCCGAAGGCCTCCGGGCGGGTGGCGCTGCACGCGCCGTGGGAGCGGCCGTCGGGCGACTGGCCCGGCGGCGCCGCGAGGGGTACCAGGCAGCGCAGCAGGGCCGCCGCCTCGGTGAGCCTCCCCTCGCCGCCGAGCCGCAGGGCGGTCGCCGTGCCCGTCCATGCCTGGAGCCAGTGCTTGCGTGCGGCGTCGTCGAGGGTGACCGGGCCGCTCAGGCCGTAGTAGTGGGGGCCGCCGTGCACGGTGCGGTACGGGTCCAGGTCGTCCAACGGGACCGGGCCGGTGCCGGGCAGCAGACCGGGCAGCGCGTACGCGGAGGTCCAGGCGCGGGAGCCGGACCAGGCTCCGACGCCGTCCTCGAGGTGGACGACGACATCGGCGGCACCCGGCCGGCGCAGGGTCAGCCGGCCGCCGCGGCACACGGTGTCGACCGGCGTGGGCCCCGGATCGTCCGTGTGCAGCGCTCCGACGGACGGCAGCACGAGTGTTCCGGCGTGGGCGGTGAGCCGTACGGCGAAGGGCGTTCCGGCGCGGGCGGCGATCGCCGCGGTCACGGCGCCGAAGTGGTCCAGGCCGGCGGCCAGGTCCCGCTGCCCCCGCGGGTCGCCGTCCGCGGCCTCCAGGGTGTGCAGGACGCGCTGGGCCCAGGAACCGAGGAGCGGCTGGAGGAGGCCGGTGCGGACGGCGGGGCCGGAGGGGCCGGCTGTCGACGGGGCCCGTCCGCGGGGGCCCGTCCGCGCGGCCTCGGCCTCCTCCAGCAGTGCCCAGTCCTCCCGGAGCCGCTGCCGTGCGCCGGGGGAACAGGCCGGCGACGCCGTCGCGCCGTCGAGGACCGCGCGCAGGACGAGGAGCCGCCGGGTGTCCTGGTCCCGCGCGAGCAGGGCGAGGGTCTCCGGGCTGCCGCCGGTGCGGCCCAGTTCGGTGAGGGCGTGGTCGGGCAGCGACGGGAGTATCACGGTGTGCCTCCTTCGGCCGAGGAGGCGGCCGGTGCACGGGCCGCGTCCTCGGTGAGCCGTCGCGCCACGTGCCGGATGAATCGCTGCAGGTCCGCGCAGTAGACGGAGGGGTTGGCGAAGCCGTGTCCGGCCCGGTAGCGGTGGGCGTAGTGGCCGCCGCCGCACACCCGGAGCAACGGGCACGCACGGCACCCGGCGGCCAGCGCGTCCTCGCCCGCCTGCCGGGCCGCCACCCCCGGGTGGCGCAGCACCTCGTCGAAGGCGTGCCGGAAGACGTCGAGCCCCGTCTCGGCCGCGCCCTCGTAGCAGGATTTCAGCGAGTCGACCTGCTCGATCGATCCGTCCGTCTCCACGACGACCGCTTCGAACGGTGTGAGGCCGAGGGACTCGGTGGCGGCGGGCATGCCGAGCAGCAGGGCCATGCACGACTCGAAGAGGCGGACCTTGGTCTCCCGCCGTCCCGCGTCCCACCAGCGGTCGAAGACGGCGCACAGCCACCGGCCGTGGCGCTCTTCGCCGTGGTGGGCCGGCGGCGCGGACCAGTTGCCGTGCGGCAGCAGCAGGTCGAGCGCCGGGGGACGCAGGGAGAGCAGCGACTCGTAGGTCTCGACCGGGTCCAGCGTCGGGTCGACGACCGTGAGGATGCCGGCGTACGAGTCGGCGAAGCGGTCGGCGAGCAGCCGCGCCCCGCGGGCCGCGGCGGGCCAGGACGGGCGGCCGGCGTGGTCGACGCGCTGGGTGTTGTGGCCGGGCAGGCCGCCGTCGAGGCTGATGCCGACACGGATGCCGGCGGCGGCCAGGACGGTGAGGCGCCGCTCGTCGAGGAGGGTGGCGTTGGTCTGGACGACCGGGTGGACGGAGGTCCCGGGCCGGACGCGCTCACGGACCGTGGCGGTGAAGCGGGCCAGGGTGCCGGCGCCGGCCAGGAGCGGTTCGCCGCCGTGCAGGACGAGGCCGACCGCCGTCAGGCCGTGCGCGCTCGCGTGCTCGGCGATGCGGGTGGCGGTCCGGTCCAGTACGGCGGGGGACGCGGCCCGGGGGCGGTCGCGCCAGGACCGGTCGGGTCCCTCGTAGAGGTAGCAGTAACGGCACGCGAGGTTGCAGCGGCCGTGCATCTTCACGATGAACTGCCGGAAGGGGAACGGGACAGCGCGAGCAACGCCGTACGACACTTAGCCACCCCCATGCCCTCGGCCGTCCAGGGGCCGCATTCCCGAGCGGACCACGGGCAAACTGAACTCACTGGTCGGCAAAGGGATTTGACCGGATACCGTCTCTGTCAAAGGGAGTTGGTGAACCCCCACAGCGTCTCGCCCGGCCGGGTGGCCCGCTCCCGCAGATCCTCAAGGACCTCGCGCAGCACGGGATGCCGGACCGTCCTCAGCTCCGTCAGGTTCATCGACAGGACATCCGGCAGGGGCTCGTCCCCCACCGGCTCCGACACCTGCTCCGTGGTCTCCACGCTCATGCTCTCCCCCATGTCATTCCAGCTCCGCCAGCCTGCGTGCCGTCTCCTCGGCGGTGGGTTCGCTCGTGCCGACGCCGTCCTGCGGCATCCGCTGCCACTCCGCCCGCGCCGACCGGTAGGCCTCGCGGGCCGCACGCGGGCGCGCGGCCGCCTCATAGGTCCTACCCCGCCAGTGGTGTGCCTGAGCGTGCAGCTCCACGGCCGTCAGCCGCTGCCGCTCGGTCTCGGCCGTCTCCTCCGCGTCCCCCGCGGCCTGGGCGGCGTCCCGGAACGCGTCCACCGCCGGGTCCAGCCGGGTGGTCCGGCCGAGGCTGCGGTACGTCTCGAACCGGGTCTTGCCGAGTTCCAGCAGGCAGCGTGCGGCTGACAGCGCGTCGCCCGCCTCGGCCGCGGCCAGCCCGAAGAGGTGCTCCGCCTCGCGCAGGTCGACCGGGTCGCCCCGGGTGCCGTAGCGGGCCATCAGCGCCTGCCCCAGCGACAGCAGCCGGTGCGCGAGCCGGGGGTCACCGGGCGGTGTCTCCGTGCGGCACTCGCGCAGCACCCGGATCGCCTGGGACAGCGGGCCGGAAGCCCGGCCGCCGGTCTCCAGGGCGGCCAGCCGCAGCAGCGCCCCGCCCCACTCGGCGAGGACCTCCGCGTGGGCCGGCTCGTCGCGCGGCATGCCACGGGCGGCCTGCTCGAACAGGTCGGCGGCCAGCCGCAGTTCGCGGGGGTCGCCCGACTCGCCGTGCCGTGCGACGCCGATACGTCCGGAGCGCACCAGCAGCGCCGAGCGCAGCCCCCGTTCCCGGGTGAGCCGGAGCCCCTCCTCGACCCGGTCCCGCGCCTCGTCCAGGGGTCCGCCCGAGGCCAGCAGCGCGTCGATCAGGTCGAGCCGGATGCGCACGCCCTCACGCGGTGGCTGTTCGGTACCGGCCTCGGCGGCGGTGTCCAGCGCGTCCCGCAGCGACCGGGCGGCCTGCTCGGCGTGGCCGCGGGCCTGTTCGGGGTCGGCCGTGGCGTCGGCCAGGCGGAGCAGGATCCGCCCGTGGGCGAGCGGCAGTTCGGGCGGGCGCCGGCGGCGGTCCGGCCAGGCGTCGGCGAACGCCTCCAGCATGCCCACGGCGCCCTGCAGCAGCGCGCTGTCGTGCCCGAGCCGCCACTGTGCCTCCAGAGCGCCGACGCGTTCCAGGGTGAGCTTCAGGGCCTCGTCCTGTGCCAGGTCGGGGGCCGCGCAGGCCACCGCGTACTCGCGGTCGGCGCGGCGCAGCAGGTCCAGTGCGCCGCGGTGGTCCCCGTGCCGTCTGCGGTCCACGGCGGCGGCGTGCAGCACGCTCGCGAGGACGGCCCGTTCACGCAGCGCGTGCGGGTGCGCGACGGCCCGTTCCGCGGCCTGCTCCGCCTCCCGCAGCAGCTCCGGCCCGCCCTGCACCTCCCACAGCCGCAGCGTGCACCGCGCGTACTCCGCCCACAGTTCCGGGTCGGAGCCGGGCGGCCGTTCGTGCTCGGTGGCGCCGCGCAGCAGTTGTACGGCGTCGATGAGGTCCTGCACCATGCGCTCGTCGTCGAACCGCGTGATCAGCGAACGGGCCCGGGTGACCGCCCGGTGCGTCGCCGAGCGGGGACCGGCCGTACCGGGCGCCGGACGGCCGCCGTAGGCCGCGAACTGTTCCGGCAGCGGCATGAACCTCTCCAGCACGCGCGCGGCGACCTCCGCGAAGGGCTGCGGTACGAGCGTGGGGTCGCCGTGTTCGCCGGGGTCGCCGGGGTAGGAGCCGCCGGGCGCGTAGGGGCGTCCGGCGCCGCCGGCGTCGCCGTCGCCGTCGCCGAGCTGGGCCAGGGCGAGGGCGGGGAAGTTGGGGCCGCCCTTGCCGTAGCGCTGCTCGATGTACTCCGAGCAGTGCTTGAGGACGAGGACCGCCTCGTCCCGGCCGAGGGTCGACAGCAGGGCCTCCCGTACGTCGGGCTGCATCTCGTACCACTGGGCGCCGCCGTCGCCGTAGCTGTCGCCCGCGCGGGTGAGGAGTCCGCTGAGCAGCACCTCGGCCAGCTCGGACGGGCCCGAGTCGGGGAGCATCGTGCGCTGGACGAGCTGCATCACCGGCAGGCAGAGCGGTGCGGCCGCCAGGCAGCCCGCGAGCCGGCCGGCGGCCGGGGAGGCGGTGGAGCGGAAGCGGCCGAGGCGCTGCGCCCAGGAGCGCTCCCCGGCCGGGCCCGCGGCCGGCGCGGGCGGCTGGTCCGCGCGTACCCAGCCCACGGCGCCGGAGACCGGGGCGGCGCCGGCCCCGGACAGCAGCCGGGCCCACGCCCCGAGGGCCACCGGTTCCGGGGGCAGCACGGGGACGGGCAGGCCGCCGCCCCGCGGCTCCACGGCGCCGGCCGGGCCTCGCACCCGCAGCGCGGCGGCGCCGCCCAGGGTCGCGCCGCGGGTGAGTTCGCCGTACGTCACCGGCAGCCGGGTGCGGCTCCACAGGCGCTGCGGGAGCGGCTGGAGGACCGCGGCGGGGGCCTGCCGGGCCAGGTGGTGCAGCAGCCGGTGGGCGCGGCCGCTGCGCCACAGCGGGCCCGCGCAGTCGCTCACCAGGAGGGTGATCCGGCGGCCCGTCGGGTCGCTGAGCCGGTCCGCCGCGTGCAGCGGGGCCGTGTGCGCGTCGGGGCTGCGGCTGACCAGCGGGTCGCCGTCCGGCCCCTCGTGCAGATGGCTGACCTGGACGTCCCCGAACGCGCCCAACCGGCCGAAGATCTGCTCCAGTTCGGCGAACATGCGGTCCCATACGCGCATGGACGGTGAGGCGTCCAGCACCAGCTGCAGCCGGGTGTCGGCGCGGGTCACGGCCCGGTGCACGGGGATCACCAAGCCCCCCGCGCGGGCGCTCAGTTCGGCCGTGGCGGTCTCGTCCAGCTCCTTGCGCAGCGGCGGTGCGGCGCTGCGGTAGCCCTGCAACGGCCGTAAGGCGCGCTGGAGTTCGAGGGGTGCGGGCAGTACGGGGGCCACGGGCACCCCGACCGGCAGCGCCGAGGCACGGCCCGATGCCCGCCCGCGTCCCGCCCCGCCGCGCGTCGGCGGGTACAGGGGCACGCTTCCGTCGGCCCGGATGCCGTACGACGACGGTGCGGGCGGCTCGGGCCGCGGGGTGCCCTTCGTCGGGCCCGGGGTGTCGAGGTGCGAAGGCTTCCCGGTGCCGCCGGTGGGCGCCGCCCCGCCGGCCCGCGGCGATCCGTCCGGGTCGGGCGCCTGTGCCGGCCGCGCCCAGCGGGCCAGCCACAGGGCGTCGCTCAGCCCCTCGGTGTCCGGGTCGAGCCCCGCCAGCCGCAACCGTGCGACGAGTTCGGCGATCGGGTCGGCGGTGCCTTCGGGGGCAGGGGTCTGCGGCGCCCGGTCCGGGCCGGGGGGACCGTGGGGCGCCTCGGCGTCGGGCATCAGCGCCTCACCTCGGGCGGTCGAGTCGCTGGATGAGCAGGTCGGCGAGTCGGTCGCGGCTGGGCGGTGCGGCCGCGTCGGTGAGGTAGATGGCGTTCAGCAGCTGGTCGGCGGCGAGGAGTTCGCTGCGCGAGCGCTCCAGGAACCGGGTGATCAGGTCGTCGCCGGCGCGGGCCGCCTCGTCGCCGAGGTGGGCGCGCACGAACGTGGCGAGCCGGTTGTGGTCCGGGCGGCCCAGCTCCAGGTGGATGCAGCGGCGCAGCAGCGGGGCGGGGAAGTCCCGCTCCCCGTTGCTGGTCAGCACCACGAACGGAAAGGCCCGGCAGCGCACCCGGCCGTCCCGGATCCGGACCTTGGCGCCGTCGGCCGTGAGCACCTCGGCCTCGCCGTCCGGCAGCCGGTCGGCGATGCGCTGCAGCTCCGGGATCTCGAACTCGCCCTCCTCCAGCACGTTCAGCAGGTCGTTGGGCAGGTCGATGTCGCTCTTGTCGAGTTCGTCGATGAGCAGCACGCGCGGTGTGTCGGAGGGCAGCAGGGCGGTGCCGAGCGGGCCGAGGCGGATGTAGCTGCCGATGGCCTCCACGGAGCCGGGGCTGCCCGCCGCCGCGCCGAAGCCCCCCTGCGCGGCGATCTGGACGTCCTGGAGCCGGGCGATGGCGTCGTAGTGGTACAGGCCGTCCTGGAGGGCGGAGCGGCTGACGATGGACCAGCGCAGTACGTCGCCCAGCCCCAGTTCGTACGCCACCGAATGGGCCAGTGTGCTCTTGCCCGCGCCGGGGCTGCCGGTGACGAGCAGGGGGCGGCGCAGGTAGAGCGCCGCGTTGATCATCTCCAGCTCCTCGGCGCCGGGCCGGTGGAGCTCCGCCAGGTGCCGGTGCGCGCCCAGTCTGCGCTGCCGGGAGCCGTCGCCGTCCCGCTCCCGGGAGCCGTCGCCGCCGTCCGCGGTGTCCCGGCCGGCGAAGTCCCGCCAGGGCGGCGGCGGAGGCAGCCGGCTCATTCCGTCGTGGGGTTCTCCGGCGCCCCGGTAGATGAGCCACTCACTGGATTCCGTCATGTCCGGTCCTCGTCGTCACTCGTCCGCCACGGCAGCCGTCGAACGTGCATCACGGTATCGACCCGCTGGGAAGCTGGTAAGAGGCCGAAAGGCGCTCGGGCGCGTTGCATCAGGGGGCCTCCAGGAGATCTCCGGTTCCGGGCAGGGGCTGATGCGGGTCGTCGTACAGGAGTGCTATTCCATCGGCCCAGTAGGCCTCCGTGAGCCCCGCGTACCGCTTCACGCGCAGCCCGTGCACCAGGTCGGGCAGGAACGCCGCGCCGTGACCGTCGTCGACGACCTGTCTGACCCCCCGGTGGAACTCCCCGCACACGGCGTCCGGCCGGCTGTGCCAGCGGCGCCACACGACCACCGAGAAGCCCGCGTGCAGGATGCGGCCGAGCGCGGCGGCGTCGTCCTCGTAACGCCGGTCGCCGTAGCGGCACAGCACCGGGACGGTACGGGGTGGCAGGCCGCGCAGTCGTGCCACGGCCGGCACCGGCTCGCGCACCCCGTCGTCGCAGTCCAGCACCTCGGTCCCGGCGTCCCGGGCGTGCAGCCGGCGCCAGCGGTCCCGGCGCTCCGTCTCCTCCTCGGCGCCGCTCCACTGCGTGCCGGGCATCCCGGGCTCACCGGCGCCGGGGAGCTGGTCACGGTCGCAGCAGCGCACGACGACGGGCCGTTCGGCGCCCAGGGGGAGGCCGTCCGGCCGCAGCCGCCACTCGTCCACGGCCAGCCCGAGCAGCGGGTGCGGCAGCGCCGCGTGCAGCGCCACAGGACGCCCGGGCTCGTCACAGCGACGGAAGGCCTCGGCGAGCGGGGCCGCGACCCGGGCCGGAAGGTCCTCCAGCAGGGTGCGCTCCTCCTCGTGCAGACGGGTCACGTCGCCGTCCGGGGCGGCCACGGAGACCGACCAGTCGCAGCGGTCCGGCTCCCAGCCCCTGGGGAGCACCTCGAGCAGCACGGACAGCCCGGGCGTGGCCGGCCGCTCCCCGGCCGGCCACACCGGCGTCCCGGTGCCGCGACGCTGCCCCAGCCACTCGGCGCGCCGCCGGGCCAGGCCGTGGCGGTAGCCGCTGTCGAGGCCCGTCGACGTCTGTTTCACCCACTCCCACAGGGCTTGTTCGGCCTCCAGCAGGCTGGGCGTGGCCGGGCGTTCGGCGGCCATGACCTGCATCGCGTAGTCGAGTACGAGCTTCAGCGCGCCGTCGTGCCGGGCGTTCTCGTACAGCACCCCCAGGCCGTCCCGCCAGCCTCGGGGCGCCGGGACCAGGGTGGGCAGCTGGAAGTTCGGCAGGGAGTCGAGGATGTCGAGCAGGCTGCGGGTGGTGACCGGCGGGGGCAGGTCGGCGAACCGGCCGAGCAGTTCGCCGCGCTCTTCGGGGCCGAGCGTGCGGCCGGGGCGGGCCCCGAGCTCGCCCTGCAGATCGGCCCAGGTGGGGCGCCGGGAGTCCGAGGGCTGCTGCCGGTCGCGGTGGTAGCGGTCGTGGGCGTGGAAGACCGCCTGGTAGACGTCGTCGTGCTCGGTCCGCACGCCGTCCGGCGGCGCCTGCAGCGTCCGCAGCCGCTCGATCCCCGTGGAGGTGCCGCCCGTCCCGTGGGCCGCGCGCGACTTCAGTACGCCGACGACCTCGCCGCGCACCGGGTCGATCACGGGGCCGCCCGAGACACCGGGTGGGAGGTCGTTCTGCCCGATCCGCATCTGCACCCCCGCGGACCAGCCGCCGATGGTGCCCTGCACCGAGAGGAACCCGTCCAGGATCTGCAGCTGGCCTCCGGTGACCGTCCAGCCCGCGTAGAACACGCGGCCCTCGCCGTAGTGCGCGGCGGGCCGCTCGGAGACGTACACGCAGTCGTGGCCGACGGGTTCGCGGAGCCGGACCAGGGCCAGGTCCGGGGCCGGCCAGCCGCCGGGCAGTGGGCGTTCGACGTGCTCCGGGAGGGTGGCCGCCACCTGGCCGGGGACGACGCAGGGGCCCTGGCCGGGGTCGGTCTGGTAGACCACCGCCACTTCGTCCCCCTCCCCGCCGTTCACCACGTGTGCGCAGGTCAGAACCCAGTTCGGGGCGATGAAGAATCCGCTGCCGAGAAAGGTGCCGGGTTCGTCCAGGGCATACCCGACACCCGTGTGATGAATGCGCACGGTGGCCGCCAGGACGAGTTCACGCAGCGCATGGTGGGCGGCATGGACACCGTACGATGCGCCCCCGCCGTGCCCGTCCGTCATATCCGCCCCCCGCCGCCGACCCACCGGGCGCCCCCATGCCCCCGCACGCCGGGGGACGCGCCCGCGCGGGGGGTGTCGCGGAGGCCTGGAGGGGCGGGGGTGCTTGCGGCGGTTACGGCGGTTGCGGAACGCGAGCTTGTCGGGGTGTCTGGAGCGGAGGGCGGCGGGGCAGGGTTCCGGACGTCGCGGAGAACCGGGGCCGGAGTCGGGCCAGAGCTGGGAACCGGGCCAAGGCCAGGGCGGGCAGCCGGGGACGAGCGGGGAGCCGCAGCCGGGCCAGGACCGGAGGTCGCGGCCGGGCCGGAAGCCGGGCTCGGCCGGGAAACCGCAGCCGCGCCACCACCCGAAGCCGAGCCAGGAGCCGGAGCCGAGCCCGGGCCGGGGGGCGAGGGCGGAGGTGAGTCGGGCGGCGGGGGTGGGAGCGGGGCCGGGTCGGGGGTCGGCGGTGTGTCCAGGACGGGAACCGTGGGGTCCGGCGGGCCGCCGCCGTTCCAGGTCAGGGTCACCGTGATGCCGGCCTTGGCCTCGCCGTCCGCGAGCAGTCCCACGACCTTCCCGGCCTTCGCGGTCAGCTCGATGCCGAACTCGACGCTCACCTCGTCCGGCCGCACCGCCCGCAGCGGACCGGCCAGCGAGCGCGCGACACCGGTGACGAGCGAGTGGAGGCTCTCCACGCTCGCCTCCACCCGCTCGGCGAACCCGGTGTCCGTGTACGACAGCTCCCCCGGCGGCACGGCCAGCTCGTCGGCCCCCGATATCCGCGCCCAGACCGGCGTGCCGTCCGGCAACTCGATCCGCGCCACCCGCGTCGCTTCCCGCCCCATTCCACGCTCCCCCGTTCCCCGTGGCATCGCCCCGCCCGCCGGCAGGCCGGCGGGCCCGGCGCTCCCTGCGCCTATCCTTTACCTGTCCTGTCGTGGCTCCCCGGACGGGAAGCCGGCACCACTCTTCCCAAGGGAGAGGGTTCTTCCCCCACGGGAGCGGCCCTACCCCTGCACTGACACCACGGAGCACCATCCCCATGTACTTCACCGACCGAGGCATCGAAGAACTGGAGAAGCGGCGCGGCGAGGAAGAGATCACCTTCGAGTGGCTCGCCGAGCAGCTCCGCACGTTCGTCGACCTGAATCCCGACTTCGAGGTTCCGGTGGAACGACTGGCGACATGGCTCGCCCGCCTGGACGACGAGGACGAGGACTAGGTCGTTTCCTTCGGGTGTCGGCGGGCCGCAGCCGCGCCGGCCGGGCTGCTCAGCCTGAGCCGGCATGACGTACCAGAGCGCTGAACAGTTTCCGCAGAGAGGGGTCATGGCGCGCGGTGTCCTCCGGGTGCCACTGCACCGCCACGAACCAGCCTCGTGAGGAAGGCAGTTCCAGGGCTTCGATGGTGCCGTCGTCGGCTGTGGCCGCCGTGGTCAGGCCGTTGCCCAGGCGCTCGGCCCGTTGGTGGTGGAAGCAGGACGCCTCGACCTTCTCGGCGCCGACTGCCTCCGCCATCCGTGTTCCTGGTCGGATGGTCACCGGGTGCAGCAGATGGCGTCGTGTGCGACAGGTGAGCCGCCAGGTCCGTCACCCAGCCTTCTTGTCGAACCATCCGGACATCCGGGCGACGGTCGAGCCGGTGAAGAGGATGCTGAGAGGAACGATCGTGAACCAGACGGCACCGGCTTTCATCGCCGCGAGCAGGGCGATGGCGCCGATGGCCAGCGCCAGGAGCACGAGCATGCCCAGAAGGACACGAACCTTGGAAACCAACGGAAGACTCTCCCATTCTCAGCGGGGCTCAACTGACTGGACAGCGGTCGCTATCCCTTGGGCCGCCGGCGGCGGTTGCCCAGTCAAGAGGCAGCAGGCTTCCTCGGCGTGACACCACGACTCCGTCAGGAAGCTCGTGGAACGAGTCTCCCAACGCCGCATCGCGGCGGGCTCCAGTAGAACTACGTAATCAAATACGTAACTACACGGGCGGAGGCGCGGTGCGGATCATCGGCGCGGCCCAGGAACGTGCAGGGCACAGTCGGCCAGGGGGCCGCTGAAAGACACGGGCCCGCGGAGCGCGGACGAGCCGAAAGCGGGGAGAAGGAACAGTGGGCCGAAGGGGCCCCCGACGACGAGCCGGCCCCGTCCGCCATTTCGATGTGAAGGCGCGGTCGTCAACGCTGCGCTCCGCAAGGTCACACCTCACTCACACGGCGTACCGGACCACTCACGAGCCGGCTCCCAGCCCAACGCGGGTCATGAGGCGGGTCAGCGCCGAGCGGGACGGTACGGAGAGCTTGCGGTAGATCGAGGACAGGTGCGTTTCGACGGTGCGCCGGCTGAGGTGGAGTCGGGCGGCGATGTCCTGGTTGCTCAGACCTTCCGCGAGCAGTCCGGCCACCTCGCGTTCCCGTGCCGTCAGTTCGGCCAGTTCCGCTGGGACCGCAGGCGCCTGAGACATCGTCTGAGGACGAATCAACTCGGCCAGGTCCACGAGCAGGCGTGCGCCGCCGGCGACAGCGATCCGGTGGGCGCGGTGCCACATGGCGGCAGCGCGCGTGCCCTGCCCGGTGCGCTGTGCCAAGGGCGCCGTGCGCAGCAGGGCGTACGCCTCCCACAGGCTCTGGCCGCAGCGGACGTATTCCTGTGCGGCCGCTTCGAGGAGACGAACAGCCCCGCGGGTGTCGCCACGGTGCTCGGCCAGCGAGGCTTCGGCTCGCAAGGCGCCTGCGCGCTGGCCGTCGAGACCGAGCTGGTCGGCCTCGCGCGCCGCCTGCTCGGCCCAGCGTCCGGCCTGGTCGACGTCACCGGCGGCAAGTGCGGCGCCCGTGAGGGTGTCCAGCTGGCCCGGACGGATCGACGGCTGCAGCAGGCGGAGTTCACGGCCACCGCCGGCCGTCATGATGGCCTCCTGCGCGCGGTGGGGGTCCCCGCTCACGAACGCCGCGTGCCCGAGCATGCACCACGCAAGGGCGGACCACCAGCCCTTGCCACCACTGGTCGCCGCGACAGCCTCTTCAGCGGTGGCCAGGGCACTGACGTCCCCGAAAGGACGGCCCAGCAGCAGCACCAGCGTCTTGATGGCCAGGGTGAACGCCAAAAGATCGGAACTGCCCGCGGCCCGAGCCAGTGTCTCCGCCTCCTCGGCTGCCTCCAGCGCGGAGGGCAGGCGGCAGGTGTTGAGGTGGACGAAGGCCTTGCTCGTCAGCAGATGCGGCAGCACGTGCAGCCGGCCACCGCGTCGGGCGACATCGAGCCCCCTGGTGAAGTGCCGTTCCGCGTCGGGATAGCGCTCCAGCAATGCTTCCGCCCAGGCCAGCCATCCCAACGACTCACACAGATCCGTGAGGCCCGGGTCGGTCAGCGCATCCGCCAGCCGGGATGCGGCGTCGGTGAATCGGGCAGCCGCTTCCGTCTCGCCCTCGTACGCCTCTCCCAGAGCCGCCAGGGCAAGGGCCGCCGCCTCACCCGCGGAGTTGCCGGCGGCACGGGCGATGGAGACCGCTTCTGCGACATCCGTGCGCGCCTCGGGATAGGACGCGGTCAGCAGGGCAGACATGCCGAGGGCGAGCCTCAGGGAGACCGCCTGGCCGGGCGACGGGCTCGGATGGCGGGACAGCTCCCGGCGCAGCAGGGCGGTTGCCTCAGGCGAGTGGCCGAGGTGCCGCTCCATCACCGCGCACCAGGCGACGGCCTCCGCACGGAGCACGGGTAGATCATTGCCCGACGTTTCGATCAGGTCGTGCAGCAGGTCCCGGCTCTCTCGGAGGTTCCCGCTGACGCCGAGAGCTTGGGCACGCGCCAGGACGAGTTCGCCACGCCGTCGGGCGTGGTCGGGCGTGTCCGGCATATGTCCGAGGACGACGTGCAGCAGGTGGGCGGCGGTGGCCGGCGCGGTCGCCGCGCACTTCGCGGCAGCCTCTTGCAGCACTGCCGCAGCCTCGGCATCCCAGGCGGTCATCGACCGTTCGACGTGGTGGGCCCGCTCGGTGGCGGGAACACCACTGCGGGCCAGTTCCCTCGCGGCCCGACGATGCAGGTCGGTACGCCGCTCTGGCGCGATGTTCTCGTAGACCAGTGCCCGCACGAGCGGATGACGGAATGCCCATCGGCCGCCCGGCCCGGCGCGCAGCACATCCCGCGCCATCAGTGCGCGGATCTGCTCCTCCACCTCCACTACCGCTTGGACCGGCAGCCCGATGGCCTCGGTCACCATGGCGGGTGTGGCACGGTCGCCAAGCACTGCCACCGCCTCGGCGACACGATGCTGCGGCGCGGTCAGCGTGGTCAGCTCGTCGAGCAGCAGGGCTGCGAGCCCGCCAGGTACTCCGATCGCGTCCGTCGCGTCGGAATGCGCCGTGATGCCGTGCAGGGACGCTCCGTCCCGGTACGCGTGCAACAGTGCGAGCAGATAAAGGGGATTGCCCTCGCTGGCGGCGTACAGCTGCTTTGCCCGGTACTCGGGGACATCTGAAGCCAACGTACGGATGGACTCCTGCTCGGGGAGCGGCCCCAGAGCGAAGTGGAGTACGTCTGCGCTGTCGGTGCCGCGCGCCAGCGTCGCGGTCAGGGACATGGGGGTCTGCCGGACCCGCCGTGCCACCACCAGCAGGACGCGGCCGCGGGCAGGGTGCCGGATCAGGTGATCCACGAGTTCCCGCGACGCTGGATCCGCCCAGTGCAGGTCGTCTATGGCCAGCACCACACCGCGCCCGCCCAGGCGCGCGAGGAACGCGGTGATCGCACGATGCAGCCCGAAGCGGGCCACGGCGCCCGATGCGGACCGATCGCCCGGCGGCTGTCGGATGCCGTGCAGCATCAAGTCCAGTTCGGGGAGGGCAGGGTCAGCGGCCATGACGCCGGGGTCGACATCGGCGAGCGCATCGGTGAAAGCCTGGAAAGGGACGTGCTGTTCGTACTCCGTAGCCCGGCCGCGAAGCACCGTGAATCCTTCCTGACGGGCCCGGGCACATACTTCGCCGAGCAAGCGGCTTTTGCCGATGCCGGGTTCACCGGCGATGTCGACGACCGCCGGTGCCTCAGGCCGGTCCAGGCGCGCGAGCAGGTCGTCAAGCCTGGCGAGTTCCGCCGATCTACCCACCAGCTGTGTCACGCCCGTGCCTCCGCCTTGCCCGCTCAGTGGATCTTTGTCCCCTCCGCCAATCCTAGAAGCGGCCACTGACATACATCTGGGCGACGATGCGGACTGCCTTCGCCTTCGGATCGAAGGGCTACGGACGTCGTCCCAGTGCGGTAGGCCCCGGACTCCCATCTCTGACCCACGGGTGCAAGGTGTCGGCGGAGCGTCCGGCCCCTCAGTGCAGCACGCCGGGTTCCGTCGATGAGTTCTCGCACGATGTCGGCGTGGCCGGCGTGCCGCGGGGTTTCGGAACCGGCCAGTGCCCGGTGGATGCCGGACAGGTCGGGGCCCCACCCCTCGCGACGGGTTGATCAGTCCTGCGCCACGTTCGCCGCGGTCACATTCTCGATCACGCGGCCGAGTTTGGTCTTGGCCCGGGTCAGGTCCTGGATGCGTGCGGCGATGCGGTCGCGTTCGATGATGAGCTGGGCGAGCATGGCGGGGGTCGCGACGCCGGTGCTCACGCACGGCAGGAGTTCGACGACGGTACGGCTGGAGAGGCCGGCCGCGAAGAGGTCCTGGATGAGCTGGACGCGCTCCAGGGCTTCGTCGGGATAGTCACGCTGCCCACCGGGCGTCCGCGTCGATTCCAGGAGCCGCTGTTCCTCGTAGTAGCGCAGGGCCCGCACGCTGACCCCTGACCGCCTGGCGAGCTGTCCGATGCGCATGACGCAGGCCACTCCCTCCCCGCTCTTACCTCACGTTGACGTCAGGTTCAGGCTAGCAATGCCGGCTCCGGGGGCAGCCCTGGGGCCGATCGAACCGTTGCCGGCGCCGAGATTGATCACGACCCGGTGGCGGACACGAGCGCGTACACGCGGTTCACGTGCGCACGGCAGTCCTCGCGTCGTGCCGGAATCGCCGAGCCCGTCCGAGGGCACATGGGTGTCGACCGTGACGGGCGGCGTGATCCCTGGTAGTGGCGCAGGCTCCCACGCGGACCCCCGCCCGCTCGGCAACCTCACCCATCCGCGCCTGCCCTCCTCCAGCCGGGCGGCAGTTGCGGCTTGCACCTCACGTCAACGTCAGGTTCTAGGGTGACGAGCGTCGGATGAACACGTCATTCCGGCCCGTCGAAGTAAGGCAGACCATTATGCGCGCAGCACGGTTCCACGAATACGGCGGAGCGGAGAGCCTGGTGATCGAGCAGGCCCCGGACCCCCACCCCGGGCCCGGTGAGATCCGTGTCCGCGTCGCGGCGGCCAGCGTCAATCCCATCGATTGGAAGCTGCGCGCCGGCGCCCTGCGCGAGCTGATTCCCCTGGAGCTGCCCGCCATTCCCGGGCGCGACGGCGCCGGTGTGGTCGACGAGATCGGCGACGGGGTGCGGGGGGTGAGCATGGGCGACCGGGTCTTCGGACTGGGCGGTGTCACTGGGGCGACCGCAGAGTTGCTCATCCTCTCGGCCTGGGCGCACACCCCCGCCACGTGGAACGACGAGCAGGCCGCTGGTGCCGGTCTCGCGTCAGCGACCGCGATGGGTGGACTGAACGCGTTCGGCTCCCTCGCGGGGCGCACCCTTCTCGTCGAGGGCGCCGCCGGAGGCGTGGGCAGTGCGGCGGTCGAGATCGCGGTGGCGCAAGGTGCCACTGTGATCGGGACAGCCAGTGAACGCAACCACGAGTTCCTCACCTCTCTCGGCGCCCTTCCCACCACTTACGGCCCCGGCCTCGCACGGCGCCTCACCAGGCTCGCTCCGCATGGCGTCGACATCGTGCTCGACACCGCGGCCTCCGGCTCCCTGGACGACCTCGTCGCGATCACAGGTGACCCGAAGCGCGTCGCGACGGTCGCCGACCACGTGGGCGGGCAGCGCCTGGGCACGCATGTGGTCAACGCGGAGAACGATTCCACTCTCCTGTCCGCGGCGGCGGAACTGGGCGGGCAAGGCCGCTACACACCTCGTATCGAACAGGCCTACCCCCTGGAGCGGATCGCCGACGCCCACGCGCACGCAGAGCGCGGACGCACCCGAGGAAAGATCGTGATCTGCATCTGAACAGGCCGATCCGTGTCTGAACAGGCCCACGAGATGGGTAACTCGCAACGCGTGGGCCTGCGTGGCGAGGGTTCCGTGCATGTTCCCTCCCCGTTCGCGTCGGCATGTCAGCGGTCAACGACGGCACCACCATCGCCGAGTGACCCCAGGGGCATCGTGGATGTCTGATCAGGAGGGCCGGGGGCCGGTCGATCGGCTGACGCGGGACCGCTCCAGCCGCCCGCGTGTCACCCACGTGCCGGGACAGCACACCTAGGGCCTGTCCGGCGGATCATGCCGCAGACGCGGGGCTTGGCACGCCCTCCCCCACTCTCGGCTTCGCTCGAGCGGGCGGTGCCCCCACCGG
>NZ_JBIAVN010000016.1:0-203379 GCF_042894285.1 Streptomyces sp. NPDC001544 | reverse complement strand
TGAGCTCGCGCGGGGGCACCCCCATTCGCCCCGCTCACCAGCGCCGATGAGGCACCGCCCGTGCCCTGCGACCTGATCCGCCGGACAGGCCCTGGGGCGCCGACCTCCACCGCGGACCTCCACCGCGGACGTCCGGCCGCAGCGGGTTCTCGTGGCACCCGCTGGGCCGCCGCTCAGGACGTCCGGCATGTGGGCCGCCCCGTACCGCACCTCGGTACCGGGCGGCCCATCTGCTTATCCTGACGAACATGCTGACCATCACCCAGGCCCTCGTCGACCAGATCGTCGCGCACGCGCGCAAGGACCACCCCGACGAGGCGTGCGGCGTCATCGCGGGCCCGGCGGGATCGGACCGCCCCGAGCGCTTCATCCCGATGCTGAACGCGGCCATGTCGCCCACGTTCTACGAGTTCGACTCCGGCGACCTCCTCAAGCTCTACCGCGAGATGGACGACCGCGACGAGGAGCCGGTGGTCATCTACCACTCGCACACGGCGACCGAGGCCTACCCGTCCCGCACCGACGTCTCCTACGCCAACGAGCCCGGAGCCCACTACGTCCTGGTCTCCACCGCCGACACCGACGGCCTCGGCGACTTCCAGTTCCGCTCGTACCGCATCGTGGACGGCGGGATCTCGGAGGAGGAGGTCAAGGTCGTCGAGGCATACTGACGGCCTACGCACCCCTCGACTCGCCGTACAGGAGATGGTGTTGACGCAGCGGTCGAACGGCAGGCGGCCCACCCTGGAGGACGTCGCCCGCCGGTCCGGGGTCTCGAAGTCCACGGTCTCCCGGGTGATCAACGGCGAGCACCGGGTGAGCGCCGGGGTCGCCGACCGGGTCCGGGACGTGATCGCCGAACTGGGGTACGTCCCCAACCGGGCCGCCCGGCAGCTCGTCACCCACCGCACGGGCGCCATCGTCGTCGTCGCCCCCCAGTCCGAGGACCGGCTCTTCCTCGACCGTTCCTAGAGACTGAGCGGGAGTGAGTCCTGTTTCCAGGACTGGTGCTCAGCCGCGTGTCCCGAACGGTTGTGGGCACGCTGGTCGCCCGCTTTCGCTCCGCGTCCGGCACTCACGGATCGTGTCCGTGGTCCGGGGACGCGGGGGCGGGTTCCCTCACGCCCCAGGACGCCTGATGCAGCCTGGACGGTCCGATGCCCCTGCTCATCGCTCCGGTGAGCAGGGGGCGGTGCCGTCCGTCGCCGGATCGGGTGTCCCAGGGCGCGCCTTCCGATCGCCACGGCGGCAGCCTCGTGGCGTGTGGTGGTGCGGGTTGTGGTGGTGAGGGGCTTCTGCCAGTGCTGGGCGCCCCAGCGGCTGGTGTAGGCGGGGTCGACGGCGACCAGGGGGATGCCGAGTTCAGCGGCCATGGACACCAGCCGGGCGCGCAGCCTGGCCGTGGGCAGACCGGAGATCAGCTTGCGGAACCGTTTGCGCCGCCCGTGCTTCTCCCGGGTCTTCTCGGCGGTGAAGTCCAGGTCCTCGACCGCGATCGCCAGGTGATGCCGTTTGGCCCAGTGCAGCAGGCGGATCAGGGCGTGCCGGAGCTGGGCGTCCCGGTGCGATGCGCTGCCGGTCAAGTCGTAGTCGAACCTGCGCGGCGCACCGACCGGGTTGCCGTGGGCGTCCAGGCGCCAGGCGGCCAGGTGGTCGGCGTTCATGTCCACACCGGCCAGCCCGGTGGCGCGGACGGCTTCCAGCGGCACCGTCTGCACCGGCGGGATCTGCCAGGAAGCGGTCAGGTACCAGCGGGCGCGGCCGGTGTCGTGGTGGATGCGGTAGGCAACTGCCCGGTTGGCGGTGATCCGGTCGGACCACTGCTCGCCCCGGTGCCGGAAGTCGACCCGGCAGGACAGCACGTACCGGCCGTGCGCGGCGTTCGCCAGCTGGGCCAATGGTGCGGGGAGCTTGATGCTCACCTCACCGTCCGGGCTGACCCGGATCGTCTCGTTGCCGTACCGCTTGCCCGACTCGCCATCGGCCTGGCAGAACCAGCGCTCGGCCTCCCACCGCAGACGCCACCCGGCTTCACTCATGCGGGCGGCCTCCAGGTTGTGCCGGGCGTGCAGCAGCTTCTTACCACCCCGCACCACCCGCACCCGCCCGGCCTCACACTGGGCGCGTGCCTGTTCCAGCCGGGCTTCCAGCAGATGCAGGCGCCGGGACTTGGCGAACCACTCCCGCTTCGAGCGGTAACCGCCCGGCCGACCTCCCGAGCCCTTGGCCCCGATGGGCAGCGACAGCCGGTACGCGATCGCGTCCACACCGGCCTGGAGGGTCTGGATGTGGGCGAGCTGAGCGCGCCGGGCCAGCGCCCACTGGTCATGCGTGGCCTTGGTGATACTGCCCGCCCACCGAGAGGAGGACTTCCCGGTAAGCCCACGCTTGCGCCGCGCCCACTGGTCACCGTCATGATCCAGGCCCGCGGCGCAGCGGGCCTTCAGGTCCCGGGAGGCCAGAGAGCCGAGCAGGTCACCGATTAGGCGCAGGACCTTCTCGTCCCCCGTGGTCAGCCCCTTGAGACTGTCCCGGACCGCCACCCCGGACGGGCCCGGCACCACGAACGAAGCCGCCACCACGCGTAACCCGCTCACTGCCCCACCCCCTGCCCGGTGCCGAAGGACCCCTCACCGCTCTCAACGAACACCACCCGCAAAGGTCACGCATTCGACGCAAGAACTCCCATTCCCCACTCAGGCACACCTGCATGACGCGTCCCAGACGCTCACTCATGCACACCAAAACGCGCCCAAGCGCTGTCATGGGGCAGCAGTTCGCACCCCCTTCTTCGACTGCCTCCTGCGCGGCATCCGCCGTGAACTCGCCCGGCACGGAGCGCAGGCCGTGCTCCTGCGTCGACGGCGACAACCGCGGGGGAGCCCGCCAGGCCGTGCGGCACCTCGTCTCGCTCGGCCGCCGGCGCATCGCGACCGTCACCGGGCCCTACGACCAGGAACACTCCGCCGCCGAGCGGCTCGCCGGATACCGCGACGTCCTCCTGGACGCCTCCCTGCCCGACCTCGTCGAGCGGGCCGACTACACCCTGCGGGGCGGCGCGGGGGCGATGGCCGCCCTGCTCGACCGCTGCCCCGACCTGGACGCCGTCTTCGTCGCCTCCGACCTGATGGCCTCCGGCGCGCTGCAGACGCTGCGCGAACGCGGGCTCCGGGTGCCGCAGGACGTCGCCGTCGTCGGGTTCGACGACCTCGCCCCCATCGCCGAGACCACCGACCCGCCGCTGACCACCGTCCGCCAGGACGCCGAGGAGATGGGCCGGCTGATGGCCGGGCTGCTCATGGGCGAGGGCCCGTCCGAGGCGTCCTCCGTGGTGATACCGACCAGCCTGGTACGGCGAGGGTCCGCCTGAGCGGCCCGCTGGAGGTCGGTCTCACTTCCCGGCACGATTCCGTCCGGCATGTGGGATCACCTATCGGGAGGCGGACGGGGAATCGATACGATGAGCCCATGGTTCTGAACGACGTGAGCGAGAAGACGCCGGGCGCACTGCTCGTGGCGCGGCTGCACGTCGACCTGTGCAGGCTCGCCAGCGCCATCTGTTGACGCAGGCCCTGCCGCCGTACGGCCGTGAGCCGCGGCGTCTCACGCACCACCCGCAAAGTCTGCGCTGCCGCGCGCCCATCGACCCGACACCATCCGACAGGAGCCCGCAACCATGGCCATCGAGGTCCGCATCCCCACCATCCTCCGCACCTACACCGGCGGCCAGAAGGCGGTGGAGGGCACCGGGGACACGCTCGCCGAGCTCTTCACCGACCTCGAGACCCGGCACGCGGGCATCCAGGCCCGCATCGTGGACGGGGGCGAGCTGCGCCGCTTCGTGAACGTCTACCTCAACGACGAGGACGTCCGCTTCCTCGACGGCATCAACACCAAGGTCGCCGACGGCGACAACGTCACGATCCTGCCGGCCGTGGCAGGAGGTTCTGCCGCGGCGAAGCCGCGTCCGGCTGGGGTGGCGGCCGGGCGGCGGGCGGGAATGGCCTGATCCGGATGCGCTACGACTCCCCGCTGGCCGCGGTCGGCAACACCCCCCTGGTGTGCCTGCCGCGGCTGTCGCCGTCCCCCGAGGTCCGGATCTGGGCCAAGCTGGAGGACCGCAACCCGACCGGCTCGGTCAAGGACCGTCCCGCGCTGCACATGATCGAGCAGGCGGAGAAGGACGGCCGGCTGACCCCCGGCTGCACGATCCTGGAGCCGACCTCCGGCAACACCGGTATCTCGCTGGCCATGGCGGCCAAGCTCAAGGGCTACCGCATCGTGTGCGTGATGCCGGAGAACACCTCGCAGGAGCGCCGCGACCTGCTCGCCATGTGGGGCGCGGAGATCATCTCCTCCCCGGCCGCAGGCGGCTCCAACACCGCCGTGCGCGTCGCCAAGGAGCTGTCCGCCGAGCACCCGGACTGGGTGATGCTCTACCAGTACGGCAACCCGGACAACGCGGGCGCCCACTACGCCACGACCGGTCCGGAGATCCTCGCCGACCTGCCCTCGGTCACCCACTTCGTCGCGGGCCTGGGCACCACCGGCACCCTGATGGGCGTCGGCCGCTATCTGCGCGAGCACAAGCCGGACGTGAAGATCGTCGCCGCCGAACCGCGCTACGACGACCTGGTCTACGGCCTGCGCAACCTCGACGAGGGCTTCGTACCGGAGCTGTACGACGCCTCGGTCCTCACCACCCGCTTCTCCGTCGGCTCGGCCGACGCGGTCACCCGCACCCGGGAACTCCTCCAGCAGGAGGGCATCTTCGCGGGCGTCTCCACCGGCGCCGCGCTGCACGCGGCGATCGGCGTCGGCAGGAAGGCGGTCCAGGCGGGGGAGTCCGCCGACATCGTCTTCGTCGTGGCCGACGGCGGCTGGAAGTACCTCTCCACCGGCGTCTACACGGCGGCCACCACCGAGGAGGCCATCGAGACGCTGCAGGGCCAGCTCTGGGCGTAGAGCACGTCACCCTCCGGGCACAGGGCTCATCATCGGATCGCCAGCCCCCTCCTATGAGGGGGCTAAGCACTGTCCACAGGACGGCAAAGAAGTCGGTCCTGGGCTCCCGCCGCCCCGCCGTCGGGACTACGTTCTGCCCGCACCCTGTCATGCCACGCACATCGCGGCACCCAGGGTGTTCCCCACCCCGTAAATGTCATGCTCATGACTGCGCGGTTTCGCCGCCGCTACGCGCGTCACGGGCCTGCCCATCCAGCTCGACCCCACCGATGGAGGCAGTACCCCATGCGTGAGTCACGCCCGAGCAGGCGGAGACGGAGCCTGCGAAGACTCCTCGCCGTCGCCCTGCCCGCCCTCGCCCTCACCGTCGCCGGACTCGCCGCGGCACCGACGGCCGGGGCACAGACGCCCGCCCCCGCTTCCCGGGTCACCCAGAACGCCAAGGCCCTCACCGACCCCCACCGCCAGACCTTCCACCCCACCGGCAAGGCCGGCCAGAAGGTCCCCACCCAGCACCTGTGCGCCACCGCGAAGCCCGGCCACGCCTCCTGCTTCGCCCAGCGCCGCACCGACATCAGGCAGCGGCTCGCCGCGGCCGTCGCCGCCGCGCCCTCCGGCCTCAGCCCGGCCAACCTGCACAGCGCCTACAACCTGCCCTCCACGGGCGGCTCCGGCCTGACCGTCGCCGTCGTCGACGCCTACAACGACCCCAACGCCGCCTCCGACCTGGCCACCTACCGCTCCACCTACGGCCTGTCGGCGTGCACGGTCGCCAGCGGCTGCTTCAAGCAGGTCAGCCAGACCGGCTCCACCACCTCCCTGCCGACCAACGACACCGGCTGGGCCGGCGAGGAGGCGCTCGACCTCGACATGGTCAGCGCCGTCTGCCCCAACTGCAACATCATCCTCGTCGAGGCCAACTCCGCGACCGACTCCGACCTCGGCGCCGCCGAGAACGAGGCCGTCGCCCTCGGCGCCAAGTTCGTCTCCAACAGCTGGGGCGGCTCCGAGTCCTCCTCGCAGACCGGCGAGGACACCTCGTACTTCAAGCACCCCGGCGTCGCCATCACCGTCTCCTCCGGCGACGAGGCCTACGGCGCCGAGTACCCGGCGACATCCCAGTACGTCACCGCCGTCGGCGGCACCGCGCTGTCCGCGTCCTCGAACTCCCGCGGCTGGACCGAGTCCGTGTGGAAGACCTCCAGCACCGAGGGCACCGGCTCCGGCTGCTCCGCCTACGACCCCAAGCCGAGCTGGCAGACCGACACCGGCTGCGCCAAGCGCATGGAGGCCGACGTCTCCGCCGTCGCCGACCCCGCCACCGGCGTCGCCGTCTACGACACCTACGGCGGCTCCGGCTGGGCCGTCTACGGCGGCACCAGCGCCTCGGCACCCATCATCGCCGGTGTGTACGCCCTGGCCGGCACCCCCGGCTCCGCCGACTACCCGGCGAAGTACCCCTACAGCCACACCGGCAACCTGTACGACGTGACCAGCGGCAGCAATGGCAGCTGCTCCCCCTCGTACTTCTGCACCGCAGGCACCGGCTACGACGGCCCGACCGGCTGGGGCACCCCCAACGGCACCGCCGCCTTCACCTCCGGCACCAGCACCGGCAACACGGTGACCGTCACCAACCCCGGCAACCAGTCCACCACCACCGGCGGCTCGGTCAGCCTCCAGGTCAAGGCCACCGACAGCGCCGGCGCCACCCTCACCTACAGCGCCACCGGCCTGCCCACCGGCCTGTCCATCAACAGCTCCACCGGCCTGATCTCCGGCACGGCGTCCACGGCCGGCACCTACAGCGTCACCGTCACCGCGAAGGACTCCACCGGCGCCTCCGGCACGGCCTCCTTCACCTGGACCGTGAGCACCGGCGGAGGCGGCGGCACCTGCACCTCGACGCAGCTCCTCGGCAACCCGGGCTTCGAGTCGGGCAACACCACCTGGAGCGCCTCCAGCGGCGTCATCACCAACGACAGCGGTGAGGCGGCGCACAGCGGCTCCTACAAGGCGTGGCTCGACGGCTACGGCTCCACCCACACCGACACCCTGTCCCAGTCGGTGACCATCCCCTCGGGCTGCAAGGCCACCTTCACCTTCTACCTGCACATCGACACCGCCGAGACCGGCAGCAGCGCGTACGACAAGCTGACCGTGACCGCCGGTTCGACCACACTGGCGACGTACTCGAACACCAACGCCGCCTCCGGCTACACCCAGAAGTCCATCGACCTGTCCTCCTACGCCGGATCCACGGTCACGCTGAAGTTCAGCGGGACCGAGGACTCCTCCCTCCAGACCAGCTTCGTCCTCGACGACACCGCCGTGACGACCAGCTGACGCATCGCCGCGCAAGGAGGGCCCCGGCCGGGACGGACCGGCCAGGGCCCTCCCCCATGGATCCGGAATCGCGCCCGGCACGTCACATCGGCACCAGGTCCGGTCCCAGCGGAAAGGCGGGCACCACATGCGCCGCACGACGCTCCACCGCACGTCCGCCGCCGCCGTCGCGGCAGCAGCGCTGCTCCTCGCCGGCTGCGGCTCGCAGGACGGGGGAGGCGGAACCGGCAGCGGTTCGGTGTCCCCCTCGCCCGCACAGTCCTCCACGCACGCACAGCCGCAGTCGCCGTCCCCCTCGCAGTCGCCGTCCCCGAGCGGCTCCTGCACCTCCCGCACCCAGCTCGACGCCGGCGACAACGGCCGCACCGTCTGCCTCACCAAGGGCCAGACGCTCCGACTCACCCTGGACGGCACCAAGGAACGCCCCTGGAAGCCGGTCACCGCCGACGGCGGCGCGCTGAAGGCCGCCGACCCCGGCTTCGTCATCCAGCCGGGCGACGCCGTCGCCGCGTTCCAGGCGATCGCCCCCGGCACCGCCCACCTGACCTCGTCCCGGCCGCTGTGCGCGAGCCGCTCCGGCCAGATGTCCTGCAAGGGCATCCAGGGCTGGACGGTGACGGTGGAGGTCCGCTGAGAAGCCTCCTAGGGGGCGTCTTGCGGGTCATGCCGGGAGTGCGTGCCAGACCCCGCGACCCCGGCGTGATCCACAAGACACCCCCTAGCCCGCCAGGTGCCGCACCCGGTCCCAGAGGATCGGGTCCACCGCACCCACCCGCCGCCGGAAGTCCCCCACGGGCACCTGTCGCAGCTCGTCCGTCTCCAGGTAACTGGGCCGTCCCCGCGCGTCCCCCACCGAGCCCGGCGGCAGGGGGATCACCCCGGCCCGCTCCTCCCGGTGCCTGCTGGTGATCTTCGCAACGGTCACCCTGTCGCCGCGCACCGCCAGCACCAGACAAGGCCGGTCCTTGCCGCCCGGCCCGTCCTCGTAGGGCACCACGGCCCACCAGATGTCCCCGGGACGCGGCCGGCCCGCCCGCCCGCGGAGCTCCCCGGGGCGGCCCGGCGGGCGGGTCCGGCGCCGCGGCGGACGATGGCCCCGCCCCCAGCCGTCCACGAGCGTGGCGACCAGTGCGAGCAGCACCACCGCCGCGAGCGCCAGCCACCAGGACCTGTCCATGCGCAAGACGTTACCGGCGCGCGATCCCCATCACGCGCCCTCTCGTAAACCTTTTGCGCCTCGGGTCCAGCCGAACCGGTGACAGCACAGGTGAGTTCGCCCACAACAGCCCCTGGTGGAGGAGCGACCGGCGCTTTTGCGCCTTACGCTCGACGGACCGCACGACCCCCGTCAGCCACCCCCTTGATACCCCCTTGCTACCTTTATCCGCCTACGGAGGTTTCTGCTTCATGAAGCTCACCGTCGTCGGCTGCTCGGGGTCGTTCCCGTCCGCGGAATCGGCCTGCTCGAGCTACCTCGTCGAGGCCGACGGCTTCCGGCTGCTCCTCGACATGGGCAACGGCGCCCTAGGCGAGCTGCAGCGCCACTGCGGTCTCTACGACCTCGACGCGATCTTCCTCAGCCATCTGCACCCCGATCACTGCATCGACATGCTCGGGTACTTCGTGGCGCGCTACTACCGCCACGAAGGCGGCCGCTGCGCCCCGCTCCCGGTCTACGGACCCGAGGGCACCGAACACCGGCTGACCACCGCCTACGCCGACACCCCCACCGCCTCCTCCATGAGCGAGGTCTTCGACTTCCACACGGTGAAGCCGTCCACGTTCGAGATCGGCCCGTTCACCGTGCACACCGACAAGGTGCGCCACCCGGTCGAGGCGTACGCCATCCGCCTCGAACACGGCGGGAAGTCCCTCACCTACTCCGGCGACACCGGCGTCACCGAATCGCTGGACGCCCTGGCCCGGGACGCCGACCTGTTCCTGTGCGAGGCCGCTTTCACGCACGGCAAGGAAAACATCCCCGACCTCCATCTCACCGGCCGCGAAGCAGGCGAAACAGCCGCCCGCGCCGGCGCCCGCCGCCTGGTCCTCACCCACATCCCCCCATGGACCGACCCCCAGGCCAACCTGACCGACGCCCGCGCGGTCTTCGACGGGCCGGTGGAACTGGCGGTGCCGAGGATGTCGTACGAGATCTGACCCAACGCACCCGAAGGCCCCGGAACCCGTGCGGTTCCGGGGCCTTTCCGTGTGTACCGGGGCGCCTACTTGGCCTCCGCCTTCTGCAGCTCCGCCAGCTCCTCGTCGGACTCGCGGCCCGGCGTCGGCAGGTTGAACTTGATGATCGCGAACCGGAAGACCACGTAGTACACCACCGCGAAGCACAGCCCCACCAGCAGCAGCTCCAAGGGCTTGGTGGCGATGCCGAAGTTCAGGCCGTAGTCGATCACGCCGGCCGAGAAGCCGAAGCCGTCCTTCATACCGAGCGCCCAGGTCAGTGCCAACGAGATGCCGGTGAGGACCGCGTGGATGGCGTACAGCACCGGGGCGATGAACATGAACGTGAACTCGATCGGTTCGGTGACACCCGTCACGAAGCTGGTCAGCGCGACCGAGAACATCATGCCGCCGACCACCGCGCGGCGCTCCGGGCGGGCACAGTGCACGATGGCCAGGCAGGCCGCCGGGAGACCGAACATCATGATCGGGAAGAAGCCGGTCATGAACTGGCCCGCGGTCGGGTCACCGGCCAGGAAGCGCGCGATGTCGCCGCTCTTGCCGTGGTAGTCGCCCGCCTGGAGCCACGGGAACGAGTTCAGCAGGTGGTGCATGCCGATCGGGATCAGCGCGCGGTTGGCCACACCGAAGATGCCCGCGCCGACCGCGCCCGACTTCACGAGCCACTCACCGAAGCTGTGCAGACCCGTGCCGAGGACCGGCCAGATGTAGCCGAAGACGATGCCGATGACCAGGCCCGCGAAGGCGGACAGGATGGGGACCAGACGCCGGCCGCCGAAGAAGCCCGCCCAGTCGGGCAGCTTCGTGCGGTAGAAGCGCTGGTAGAGCAGGGCGACCACGAGGCCCATCACCACACCGCCGAGGACCTTGGCGTCCACCGGCTGGTTCACCATGACGACCTTGCCGTCGACGGCCGTCGCCACCTTCGGCAGGTTCTTGTCGGTGAACGTGGCCAGCACGTTCTTGAAGACCAGGTAACCGACGACCGCCGCGAGCGCTGTCGAGCCGTCCGACTTCTTGGCGAAGCCGATGGCGATGCCCACGGCGAACAGCAGCGCCATGTTGTCGAGGATCGCGTTCCCGCCGGCGGCCATGAAGCCCGCTATCTTCGTGAAGAACGCGGGGAAGGACGGGCGTCCCAGCATGTCGGCGTTGCCGAGGCGCACCAGGAGGGCGGCGGCGGGGAGGACCGCCACCGGCAGCATGAGGCTGCGGCCGATGCGCTGCAGAACAGCCATCACGCCGGGGCCCTTCTTCTTCGTCTCGGCCGCGGGAGCGGCGCTGGCCGTGGTCACAACTTCCTCCAAGTGGGCATGGCGCCGCCCCGGGGCGTGGGGAGGGAGGACGGCGGCGTCTCTGGTCTACACCACTCAGTGGTGTAGACCATGTTGTAGCACGGTGAAGGCCGTATAAGGAACCCGCGATTCCTTGATACTTCGGACCGGGCTTGGCGGCCGTCGACCGACTGGTGTAGACCAGTCCCCATAGGGTTCGGATCCGCTGTCGTGGCCGCCATCATCCGGTACACAAAACCACGAAAGTGGACGACACGGACGCAACTGTGACGACTTAGACAAAGCGGTCAAGATCAGGGAGAGGCACCATGGCCAGCAAGGCTGAGAAGATCGTCGCCGGGCTCGGCGGCATCGACAACATCGAGGAGATCGAGGGCTGCATCACCCGGCTGCGCACCGAGGTCGCCGATCCCTCGCTGGTCGACGACTCCGCCCTGAAGGCCGCCGGCGCCCACGGCGTCGTCAAGATGGGCACCGCCATCCAGGTCGTCATCGGCACCGACGCCGACCCCATCGCCGCGGAGATCGAAGACATGATGTGAGCCACCCGCTCACCCGGCGGTCACCCGCTCACCCGGCGGTCACCCGCTCACCCTCAAGGGGCTCTTCCCGCCACGGGACGAGCCCCTTCCCCAACTGCGGCTAGGCTCATCGCCATGTCTCGAATCGACGGCCGCACCCCCCAACAGCTCCGCCCCGTCACCATCGAACGCGGCTGGAGCAAGCACGCCGAGGGCTCCGTCCTCGTCTCCTTCGGCGACACCAAGGTCCTCTGCACCGCCTCCGTCACCGAAGGCGTCCCCCGCTGGCGCAAGGGCAGCGGCGAAGGCTGGGTCACCGCGGAGTACGCCATGCTGCCCCGCTCCACCAACACCCGCGGCGACCGCGAATCCGTCAAGGGCAGGATCGGCGGCCGCACCCACGAGATCTCCCGCCTCATCGGCCGCTCCCTGCGCGCCGTCATCGACTACAAGGCACTCGGCGAGAACACCATCGTCCTCGACTGCGACGTCCTCCAGGCCGACGGCGGCACCCGCACCGCCGCCATCACCGGTTCCTTCGTCGCCCTCGCCGACGCCGTCGCCTGGGCCCAGGGCAGGAAGCTCATCAAGCCCGGCCGCCAGCCGCTCACCGGCACCGTCTCCGCCGTCTCCGTCGGCATCGTCGGTTCGGTCCCCCTCCTCGACCTCTGCTACGAGGAGGACGTCAAGGCCGAGACCGACATGAACGTCGTCTGCACCGGCGACGGCCGCTTCGTGGAGGTCCAGGGCACCGCCGAGGCCGAACCCTTCGCCCGCGACGAACTCGACGCCCTGCTCGACCTCGCCGTCAGCGGCTGCACCGAGCTCGCCGCACTGCAGCGCAAAGCACTCGAAACGCCCCTCGCGAAGTAACCGGAGCGCCCCGCGCCGACCCACGAGGCAAAGGAAACGTCAAACGGGCAGGCCGGAATTCGGAACCCGGCCGCCCGCCCTCGCGTCCCTACGAGTGCCGACACGTAGATCAACGGGGGCCTCCGCAGGGGCCGCAAGGGGGAGACACCCATGGCCGCGAGCCGACACCGACGCAGACGTACCGCGATCGCCGCGGCCGCGGCCACCGCAGCACTCGCGGCCGGACTGCTCACCGGCTGCTCCGCCGTCGACAAGGCCCTCGACTGCGTACAGACCGCCGACTCCGTCGCCGACAGCGTCACCGACCTCCAGCAGGCGGTCGAGAACGCGGCCGACGACCCGACCCGGACCGACGCCTCCCTCGACTCCATCGAGCAGAACGTCAGGAAAATAGGCGACAAGACCGACAACGCGGACGTCAACAAGGCGGTCGACCACCTCAACAAGGCCGTCGACAACGTCCGCACCGCGATCAAGAACGGCGACGACACCCCCGACCTCACCCCGGTCACGGACGCGGCGGGCGAACTGACCAAGGTCTGCACGCCCTGAGGCCCCCTGATACTGGGGGCATGACCCGCTTGATCCTCGCCACCCGCAACGCCGGAAAGATCACCGAACTCCGGGCGATCCTCGCCGACGCAGGTCTGCCCCACGAACTCGTCGGCGCGGACGCCTACCCGGAGATCCCCGACGTCAAGGAAACCGGCGTCACCTTCGCCGAGAACGCCCTCCTCAAGGCCCACGCCCTCGCCCGGGCCACCGGCCTGCCCGCCGTCGCCGACGACTCCGGCCTCTGCGTCGACGTCCTGAACGGCGCCCCCGGCATCTTCTCCGCCCGCTGGTCCGGCCGCCACGGCGACGACAAGGCCAACCTCGACCTCCTCCTGGCCCAGCTCGCGGACATCGCCGACACCCACCGAGGCGCCCACTTCGCCTGCGCGGCGGCGCTGGCCCTGCCGGACGGCACGGAGAGGGTCGTCGAGGGCCAACTGAGGGGGGTCCTGCGTCACGCCCCCACCGGCACGAACGGCTTCGGCTACGACCCGATCCTCCAGCCGGAGGGGGAGACGCGAACGTGCGCGGAACTCTCCGCCGAGGAGAAGAACGCGATCAGCCACCGGGGGAAGGCGTTCCGGGCGCTGGTGCCGGTGGTGCGGGAGCTGTTGGGCTGATCTCACACAGAGGCCCCGCACCTTTGAATCCAAGGTGCGGGGCCTTTTTCTCCTGTACGCCCGGTCGGATTCGAACCGACAAACACAACCACCTAAAGATTGCGGCTCAGCCGTTGGCCTACGGGCGCCCGAACTGCGGCCTACTTTACTGGTTGAGAGTATGCCGTCGCCGGTCGTCTCGAAACCAGGTGTCGGTAGTCGCGTGACTCCTGATCGCCGGGGGTGAAACCCCTGCCATTAGGCTGCGGGTTGCTCGGAGCGATCGCAGCTCCCACACCGAACTGGACGCAGATGCCCACCGCAGGCCCGCCCCCTGTCACCGACCGCCTGGACCCGCAGGAGATGGTCGTACTCCACCGTGTCTTCCGCCGCGAGATACCGCTCCTGGCCGATCTGGTCGAAGCCGCCGCTCCCGGCGACAGGCGGCGCGCCTCCGTACTCGCCGAACACCTGGACCTGATCCTCGGCGCCCTGGCCGAACACCACGAGGGCGAGGACGACCTGCTGTGGCCCAAACTGCGCCGGCGTGCCGTCCTCGGTGGTGACGTCATCGCACGCATGACTGAGCAGCACGACGCCATCGCCGGCGCGCTCGACGAGGTCACGGACCGGTCGCACCCATGGCGCGTCCAGGCCGACCGCGACGCGGCTCTGCGCCTCGCCGAGTCCCTGCGCGCGCTGGACCGGCACGCCACGGCCCATATGGACGACGAAGAGGAACACCTCCTGCCTCTGATGGCCGACCACATCACGCCCGATGAGTGGTCACAGGTCGGCGAACGCGGGCGCCGCAGCGTTCCCAAGACCAAGCTCCTGATCTTCCTCGGCGCGATCCTCGAAGACGCGACGGTCCAGGAACGGCACATGTTCCTCTCGCAGATGCCCGCTCCCGCCCGCCTGCTCTGGCGTACCGTCGGCACCCGCCTCTACGACCGCACCACCACCCGCGTCCGCCGAAGCGGCGACCACACCCCGGTGCAGCGGGCCTGACGGGCCGCCCGGTCGCCCAGGCGTCGCCGGCCGTCGGACGATCACGCACCGCATGCGAAAGCGGCTCGTACCGGTATCCCGGTACGAGCCGCTCGCGGGACCTGCGTCAGATCCCCAGATCCTTGATGATCTTGGCCACGTGTCCCGTCGCCCGGACGTTGTACAGCGCCCGTTCCACCTTGCCCTGCTCGTCCACGACGATCGTGGAGCGGATCACGCCGAGGTAGGTCTTGCCGTAGTTCTTCTTCTCGCCGTAGGCGCCGTAGGCCTCGGTGACCTTCTTCTCCGGGTCGGCGAGGAGGGTGACCCTCAGGGATTCCTTCTCGCGGAACTTCGCGAGCTTCTCGGGGGCGTCGGGGGAGATGCCGATGACGTCGTAGCCCGCGCCGGCCAGGAGGTCGAGGTTGTCGGTGAAGTCGCAGGCCTGTTTGGTGCAGCCTGGAGTGAGGGCGGCGGGGTAGAAGTAGACGATGACCTTGCGGCCCTTGTGGTCGGCCAGGGACACGTCGTTGCCGTCGGCATCGGGCAGGGTGAAGGCGGGGGCCACGTCCCCGGGCTGGAGTCGCTCGCTCATTGGGCCAGCCTAACCGGGGGTCCTGACGGTCCCGTCGGCCCTTGAGCTGACAGACTGTCCAGCACAACGCACTCAGCAGACTTCGGAGGCCGTACGGTGGCGGAGACGTCGGACACCAGAACCCCGGCGCAGATCGAGGCGGACATCAAGCGCCGCCGCGAGGTGCTGGCCGAGACGCTGGACGAGATCGGGGTGCGGGTGCATCCGAAGACCATCGTCGGGGACGCGAAGGCCAAGGTGGTATCGAACATCGACCACACCCTCGGACGGGCCTACGTCGAGGTCAACCGGGCCGTGAGCGAGGTACGGGCCCAGTTCGTGGACCAGGACGGGGCGCCCCGGCTGGAGCGGGTCGTGCCCGTCGCGCTCGTGGCCGTCGGGCTCGTGGGGCTGCTCGCCCTCGGCACACGCCGTCGCAAGGGCTGACCCGGCGGCGTCCGTACGCGGCAAAGGCAGGTAGGTTCGAGAGCGTGAGCGCCAACAGAAACGAGCAGAGCAGCCAGCACGACAAGCTGCCCATCCGGATGCTGCACGACCGGGTTCTGGTCCGGCAGGAGACCGGAGAGGGCGAGCGGCGGTCGGGCGGCGGCATCCTGATCCCCGCGACGGCGGCGGTCGGGCGGCGGCTGGCCTGGGCCGAGGTCGTCGCGGTCGGGCAGAACGTACGGACGGTGGAGCCCGGCGATCGCGTCCTGTACGACCCGGAGGACCGTGCCGAGGTCGAGGTGCGGGGCGTCGCGTACGTGCTCATGCGCGAGCGCGATCTGCACGCGGTGGCCGCGGACCGGTTCGAGGGGTCCGAGGACTCCACGGGGCTGTATCTGTAGCAAGCCTTCCGGCGGTAGTCGGAAAGGGGCTGGTGACCGTGGTCACCAGCCCCTTTCCGCGTTCCGGTCGGGTCACTCCCGCCAGGTGAATCCCTGGGGTCCGACCGTGGTCCCGGCGTCGTTGCCGCCGTCGTTCTGCCCGCCGTCGTTGCCCGCCGTGGCGCCCCCGTCGCCGTTGCCCGCGGTGGTGTTGCCGGCGGTGTCTCCGGCCGTGTTCCCGGCGGTGGTGCCGGCCGTGTTCCCGGCGGTGTTGCCGGTGGTGGTGTTGCCGTCGGTCGGGCTGCTGGGCGTATTGGTGCCGGGGGTGCCGCCGTCGCCCTGCCCGGCGGTCTGGCCCTGGGCCTGCCCCTGGTCGGTCTGGCCGCCGGGGGGCGTGGCGCCGTCGGTCGGGCTGCCGGTGGCCGACTGGCTGGGTGCCTTGGACGGGGGTGCCTGGACGTCCGCGCCCTGCTGCAGCTCCAGGTCGAAGTCGGTTGCCGGCTTCCCCTTCAGCGCGTTCTTGGTGTACTGCGCCCAGATCTCGGTGGGCGCGCCGCCGCCGTTGATGCGGGGCAGGCCCAGCGCGCCGTACAGCGGCTTGTGGTGGGCCGTCACCGGGTCCTGGCCCATGACGGACACGACCGTGGCGAGGTCGGGCGTGTAGCCCGCGAACCAGGCCGCGGTGTCCTCCTCGGCGGTGCCCGTCTTGCCCGCTGCGGGGCGGCCGGCCTGCAGGGCGGCGGTCGCGGTGCCGGTCTGGACGACGCTCTGCAGGATGGAGGTCGTGGTGTCGGCGGCCTCGCGGCTGACGGCCTGCTTGGTGGTCCGCCCGGGCAGCTTCACCTCTTCCTTGCCCTCCTTGGTGATCTTGTCGATCATCGTGTACGTGCCGTGCTTGCCGTGGTTGGCGATGGTGGCGTACGCCTCCGCCATGTCCAGGACGCTGGCGGTGGCCGTGCCGAGCGCGATGGACGGGTAGGGCTGGAGGTCCTTGGTGCCGGCCGGGATGCCGAGGTCGATCGCGGTCTTCTTGACCTTGGACGGGCCGACGTCGACGGCCATCTGCGCGTACACCGAGTTCACGGAGAGGTCGGTCGCGTTGCGCACGGTGATCTGGCCGTACGACTTCTCGTCCTCGTTGTGCGGGGCGTAGGCGCCGCCGGGCCAGCCCTGCACGGGCCGCTGGTTGGTGCCGTCGTAGTACGTGTTCGGTGTGATGGTCTGACCGGACTGTGTGGTCGAGCCGTTCTGTACCGCCGAGGTGAACACGAACGGCTTGAAGGTGGAGCCGACCTGGTAGTCGCCCCGGGTCGCGCCGTTGGTGTACTGCTTGACGAAGTCGATGCCGCCGTACATGGCGACGACCTTGCCGGTCTTGGGGTCGACGGAGGCGCCGCCCGCGCGGACGTAGTTGTCGACCTTGTTGTTCTTCTTGTCCAGCTTGGAGATCAGCTTGTCGTTGACGGCCTTCACGAAGGCGTTCTGCTTGCTCTTCTGCAGGGTGGTCGTGATGCGGTAGCCGCCGGCCTCGAGCTGGTCCTTGGTGAGGATGTCGTTCTGGACGAGGTAGTCCTTGATCGCGTAGACGACGTAGCCGCGCTGCCCGGACAGACCGGTGGAGATCGTCTGTTCCTTCGGCATCGGGAACTTCATGCCGGTCCGCTCGGACTGGCTCAGCCAGCCCTTCTTGACCATGCCGTCCAGTACGTAGTTCCAGCGGGCGAGGGCCGCCGCCTTGTTCTCGGGGTGGGCGACGACGTCGTACTCGCTGGGCGCGTTGACCAGCGCGGCGAGGTAGGCGGCGCGGGCCGGGTCGAGGTCGACGGCGTCCTTG
Organism: Streptomyces sp. NPDC001544; assembly: GCF_042894285.1. NCBI lineage: Bacteria > Bacillati > Actinomycetota > Actinomycetes > Kitasatosporales > Streptomycetaceae > Streptomyces > Streptomyces sp. NPDC001544. Next base: position 185,801 of record NZ_JBIAVN010000016.1, on the reverse strand, counting down.
CCGTAGTAGGCCTGGGCGGCGGCCTGGATGCCGTAGGCGTTGCGGCCGAAGTAGCTGGTGTTGAGGTAGCCCTGGAGGATCTGGTCCTTGCTGTTGTTGCGGTCCAGCTTGATCGAGATGAAGAACTCCTTGGCCTTGCGCGTGACGGTCTGTTCCTGCGCGAGGTAGTAGTTCTTCACGTACTGCTGGGTGATCGTCGAGCCGGACTGCTTGCCCTTGCCGGTCGCGGTGTTCCAGGCGGCGCGGAGCATCGCCTTGGGGTCGACGGCCGACTCGGTGTAGAAGTCGCGGTCCTCGGCGGCCAGGACGGCGTGCTGGGCGTCCTTGGAGATCTGGGCGAGGGTGACGCTCTCCCGGTTGATGTCGCCGTCGCGGGCGAGCTGGGAGCCGTCCGCGTAGAGGAAGACGTTGCTCTGCTTCATGGCGAGCGCGTTGGCCGGCGGGATCTTCACCATCGAGTAGCCGAGGAAGAACAGGCCGAAGAGCAGCAGTACGCCGATGACGAAGGTGCCGAGCACCATCCGCCAGGTCGGGAAGAGACGGCGCCAGCCGGTGCGCTTGGGACGCTTGGGCTTCTTGCCCTCCGCCTTGGCCTGGGCCGTGACCTTGCCGTCACCGCCCCCGGGGGCGCTCTCGGGGGTGGCCGTCGTCGTCTGCGCCGTCTGTCCCGTCTGCCGGGGCAGGTGCGCCGTCGCGGCGGTTCCGGGCCCGTTCGGCGCCTCGGCCGCGGTGGCCGCCTGTGCCGCGCCGCCCGTCTTGGACTGCTGGGGCACCTTGGGCGCCGGGGCGGTCGCGCTCGCCTTGGCCGGCGGGACCGCGGCGGCCGGGATCCCCGGAGTCGCGGAAGCCGACGGGGTCGCCGGGGCCGCGGGGGGCGTCTGGGTCGCCTTGACGCGGCGCAGGACCTGGGTCTTCTCGGAGGTCTTCTCCGCCGTGTTCGCCTTCGCGCCGGGAGCTGTCGTGGAGTTTGCGGCGGTTTCGGCGGTTTTGGGAGTCGTGTCGGTACCCGGAGCCGCCGGAGTCGCGGGAGGTGTCTGCGTCGCCTTGACGCGGCGCAGGACCTGGGTCTTCTCGGAGGTCTTCTCCGTCCCCCCGGGCTCCGCGGACGTCCTGCCCGCCGGCTTCGCCTCCGCCGGAGTCCCCTTGCTTCCCGATGCCGCCGGGGCCGCGGGGGGCGTCTGGGCGGCCTTGATGCGGCGCAGGACCTGGGTCTTCTCGGACGTCTTCTCCGCCGTACGCTCCTTGGGCGCCGTGGACCCCTTGGGCTCCGTGGGCTCCTGGGCCTCCCCGGCACCCGCGGATACCCCGGCCGCCCGGGCGGCCTTGCCGTCCTTGCCGTCCTTCTCCTCCCGGTCCACCGGTTCCCCGGGCCCTTCAGCCGCGGACGGTTCCGTCGGCACCCCGCCCTGGTTTCGCGGCTGCGGCTGCGGCTCGTCGCTCATGTCGTGCACGGACTCCTGTGTAACGTCGTGTCGCCGTACGCCCTCGTACGTCCTCTGCGCCCCCGAGTGAAGACTCTCGCACCAAGCGTTCCGTTCCCGGATTCCGGCGCGCGTCCGGCAGGAAAATGCGTGGTCGGCCGAGGCGGCCGCGCACTAGGCTCCTGCGCTTCGGTGTCAAAGACTCCGGGAGGTAGATCGACTTGGGCGCTGGACGGTTGTACGCGGCCGTCGCGGCGGGGGGTTTCAGACGGTACGCGACTTATCGAGCGGCCACTGCGGCAGGGGTGTTCACCAACACCGTCTTCGGTGTGATCCTCGTCTACACCTACCTGGCGTTGTGGGACGAAAGACCCCACCTCGGAGGCTACGACCAGGCGCAGGCCGTCACCTATGTGTGGCTGGGGCAGGCGCTGTTCGCGACGCTGGCGCTGCAGGGCGGCGGTTTCGAGGTCGAACTGATGGAGCGCATCCGTACGGGTGAGGTGGCGATCGACCTGTACCGGCCGGCCGACCTCCAGGCGTGGTGGCTGGCCACCGACCTGGGGCGGTCATTGTTCCAGCTGATGGGGCGCGGAGTGATCCCGTTCGCGTTCGGGTGGCTGGTGTTCCCGACGGCGCTTCCGCACGATCCGCTGCGCTGGGCGCAGTTCCTGCTCGCGGTGGTGCTCGCGATGGTCGTAAGTTTCGCGATCCGGTTCCTGGTGGCGCTGAGCGGCTTCTGGCTGCTGGACGGCACGGGCGCGCTGCAGATGCTGATGATCACCGGGATGTTCTGCACGGGGATGGTGCTGCCGCTGAACGCCTTCCCGGGGGCGCTCGGGGACGTGGTGCGGGCGCTGCCGTGGTCGTCGCTGCTCCAGATGCCCGCGGACCTGCTGATGGGGAAGGCGGACGCGTGGGGGACGTACGCCTTCCAGGCGGTGTGGGCGGTGGCGCTGCTGGCGGCGGGGCGGCTGGTGCAGGCGGCGGCGACGCGGCGGGTGGTGGTGCAGGGTGGGTGAGAACGGCGCGGTGCTGGAGGGGCTTCGGGCCTACCGGCTGATCGCCGGGATGTGGATCCGCTCGACGATGACGTACCGGCTGTCCTTCGCGATGACCGCGCTGGGCGGGCTGGTGGCGAGCGGCCTGGACTTCATGGCGATCCTGCTGATGTTCTCCCGGGTCGACGCGCTCGGCGGCTACACGCTGCCCGAGGTGGCCTTCCTGTACGGCCTGTCCAACACGTCGTTCGGGTTCGCGGACCTGGTGATCGGCTCGGTGGAGCGGCTGGGCCGGCGGGTGCGTGACGGCACGCTCGACACGCTGCTGGTGCGGCCCGCGCCGGTGCTCGTGCAGGTCGCCGCGGACCGGTTCGCGCTGCGCCGGATCGGCCGGATCACCCAGGGGCTGCTGATCCTCGGATACGCGCTGGGTGCGATGGACGTCGACTGGACCTGGCCGAAGGTGCTGTTGCTGCCGGTGACGATGGTCAGCGGCGCGGTGATCTTCTGCGCGGTGTTCGTGGCGGGTGCCGCGTTCCAGTTCCTGGCGCAGGACGCGTCCGAGGCGCAGGCCGCCTTCACGTACGGCGGTACGACGCTGTTGCAGTACCCGCCGACCGTGTTCGGCAAGGAACTGGTGCGCGGGGTGACGTTCGTGCTGCCGCTGGCCTTCGTGAACTGGGTGCCGGCGGCCTATGTGCTGGGGCGGCCGTATCCGCTGGGGCTGCCGCAGTGGGCGGCGTTCGCTCCGCCGTTGGTGGCGGTGGCGTGCTGCGTGCCCGCGAGGCTGGCGTGGCGGGCGGGGCTCCGTTCGTATCGGAGTACGGGGAGTTAGGGGCGTTGCACGACATGGACGAAGGTTTCGGAGCGGGATTCGACGAAGGTCTCATCGAACTCGACGGCGTCGAGAAGGTCTTCGACGTCCGCAAGAAGACCGGTTTCCTGAAACGGGAGCGCCGGCAGGTACGGGCGGTCGACTCGATCTCGTTCCGGGTGGCGCGCGGTGAGATGGTCGGCTACATCGGCCCGAACGGGGCGGGCAAGTCGACCACCATCAAGATGCTGACGGGGATCCTGACCCCGAGCGGCGGCCGGCTGCGGGTCGCCGGCATCGATCCCTCCCGTGAGCGCAGCCGCCTCGCGCGCCGTATCGGTGTGGTGTTCGGGCAGCGTACGACGCTGTGGTGGGACCTGCCGCTGATCGACTCGTACCGGCTGGTGCACCGTATGTACCGCATCCCGGACCGGCGTTACCGGGACAACCTGGAGCGCTGCGTCGAACTCCTGGAACTGGGCGATCTGCTGGACGTCCCGGTGCGTCAGCTCTCGCTCGGCCAGCGGATGCGCGGCGACATCGCGGCGGCGCTGCTGCACGACCCGGAGGTGCTGTACCTCGACGAGCCGACGATCGGCCTGGACGTCATCTCCAAGGCGAAGGTGCGGGGTTTCCTGCGGGAGCTGAACGCCGAGCGGGGGACGACGGTCCTGCTGACCACGCACGACCTGCAGGACATCGAGCAGTTGTGCTCGCGGGTGATGGTCATCGACCACGGGCGCCTGATGTACGACGGTCCGCTCGCCGGGCTGCACGAGGTGGGGGAGAGCGAACGGACCCTGGTGGTGGACCTGGAGCGGGAGCTGCCGCCGATCGAGGTGTCGTCGGCGCGGGTGGTGAAGGTGGAGGGGCCGCGGCAGTGGCTGGCGTTCCCGGCCGCGCAGTCGGCGGCGCCGCTGGTGGCGGGCATCGCGGCGGAGTATCCGCTGGTGGACCTGTCGGTGCGGGAGCCGGACATCGAGGCGGTGATCGCGACGATGTACGCCGAGCAGGCCGGGCGGGCCGAACTCGGGGGCAGCCGGGGGGAGTCGGTGTCGTAGCCGTGGGCCGGGGGACCTCGTAGTCTGCTGTCATGAGCGACTATGCCCCGGACCTGCGTGCCTCCGACGCCGATCGTGAACGAGTCGCCGAGGTCCTGCGCGACGCCCTGGCCGAAGGGCGGCTCGACATGGAGGAGTTCGAGGAGCGGCTGGAGGCGACGTACAAGGCGCGCACCTACGGCGAGCTGACGCCGATCACGTGCGACCTGCCGGTGCCGGGTACGGGCGCGGGGGCCGCGCCTGCCGTGTCCCTGCGCAAGGAGCCCGCCGCGAGCGGGGACTGGGCAGGGCGGATCGTCGGCGGCGAGGGTTCGTCGGCGGGGGCCGTCGCCATCATGTCCGGCTTCCAGCGCAAGGGGCGCTGGACGGTGCCGAAGCGGTTCACCTGCTTCGCCTTCTGGGGCGGCGGTGAGATAGACCTGCGCGAGGCGTACTTCGCGGACCGCGAGGTGGAGATCACCTGCATCTCGATCATGGGCGGGATGCAGGTCGTGGTTCCGCCCGGGGTCGAGGTCGTCGTGCGCGGCCTGGGGATCATGGGGGGCTTCGACCACCGCGAGGAGGGCGTGCCGGGCGAGCCGGGCGCCCCGCGGGTGATCGTCAACGGGTTCGCCTTCTGGGGCGGGGTCGGGGTGGAGCGCAAGGTCACCCGTGAGGAGCGGCTGCGGCTGAAGGAGCAGCGCCGCCAGGAAAGACTCGACCGCAGGGCGGAGCGCCAGGAACTGCGCGCGTCCCGCCACGACCGCCGCGAGCGCCGCCGCGACGAGCGGGAGCACCGCCGGTACGGGGAGCGCTGAGCCGCTTCTCCGACGGGCCCACTCGCCGCCGGGAGCCCCCTCACCCCGCCGAGGGCCGCGCCCCGGCAACAGGGCGCCGCCTTGGCGGTGGGCCCGGCCCCGGAGGCGGGTGTCTCCTGGGGGGCGGCTGCCCGCCGCGGGTGGGTCCGGCACACGGCGGTGGGCCCCGCATACGGCGGGTGGGCGTCCCTGGCGGTGGGCTGCCCTTGGTCGCCGGGTCCCGCCCAAGACGATGGCCCGCCGGCGGCGGGTGGGCATTTCGATGGCCGCGGGCCGCCTACGGCGGTGGGCCGCTTTCTGGCGGTGGGCCCCCGTGGCGGCTGGGCGTTTCCTGGCGGTGGGACCGCCCACGGTCGGTGGACCCTGCCCGCGGCGGGTGGGGGGTCCCTGGCGGTGGGCCGCCCACAGCGGGTGGGCCGCCCACGGTCGGTGGGGACCGCACGCGGGGGTGGGCCGCAACCTGGCGGTGGGCCCGCGTGGCGGCTGGGCGTTTCCTGGCGGTGGGAGCGCCCACGGTCGGTGGGGACCGCACGCGGGGGTGGGCCGCAACCTGGCGGTGGGCTCGCGTGGCGGCTGGGCGTTTCCTGGCGGTGGGAGCGCCCACGGTCGGTGGCGACCGCACGCGGCGGTGGGCCGCTTTCTGGCGGTGGGCCCCCGTGGCGGCTGGGCGTTTCCTGGCGGTGGGACCGCCCACGGTCGGTGGGGACCGCACGCGGGGGTGGCCCGCTTTCTGGCGGTGGGCCCCCGTGGCGGCTGGGCGTTTCCTGGCGGTGGGACCGCCCACGGTCGGTGGACCCTGCCCGCGGCGGGTGGGGTGTCCCTGGCGGTGGGCCGCCCACAGTGGGTGGGCCGCCCACGGTCGGTGGGGACCGCACGCGGGGGTGGGCCGCCCACAGCGGGTGGGCCGCCCGCAGTGGGTGGGCCGGTCACCGTCGGGGGGACCGCACGTGGCGGTGGGCCCCGCCGGCGGTCGGTGGGGCCCACGCGTCGCTGGTGGCCCGCTCCCCGGAGGGGAGTCGCAGCGGTGCCTACAGCTCCGCCTGGCCGGCTCCCTTCAGGTCTCGCAGGTCGAAGGTCTCGGCCATCGTGCGGTAGCCCTTGTCGCTGGGGTGCAGGTGGTCGCCCGAGTCGTAGTCGGAGCGCAGCCGGCGCGGGTCGTAGGGGTCGCGCAGGGCCTTGTCGAAGTCGACCACCGCGTCGTAGACCCGCCCGGCCCGGATCTCGGCGTTGACCTGCTGGCGGACCGCCTCACGGGCCGGCGTGTAGCCGCGGTGGCCCTCGAACGGCATCAGCGTGGCGCCGACGACCTTCAGGCCGCGGGCGTGGGCCTGGCGGACCAGGGTGCGCAGACCGGCGGTGATCTTCACGGGGTCGGCGAGCCTCGGGTTGCGCAGGATGTCGTTGATGCCGAGGTCTATGACGACGACCTTGGCGTTCGTCCGGGAGAGCACGTCACGGCCGAACCGGCTGAGGCCGCTGGGGTTGTCGGCGGGCCGTCCGAGGCCGCCGACGAGGACCTGGTTGCCGCTGATGCCCTCGTTGACGACGCTGTAGCGGGGCACGTCGGCGCCGTTCACGAGGGCCGTGCGCAGCCGCTCGGAAAGGACGTCCGTCCAGCGGTGGTTGGCGCTCATGGTGGAGGTTATGCCGTCGGTGATCGAGTCGCCGAGCGCGACGACGGTGCCGGCGGATTCGTTGCTCAGCACGTCGAGGGCCGTCAGATACCGCCAGTACGGGGTCTGTTGCGTGTACGGGGCGGCTGTGGGGTCCTCGGTGTGGTCCCCTGCCGCGATGTACGAGACCTGCCGCGCGCGCGGGTGGTAGGTGACCGGGCCCGACGGGGTGGGGGAGTACGTGGTGACCAGGACGTCGGTGTCGCGCGGGACGTTGACGCGGACCGCGTCGCTCACCGCCTGGCCGCCGGCCGCGATGACGACGCTGGTGCCGCCGCCGAAGGTGAGCCGCCGCATCGTCTCCGCCGCAGCCGCCGCGGAGTTCTCACCGGCGGCGATCGCGATCGTGGCGTGCGTGATGGTCAGCGGGGACTGGCCGTAGAGATTGGACAGCGTGATCCGGGCACTCGTACCCCCGGTGCTCGTGTGCACGACGTTGCGTATCGAGCGGCCCGCCATGCCCTGGGTCTCCGTGCCCGGTTCGGCTGCCGCCGGGGAGGTGGACCAGGCGCCCACCCAGGTGCCGGTGGAGGCGGGGGCGGCGGCGGTGTCGTGATGGGCGTGGCTTCCGGCGACGCTGCCGTTGGCGGTTTCTTTGTCGGCCGCGAACCCGACGTAGATGGCGGCGGAAAGGGCCACGACCAGTGCGACGACGGCACTGAGCAGGGCATAACCATGACGCTTGGTCATGCGTATGTTGTTCTCCTCAAACGATGGGAGCCTCAGGCTCCGATCTGATGATCCCATGATGCGGCATGCGATCGCCCTCTCAGACGCCGGGGACTCCCGTTCTGTTCCGCCACCAGGCCGGGAAGGGACAATTGTGTGCGGGATCACCGAACGGGTGGAGCAGATGGAACCTACGGAAACGGAAACCGGAACCCCGGCCACACCGGAAACCGGAACACCGGCCGCCTCGGCAACCGGAACACCGGCCGCGCCGGAAGCACGGGCGAGGCCGGACGGCAGCACGTCCTACCGCACCATGACCGCCTTCACCCCCGCCGACGAGGAGCGGCAGCGCGGCGTGCGGCGGATGAAACTCACGGCGACCGCGATGCTGCTGTTCGTGGCCGTGGTCTACGTCCTCGCCAAGGTGGCCTCCCACGCGGGCGCGGGCCCCTGGACGGACTACGTCGCCGCGGCCGCCGAGGCGGGCATGGTCGGCGCGATGGCCGACTGGTTCGCGGTCACCGCCCTCTTCCGCCACCCGCTCGGCCTGCCCATCCCGCACACCGCGATCATCCCCACCAAGAAGGACACCCTCGGGATCTCCCTGGGCGAGTTCGTCGGCGAGAACTTCCTCGCGGGGGACGTCGTACGGCAGCGGCTGCGCTCCGTCGGCATCGGCAGCCGGCTGGGCGCCTGGCTGGCGGAACCGCAGAACGCGGACCGGGTGACGGCCGAGCTGGCCACGGCCCTGCGCGGGGCGCTGACCGTGCTGCGCGACCAGGACGTCCAGGCGGTGGTCGGCGAGGCGATCACCCGCCGCGCCGACGCCCAGGAGATCGCGCCGGGCATCGGCAAGATGCTGGAGAAGGTCGTCCTCGACGGCGGCCACAAGCGGGTCGTCGACCTGGTGGTCTCCCGCGCCCACGACTGGCTCGTCCTGCACCGCGACAGCGTGATGGACGCCGTCCAGGGCGGCGCCCCCGGCTGGACGCCGCGCTTCGTCGACAAGCGGGTCGGTGAGCGCGTCTACAAGGAGCTGGTCCGTTTCTGCACGGAGATGCGGGACATGCCCTCCCACCCAGCGCGCGGCGCCCTGGACCGCTTCCTCACCGACTTCGCCTCCGACCTCCAGTCCGACACCGGCACCCGGGCGCGCGTGGAGCGCCTCAAGGGCGAGGTGCTGGGCCGCGGCGAGGTCCAGGACCTGATCGCGTCCGCCTGGACCGCCGTACGCGCCATGATCGTCTCCGCGGCCGAGGACGAGCGCAGCGAACTGCGTCTGCGGGTCCGCGCCTCCCTGCTGTCCCTGGGGGCCCGGATGGCCACCGAGCCCAAGGTCCAGGACAAGGTCGACAGCTGGGTGGAGGGCGCGGCGGTGCACGTCGTGACCTCCTACCGCAAGGAGATCACCTCCCTGATCACCGACACGGTCGCGAGCTGGGACGCCGAGCACACCACTCGCAAGATCGAGGCCCACATCGGCCGTGACCTGCAGTTCATCCGCATCAACGGCACCGTGGTGGGCTCGCTCGTCGGCCTGTTGATCTACACCGTGTCGCGGGTGCTGGGGGCGTAGAGGTACACGCGAAGGGAACCCGGACCCCCGACCTCGAGAGAGGAGGTCAGGAGGAGGGAGTCCATGTCAACAGCCGAGGCCGGAAGCGGCCGGACCATCACCACCAGCATCCCCGCCAGACTCGACCGCCTGCCCTGGTCCCGCTGGCACTGGACGATCGTCATCGGCCTGGGCACCGTGTGGATCCTCGACGGCCTGGAGGTCACGGTCGTCGGCAACATCGCGAGCCGCCTGTCCGAGCCGGGCAGCGGCCTGTCGATCTCCTCCGGGCAGGTCACCGGCCTCGCGGCCGCGCTGTACGTGGCGGGCGCCTGCGTGGGCGCCCTGTTCTGGGGCCGGATGACCGACCGCTTCGGCCGCAAGAAGCTCTTCATGATCACCCTGGCGGTGTATCTCGCGGCGACGGCCCTGACCGCCGTCTCCACCGAGGCCTGGTGGTTCTTCCTCTTCCGCTTCCTGACCGGCTTCGGCATCGGCGGTGAGTACGCGGCGATCAACTCCGCGATCGACGAACTGATCCCGGCGAAGTACCGGGGCCGCGTCGACCTGGTCATCAACGGCAGCTTCTGGCTCGGCGCGGTCGGCGGCTCCCTGCTGTCGATCGTCGCGCTGAACACGGGCCTGCTGCCCGCGAACGTCGGCTGGCGCCTGACCTTCGCGCTCGGCACCGTCCTCGCCCTGGTGATCCTCCTGGTCCGCCGCCATGTGCCGGAGAGCCCGCGCTGGCTGATCATCCACGGCCGGGAACGCGAGGCGGAGGACATCGTCTCCTCGATCGAACGGCAGGTCGCGGCGGACAAGGGTGAGCCGCTCGCCGAGCCCGAGGGCGAACTGGAGATCCGCCAGCGCGGAACCGTCAGCTTCGTGGAGATCGCCCGCACGGTGTTCGCGAAGTACCCCAAGCGGGCCGTGCTCGGATTCGCCCTCTTCATCGGCCAGGCGTTCCTGTACAACGCCATCACCTTCGGCTTCGGCGCGATCCTCACCAAGTTCTTCGACGTGCCGTCCGACCGCACCGGCTACTACTTCGCCGTCATCGCGCTCGGCAACTTCTGCGGTCCGCTGCTGCTCGGCAAGCTCTTCGACACCGTCGGCCGCCGCGTCATGATCTCCTCGACCTACCTGCTGTCCGGCCTGCTCCTGTTCGGCACGGCCTGGCTGTTCGACCAGGGATCGCTGAGCGCGGGCACCCTGACCGCCTGCTGGTGCGCGGTGCTGTTCTTCGCCTCGGCGGGCGCGTCCAGCGCCTACCTGACCGTCTCCGAGATCTTCCCGATGGAGACCCGGGCGATGTCCATCGCCTTCTTCTACGCCCTCGGCACCGCCGCCGGCGGCATCAGCGGCCCCCTGCTGTTCGCCGACCTCACCAACACCGGCAAGGTCGGCGACACGGTGCTCGCCTTCCAGATCGGCGCGGCCCTGATGTGCGTGGCCGGCCTGGTCGCCGCGTTCCTCGCGGTGAACGCCGAACGCCGCTCGCTGGAGGACGTCGCCCGCCCGCTGTCGGCCGCGGCGGGCAAGGCGAAGGCCATGCGGAAGGGCGCCGCCCGCTCCAAGTCGGCCAAGGCCCAGGGCCGGACGGTGTGACGGCCGGGGGGCACGGACGGGGGACGGGCGGCGGGGACAGGTTCCCCCGCCGCCCGTCCCCGCGTTGTCGCCCCTTGCCGGGGCCCAGGCCGCCTCAGACCCCGGTGGTCGACCCCGGCCGCACGATCATCAGCACCGTCACGGCGGCCCACAGCAGGTTGAACAGCCCGGTGAACATGGCCAGCCGCACGGTCGCCTCACGCGTACCGCCGCCCTCGACCAGCGCGCCCTGCCGGGGCAGCACCAGCGCGGCCAGCACCAGCGCCGCCAGCGCCGTCAACGCGATCGACACGATCAGCCAGGTGTCGCCGAGCACGCCCATGCTGCTCGCGGTGGCGAACCCGAAGACCGGTACGACGACGCCGGCGACGGCGTACACCTTGCATATCCGGTGCAGCAGCAGCACGGTCTCAGCCGCCCGGGCATCGTCCGGCGCCGCCAGGGCCCGCCGGGCGGCAGGCGGGAACATGCTGGCGGCCACGGTGACGGGCCCGACGGCGACGATCGCGGCGAGGACGTGTACGGCGAGGAGGAACTTGTTCACGCCGGTGACGTTAGGCGCCGCGTGGATCTTGCGGAAGTGGCGCTATTGCCACAGGGCAACGGATTACTGCCACGCGCCGTCAGACCTGTCACGCCCGCCGGTCGGCCACCGCCCACGAGGCCAGCGCCACGGCCCCGGCGACCCCGAGCACCGACGGCCAGGCCCCGACCTTCTTCGCCAGCGGATGCGACCCGGCGAACGCGGCGACGTACGCGGCGCTCAGCGCACCCGCCGCCTTCCCCCCGGCCCGCCTGCGCCACTGCTGCGCGGCGGCCGCTCCCGCGACGGCCAGCACGGCCCCGCCGAGCTGCCGCTTCCCGGTCCAGCGCGCGACGCCGTACCCGCCGACGAGCCCCGTCGCGGCCACCACTGAGCTGGGAACCTTCGCCATGTCTGCCTCCTTCGGATCTGCGCCGAAACTAACTCCCGGATCAATGACCGGATAAACCTGAGTCGGAGGTTGTCAACTTTCCTCCCCGGAGTTATATAAGAAGGCGAAGGGCATCGCACCCAGCCCCTGAGGAGAGGAGTGACCCGTGATGCTCATGCGTACCGACCCGTTCCGCGACTTCGACCGTCTGGCGCAGCAGGTCTTCGGCTCCACCGCCCGCCCGTCGGCGATGGCGATGGACGCCTATCGGTCGGGGGACGACTTCCTGGTCCACTTCGACCTCCCCGGCATCGACCCGGAGACGATCGAACTGGACGTCGAACGCAACGTCCTCAACGTCCGCGCCGAGCGCAAGTCCCCCGCCCCCGAGGGCGCCGAACTGCTCGTCGCCGAGCGGCCCACGGGCACCTTCACCCGCCAGCTCTTCCTCGGCGAGACCCTCGACACGGACCGCATCGACGCCTCCTACGAGGCCGGAGTCCTGACCCTGCGCATCCCGGTCGCCGAGCAGGCCAAGCCGCGCCGCATCCAGATCACCGGCGGCGACACCGGCCGCAGGCAGATCAGCGGCTGACCGCACGGCCGACCACCGACCGCACCAGGGACCACACCAGGAGAGAAGCGTCCCGCGGGCCGCCCACCCCTTCGGCGGCCCGCGGGACGCGGTCACCCAGGCCCGCCGCGGCCCAGGCGGCGGGCGGACCGCATACGGACCGGAAAGGGAGCTCGCACACGATGACCGCGACGACGGTGCCGACCGTGACAGTGCCGAGAGTGGCGCTGCCCACGCCCACGACACTGAGCGGACCCCGCAAGCCGTACGGCACCGATGCCGGCGCACACACCCCGGGAAGCACCTGGACCGACCTGATCGACAAGGTCCAGGAAGCCGGCCGCTACCCCACCCGCCCCGAGGCGGAACGCGTCACCCGCACCGTCCTGTCGGCCCTCGGCGCCCACGTGGTCGGCGACGAACGCGTGGACCTCGCCCGAGCCCTCCCCGAGGAGGCGGCGAAGCTGGTCGCCGCCCAGATCCCCGCGACCCGCCCCCGCACGGCCCCGGAGTTCGTCGAGTCCGTCGCGGCCCGCACCGAGGGCGCGACCCCGGCGACGGCCCGCTGGGACGTCAGCTCCGTCCTCAGCGTGCTCCCGAAGCTGGTCGGCGACGACCTGGTGACCCGGATCCTCACCCAACTCCCGCCCGGCTACGCCCTGCTGTTCGGCCGAGCGGACCTGGCACCGGCGCCGTAGTCCCGCGGCCCGCGCCGTAGTCCCGCGCCTCAGACCTGTTCGAGCGGCCGATGCGGCCCGTCCGGCACCGTCACCCTGATCGTGTCACCGGGCCGCACCACGCCGCCCTCCCGCACGATGCCCATGATCCCGGCCTTGCGTACGACGCTCCCGTCCGCACCCCGCCCGACCACCTGCTTGAGCAGCCCCTGCTGGAAGGTGTCGATCTGCCGGCAGGGATTGCGCAGCCCGGTCACCTCGACCACGGCCTCGTCACCGACGTGCAGCAGCGTCCCCACGGACAGCCCGAGCAGATCGATCCCCCGCGTGGTGATGTTCTCCCCGAGCTCCCCGGGAGTCACCCGGAACCCGGCGCCGCCGACTTCGCCGAACAGCTCCTCGTGGATGAGGTGCACCTGCCGCAGATTCGGCTGCGTGGGATCCTGCGCGATGCGCGACCGGTGTTTGACGGTCACCCCGGCGTGCACGTCCCCGTCCACTCCGAGCCCGGCGAGCAGGGTGATGCTCTCCCGGTTCGGCTTGCTGAACGAGTACTCGCCGTTGCTGCTGACAGCCGTGACCACCGCGTTCACGCAGGTCCCCCTCTTCCGATCAGGTCAGACCTCACACGTTACCGACCACGAGCCGGTAACCCACATCGATTTCCGCGAGCCCCAGCAACCCGGCGTGCCGCCTGTGCCAACGCCCGCTCGCGAGGTCCCGCGCGAGCCGTTCGAGCCCGGGCGCGATGACGTCCTCCCCGGTCTGGGCGCACAGCGAGATCCCCGCCCGCACCTCCGGATCGAGATACGCCTCGGGCCGCCGCCAGAAGGCGGCACCGAACCCGTCCGTACAGTCGTGCGGCACGGGTACGGTCTCCACCCGCGCCCCACCGAGCAGCGAGGCCAACTCCTCCACCGGCACCGCCCGCTGGTCGTCGAGGGCCACCGTCTGAGGCAGATACTCCCGCACGAGCCAGAACCGTTCCCGGAACACCCGCTGATCCCACGTCAGTACGACGATCCGCCGACGGGCGACCCGCCGCATCTCCCCGACCCCGGCCGCCAGGTCGCTCCAGTGATGCACGGTGAGCACCGCCATGACGGCGTCTGCCGCGCCGTCCCGTACCGGCAGCCGTTCCGCCACCGCCCGCACCGCAGGCGCCGCTCCCACCGGCCGCTGGCCCACCATGACCCGGCTGGGCTCGACCGCGAGCACGGTCCGTTCAGGCTCGTAGGACCCGGCACCGGCCCCCACGTTGATCACACTCGCCATGCCCTCGAGCGCACCGTGGATCCGCGCACCGATCCGCGGATCGGGCCGCCGGGTCCGGGCGTACGTCGCACCGAGCGAGTCGTAGAGCGCCATACCGGCCAGTGTCGCGGGGAAGCCGCACCCCCCGCGGCCCACCTTCCCGCCAATCCGCGCACCGGCGCGCCGCGCTGGCGCCAGGATGAAGTGACCCGCCTTCACTCGTCCTTGTCGAGGCCGTCAAGGAATTCCTTGACGACATCCGGGTTACGCCTCATCGTCGCCAGAAGTTGTCCGCGACGGTAGCGGTTGCGTCCCTCCTCGACACGCTTCTCCCAGCCTTCTCGGCCGTCAGCCAGCCGCTCGGTGATCAGGAACTCGATCACGTCCTCGATGCAGGGGCGGAACCGTTTGCCTCCGACAGGGATGTGCAGCTTGTCCAGTGACCGCTTCTGATCGGTGTTCCTGTTGAGCAGTTCCAACGCGGGCGATGTGCCGTACACCTGCACATGCGCGCTCGTGTACTTCTCTTTCTCCCGCTCGTAGTCCCAATGGAGCAGACACGTCTCCAGGGCCTCATCCGTGAAGATCCCACAGTAAGACGAGTGCACCGTCAGGAAATCGACCTCATCGTCCAGACGGACCTGAAACGACAGGTTCATCCAGGCCCGGGGCTTCTTGTTGTCGATGCGCAGCGGGAAGGCTGTCGGCTGGGTGGGGTTGGTGGCAGACAGGCCATGGCCAAGAGTGAAGACAGGCCCGGCCGCGGACCGCGGACGCAGCACGGCGGCGATGCGCACATGCTGACACACGGTCCCGTTGAGGGTCTCCTGTAACTCCTTGGCGAACTTGTAGGCCTGCTTGGACAGGTCAGAGGTCAACCGTGCCGCCGATAGACACCCAAAGGGCGTGAGCCTGAGACGACGTGAAGTTGCCTTCTTCGGCCTGAGCCCGAAGCTCGGCGTAGGTGAGGCCGAGCTCGTCGAGGGCTCGCTGTGCGGCGTCCCGGTAGTCGGCGTCGGACACAACGATCACGATGTCGTCCTCGTGATCGGTGAGCGATTTCTCGTCGATCGTCACACTCATCGTCTACCCCCCAGACGGTTGTGGCGTGCTACGTGACACTCACAGCATTGCGTACTCAACCGGTCGCCGACAGTTATATGCCCCGAATGGCTGATCTTTTATCACCCGAACGGCTGGCAGCCGCAAGAAACGCCACATGCCGAGCGCTGATCGCCCAACGCGGTCAAAAGACCCGACGCCACCGGATCTCGCCCTCGTTCCATTCACCGGTTGGAGCGAGTCCGGCAGCGGCGGCGACACCGGCGGAAGCCCGATGCTCGGGATGGATGTGAGCGATGACGCGCCGCACCGGCTGCCCCGCGAGCCAGCCGACAAGCCCACGGGCCGCTTCACCGGCGATGCCCCTTCCCTGCCACGGCGTCCCCACCACCCAGGCGATCTCGGCGCCGGAGTCCTGCCCGGAGAGGCTGACCGTGGCCTGGACCGTACCCGCCGGACAGCCCTCGTCCCGAAGCCGGATCACCCAGTTCAGCCAGCAGACGGCCGGGTCACCGGACCCCGCGACCATGCGCTGGTACCGCGCGCGCAGCTCCTGCGGACTGTCCGGAGCGCCGCCGATGAAGGTGTGCAGAGCCGGATCGTCCAGCACGGCGGCCATCTCCTCGGCATGCTCCACCCGCAGCGGCTCCAACTCCAGCCGCTCCGTACCGATGACCTGGGCCACGACCACCGTCACGTCACATCACCCGTCCTTGGACCCTCGCTCACCACGGCACCGCCCTTGACGAGTGGACCGAGGGCTTCGTACGCGTGCGCTCCACGGCTAGGGGCTGGGCGAGGCCGACCGGGGAAAAGGGCCCTGCCCGCCGAAAACGACGGGCAGGGCCCCAAGACGACCGTGAGCGCGCGGGTCAGTTCCTGACCTGCGTTTCGAGGAACCTCGCGTTGGTCCGCTGGGGCGCGCCGCACTCGCCCACGGAGTTCTGGTACCACTGCTTCCACGGGCCGTAGACGGTGTACGTGTCGCCGGTGATGCCGTCGGTGCAGAGGATCTTGATCCGCTGCTCTCCCGGGCCGTAGTGGCAGGTCGAACTGATCGAGTAGGTGTTGATCTGGTGGAACCCGCAGCCGTGCGGCGCGGCCATGGCCGGGGTGGCCGCGGCGATGGGCGCGGCCACGGCGATGCCGCCGAGCAGCAGCGGTGTCGAGAGGAGCGAGGTGAGCTTCCTCTTGCCGAGCGTCTTCCTGTTGAACACAAGATCCCCCTTCTGTTCGGGCCGGCTGGTCGGGCCGGCCGTGCGCCGTCGGTTGTGGATGACCGACAGGCTGGTCGCGAAGCAGGGTACTGATCCGTAGCGGATCACGTCCAAGCCTTTAACGGCGCACCCGAGTGAGCGCCGTCAGGCAACGTCCGCCTGTGGGCCGTCGGTTGATGAGCAGCCAGGTGCCCGCACGGCTCATCACTCGAAAGCACCGCAGAGATCGACCTGTTCATGGCTTCGGGCGGCATGGGCCCCTGGCGAGTGACGCATGCCAAGGGGCCCACGGCACAAGCCGCCAAGGAGCGCCGGGGCGCTCCCTCGACGAGCCGCATCCCGGTCAGCGCGGCTTACCGTCTGCCGGCGGCCTGACGGCCCGGCTTCACTCCAGCCTCAGGTGCCGGGTGAAGAACTGCGCGGCGGCTTCCCCCGCGAACTGCGGAACGCCCGTGTGCCCGCCCATGTGGGCGTGCAGGGACTTCTCCCTGGAGCCGAAGGCGTCGAACAGGTCCAGGGCCGCCTGCCGGTCGTTGCCTTCGTCGTCCCACTGCAGCAGGACGTGCAACGGAATGGTGACCTGCCGGGCCTCCTCGAACATGGCGCGAGGTATGAGACTCCCGGCGAAGAGGCCGGCGGCCACGATGCGCGGCTCGACCACCGCGAGGCGGACGCCGATGGAGATCACTCCCCCCGAGTACCCGACCGGGCCGCCGATCTCGGGCAGCGACAGGAAGGCGTCCAGGGCGGCCTGCCATTCCGGTACGGCCCTTTCGACGAGCGGGAGGACGAGGGCGTCGACGATCTCGTCGCCGACCGGCTCGCCGGCCTCCATGACCCGGCGCAGGTCGGCGCGGGCCTGCTCGGCGGCAGGCCAACGGGGCCGGTCACCGCATCCGGGGAGCTCGATCGTGGCCGCGGCGAAACCATCCGCCGCGGCGCGCCGGGCCCGCGCCACCAATCGTGGGTACATCTTGTGCAGTCCGAGCGTGGGGTGGCCGAGCAGGATCAGCGGCACCGGTGCGGAGGCGGACGCGGACGCGGGCGTCCACAGGAGTCCGGGGATCTCGCCGAGGGTGAACTCGCGCTCGACGACGCCGTCATCGAGGCGTCGTTCAGAAGTGACATGCATGGTCGTGCCTTTCGGGAGTGCGCTTGGACGGCGCTCCCGGACGACGACCTATCGCCCGACCGTGACCCCGGAGGGGAGCACCCATGTGAATACGTTCACGGGTACCACCTCCTCGTTCTCTCGCACGGCCTCCGTGAAGGTAGCAGTGGCCGCCGCGGCCCGCCAACGGGTTTTCGCGCGGGGTCCGTAGCCGGATACGCCGGATACGAAGGAGTCGGAACACCGCGCAGAGCCCCTTGAGTATCATCCCGGCTTGCCAAGGCGAGGCCCTGCGACAGCGGGGGCCGCCGAGGCGTGTTCCTCACGAACATCGAGCCTGACGCACCGCCGGAACAGGTGGGGCCGGAGGGCGACTTGGTCATGCCGCACCTCCAAGCAGGGTCCCGCGGGGCGGCGGGTGTGGGCCCTGGGAAATGGGGTCGCAGTGAGTGATCTGGCTCTGCAGACTCTGGGCTGTGGATCGTTTGATGGAGATCGCGAATCGGTTGACCGACGTCCGCGGAGTGGTCGGCGTGTGTCTGGGCGGCAGCCGAGCGAGGGGAACCCACCGGCCTGACTCCGATTTCGATCTGGGTCTGTACTACCGACCGCCGCTGGACACCGCTGCCTTGCGTCTCCTCGCGTCCGAGCTGACTGGCGAATCGGTTGAGGTGACGGAACCGGGCGGTTGGGGGCCGTGGGTGGACGGTGGAGCATGGCTGACCGTTGACGGCTGCCGTGTCGACTGGATCTACCGCGATCTG
Source organism: Streptomyces sp. NPDC001544 (assembly GCF_042894285.1). Taxonomy (NCBI): domain Bacteria; kingdom Bacillati; phylum Actinomycetota; class Actinomycetes; order Kitasatosporales; family Streptomycetaceae; genus Streptomyces; species Streptomyces sp. NPDC001544. Next base: position 167,626 of record NZ_JBIAVN010000016.1, on the reverse strand, counting down.
GACCGAGTTCAGCGGATCTGGGAAGAATGCCGGGCGGGGCACTTCGAAGTAGGAGTTCAGGCCGGTCACCCGCTGGGGGTGTACTCCCATGCCTACGTCGGCGAGGTGGCCGTTGGACGCGTTCTTGCTGATCCCGGTGGTGAACTGCGGGCCCTGCAAGAGAAGACTCGCCGGTATCCGGAGCCGTTGCGCGAGGCGCTGATCGCCAACGCGCAGTGGGAGGCTCCCTTCACACTGGCCAACGCACGCAAGGGAGCGGCTCGCGGAGACGCCTTCTATGTCGCCGGCTGCCTCTTCCGCGCGGTGGGGCTTCTTGTGCACGGCCTGCATGCTCACGCGGGCTGCTGGGTGCTGAACGAAAAGGGAGCTGTTCAGGCTGCGGGGCAACTCCCGATTGCTCCTGAGGACTTCACGGCACGCGCCCACGGGTTGTTCGCCATGTCAGGCACCACCCCGGACGGACTGTCCGCCGTGCTCGATGCCGCTGACGGGCTGGCTGCCGAGGTGTGCAGGCAGATCACGTCCTGAGCGAAGCCACGGTGACGTAGTCGACCACCCGGCCGCCGCCCACGGTGCCCGACGCATCCGAGGCGGGGGCGGCGTGCACCAGGGATCCTGCTAGCCGTACCGCGCGTGCGTTCGCAGAGCGGAACCACCGATTCCTGTGAGCTTCACAGGCCTGAGCGCTCCAAGCGCCGCTACTCCACGTATGTGCCGTCGATGCCGCGTGCTGTCGTCACGAGGTCTTCGGCAGAATGTGGCACACCACAGCGCAGCGCCCATGCCCGAAGGTCAGCCTCGGACGGACTACGAGCGCCGCTCTCGTACCGTGAGCACTCGGATTCGTGCCAGCCGACAAGCACGGCCAACGCCCGCGGCCAGCCCGGCGTCGAGCCGTATTTCGCGCACGCGCTTGCCGAGAGCGTTACGGGCTTCCTGGACGCTTGAGGGGGAGGACATGTTGCTGACGCAGAACTCTTGCCAGGCCGGTCAAACGAGCTGATAGTCGGTGTGCGGAATGCCTGCCTCCCAAACCGCCTCGAAGGCGCTTGAGCACAGCTCGATCTCGCGGTGGTCCGTACTCAGGGACGGCTCCAGCCACTCGCCCTCACCATCGAAGTGATTCACCAGCAGCAAGGACGAGTCGAACAGCCAGAAGTCATTGCCGGGCAAGGCTATGCCGGTGGCCCTCCGCCGCGGGAGCCAGCGGACTTCCTCACCCGCGGCGATGTTCAGGCCACTCGTCACCTCGTGCTCGAACTGGATGTACTTGCTGACAGGCTCGGACACGATGCGGGCGCGGCGGACCTTCACACCCCGGCTCGTCGCTCCGGAGACCAGGGCGAGCCAGTCGGCCCACCTCTCGGCGGGATCGATGGCGACGCCGGCCGACCAGTCGAGGTAGGCGGGGTCCGACTTCATGTAGGAGTCCCGCATCTCCAGGTGGACCGCCGACTTGTGGCAGTCGCGGAAGAGCTCCTCAAACGTCGGTACCTCGGTCATGCCTTACCTCCAGGAAGAACTGAACCATGCGTCGTGGGATCTCCACCACGGTCTCGTGGCCGGGGATGTCCATCTGGCCCAGTCGCTCCTCCTCCAGCACTCTCCAGCCCTGCACCAGGTAGGTGTCCTTCTCCTCGTCCAGATACACCGTGGGGGAACCGCCGCTGGGGCTCTCGGGATCCTTGCCGAGCTTGCGCAGGGCCATGGTGTCCACCTCCGTCGTGGCTGACGATCCGTATGCCAGAACCTGCCGCCAGGACGTCGCGGAGGACAGGAACTTGCCGGAACTTGCCACGGATGGGGGGCAAATAGCCGACTACTTCACCGAAGCGGACAAGAACCTGGACCACGCAACGGCCGACACCGCGATGTAAGGACCCTCAGCACGCTTGGAGTCCCGTATCAACACGTTGGCTTGTACGACAGCGGTCTCCAGGCACTCAGTAGCGTTCCCGCCGCTGTACGACGACTTGAACCAGAGCGGTTCAGAGACGGTCTGCGGGTCGACGGTCATTTACAGCTCCTTGCGAGCGTGGTGGATCACGGCGGAGGAAGCCTCCATGTCCAACGCTTGTGCGCGTAGGTACTCGAACGCAAGTCTGTAGCGTTCCAGTTCCTCGTCTTTCTCCAGGAAGAGGGAGCCGGTGTGGAAGTCGACGTACACCACGTCGAGAGCCGGCTCCGGGCCACCGATGATGACGAAGCTGCCGAGAGCGGCAGCGTGTGCCCCCTTGGAGAACGGCAGCACCTGCAGGGTGATGTGCGGGGACTCGTTGGCGTCGAGCAGCCGGCCGAGCTGCTCATTCATGATCTGCGGCGACCCGACGACGCGGCGGATCACGGACTCGTCGAGAATCGCCCAGAGCCGCAGCGGCTTCTGCCGTGTGAGGATGTCCTGCCGCTTCATACGGATGTCGACCAGCCGCTCGATCTCCGCAGGCTCAAGGGGAACTTCGTTGGCCTTCTGTAGCGCTGTGCTGTAGGCGCGGGTCTGCAAGAGCCCCGGCACGTAGACGCACGAGAAGTGGCTCTCACCGACCGCTTCGTCCTCAAGCGTGAGCAGCAGGTTCATGCTCTCGGGGATCGAGTCGGCGACGGAGCTCCACCAACCTTGCTGCTTGGCATCCTTCGCGAGCCCGACAACCGCCCTCCGCTCAGCCTCGGTTGCGCCGTACTCGCGACACAGGGCATCAATGACAATCCACTTGACCGGCCCGGCCTGGGTCTCGTACCGGCTGACCGTAGCCTTCGAGACCCCGACGAGCTGTCCCGCCTCCTCCAGGGTCATACCTCTACGCGCCCGCAGCTTGCGCAGAGTTGCACCTAGTTGACGTCGTCGCGTTGTAGTCCGCTCTGCCATTCGGTTCCTTCACCGTGCGCCGGGCGATGGCCCGGAGATCCCCATCAGGCTAGGTACGGGCCCAACACCCCACCATCAAATTCACTCGATAGATTCCCATGAGAAGTTACACAGCGAGATTTCTCTGTGTCATGCTCCCCTTACCGACAGCTACGCAGTGCAGCCGTAAGGAACGGCAAGGCGCAGCTCTGCGTGCTTGGGAGGGAGGAGCGGTCATGACTGACTGCGATGTCACCGAGCCCCGACTCCGCTGTGTCCTGCCCTTCGAGGCGGTGCCTGCGGAGGTGGGGCACCTGCGAAGAGCTACGACCAGGCAACTGGGACACTGGGGAATGTCCATGGCTGCCGATGAAGCAGGTCTGCTCGTCACTGAGCTGGCGACCAACGTGATCAAGCACGTCGGCGAAGGCGCCTCAGCAACCCTGATCCTTGAGTGGAGAGGCGAGCGGCTGCGCCTTGAGGTGCACGACAAGAGCAGCGCGGTACCGGCGCTCAGGGTGGCGGGGTGCGACGACGAGTGCGGCCGCGGCCTGCACTTGCTCGCGACACTCGCCGTCGACTGGGGCACTGTGCTGACGGCTGTCGGCAAGGCGGTGTGGTGCGAGGTCGCGGTCAACCCCACGGCTTCGTGCCCTAGGGTCGAACGGGCGGCTGAGGCACTGGAACGTTACGGGCACGCGGTCGCATCCCCAACTGACGGCCGGTATCGGCGCATGCGCATGGAAGACGCCGCGGTCGCGCTCATCGCGGATCTCCTGCATTGGACAGCGGCCTTCGGCGGCGATCCGGACGGTGTGCTGGACCAGGCTCAGGCGCGGTACGAAGGGGAGGTTGCCGCGTAGGTAGCCTGCCGGTCGCCTGCTGTTGGCTGATCACATGGCGGCGCGGACGCTGAGCAGGGCGCCGGCGTCGTCAGGGGCTCCACGTTCATGGAGTTCCAGCGCCACGCGGACAACGTCCTGATGGCTCTGGTCCCGACCGTAGATGTGGATCAGGTTGTCAGCAAGCTCGCTCTCCTGCTGGTGACGCAACAAGCACAAGAGCGCCGCTACCTCTGCGTGACTCAGAGTGCGCACGGCGTGATGCATGAGTGACACTGTGCTGCCTTGCCGGCCGCTTGCCTGGAGGGCGTCAGCCTTGATGGCAATGTTCCGGGCGGCGCGCTCGTCCGCGATACTCCGCTGCCGGTCCCCTTGTTGGCGGGGGACCGGCAGCGGACTCGGCTCAGACGTTGCGGTTACCGCCGGACCAGATTCCAGGCCGGCATGTCTCGCCGACTCCGTGACGAGGATGCTGAGCCGTGCATTTTCTTCCCTGAGTCGGTCCCGCTCGGTCTTGGAGCGGTCGCAGCGCTGCTTCAGGTGATCTCTCTGGGCTTCCAGATGGTCCCGCTCTGCCTCCACGGCCTGAAGTCGGTGGCTGAGCTGCTCCACCAGGGCTCGCTGTTGGGTCATACTCTCGGCGACACCGCCTGTATGTGCGTCCGCAACTCGTGCGCCCATCTGCGCCCTCAGCTTCTCCAGCTCGGCGCGCAGGTTTACGCAGCTGTCGCAATGGTCCGCGTTCGCCCGTTCCCGCAGTTCCCCCAGGTCGGCGAGCGTGATGCTGGCAGGTGGGCCACCGTTCGCGTCCGTGCAAGCTGACACGTGTATCCGCTCCAGGAGCTCTAGCGCTGGAACGGAGTTTCCACTCAGAAACCGCGATAGTGAAGTCTCGGAAATTCCAAGCCGTTTTGCCGCTTGCGCCTGGGTCGGTTCGAGGATGCCCTTTTTTGTGTCACTTTCGCCTGTCAAGTGGCGGCACAGCTGTTGGATCTGCAGGGCCAGCTCCCGCTTCCCGGGCGGAACGTCACTGCTGATGTTCTTTGTTGCCCAGGCGTGACTGGGGTTGGCGTGCGTCATGTCTCGGTGGTCCATCCCTTGCTCTACGGCCGGTTCAGGTCAAGGTGCTGCCGTCATGGATTGTGCCGCAAGATAAGGCAGGTGTGCTTGCTGTTTTTGTCGCAAGAGGTACACCGTTGACTTCTCCCTGATCGCTGATGCAAGAATTTTCGCAGGCAATCGCTCATGACGTCGCCGAGGTCATGCAGTGGGGGGCTGTTGCATCTAAGGCTGCTCTTTAAGTGCGCTTTTCATGCAGCTTGTTTTGTTGGCGGCCTATGTCCGCCTTCGCCGTTTAGCAGATCTGGAGGATCAGCAGATGACGCTGCCGTCTTGGCAGAGCGAGAACCTGGGAAGCATGGCGCGTACGGCCCTGTGGCTTCTCCAGGAGGTGGGGGTAGGCAAGACGTTCAAGAAGGTTGAACTGCGGGAGGCGTTTCCGGACGTTGCGCAGATCGACCGGCGGATGCGCGACCTCCGGGACTACGGCTGGCAGATCGATACGAGCCGCGAAGACCCGACGCTGACGCAGCAGGAGCAGCGTTTCGTCACCGCTGGAACGGAGGTATGGCTGCCCGGGAAGGCTAAGGCGCCCAAGCACAAGGCGAGCATCACCGCGGCGCAGCGGACCAAGATTCTCGCGGCTGACAACTACATGTGCCGCGCGTGCGGGATCGCCGCCGGCGAAGCCTACGAGGACACCATCACCCAGGCCGTGCTGAACGTGTCCCGGCGCAAGGTGGTGTTGTCGGACGGGTCCACGGACCACCAGCCCGTGACGGAGTGCAAGCGGTGCGGCGTGGGGAGTGGTGAGCGGACGGTGGACCTGGCGCAGGTGCTGGCGCAGGTTCGTGCCCTCTCTCCGATGGAGCGGCAGGTGCTCACCACCTGGATCGAGGCTGACCAGCGCACGCTCGGACCGCTCGAAAGGGCCTGGGGCACTTACCGGAGCCTCCCTGAGGACTCGCGCAAGGCCGTGGCCGCTGAACTGGCCGACGACAACGACTGACGGGAGCGGAGACGACGATGGTGCGAGAGTATGCCCCGCCGCCGAGGGCGGATGAGTTCAGCGAGCTGATCAAGACGAAGGTACGAGAAGTACGCGACGCCGGCGGCACCCGTGAGACCGTGACGGTCGACTGGAACGAGCAGCAGGCTCACGTCGAGGTCATCGACCTCCCGATCAGCAGCCTGTACCTCAACCCCAGCACCCACCGGATCCGGGCCCAGCGCAGCCACGACCCCGTCCGCGACGAGGGGCTGGACAAGGATCCGTGGAGTGCGGAGAGCCAGGACTACCTGAGGTTCCTCCTCCAGGCCTCCCCAGCCGACCCCAACCTGCGCGACACCGACTTCGACGGCCTCAAGGACAGCCTCAAGCAGTTCGGGCAGAACGATCCTGGTCTGGTCACCCACCACGGCATTCTGGTCAACGGCAACACGAGGGCTTGTGCCCTGCGGGAACTCGGCGTGCAGTCGATGCGGGTCGGCGTCCTGCCTGAGTCGTTCACCTGGGCCGACATCAATGCCGTCGAGCTGTCCTTGCAGCTCCGCCGGGACCACCGCAGGGACTACTCGTACATCAACCGACTGCTCGCGATGGAGGAGCAGGCCGCTCTCGGGCGGACCCCGGAACAGATCGCCAAGGCCTTCAGGATCCAGGTAAAGACGTACCACCAGGAGCGCTGGATCCTGACCACGATTCGGGAGCTGATCGACCGGAGCGCGAGCGGCGGGGGTTCAAGGCTGCGCCTCGTCGACTGGGAAGGGGCTCAGGAGCGCCTGAAGGAACTGCACAGGCTCTACATGAAGCTGGAGTCGGTTGACCGCGACCAGGCCGAAGTGCTCAAGGAGTGGCGACTTGCCGCAATCCTTCTGGACTTCTCCAAGACCGATGTGCGGCACATCGACGAGGACTTCCTGAAGGACGGCCTGGGCGACACTCTCCCCGCTCCGGAGGCTTCCGGATCCTCGACGCCTGAGGCCGCCGGGGTGGTCATTCCTGGGCTGGGGCTTACCGTTCCAGCGGCTTCCTCCGCTGTCTCGGAGGCCAGGGCGCTGAACGACCGGCTCCTTCGGGCCAAGGCAGTGGTGAACACCGGTAACTCTGGCCTTGCGGACAGCGAGAGGGCCGAGAAGCAGGAAGTGATCACTGAGGCGAAGATAGCTTTCGACGCGGCCATCGAGGCGGCCGGCCGGAATGGTCGCTTGCGCAAGCGTAAGCAGCTCGCTCCCGCCCGGCTTGCCGATGCATGCGCCAGCATCGACCAGTGCGTGGCCGACCTCGTCCAGGCCCGCTCGTCCCGCAGCCTGGACGAGGAAGCGTTCGACGACGCGGTCCTCAAACTTCGCAGCAGCCTGCGTAAGCTGGCACAGCAGGCAGGCCGGGGTCTGTCTGACCCTGGTGACGGGGTTGCCTGGCTGCTTGAAGCCGCAACGGCGGAGCCTACGGCATGACGCTCAGTGCCGAGGGAACCTCGCTGCGACTCGGTTTCGATGAAACGCGTACCCGTGTCGTACTGCGTACCACCGATGAGTACCAGCAGGATCTCGTCCAGCTGGCCGCCCGTTTCCGTACGGGCGGCCAGCTTGGCCCTCTCAACGCGTCGATCGCGCTGGATGAACTCCTCGCAGACCTTGGGGTGCTCGGTTCCTGGCCGCATCCCCAGGGTGTGGAGTGGGAGCCGGAGCTGCGTACCCTGGTGGCCGGCGTTGTGCAGGACGCGAACACGGTCAAGCAGCGCCTGGATGAGTCCCGGGGAGCCACGGAGACTGCCCCCAGTGAAGTACGCGGCCTCCTCGGAGAGACTTGGCGGGGCGAGCTCAGCGAGTTCCAGCTCCGCGACATAGCCAAGCTCCTGTCTCTGCAGCATGGAGCCAACTTCAGCGTCCCTGGCGCGGGTAAGACCCGTGTTGCTCTGGCCGTGTACGCGGCTCAGAAGACGCAAGGACGGGTGGGCCGGTTGCTGGTCGTCTGCCCCAAGTCGGCATACGAGTCATGGCGTTACGAGACCGCCGTGTGCTTCCAATACGCCTTGCGGACCCATGTGCTCGACGGTTCGATGGACCAGTGGACAGAAGTCCTGATCGTCAACTACGAACGCCTTGACCGCTCACTCGGCCTGCTGGCCGGATGGCTCAAAGCCGGACCCGCAATGATCATCCTAGATGAGGCGCACCGGATGAAGCTCGGTGCGCGGGGCACGTACGGGGCTGCCTGCATGGCGCTGGGACCGCTGGCCGCGCGTCGTCTCATCCTTACGGGAACGCCAGCGCCGAACGGTGCCAAGGATCTGGAGAACCTGCTGGGCTTCGTGTGGCCGGGGCATGGCCAGCGCACAGTGGTCCAGGCCGTGGCCGGCGGCGACCTCGCCCATGCAAGTACGGTGCTGCGGCCTCTGTTCACCCGGACGACCAAGCATGAACTCGGCTTGCCTCCAGTGCAGTTGAATCTCCGCTACGTGGATCTGCCCCCGCTCCACGACGAGATCTACGAGTCGCTGACCCAGGGTGCGAAAGCGGACCGAGCCCGGGACGATCTCAGTGCTCTCGGCAGGACGGCGCTTCGCCTGCTGATGGCCGCGGTCAGCCCCGCGCTCCTGCTGGAAGGCGGCAGCAAGTATGAGCCGCTGGCTTACCAGCTTCCGCCTCTGGAGATCCCGGAGAGCAGCTCACTGTATTCGCTCATGCAGTCCCTGCCTGACCACGAGCTGTCACCGAAGTACCAGGAGGCCATCACAATCATCGCGGAGAACGCCGCGCGTGGGCGGAAGACCTTGCTCTGGACGACCTTTGTCCGGAGCCTGACGACCCTGGAGCGCCTGCTGGACAAGTACAACCCCGCCGTGGTCTACGGCGGCACGCCCGACCGTGATGAACAGCTCAGGCGCTTTCGTGAAGACCCGAGCTGCATGGTCCTCATCTCCAACCCCGCCACGCTGGGTGAAGGCATCAGCCTGCACCACGTCTGCCATGACGCGGTCTATGTTGACCGCGACTTCATGGCCGGCCGGTTCCTGCAGAGCCTCGACCGCATCCACCGGCTCGGGCTGGCACCGGACACAGAGACCAGGGTCACGGTACTGGCGGCCCGCAAGACGATCGATGACGTGGTGGCGAAGAGACTGGAGAAGAAATTGGACTTTATGGGGCGAATACTCGATGATCCGACAGTCCAGCAGCTTGCAGACCTCGAGGAAGAGCCCTCAGTTGGGGCTGGGCTGGCGCCCAGCGACGTCGAAGCCCTGCTGCGGCATGTAGGCGGTCGCTGACAAACTGTCGGCTACTTACCGGCGGCGACGGAGCGCCCACTACCCTGTGGAAGTGTGACGAACGAAACCGAGTGGGTGGCTCCAGCGGGTTCGTGGGCCTCCTCTGCGGCGCGACGCCGGAACATGCAGGCGATCCGGAGCCGTGACACGAAGCCCGAACAGTTGATCCGTCGGCTGGTTCACGCCAAGGGGCTTCGTTACCGTGTCGCGGCCCGCCCGCTCCCGGACCTTCGCCGGACGGCAGACATGGTTTTTCGGCCGGTGAAGGTCGCGGTATTCGTTGACGGGTGTTATTGGCACGGGTGCCCCGAACATTACGTGCCGCCGAAGACAAACTCTGGTTACTGGTCCGAAAAAGTTCTCCGGAATATTAGGAGGGACCGGGATACGGACCAGCGGCTGACCGAGGCGGGATGGCTCGTTCTCCGTTTCTGGGAACACGAGCCGTCAGAGGCTTGCGCTAGCCAGATCACTGACGCGGTCCTCGCGCGCAGGCCGCGCTGACACGGAAAGCTCCATCTGCTCTGCTCTGGGGCCGGAGCTCCCAGAGCAGATGCTGTCGCTGGATTCCATGGCGTAATTGGCCAGCAATTCCGTCCGATGCTCGGGACGCAGAATCGCAGCGATGGCGCGGCCAACTGCTTCAGCGACCGGTGGCGGGAAGGCGTTTCCAACCTGGCGATAACGTGCCGTCTTCCCGCCCTGGAAATTCCAGCCGCGTGGGAAGCCTTGGATGATCGCCGCCTGCTCAACCGTCAGCATAGGACCGGCAGGCCTGAACAGATCGCGCTCGGGGTTGCATTCTTCGCGGTCGTTTGCGACCCCCATGGCGTCTACGTTCATGGCCGCCCAGGCGCGCTTGGCACGGGTAGGGCCAAGGTCTGCTCCGCCGTGTTTCCTAGAGCCGCCGACCAGAGTCGGAGCCACGCCCCGACCTGCTGCGGCAGCCTTCTCGGCCGCGTCGTACCAGTCGTCGTAAACGTCCTTGCCGGTGCGCTCGTCTGGCTTCGCGGGCCTGCCGTGCTTGTTTAGCTCCCAGTAGTCGCCGCAGCGCTCGCGCATGGTTTCCTGGAGGCGAGAAAAGACCGTAGCCTCTTCGGCTCTTAGGTGCGTCGGCCATTCGAAATCGTGCGGACTTTTGTCCATTACGCTCTTGTGGATGGCAACAAGGATCGCCCGCGGGCGTAGCTGTGGCACGCCGAAATATTTGGCGTCAAGCCGTCGCCAGGATTTGCGCATGGCGATATCCAGAGCCTTGGGCGACTGGTGAGGATTGGTCTTTGGGACTACGTAACCTGCCTCTCGCAGGCGGTCCAAGATCTTAATCCGATAGTCGATGAAAAACTCCGGAGGTTCGAGAATCCCTCGCACATTCTCGATCATTACAGCTTTCGGTTGCAGCTCGTCAATGATGTCCAAAGCGGCTGGAAAGAGATCGCGCTCGTCATCCTCCCCCAGTCGTTTCCCGGCCAAGGAGAAAGGTGGGCAGGGAACTCCGCCAGCAAGGAGATCAAGCTCGCCTGGTTTTAGGTTTAGGCTCTTCTTCAGGTCGGAGCTCAGGAAGTCGCGGACATCCATAGGAGTGATCTGCTGGGCCTTCTCAGGGCTCCATCCGGGCCAATCCCCCACATTGGCGCGCAGAGTGCTGACAGCGTGAGCATCCCACTCGACCAGGGCACTGTGATTGAATCCCGCTTGGTGCAGCCCAACGGCTTGGCCGCCTGCCCCCGCACAGATCTCGATTGAGGTCAGTGGCTGGGTGAACTGGGGGCGATCATGGCCGCTGGACATGACTCTCCTTACTGGACGGTGGTTCATGCGAGAGTTGGTGATCTTCCCACGGCACCCTCGGCACCAAGAGTCTCGCATTTTCTCAGAGCGCAAGCGCGCCCCTACTCGTCACACCCCATGACACACCCCGTAAACCGCCCCCGACCCACACCAGCAAGCCACCCCCCGCTGAGGCGGCCAAGCCACCGCCCGCCCCCGTGCCGCCAACGTGGTCGCGTACTGCGGCAGCAACGTCACGTCCTCCGGTGAGGACCCCTCCGACGCCGCGAACGCCTCGTAGGAAGGGACCGTCCCGGAGACGATGCCCAGGTTGGGGGTGCCTGAAGACGCCAGCTCCCGAAGCGAGGCCTCTATCGTCGCCAGGTGCTGCTCGTGGGAGGGGTACTCCGCCGTGAGGCCCGGGTACGCGGCGAGGAGCTCGGCGAGCTCGCCGGCCGGCCAGTGGAGGACCGCCACCGGGAAGGGGCGGGAAAGCGCCTCGCGGTAGGCGCCGAGTTCGGCTTGGAGGCGTGAGATCTCGGCTTGCAGTTCGGCGGGGTTGTCGGAGCCGAGGGACCAGACGCGCTTGGGGTCGTGGAGTTCGTCGAGGGAGACCGGCGAGTGGTGGAGGGTGTCGGCCAGCATGTCCCAGTCGTCGTGGGGCAGGCCGAGCATGCGGCGGACGCGGTGGCGGCCGTAGAGGAGGGGGTGGGTGGAGTAGGGGGGCTCCGCGGCCTCCGCCAGGAGCAGGTTCACGGCCTCCGTGAACGTGTCGTGCGCCGCCTCCAGCTCGTCGTGGGACTCCAGGGCCTCGGCCACGATGACCCAGGGGGCGGGGTCCCGCGGAGCGGTCGCGCGGATGCCGTCGATGATCGCGCGGGCCTCGGCCTCGTGGTCGTACTCCCAGAGGTTCGAGGCCTTCAGGGCCCGCACCAGGTGGGGGTCGTCCAGGCCGTCGGCGGAGGAGAGCAGGCGGTCGTAGAGGGCGGTGGCGGCGGGGCGGTCGCCGGAGAGTTCCAGGTGGGCGGCGGCCCGCAGGAGCAGGGCCTCGGCGTCTTCCGGGTACAGGCCGGCGGTCCGCTCCAGGCGTGCCGCTTCGGCGGTGTGGTCGGCGTTCTCGGCAGGCGTGTCGGGGCGCATGGGGGACACCGTACTGCCGACCGGTGACAAGGGGAGGGGCGAATTCCCAACCCACACATGTGGTCACCGGTCGCGGTGCCCCCGGCGCGGTCAGCCGCGGGGCGGTCGTGCCGCCGTCGTCCGCCGCCTCACAGCGTCACCCCGTCCACCTGCAGTGTCTGCACCGCCTGCGCCGCGAACGGCACGCTCACGGTCTTGCCGGAGAGGTGGATGTCCGAGTGCGCCGAGTACAGGTCGCCGCCTCCGGTCGTGACCGTGTTCCAGCGGGGGACCAGGCCGCCGGAGCCGCCCGTCACCGTGGTGAAGCGGGAGAGGTCGAAGGTCAGGGTCTGGGCCGAGGTGGACGTGTTCAGCGCCACGACGACCAGCCGCTTCGCCGACGCGTCGTAGGCCGCCACCGCGTTGCTCGCGCCCGTGTCCAGGATCCTCATCCCCGGGCGGATGTGGCGGCTGAACTGCGCCATCACGTAGTACTTCGTCTGGATCGTCGTCGGCTGCAGGGTGTTCTGGTCGTAGGCGATCATCGCCCAGCCCGTCGACGGGTCCATCACCTGCCAGTAGACCCAGGCCGTCGGGTGCAGCCAGCGGAAGTCGTAGAGCAGGTTGAAGGCCATCGTGTAGCCGGTGCCGTCCTTGTCACCGGTCTCCGAGTTCCACAGGGCCTTGCCGGCGGTCGTCACCACGTCCGAGTAGAGGAGGTCCCTGCGGCCGCCCGAGCCCTGGTAGCCGTGGACGTTGACACGGTTGACGTAGCCCTTCGTGGTGGAGCTGAAGGAGTTCCACGTGGTGCGCGCGAGGTCGTAACTCGTCTCGTCCGACGCGGAGATCTTCGTGCCGGTCAGGCCCCGCTTGTCCAACTCGCCGCGCAGGTAGGGCAGTACGGCCGACTGGACGGTGGCGTCGATGTGGCAGCCCTCCTGGGTGCCGGTCGCCGTCCACCAGCTGGAGCTGGGCTCGTTGAAGGCCTCGACCGTCGCGAAGTTCACGCCCCAGTTGTTCTTGGCGTAGAGGGCCACGGCCGCCAGGTGGGAGGCGTGCTGGCGGTAGTTCCAGGACTGGAGGTTGTTGCCGCCGTCGGAGGCGCCGGAGGGGTTGTGGTTGAGGCACATCCACCACATCGGGGAGTTGGCGAAGAGCTCGGTGGTCGCGCCGCGGGCCACCGCCTTCGTCAGCATCGCGCGCTGGGTGGCGTCCGCGGTCCACTTCCAGGCCGAGGAGGTGGGGTCCTCGTTGTTCCAGTCCTGCCAGTAGCCCTCGATCTGCTTGAACCTGGGGATGTTGGGGGAGGCCACCATGCTCGTGCCGCCCACGCTGTTCCAACTGCACGCGCCCAGGTTGTAGCGGGCGATGTTCAGGCCCAGGCCGGGGAGCGTGGTGCCGTTGTACGTCGTCGACTTGGTGGTGAAGAAGATGTCGGCGAAGTCGTCCCGGGCGCCGAAGACGTTCGCCCACCAGGCCAGGGAGGTGCCCCAGCCCTCCCAGGTGCCGTACGTGGTCGACGGGTTGACGGCGATCGTCGCGTCGGCGCGGGCGGTCCCGGTGGCCAGGGCGCTGCCCAGCAGGCCGCCGCCCGCGGCGGCCAGGAGTGTTCTGCGTCGGATCATGGCTTGTGTCGTCTGCCTCTCGGTGCGGCCCGAACACCGGTCGTCCTCGCCGGTGTTCGCTCGTCCCCCCGCATGCCAGAACGAAGCATCGGGCGTGGCGCGCGAGGTTGTCGAGAGTCGTGCCAGACCTTTCTCAGCCCTTTCTAAAACCAGTGGAGAAAGGGATCGTCCGGTGGGCGTCCGGCCCGAGCGCCTTCCGCTCTGGTGACTTGGCGGCCCGCGCCTTATCGTGCGGGCGTGCGGGCGGCCCCCGGCGGCGGGCCGTACCAGGTCTGAGGAGGCGTACTGCGTATGCGGGCTTCCGTCGTGCGAGCCGTACGTCCCGTACCTCTCGTGCAGCACAGCACCCTGCGGCGGCGTGCGCGGCGCCGGCGGGTGCTGTGGGGCGGGGGTGAGGTGCTGGTGACCGTGGGGGTCGTCCTCGCGCTCCTGGTCGTCCACCAGCTCTGGTGGACCAACCGGGAGGCCCGGCGCGGGGCCGAGCGGAAGGTGGAGGCGCTGGAGCGGGAGTGGGGGGCGGAGGGTGGTGGAACAGGCGGTGCCGGGGCCTCCGGAGGGTCGCCGTCCTCCGGTGACGGTACGTCGTCCGGCCCGCAGTCCTCGCGACCGTCGCGTACGGGGCCGTCGCGTACGGGGGCTGCGGCGGGGCGGCGGTCGTACGCAGGCACCGCCGACGCGGCGCTGCCCCGCCGCTCCCAGGCCTACGCCATCCTCACCATCCCGCGCCTCGGGCTGCGTGTCCCGGTCGCCGAGGGCGTGAGCAAGCCGGACGTCCTCAACCGGGGGTACGTGGGCCACTACCCCGGCACCCAACAGCCGGGCCAGGCCGGGAACTTCGCGGTCGCCGGGCACCGGAACACCCACGGGGAGCCGTTCCGCTACCTGCCGCGGTTGCGCCGCGCGGACACCGTGGAGGTCGAGACGCGGACGGCGACCTACACGTACACGGTCGACAAGATCCTGCCGCAGACCTCGTCCCGTGACGCGGGGGTCGTCAGGGCCGTGCCCCGGTCCCTCGTCAGGCCCTCGTACGGGTACAGCGAGCCCGGGTACTACATCACGCTGACGACGTGCACCCCCGAGTTCACGTCCCGGTACCGGATGGTGGTGTGGGGGAAGCTGGTGTCGATGCGGCCGAGGAGGTAGAGGAGCGCCGAGCGCCCTCGGAGTGCCCTCACTTTTCGGCCGTTCGCGCCAGGCCTCGCACGCGGCCGTCGGGTCTTGAATGCGGTCGTGAGCGCCTGTGTTTCCCTTTTCCTCGTATTCGCCGCCTTGAAGTGGAGCGGCGGATTTCGGTCCATGCGTGGGCAGTTCCCGGGAATGGTGCGGATCTCTGTGCGAATCGTGTGACAGCGTGTACGAGTCTGGGGGCCGCTGGGGTTGCCGGGGTCTGTCTTCCTGTGGGGGAAGTCATGCACACGCGTGCCTTGGGCACGTCTCTTCGACGTTTGTGGAAAAGACCGGGATCGGTGGCCGCGGCGGCTGTGGCCGTGGCGACGGCGGCGACGCTGGCGCTGGCCGCGGCCTTCCTGCCGACCACTCACGCCACCGCCACCGGCGGCACCGGCGGCACAGACGGCACAACGATGTCGACCTGGTGCGAGAACGGTTCCGGCGCCAAGACGCCACCGGTCAAGGCGGGCGCGCACCGGCCGGTGAGGTCCCAGCCGTCGAGGAAGCCGACGGACGAGGTGTACATGCCGTGGTTGCTGGAGCAGCGGGCGCACGCCAAGCATCCCGCGTCCGGCAAGGCCGCGAAGCCGGCCGGCACCGCGGCGGACCCGTCGGTGGTGGAACTCGTGCCGGAGGGGCAGGGCGACGTGCCCTGGCACCGGTACACCAGTTTCGCGATCACGAACGCACTGACGGCGAAGATCGACTACTCGACCGGCGACCTGATGCTGACGGCGAGGGACGACGACCTCGCCGGTGACGGACGGCACCTGCGACTGGCGCGGACGTACAACTCGCTGGAGGCCCCCTTCGGCAGGGTGGCGCAGCGCTGGTGGCTGCAGTACGAGCGCTACCTGTCCGTCTCCGGTGGCGAGGTGATCTTCTACGACGCCTCCGGCGCGACGGTCCGCTTCGACAAGAACAGTGACGGCTCCTTCACCACCCCGCGCGGCTACGCGCAGAAACTGAAGAAGAACCCCGACGGCACCTACACGCTGAAAGGGAAGTCGGGCTCGAAGGAGACCTACGACGCCGACGGAACGCTGACCAAGGTCACGGACCGCGGCCACGGCACCATCACGGTCACCCAGAACGCCAAGGGCGGCTTCAGACTGACCGACACCCGCTCGGGCCACTGGATCGCCCTGACCAAGGTCGACGACAGGCTGTGGCAGGCGAAGGACAACGCGGGCCGGACGGTCCGTTACGGCCTGGACGCCCACGGCGACATCGACCGCACCACGGACACCGAGGGCAGGACCACGCGGTTCTCGTACGACTCCTCCGGCCGCGTCAGCAGGATCAGCACGGGCAAGGGCCGAGTGACGGTCTTCACCTACGACGACGTCAACCGCGTCACGAGCATGCTGTGCGGGACCGGTTCCCACGGCGGCGCTCCCACCGGCCCGATCTGGACGTACACCTACACCAGCGACTCGGCGACCGCGGCGGGCACCACCACCGCCGTCGACCCTCGGCTGCACGCGACGAAGTACGCCCATGACGCCGACGGCCGGATCGGCCACCGACCCGGGCGATGATTTCGCAGCGGTCGGATACGTCGGGGAACGTCGGGGACGTTATCGTGGGGTCCAGCTCGGACGTGAGCGATGCGAGCAGGCAGGGGGGAGCGGTCGGATGGCGCGATACGTGGCCGTGACGCGGCCTGCCGTCGGTCTCCTGCTCTTCCTGCTCTCCGTGGCCCTGCTCGACACCGGCAGCCTCTACGCCACCGTCGCGCTCGCCGCGACCGCCGCGGCCGGAACCGCGCTGGCCGCGTGCGCCCTGGTCGCCGCCCGCTGCGCGCCCGCCGTGCCGCCCACGCGCATACGTACGGCCATCCGCGACCGGGCCCGCCGCACGGCGTTCCTGCCGCAGCGCGACCCCGACGCCCCGGGCCGCCGCCGGCCCCGGGCGCCCGGACACGCCCCCGCGACGACCCTCGCGTAGGGGTGACACTCCCTCGTCCGTGACCCCGCGCGGGTCGTCATGCCGCCATGCCCGTCTTCACTCCGGCACGACGTGACCCACGGAGGGCTCACCCATGTCCGTTTTCGCGCACCTCGTCGAGCAGCTCGCCGACCTGCTCCGGCCCCTCTTCCACGCCTCCGCGGCAGCCGCCGCGATCGTCCTGTTCACCGCCCTCGTACGACTCCTCGTCCACCCCCTGTCCAGGGCCGCCGCGCGCGGGCAGCGGGCCCGGGCCGAACTCCAGCCGAAGGTCGCCGAGCTGCGGAAGAAGCACCGGGAGAACCCGGAGAAGCTGCAGAAGGCGATCCTCGAACTGCACAAGGAGGAGAAGGTGTCCCCGCTGTCCGGCTGTCTGCCCAGCCTGCTCCAGCTGCCCGCCTTCTTCCTCCTCTACCACCTGTTCTCGAGCTCGACGGTCGGCGGGGAGCGCAACGGCCTCCTCGCGCACGAGCTGTTCGCCGCACCGCTCGGCGGCCGGTGGGCGGACGCGCTGGGACACGGCGGGGTGTTCGGAGCGGCCGGGCTGGTCTACCTCGGGCTGTTCGTCGTCGTCGCCGCCGTCGCCACGTTCAACTACCGCCGTACCAAGCAGATGATGGCGAAGAACCCGGTCGCCGTCGGCGGGGGCGACGGCGAGCAGATGCCCGGCCTCGCGGCGGTCAACAAGGTCACGCCCTTCATGTCCTTCTTCACCCTCGTGTCGGTCGCCGTGGTGCCGCTGGCCGCCGCCCTGTACGTGGTGACCAGTACGGCGTGGAGCGCGGTGGAGCGGGCGGCGCTGTACCGCTGAGACTGCGGTCCAGTCCGTGAACCAGGTCTTGCGTACCGGACATATGCCTTGGAGGATCGACCAGACCTCCGATGGCTGCGCACATCCGGCGGGCACCCGCGCACCCGCGATCAAGGGAGAATGTGACCATGAAGCTGCTGCGAGTCGGTACGGCGGAGGCGGAGCGGCCCGCGCTGCTCGACGCCGAGGGAGTCCTGCGGGACCTGTCGGGGATCGTCGCGGACATCGACGGGGCGCTGCTCGCCGACGACGCCGCGCTGGGCCGGATCCGGGCCGCCGCCGACGCCGGGGAGCTGCCCGTGCTGGACGCGACGGGGCTGCGGGTCGGGCCGCCGCTGGCGCGGATCGGCAAGATCGTGTGCATCGGGCTCAACTACCACGACCACGCCCGCGAGACGGGCGCCGAGCCGCCCGCCGAGCCGGTGATCTTCTTCAAGGCCGCGGACACGGTGGTCGGGCCGTACGACACCGTGCTCGTCCCGCGCGGGTCCACCAAGACCGACTGGGAGGTGGAGCTGGCGGTCGTCATCGGGCGCACGGCCCGCTACCTGGAGTCCGGCGAGGAGGCGCTCGCGCACGTCGCCGGGTACGCGGTGGCGCACGACGTGTCCGAGCGGGAGTTCCAGATCGAGCGGGGCGGCACCTGGGACAAGGGGAAGAACTGCGAGACGTTCAACCCGCTGGGGCCGTGGCTGGTGACCGCGGACGAGGTGCCCGACCCGCAGGCGCTGGCGCTGAAACTGTGGGTGAACGGGGAGCTGAAGCAGGACGGGACGACCGCCGAGCAGATCTTCCCCGTCGCGGAGGTCGTGCGGTACGTCAGCCAGTTCATGACCCTGTACCCGGGCGATGTGATCAACACCGGTACGCCGGCGGGGGTCGCGCTAGGCCGGCCCGAGCCGAAGCCGTTCCTGCGGGCCGGGGACGTCGTCGAGCTGGAGATCGAGGGGCTGGGGCGCCAGCGGCAGGAGTTCAAGGACGCGTAGGCGCTCCGCTGGGGGGCGGGGAACGACACGGTTCGGCTGCGGGCAGTGGGTGGCTGGTCGCGCCCACGCGGCGGAGCCGCATATCGAACACGGCCCCGCGCCCCTGAGGTCGGTTCGGTCACGCCAGCAGAGACGCCAGCCTCCTCCAGCTCTCCCGCTGGAGGCCGTCCCTCGGGCTGTCGTCCACCACCTGGAGGGCCACGTGGTCCGCGCCCGCCTCGTGGAAGGCGTTGATCCGGTCGCGGATGCGGTTGTCGTCGCCCCAGGCGAACACCGCGTCGACCAGACGGTCGCTGCCGCCGTCGGCCAGGTCGTCCTCGGTGAAGCCGAGACGGAGAAGGTTCTTGGTGTAGTTGGGGAGCGCGAGGTACATGGCGAGAGTTTCCCGGGCCAGGGAGCGGGCGCGGGCCGGGTCGGTCTCCAGTACGACCTTGAGCTCCGGGGCCAGCAGGGGGCGCGTGCCGAGGATCTCGCGGGCCCGCGCGGTGTGTTCGGCCGTGACCAGGTACGGCACCGCGCCCGCCGCCCGGTCCCGGGACAGCTCGAGGACCTTTGGGCCGAGGGCGGCCAGCACACGGCGGTCGGCGGGCACCCCGGCCCCGTCGAGCGCGTCGAGGTAGGCGACCAGCGCCGAGTACGGGCGGCGGTACTGGTCGGCGAGCTTGGCGTGGCTGACGCCCAGGCCGAGGACGAAGCGGCCCGGGTGCGCCGCCTCCACCTCCGCGAAGGCCGCCGCGCTCGCGTCCGCCTCGTAGTCCCAGATGCTCTGGATGCTGGTGCCGACCACCAGCCGGTCGGTGCCCTCCAGGAGCGGTACGGCGTGGTGGGCGGCACTGCTGCCGCCCAGCCAGACGGCCCCGTAACCGAGCTCCTGCAACTCCCCGGCCGCCTCGGCCAGTTCACCTCGCCGGGCGGGGTCCTCCGCGCGCAGGCCGACACTCCAGACGCCGTACCGTCCGATGGCCTGCTTCAGCGCGTCACTCATGGGTGGTGATCCCTCCGGTCGGGCGGTGTGCCGTGATGGCCGTACCGCTGTGCCAACCGGAGGGTGATTCCAGTTAATCCCGGCCGCTGTGGCCCAGGAACTCCTCCAGCGCCTCCACCACGAACCGGTGGTCCTGCAACTGCGGCAGCCCGGAGACGGTCACCGCGCCGATCACGCCCACGCCCTCGACGTTGACCGGGAAGGAGCCGCCGTGGGCCGCGTACGTGTCGGGGTCGAGGCGGGAGGACTCCTCGAACGTCGTGCCCTTGGCCCGGAAACGGGCGCCGACCAGGTAGGACGCGGAGCCGTAGCGCTCCACGACACGGCGCTTGCGTTCGATCCAGGCGTCGTTGTCGGGGGTCGAGCCGGGCAGGGCCGCGTGGAAGAGCTGCTGGCCGGCGCGGTGGATGTCGATGGCGACCGGGGCCTGGCGCTCCCTGGCCAGCTCCACCAGGAGGGAGCCGAGGGCCCAGGCGTCCTCGTGCGTGAACCGGTGGAAGACCAGGCGGCGCTCCTGCGCCTCCAGCTCCTCGACGGACGGGGTGATCTCGGGGGTGGACCTCGGGGTGATCCGCGGGTTGTTGCTCACAGCGTCACCGCCACACCGTCGCGCGCGGAGCGCCGGGCCGCCTCGAGCACGTCGAGGGCGGCGGCGGCCTCCAGGGCGGTCACCGGGTTGGGACCGGCGCCGGTCAGGGCAGCGGCCACGGCCTTGTAGTAGGCGGGGTAGTCGCCGGGCAGGGTCGGTACGGGCCGACCGCCCCCGGTCAGCGGGGACTCCCCGGCGCCGATCCGGCCCCACAGGGACTCCGCTTCCGTGCCCCAGTCCGAGGGGCCGGGCCGCAGCCCCTCGCGCAGGGCCGCCTCCTGCGGATCGAGGCCGTACTTCACATAGCCCGCGCGCGAGCCCAGCACCCGGAAACGGGGGCCGAGCTGGGAGGCCGTGGCGGAGACGTGGAGGTGGGAGCGGACACCGCTCGCATGCGTCACCGCGATGAACGTGTCGTCGTCGGCCTCGGCGCCGGGGCGGCGGACGTCCGTCTCGGCGTACACCCGGGTGGCCGGGCCGAACAGGGTCAGGGCCTGGTCGACGACATGACTGCCGAGGTCGTACAGCAGACCTCCGATCTCTGTCGGGTCGCCGGACTCCCGCCAGCCGCCCTTGGGTTGCGGACGCCAGCGCTCGAACCGGGACTCGAACCGCCAGGCGTCGCCCAGCTCGCCCTCCTCCAGCAGCTTGCGCAGGGTCAGGAAGTCGTTGTCCCAGCGGCGGTTCTGGAACACCGACAGCAGCACCCCGCGCTCCTCGGCGAGGGCGGCGAGCTCCCGTGCCTCGGCTGCGGTACCGGCGACCGGCTTGTCCACCACGACCGGCAGGCCCGCCTTGAGCGCGGCGGTGGCCAGCGGGACGTGCGTCTTGTTCGGGGAGGCGATGACGATCAGGTCCAGTTCGCCGGCGCGGTCGAACAGCTCCTCCGGGGCCGTCGCGATGCGGACGTCCGGGAACTCGGCCTTCGCCTGCTCCTGCCGCTCGGGGTTGGCGGTGACCACCGTGTCGAGTGTGAGGCCTTCGGTGGCGGCGATCAGCGGGGCGTGGAAGACGGAGCCTGCGAGGCCGTAGCCGACCAGGCCTACGTGTAGGGGGAGGTCATTGCCTGTGCCAGTCATGCGGTCCACTTTCGCATGCGGTGGCTGGGGCCTGGCGGGGTGGGCTTGCTGGCCGGCGTTGGTCGGTGCGCGGGGTTGTCGCTGGGCAGGGGGTGCGCAGCCGGGGGGAGGGGCGACAGGTCTGCTGAATGGGGGGACGCGGGCCGCCGTTCGGGGCGGAAGTGGGCGGGGTCCGTGGAGGGTCGCGGTCGGTCGGCATAGGGATGTGTTCATGCGACTGTGCACGTCCCTGTCCCTCTGCCTTGCCGCAGCCGTCGTCGTTCTCGGGCCCGTGGGGGTGGCGCACGGACGGGAGGCCGGGGTCGACTGTGCCGGGGCGGAGGCGCGGGACTTTCCGCTCAGTGCCCGTATTCACGGAGGGCCCACGTCGTACGAGGCCGGCGGAGGATTCGGCACCTGGTACCTCGACCTCGTCAACACCACCGACCGTGCCTGCACCGCCGTACACCCGGTCGTCGTGCTCGTCGACGACAAGCGGGCGCTGAAGCCGGGGCAGGCCCGGATGGAGTTCTACGACGGTCCGCGCGCCCACCCCGTCCACTTCGAGAGCACCGACGAGAACGAGCTGGTGGGGGCCTTCGACGACGGCTTCCCGGGGTTCGCCGTCGGTCCG
This sequence comes from Streptomyces sp. NPDC001544, assembly GCF_042894285.1. Classification (NCBI taxonomy): domain Bacteria; kingdom Bacillati; phylum Actinomycetota; class Actinomycetes; order Kitasatosporales; family Streptomycetaceae; genus Streptomyces; species Streptomyces sp. NPDC001544. The sequence goes on along the minus strand of NZ_JBIAVN010000016.1, from coordinate 145,912 downwards.
CGCAAGACGGTCTCCGTGAAGGTCAGGCTCACGGTCACCTCGGACGCCGTGCCCAACGTGGTCACCGCCAAGGCCGCCGTCGTGGAACGGCGCGGGGACGACGGGGAGTGGCTGGGGGAGTCCGAGGACTACCGGTTCGGCATCGACACCGAGCCCGACACCGAGCCCACCGAGCCCGATCCCCACGCCTCGGACACCCCCGCGGCCACCCTCACCCCCGACCCCACCCTCACGGCCACTCCGACCACCACCGCCGTCCCCGACCCCACCCCCGGCCCCGAGCTCTCCTCCTCGGCCTCGCCGGCTGCCACGGGCACGCCCGCCCCCTCCGCCTCCCCCGACGACGGCCTCACCCTTGCCGACGAACTCGCCCGCACCGGCCTCGGCACCGCCCTCGGCGTGCTCGCGGCCGCCGTCCTGCTGCTCGCGGCGGGCAGTGCGCTGGTGCTCGTGGGACGCAGGCGCTGAGGTGCGGCCGACCACACAGTGAGCAGGGCGTTCCCGCAAGATCGGGCGTGTGTTTAGGCTGGGGCCCACGCAGCATCCGGTACGGCGGGAGACGGCCCATGCCAGAACGCAAGCCCATCGAGTCCTGGCTCACCGACATGGACGGTGTGCTCATCCATGAGGGTGTGCCCATCCCCGGCGCCGACGCCTTCCTCAAGAAGCTGCGCGAGTCCGGCAAGCCCTTCCTGGTGCTGACCAACAACTCGATCTACACCCCGCGTGACCTGCACGCCCGCCTGGCCCGCATGGGGCTGGACGTGCCGATCGAGAACATCTGGACGTCGGCGCTGGCCACCGCCAAGTTCCTGGACGACCAGCGGCCCTGCGGGTCGGCGTACGTGATCGGCGAGGCGGGACTGACCACCGCGCTGCACGACATCGGCTACATACTCACCGACCACGAGCCCGACTACGTGGTCCTCGGGGAGACCCGCACGTACTCCTTCGAGGCGATGACCAAGGCCGTACGCCTGATCAACGCCGGCGCCCGCTTCATCTGCACCAACCCGGACGAGACCGGCCCCTCCACCGAGGGCCCGCTGCCCGCGACCGGCGCCGTGGCCGCGCTGATCACCAAGGCGACGGGCAGGAAGCCGTACTTCGCGGGCAAGCCCAACCCGCTGATGATGCGTACCGGTCTGAACACCCTCGGCGCCCACTCCGAGACCAGCGCGATGATCGGCGACCGCATGGACACCGACGTGCTGGCCGGCATCGAGGCCGGGATGCAGACGTTCCTGGTGCTCACCGGCCTGACCCGGCCCGAGCAGGTCGAGGCCTTCCCGTACCGGCCGTCCAAGGTGGTCGACTCCATCGCGGACCTCGTGGACCGGGTCTGAGACCGGCGCCTGACCCGTACGGAGCAAAGCGGCGCCCTTCGAGGATGCGAACGGGCACCCGTCGGGGCAGCCTCCAGATAGCGCTGGAGGTTCACGATGGGCTCAGTACGCCGCACTCTCTGTACAGGACTCCTCGCCGTCGTCGCGTTCGTCGAGTTCGCCCCGGCGGCCCACGCGGCCCACGCGGCAAACGCGGTGGACGACGGGGCCGGGGTCTCGCTGATCCCGCCGTCCCCCGCCGCCGGCACCGACGTGGCGTTGCGGGTGAGCGGCTGCTCCGGGGCGGTCGGCACCGCCGTGTCGGAGGCGTTCGTCGCGGACGCCCGGCTGACCGGCGGCGGCGGCACGCTCACCGGCGACACCAGGATCCGCACGACGCTGCGGCCCGGCTCGTACGACGTACGGGTCGCCTGCGCCGGCGATGCCGTGGCCGGCCGGATCACCGTGGCGCCGAAGGCCGGTTCGGCCGGTCCCGCCGGTCCGGCCGGGCAGTCGGGCTCCGGGTCGTACGCGCAGCCGTCCGCCCCCGCGTCGCCCACCGCCCCCGTCGAGGCGGGCGGTGGCGGCACCGCCCGCCTCGCTTCGGTGGACGCCCGGGTGGCCGGGCCCGGTACCGCGCAGACGGTGACCGGTCTGGTGCTCGCCGGGGTCGCCGCGGTCGCCGTCGGGCTGCGCGGTGTGCGTGGTGCCCGCCGGAGCCGCGGCACGCGGTGAGGGGAGTCGGTGGTGTACGACCGTGAGTCCTCCTCCGGCACCGGACGGCTGTCGGCCGGCGTGGCCTGGGTGCTGCTGCTGCTCGGGCTGTGGATGTGGGGGCGTGAGGTGACCGACGTACCGGCGGGGGCGTCCGGGGTTGCGACCGGTGACGTGGCCGCGGTGGGGCGGCCGGCCGGGCCGGGGCTGCCGCCCGCCGCCCGGCCGCTCGGTGACGCGGTGCCGCAGCGCATCGACATTCCGGACCTCGGGGTGCAGGCGCCGGTGGTGGCCCGTGGCCTGGACGGGCGGGGCGCCGTCGATCCGCCGCCGTTCGACCAGCCCGGGGTGGTGGGGTGGTACGCGGCCGGGGCGAAACCCGGGGCGGCCGGGCCCGCGCTGATGGTGGGGCACGTGGACACCAGGACCAGGCCCGCCGTCTTCTACCGGATCAGCGCGCTGCGGCCCGGGGAGACGGTGCGGGTGGTCCGCGGCGACGGCCGGGTCGCCGAGTTCACCGTGGACGATGTCCGGGTGCTCTCCCGTGACCACTTCGACGCCCGGCTCGCCTACGGGCCCCGCAAGCCGGGCCGGGCCGAGCTGCGGCTGATCACCTGCGGCGGCACCTTCGAGCGGGCGAGCCGCAGCTACACGGCGAACGTGGTGGTGTCGGCGTACCTGACGGGCACGGGACCGTAGGAACAACTGCCCGGCAACCCCCGGACATGGTCGTGACCGGCACGGCGGATATGTCAGGATTGGCACCTGAAATACCGTGCAACCAGGGGGGAGTTGGATGTACGACAGCTGGGGGGCGGCCCTGTCCCCGTTACGCGCCGGGGCGGTCGCGGTGGTGCTGGGGGCGGCTCTGCTGGCCGCCGGGTGCTCCTCCGGGGGATCCCCGGCGGGAGGTGACAAGGCGGTGGACGAGCCGAAGTCCGCGATCACGCAGCAGCCCAAGGACGCCGACCCGTTCTGGGTGAACCCGGACGGGAACGCGGCCCGGCAGGTGGCCGCCTACGAGAAGAGCGGTGACAAGGCCGCCGCCGGGCGGATCAGGAAGATGGCCGAGCAGCCGACCGGCGAGTGGATCGGCCCGGAGAACCCAGAGCAGGAGGCCCGGGGCTTCACCGAGGCCGCCGAGAAGTCCGACCGCACGGCCCTGCTCGTGCTCTACGACATCCCGCACCGCGACTGCGGCCAGTACTCGCGGGGCGGGGCCGCCGACGGGGACGCCTACCGGGCCTGGATCGACGGTGTGGCGAGAGGCATCGGTGACCGGCCGGCGACGGTGATCGTCGAGCCCGACGCCGTCCTGCACCTGGTGGACGGCTGCACCCCGGCCCGGTTCCAGGAGGAGCGCTACTTCCTCCTCCGCACCGCGGTCACCAGGCTCAAGTCCCTCAAGCGCACGAAGGTGTACCTGGACGCCGGGAACGCCGGCTGGGGCCGGCCCGACCAGATCTTCGATCCCCTGCGGCGGGCCGGCGCCGACCTGGCCGACGGCTTCGCCGTCAACGTCGCCAACTTCTACTCCACCAGGGACTCCATCACCTACGGCAAGCAGCTCTCCGCCAAGCTCGGCGGCAAGCACTTCGTCGTCGACACCAGCCGCAACGGCAACGGCCCCTACACGGGCGGCGACCCGGCCGAACGGTGGTGCAACCCGCCGGGCCGGGCGCTGGGGGAGACGCCGACGACCAGGACGGCGGACCCCCTGGTGGACGCGTATCTCTGGGTCAAGCGGCCGGGGGAGTCGGACGGCACCTGCAAGGGCGGGCCGAAGGCCGGTGACTGGTGGCCGAGTTACGCGCTGGGGCTGGCGGCCCGGGCCGGCGGGTAGTCCGCGCCCCACGACCGGGGGGCGCCCTCCGACATGGAAGGCGCCCCCCGGTGCACCGTCGCTACGGGACCCTGACCCACCGCGCTTTGCTGGGCGTCCCCCATGCGTCGTCGACGAACAGCATGTACCACCCCGACGGCACCAGGTTCCGGTTCTTCGGCACGGTCACGGTGACCTTGTCGCCGGCCGTCCGGAAGTCCAGGGCGACGGACCGCTGGTCCACGTCCGTCACATGCGTCGACGCGCTGGGCCGGATCAACCGGACCTTCCTGATCCTGGACGCGTGCCGTGCGGTGAACGTCCCGGAGGCGCCCCGCGCGATGGTCTGCGGGCCCCAGCCGAGCGTCGGCCGGGACTTCCGGTAGAGGTACGGCGGGGTGTAGATCTCGATCCGCTGCTCGAACGTGCCCGGCTTGGTGCCGGCCTTGTCCCCGTACAGCGAGTCGGAGCCGAAGAACATGACGCGGCCGTCGGGCAGCAGGATCGACCCGGAGTGGTAGTTGCGGCCCACGAGCGGGTCGGCGACCCGGGTGAAGCTGTTGCCGTCCGGGTGGTAGAGCCGCGCCTGGCGGATGTCGGAGTCGCCGCGGCCCCGGTAGTCCCCCGAGCCGCCGGACACCAGCACGGTGTCGTCGGGCAGGATCGAGGACTGCGGGTACCGGGTGCCCTTCTCCAGTGACGGCCCGTCCACGAACCTCGGGTGGGCGGCCTTGAGGTCGATCAGCCGGGTCCTCCTGCTGGACAGCCTGGACTCGCCGACCCCGCCGCCGCCGATCACCAGGAACCTCTCGTCCTGCGCCGGCGGCAGCAGCACCGTGCCCGAGGTCTCCATCATGTCCGGGTCGCTCAGCCCGGGCAGCTTGCTGAACCTGTTGTCGGCCACGTCCCAGACACCCGGGTCACGGCCGACGTCGTCCGGCCCGTAGCCCGCGTTGGACCCCGAGTAGAAGATCTTCCCGTTCTGCATCAGGAACAGCGCCGGGTAGGTGGGGAACTGGCGGATCTTCCCGGTGTAGGTCCACTTCCCGGTCTTCGGGTCGAAGATCTCGTTCTTCCCCGGGACCAGCTGGCCGATGTCGTCGAGGCCGGAGACGCTGAGGATCCTGCCGTCGCTCAGGGTGGTGAGCGTCGGGTACCAGCGGGCCTCGTTCATCGGGTCGACCTTGATGTACTTCTCGGCGACGGGATCGAACTCGTAGGCGTCCCGGATCCCCTGGAAGTCCTTCTTGTCGAGGGCGAGCTTCTGCGCGATGCCGTAGGTGTTGCGGGCGTCGAGGCCCCGCAGGCCCCGGATGCGGTAGTTGTCCTGGGAGCCCGTCTCGTACCTGGTGCCGCGCCGTTGCGCCTCGACGTAGATCCGGCCGAGGCCGGGGTCGTTGCGCAGGTACTTCCCGGTCCTCCTGTCGAACACCTTCTTCGCGCGGGGTACGAGCACCGGGTCCTTGGAGACGAACGTCTTGTGGTTCGCCCTGCCGGTGAAGACGGTTCCCGCGGGCAGGGTGATCGGCCTGTCCGGGTTCTCGTTGTGGACGATCATCAGGCCGCCGGCCTTGGTGACGTCGCCCTTGAGCTTCTCGTACCGCTTCGTGCCGCCCGCGATCAGCAGCCTGCCGTCGGCGAGCTGGGTGTGGCCGGTGCAGAACAGGTCGTTGGGCGTGGGGACCTTCTTGATCGTGCCCTTGACCGGGTCCCAGATCCGGGTGTCGAACTTCTTCCGGTCGAAGTTCTTCTGGTTGTTGCCCGAGCCCGCGACCAGCAGCACCTTGCCGGTGTGCAGGAGCGCCGCGTGGATGGTGTCCTGGCGGTACCGCGGGGGGAACTCGACGATGTCCCAGTGGCCGTTCTCGGCCTTGTACTCAGGTCTGTTGATCGCGTACTCGTGGTACTGCGCGGTCCCGAAGCGGTAGACCCACGGCCCGTTCGTCCCGGCCAGCGCGAGTACCACCGCCGTGCCGATCGCGAGTCGACGGGCCCGGCGGCGGCCGGCACTGTCGTTCATTCCTTACGTCCCCCAAGTCCACCGAGCACGATCTGCATCGTCTGTTCCTCCGCCCTCACCCGGGGGTGCGGCGCGTGTCCGACGGGAACGGCGTCCTCCGGCTCGGCCGGCTCGGCCGGCTCGGCCGGCCCGGGTGCGGCGGCGGGTGCTCTGCGCTCCCGCCGCAGCGTGTACCGCCACACGACGATCGGCGAGGCGGTGATCAGCAGGGCGAACGAGGCCCAGGTGACCATCGCCGGGTGGGAGTGCCCGAAGACGAAGCCCGCGGCGAGCGAGCCGCCGAAGAGCAGGATGAAGAACCAGTGGATCCGGAAGGTCCCGAACAGGGTGTCGGGGCTGGCCGACGCGCCCTTGGGCGTGACCACGAACCTGCTCCTGCGGCGCAGCACGGCGTCCATCAGCGAGCGGGCGTACACCGGCGCGGACAGCGCCGACATCATCATGCCCGCGACACCGCCGGAGCCCTCCGGCTCGTGCGGCGAGACGTTGTGCCGCCGGTTCCACACGTACAGGCCGATCTGCAGCGCGGAGGCGTTGCCGTAGAGCATCAGCCACACGGTCGGGTCGATGTTCACCCCCGAGGCGCCCAGACCAAGGAACAGGGAGCAACTCAGCGCCGCGAGGATCCAGTTGAGGGCGGACATCGGGTAGAAGATGATCATCATCGTGTAGTTGAAGAGCTTGCCCGGGGGCATCGAGAAGAAGCCCTTCCAGTACTGCTTGAGGATCGTCTCGTACGTCCCCCGCGACCAGCGCAGCTGCTGGGTGAAGAAGTCCGTCCAGGCGTTCGGGCCCTCGCCGACCGCGAGCACGTCCGGGGTGTAGACCGAACGCCACCTGCGGCCCGTCGCCGGGTTCTTGGCGCGGTGGATCTCGAAGCCGGTCGCCATGTCCTCGGTGATGGAGTCGTACAGGCCGCCGATCTGCCGGATCGCCTTGATGCGTACGGCGTTCGACGTGCCGACGAACATCGGGGCGCCGTACCGGTTGCCCGCCCGCTGGATGAGTGCGTGGAACAGGAACTGCTGCGACTCGGCGGCCTTGGTGACGAACGTGTCGTAGTTGCCGTAGACCTGCGGGCCGATGACGAAGCCGACGTCCGGGTCGCGGAAGTAACCGAGCATCCGTTCCAGGTAGTTGGGCAGCGGCACGTGGTCGGTGTCGACGGAGGCGAAGAAGTCGTAGCCGTCGCCGTGCGCCTCCAGCCAGGCGTTGTAGTTGCCGTGCTTGGTCTTCGCGCGGTGCGGGCCGGAGGGCCGGTTCCAGCGGGCCACGCCCTTGCGGGTGAAGTGGTGCACGCCGAGGCGTGCGCAGACCGCCTTCACCTCCGGATCGTCGCCCTCGTCGAGCAGCCAGACGTGCAGGAGGCCGCGGTGGCGCAGCCGTACGGCCGCCTCCAGGGTTCTGGTCACCATCTCCAGCGGCTCCTTGCCGGGCACGAAGGAGGTGAGGAAGGCGACCCGGGTGCCGGTCTCGGGCACCACCGGGACGGGATCGCGGGCCACCAGGGTGGCGTGCGCGTTCGACAGCACGTTCAGGCAGCGGAAGGTCTCGATCAGGCCGATCGAGACCAGCATCACCACGTCCAGCGCCGGCAGGAAGTCGTACGCCGGGTAGTCCCGTTCGGTCCAGTGGCCGGGCTGGAGCAGCCAGCCCAGCAGGACCAGGGAGAGCAGCGGTGCCGCGCCCAGCATGAGCGCGGCGCGGACGCGGTGCGGCTCCTGCGACAGCAGGGAGCGGTACCTCACCCTGTACGGCTTGCCCGGGTCGGGCTGGGTGAGGGGGCCGGCGAGCCGGCTGTGGTGCTCGTAGTCGTATCTCGGCAGGGTCTTCCTTATGCGGCGGATCGCCCCCGTGTCGTCGGTCCGGTGCGACGGACCTCTTGGTTGTGTGGTTTGTGATCGGTCGTGCGCGGACTGTGATGGTTCGTGATTATGCCGGGCGCCCGTCGGCGTCGACGTCATGAGTCATCCCCCCACACGCAGGTCAGCGCGTGTTCGTTCGTTCCTGGCGAGCCACAGTCACCATGTCTTCCACACCCCGGAGGCATGGAACCGTGGCATTCCGGGTGCGGGCCGCCCCCCTCGGTGGCCCTTCCTGAACGGGATCCCTCGTCCCCTGTCCGCCGCAACCGGTTACAGTCCCCCAACTGCCGTGAGGCGGCGGCGCGTTGAAGCAACAGGGTTCTACGGCGCTCGGCATGATCACAAGACGCGACGCACTGTTCACCGGTCAAATACGGCCACGGGGGACAGCCGGGTACGGATGTCACCGAAGCGGCCTCTTGTGGCTCCCTCGACCGTACGCCGTCACCCGGCAGTCACCCGGGTGGACCGAACCGTGTCCAGGGCGGGGGGCAAATGGCGGCAGGCCCCTCGTTCGTACGAGAGGCCTGTCACTGTCGAGCATCATGGTGCGCCGCCAGGGACTCGAACCCCGGACCCGCTGATTAAGAGTCAGCTGCTCTAACCAACTGAGCTAGCGGCGCCTGCTGACGTCGACAACTCTACCCGACCTCGGGGGGTGCTCCGGACCACCGGAGCGTGGCGGCGTCCACGAGTGGGTGAGGGGTGCGTACATCATTCGGACCGTCAGCATGCGCGTTGCGAACACAGTTGGGAAACTGATCAACGTGCACAGACTAGGACATTTCAACAAGAGCGTCGAAGCGGGATGTGAGGCAGGTCGCATGGTGGCTCCGGTGTTCGAGGACGTCGACCCCGCGAGCGACTGCGACTGCCCCGGATGCGCCCACCGGCGGCGCGTGAGTCCCTCCTGGCCGTCCGGAAGGTTCGGCGGCCACCCGGCGGCCCGGGGGGCCCTCGTGGTGGCCGCCGCGGCGTCCGCCGCCGTCGGCGCGGGCCATCCGGCCGCCGCACTCGCCCCGGCGCACACCCCGGCCCGGCCCGGCGTGCCGCACCTCAGGACGGACGGCGACACGCCCCCCACCCCGCAGGGCGCCAAGACGCCCCTGCACGGCCCCGGCGGCAAGGGCGGCAAGCCCGCCGACCCGGCCAACCCGCCCCCCACCACCCGCACGGAGATCATCAACCGGGCGAAGACCTGGGTCGCCGCGCAGGTGCCGTACAGCATGACCGCGTACTGGTCGGACGGGTACCGGCAGGACTGCTCGGGCTACGTCTCGATGGCCTGGAACCTGGGCAGCAACGAATGGACCGGCAGCCTCGGCCAGTACGGCGTGAAGATCTCCAAGGAGGAGCTGCAGCCCGGCGACATGCTGCTCTTCCACAACCCCGACAACCCGGAGAAGGGCTCGCACGTCGTCCTCTTCGGCGGCTGGACCGACTACACGCACACCTACTACACCGCCTACGAGCAGACACCCCCGCACGCCCGCCGCCAGTCCACCCCGTACGCCTACTGGACCAACTCCGCCAAGTACGTCCCCTACCGCTACAAGGGGGTGGCCGCCGCCGCGGACGGGGCGAAGCAGGACGCGGCCCCGGCGTCCGCCAGGACCGCACGGACCCCCTTCCCGGGGAAGGCGTACTTCGGGCCCGGCGCGGACAACAAGTACGTCACCCAGCTCGGCCGGATGCTGGTCGCCCGCGGCGCCGGGCCGTACTACACCCGGGAACCCGGCCCGCGCTGGTCGGAGGCGGACCGGCGGGCGACCCGGGCGTTCCAGCTCGCCCAGGGCTGGACGGGCACGGACGCGAACGGGCTGCCCGGGCCGCGCACCTGGCAACTGCTGACCACCGGCAAGGGCAAGGACATCACCCCCGGCGCGGCCGGCGCACCCGCCTCGCACGGCGTCGCCGGGTATCCGGGCCGGAACCTGTTCCGCCCGGGCGCGGACAACACGTACGTGACCCGGCTGGCGCAGCAGCTGATCAAGAAGGGCTTCGGCAGGTTCTACCCCCACGGGGCGGACTCCCGCTGGGACGAGGCCGACCGGCGGGCCGTCGAGGCCTTCCAGCGCGCCCAGGGCTGGCGGGGCGGCGCCGCGGACGGCTACCCGGGGCCGGAGACCTGGCGGCGGCTGTTCTCGTAATCGCAGTCCGAAAATCATCTATTCGTGAAGCGTCTGGCGCGGAGGCTGGAGGCACGCATGAGCACGACGACCGAGCACACGTCCGATTCCGAGGGGCCCGCCGGGGACCCGCCCCGGCCGACCCGGCTGATCCACACCGAGGCCACCACCGAGATCCCCGTCCACCTCCTCTTCCGTGACGACCCCGATCCGGCGCCGGTGCCGCTGCGGCCGGCCGTCGTGGGCCGCAGACAGGGCACGGGCGAGCAGCCGCGCCTGAGGCGTCCGGCCCCGGCCAGGCCGCGCCCGGTGCCGGACACCGAGCCCGGGCTGATGGAGCGCCGGGCGCGGGTGCTGCCCGGGGCGGCGGGGGTGGTCGCCGGGATGAGCGGGCTGGCCGGATGCCTCACCGCGTACGCGGGCACCGGACCGGGTCCCGCCCAGTGGGCGGCCTGCGCCGGGGCCGGGACCCTCGGTCTGCTCGGCTTCGGCGGGCTGGCCCGGGGGCGGACCGGGCGGGCCCTGGTGCTCGGCCTGTTCGGCCGCTACCGGGGGACGGTACGGCGCACCGGCCTGCTCTGGATCAACCCGCTGGTGCCGCGCCGCGGGGTGGACGTACGCCTGCGGCACTGGCGCAGCGAGCCGATGCCGGCGACCGACGGCAACGGGGTCGCGCTGCGGACGGTGGTCCTGGTGGTGTGGCGGGTGCGGGACACCGCACGGGCGCTGCTGGGGATCGACGACCACGAGACGTACCTGCGGGAGTGCGTGGAGGCGGCGCTGGCCCGGGTGCCGGTGGCGGCGCCGGGCGGGGCGCGGGGGGCCGCGCAGGCGGCCGGGGAGGCGCTGACCCGGCTGGTGGCGGCCGAGGTCGCGCCGGTGGGACTGGAGGTGTTCTCGGTGCAGCCGGTCCGGGTGGAGTACGCGCCCGAGATCGCCGCCGCCATGCAGCGCCGCCGGATCGCCGCGCTCGACGCGCAGCAGCGCTCCAGCGTGCTCTCCTCGGTCGTGGACTCGGTGGAGGACACGGTCACCCGGCTGACCATGCGCGGGCTGGTCGAACTCGACGACTACGAGCGCAAGGTGCTGGTGCGGGACCTGACGGTGGCGTTCTGCGTGGGACGGGAACCGGCGGTGTGACGGGGATGGACATGTTCGACGAACGGCAATAATCTCCCACTTGGTCTAGACCTGCACAGCTCACTGAATCCCCACGTTCACCAGGAGCGGCAGCATGCGCACACAGACCAAGGTGTCCGCGGCCGTGCTGGGCCTCGCCACCGCCGGAGCCTTCGTGCTCTCCATTGGCGGGGCGAGCGGTCACGGCTACACCGACCTCCCCATCAGCAGGCAGAAGCTCTGCCAGAACGGCACCGTGGCGAACTGCGGCGACATCCAGTGGGAGCCGCAGAGCGTCGAGGGCCCCAAGGGCTTCCCCGCGTCCGGTCCGGCGGACGGCCAGATCTGCAACGGCGGCGTCAGCCGGTTCGCCCAGCTCAGCTCACCGAAGACGCCGTCCGGCGAGGCCTGGCCGACCACGAAGGTGACCGGCGGCAGGAGCTACACCTTCCGCTGGCAGTTCACCGCCATGCACGCCACCACCGACTTCAGGTACTACGTCACCAAGCAGGGCTGGAACCAGAACCACGCCCTGTCCCGCTCGGACCTCAACACCACCCCGTTCCTGACCGTCCCCTACAACGGGCAGCGCCCGCCGGCCACCCTCAGCCACAGCGGCACCCTGCCGAGCGGCCTGAGCGGCCACCACGTCATCCTCGCGGTCTGGACGATCGCCGACACGGGCAACGCGTTCTACGCCTGCTCGGACGTCACGTTCTGACCGCCGCTCAGTTTTCAGAGCTTCCCTTGAGGCGCGCGCGCCGACGGGCGGGGTACGTTCCCGCCACGCCGATCATCAGGAACGGCGTGCGCGTCTCCGGGGGATCTCATGGAAGCCGTGTTCTACGCCGTACCTCTTGTCATGATCGCGTTCGTCGCGTTCGCCGCGGTCCGGCTGTTCGGCCGCTCCCGGCAGATCAGCAGCGCCTGGAACAGCGGGCTCACGGCCGAGGGCCGATGTCTGCGGTCGTACACCACGACCAGCGGCGGTGGGAACACCTCCGTGAGCACCACGCTCCACCACGTCTACGAGTTCACGACACGTGACGGACACACGGTCCGGTTCGAAGAGGCGAACGGCCCCGCGACCGTCCTCGAGGGCGATCACGTGACCGTCCACTACCTGGCGGACCGGCCCGAGCGGGCCACGGCGCACGCCCCCGCGCGAGGCAAGCTCGCCGCGGGCACCGGCTGCATGCTGGTCTTCTTCGGCGTGTTCATCGCCTTGTGCGTCGCCTTCATGTTCGTCACCCATGTCATCTTCGCGGAGTCGGACGGCCTGATGCCGTAGCCCTCCACGGCTGACGTCATGTCAATCGCCGTGCGACGCCATGGACTCCAGGGTGCGCACGGTCACCGGGACGACCATCCCCAGTCCCCGGCTGTGGACCCGCAGGACTGGATCTGGAGCCGGGCGTCGGGTCCGGCTCCCGTGCCGCCGGTGACGCCGAGACAGAGACCGTGACTCGCCAGGTTGCGTATCCGGTAGTGGTTCCGGTGCCCGTACGCCAGGTACCAGAGCTGGTTGTCCTTGTTCGTGCCGTCGCACGAGAACTCGATCACCTTCGTACCGGCCGCCTGGCCCCCGTAGTTCGGAAGGTCCATGCACAGGCCGTCCTTGGTGTTGCGGATGACGAACAGCCGCGCCCCGCCCGGCCCCTTCGGTCCCGAGGTGACCGCGAGGTTCCACATCTGGTTGTCCGTCGAGCCCGACTGGCACTGGAACTGCTGGACCGGATCGTTCTTGGCGCCGGGGCCGTAGTTCGGCACGTCGGCGCAGTAGCCCGTCCCGAGGTTCTTCAGGAGCATGTTGTCGGCGCCTGCGAACACCGCGGGGACGATGACGGTGGACTTCTTGGCGCTCTTCGCAGTCCTGTGACCGCCGGGCCGGGGCTTGCCGTGACCGCTTTTGTGCGCCCCGGCAGCGGGCCCGGACGCGGGTCCGTGGGTGTTGCGCGGCGATGACGAGCGGCCGGGAGCGGATGACGCCGCATGCCCCCCGGAGGGGGACTTCGACCGTGCGGCCGCCGTGGCCGACGGGAGCGCCTTCTGCTGTGGCAGGTAACCGCTCGCAGGGACGTCGGCGGCCTTGAGCGGAGTTCCGTGGGCGCCCTTCGACGACGAGTTCGAGCCGGTCGCCAGGAACGGGATCGCGAGCAGCGCAGCGGCACCGAGGACCGCGCCGACGAACACCACTCTCGGCCGGCCGGACGGAATCCGCGCGCGCTCGCCGGTGTCCGTGGCCGCGGACCGGGGAGGGTCTTCTGGTACGGCCGTCTCGGCCAACGACGGATCGTTCTCCCACAACGCCGGTGAGCCGCTGTCCGCCGGTCTGCCCGTGCGTGCGTCCTTGTCCGCACTCGAGGGCGCGCCGGTCGCTCCGGCCACCGGAACCGCCGCCTGTCGCGGTGGTTGTGACGTGGGGTCAGGGGTGGGTGCCGCGGAGGGGCTGTCGGGTATCGCGGGCAGTGCGACCGCTCGGCGGACCAGTGGACTCCTGGTGGCACCGGCGGCGTCTTGCTGCGGGGACGAGGACAAGCCACGCCCTCCTTCCGAGGGTTCTGTGGTACCTGGCGGTGGATCGGACGGGGACCGCCCTTCGGGCCAGGCAGGTCGGCGCAGGTCGGCCCGGTCGGGACTTCGGCGGGCCGACCTCTTCGATCGTTGGCAACGTTGTCCGAGCGGGCGTCCTGCACGCCCGCTGCCTTGTACTGCCGCTGGGCCGGCCCCTTCGTGGCGAGGGGCGCCGGAAGCCCTCAGATGATGCCCGAGCGTATGGCGTAGGAGACGGCGTGGGCCCGGTTGCGCAGCTGCATGCGCTTCATGAGGCCGTAGAGGATGTACTTGACGGTGCGCTCCGAGTAGGAGAGCTTCCGCGCGATCTCCGAGAGTTCCTGGCCGTCGGCCACCAGGCGCAACACGTCCACCTCCCGGGGTGTGACGCCGGAGGCGTTCAGGCCGCGCGGGGTGAGGACCTCCCTGTGGGTCCACTGCACCTGTTCCAGCAGGGTGCCCTGAAGGGCGGGAGGGAAGCTGCCGCCGCCCGACGCGACGGTGAGCAGTGTCCGGATGAAGGCCTGGGGGGTGAAGGAGTCGCGCCACAGCACGGCGCGCACCCCCCTGTCGACCGCCGTCGAGACGTTGGCGAGCCACTGCCGTCCCACCACCAGTACGAAGCGTGCTTCCGGCCGGTCGCACAGGGTGGGGAGCAGGTCGAGGGCCCCGGCGTCCACGGTGTCGATCGCCGCCACCATGACGTCGGCCTCGTGCGGCTCGTCCACGGGTACCTCGACGACGCGGCGGTCGCTCTTGAGGGAACTGACCAGTCCGGCCCGTGTGACGGCGTCGGGAGCGTGGATCGCCACCCGGATCGTGTCTCTCACCACCTGTTGCGGCATTCGCTTTCCCTTCGGGAACCGTGCTTGTCGTGCGGCCTGTTACAGCTGACGAGGATCGTGTCATGGCGGTATCCGCACCCGGTGTCCATACGGGCAGTCCCCTCTAAGGGCAGGGAAATGTCGCACGAGTGCCCGGCGGGCGAACCGGGCGGAAGCGTTGCTTCTGGTTCATTCCGGCATCGCGGTCCGGCCTGTGGCGCACACCTGACCGGCACAGAGCGGACAACAGCGGTGGGGGGGCGAAGCACCACGGGCCGGGACCCGGCCGTGCGGACGGGGTGCGGCAGTGTGCCTCTCGCCGGGGGGAAGGGAGATATCCGGCCACCGGGCGGTGGCGTCAGTAGTCCTGGGTGAGCACGGCCGTCACGACTTCGGTGCGGGACCGCAGACCGGTGCGCGCCAGCAGCCGGGAGATCCGGTCGGCGACGGCCTTTTCGCTGAGCCGCAGCACGGTGGCGACCTGGCGGTTCGTGAGCCCCTCGGCGATCAGGGTGGCGAGGAGGTGCTCGCTCTCGGCTGTGGCCTCTTTGCGGCCGGGGACGGGGAGTCCGGCTTCGCGCAGCGCCGTCCTGGTGTGGAAGCGCCACAGCGCGGACCCGGTCCGCTGGAACAGTTCGTAGGCCTCGTGCAGCAGGGTGGCCGGGCCCGCGCCGTTGCCGGCGGCTGCCGACAGGGTGACCGCGGTCTCGAACGGCTGCGACCGGGAGCGGGCCAGCTCCACCGCCTCCCGCAGGTCCCGTCGGGCTCGGCCGGGGTCGTCCTGGCGCCGGACCTTCGCCGAGGCCAGCAGGCAGAGCAGGCGTGAGCGGTCGCTGCCGAGCTGCTCCGCCACCTTCTGAAGGCGCTTCAGGCAGGCCGCCGCCTCACCGGTGCGGCCGGCTTCGGCGTGCAGGTCGGCGAGGGCGGCCCACAGTTCGTCGGTTCCGAAGACGTGTCCCCGGGCGTTCGCGGCGCCCAGGCCGCGGCGGAGCGACTCCGCGGCGCCGGACAGGTCGCCGAGGGTCCGCAGCACCTCGGCCTCGGCACTGTCCAGGGAGTGCTCGAGGGGACCGTCCGGGCCGCCCCGTGCGTCGGTGATCAGGCGGTGCGCGTTGTTGACGCCGCCCCGGGCGAGGAGGATGGCCGCGGTCCGCGCCGCGAGCGGATAGCCGTCGGTGGCCGACGACAACGCCTGACCGGTGGCCAGCAGCCAGCGGGCATGTTTGAGTGCCTCGTCCCAGCGGCCCTCCAGGTGGTGCCAGAGGAACAGGCTGTACGGTGGGAGTGCTTCGGGCGCCAGCCCACGGTCGGACAGCAGGGCACGCACCCCCTGCAGGTCGCAGGAGCAGAGCAGCTGTTCGCACTGGACCACCGTCAGCACGTACCGCAGGTCGGGAGGCAGCTCCAGCAGCTCCGGCGAGGTGAGTGAGCGCGTGAACAGCTCGGGTCTGCCCACCATCAACTCACCGACGACGCGGTAGGCTTCGAGAGTGGGTACCACACGCTCGTCCGTGGTGGTGTGCCATACCGACTCGGTCCCCTCCAGCAGATCCAGGGCCTCCCGCCACCTCCCGAGCTGGCACAGGGCCACCGCCCTGCCTCCCACGGCCACCCCGGCGGGCAGCGGCAGTCTGTCCCACCACCGCGCCGCGGCCATCCGCTTCAGGAACGCCCAGTCCTTCTCGACCGCTGTCGCTGACGCCAGCACACCGGCGATGCCCTGGAGCACCGGCACGGTGACACCGTCGGGAGGCGTGCGCAGCAGTGACTCGGCGATCGACCGTGCCGCCGGGTAGTCGCCCGAAGCGTACGCGGCCCTCGCGTTCCGCAGCAGGGCCGGACCGCGGGCCGCCGGGTCCTCGATGAGGCGGGCCGCCGCCCGGAACCAGCGCAGCATCCCCCGGCCGCCGAAGTCGGGCCACTCGCGTTCCGCGATCGCGGTCAGCTCCGCCACCGCGCGGTCACGGTCGACCAGGGGACCCGCGTCCGCGATCCGGTCCGCCAGATAGAAGTCCGCGTGCGGCTGCGGGAGCGCGACGGCCACCCGCCGGGCGCCGCTGCCTCCTTCCGCCGTGTTCCACAGCGCCTCGACCGCGGCGGCGGACAGCCGGCTGCGTTCCAAGGGGCCCAGCCGGGCTTCGACGACGCGGGCCGTCAGCGGCACGCGGAACGCCCAACCGCCTGCCGCGGCGCCGTCCCGGCGGGGGAGTTCCTCGATGATCCCCGCCTCGGTCAGGTCGTGGACGCCCTCGGCGACAGAGGCGTCGGACAGTCCGGTGGACGACGCGATCAGCTGCGGGGCCCGGGGGCCCAACGGCCACAGCACGCTCAGCGCGCCGGCCACCGTCCGGCCGGGTTCGCCCAGCCTGTGCAGCGGGGCGAGGAACGGGGCACTGTCCGGCAGGGCCGGCACCGGGACGCCGACGGCCAGGAAGGCGTGACCCCCGACCACCCGGATCGCGTCCTGCCGCGTCCACGCGGTGAGCAGGGCGTCCATCGCCCCGGGGACCCCCTGGGTGAGTTCGTGCGTCCGCCGGACGAGCGCGTCTTCGGGACTCGCCCGGAACCGTCGCGCCAAGGCGGTCGCGATGTCGTGGGGCAGCAGGCGCGGGAGGTCGATGGTCCGCACCACCGTGCCGTCCGCCGGCCGGTACCCGGCCAGGCCGGGCGCATGGGGCTTCACCGACCGGCCCGCCGACACCACCAGCCGGACGCCCGGACCGATGCGCGCGGCATCGAGTTCGCCGAGGACGGTGAGCGAGTCGGCGTCACCGTGCTCGATGTCGTCGACCACCAGCACCGTGGGTCCGCAGTGCGTCAGAGCGGCGGTGAGCGCTTCAGCCGCCGCCGTCCGGTCGCCCTTCTCGGCAGCGGACATCAGGTCCGCCACCGGCCTGCCGTCCGACTGCTGCTGCGCCGTGCCGGACTGGGGCTTCAGCAGCGTCGTGATCAGGCGCAGAGCCAGCAGCAAAGGGTGGTGCTCATCGCCTGGCACGCACGCCAAGAACAGCGCGCCGGTGCCTTCCGCGCGCAGTCGTCCATGAACCGCTCGCAGTAACGAGCTGCGCCCCGCCCCCGGTTCGCCCCGGACGTACACCAGGCGCGGCCCGTCCGGATCACTCAGCAGGCCGTGGATCGCGTCCAGTTCCGACTCACGTCCGACCATGCGCTCCCGCGTGCGGTCCACGTGTGGCGACGTGTCACCGTGGACCACGTCTGTCGTCACTGTCCGATCAGTCACTTCCGACCGCGCCTTTCGCTGAACGGTGCACAGCAGGCGGGTGCGCCCGGTCCTCCCGGGCGGACTCCAGCGGACGAACGTACGTCCACGGCAGTCATTATGGCCGCCCGCACGACGCCTTGGCCGTCAGACGGGGCGGCGCGCGAACCGCGCCGGTGTCGTCCCGTACTGCTTCTTGAAGGCGCGGACGAAGTGGCTGCTGTCGGTGAAGTGCCACAGCGCGGCGGCCTCGGAGACGGTGAGGCGTGATCCCGGGGCGGTGAGCGCGGTGGCGGCCGCCTCCAGGCGTCGGCGGCGGATGTAGGCGCTGAACGACTCGTCGAGACTCGCGAAGGCCCGCTGCAGGGTGCGGACGGAGACATGCAGGTGCGCGGCGACCGTGCTCGGGGAGAGGTCGGCGTCGGTGAGCCGGGTGTCGGCCAGGTCCTTGGCCGCCTGGGCCAGCGACGGGGTGAAGGCGGGCTCGCAGTCGTCGAACTGGTCCAGGGCCAGTCCCTTGGCGAGTTCCAGCAGGGCGTTGCGGGAGGCGTGCGCCCCCGCGGGGCTGAGCTCGCTCACGGTCCGCTGCACCATGCCGGCGTGTGCCATGAGGATCTGCGCCGCGGGCGAGGTGGCCTGCCCGATGCGTGGTCTCCCGGCGACGAGGGACCGCAGGGCGTCGCCGGGAAAGTTGAACATGCGGGTGCCGATCTGCGGCGTGGTGTGGAAGTGGTTCTCCGTCACGACGTGGTGCATGAAGTAGGTCCCGGCCGTGACGTACGCGTCACCGCCCTGGTCGTGCGGGTCCTGCAGGGCCACCGCGCCGCGCAGCCCGACGTACAGCCTGACCTGGTCGTGCTCGTACGTCCCGACCGCCCGGGTGCTGACGGGAGAGGAGGCCCAGAGTTCGTTCACGGCGATGTCGTGCAGGGCCACCGACTGCATCGTTCCCTGGAAGCCCTCGACTGTGGAAGCGCTGAACTCCGGCAGGGGGTAGAGGTCTCCCAGGCGGTCGTTCCAGGTGCTGATGAACGGCTCCCAGGTGCCCCGGCCGGTGCCGGTGGTGCTCGCGTCGACGGCGAACGTGCCCGTCGCGCCGCCCGGACCAAGGAAACGCGGCTCGCTCCTCATGCTTCCTCCGCGCCGATGAAGATGTCGCCTCAATCCCATCTGGTGTCGCAACGGTACACGCTCCCTCCGCACCACCGTCCCTACTCTTGGCTGCACTTGAACAGTCAACGATCTACTGTCCGTCGGCCGCGCCAGTGCGGTCGACCGACTCCGAAGGCTGTGATTCGCAGATGTGGGAGGAGTGCTCGTGCGGCACCGTGCGCCTCTCGTCGGGCGGAACCACGAGGTCGACGAAGTGGCCCGGATCCTGGGCTCCGCCGGTACGCCGGCGCAGACCCTGCTGATCAGCGGCCGGGCCGGCGTGGGGAAGACCGCCCTGCTGGAGCAGGCGCGGCTGGTGGCGACGCGGAACGGCGCCAAGATCGTGCCGATGAACTGGGAGGACACCGAGGAGCCACCTGGTGTGGCGGCCCTGGCCGATGCGGTGTGCGACGTGCTCGCCAGGATCCACGACGGTTGGCTGCCGGCCCGGATCACCGCCGTACGCCGGGTCCAGTGGCGCATCACCCACCGCGGTGGTGAATCGGTCCTGCTGAAGACCATGGGTGAGGTACTGGCCGACGCCGCCCGGTCCTTCCCCTTCGCTGTCGTTCTCGACGACGTGCAGCGGATGCCGCCGCAGACCGCCTCCGCTCTGGGGGTGCTCCTGCGCGCCTTCCGCCCTGCGGACATCCCCGTGGTGATGGCCGGCCGTCCCGCGGCCGCGGCACGGGCCGGCGGAACCGGCTTGGCGGCGACGGCCGACCGGGTGCTGGAACTGCGGCCGCTTCCGCCGTCCGGGATCGGCGAGCTGGCCGTGTGGTGGGCCGGCCGGCCCGTCGAACCGGCGCTGCTCACGGCGCTGTCGCGGGCGCTCGGGCCGCTGGCCGGAAACCCGGAGGCGGTGCTGTCCCTGCTGACCTGCTGGCGCGAGAGTGGCCGCCTGCTCGAACTGGACGGCACGCTCTGCGTGTTGGAGTGCACGGACCGGCTGGGCCCGCTCAGCCGGCCGGACGGACTGCTCCAGCTCGTGCGGCCCGGCATGGACGCCGAGTCCGTGGAGCTGGCCGCCGCGCTGGCCCACCTGATCGATGGCGGCGAAGTGCGTGTCGACGACCTCCACTTCATGTGGCCGGACGACGGGGCACACGCCGCGGCGGTCGCCGCCGAGGTGGACCGGTTCGTCAAGGACGAGGTGCTGACCGTCGACGACGACCGCCGCCTGTCGTTCCCCGTTCCCGCGCTGGCCGCGACATTGCGGACGCTGCCCGAGCGAAGCGATCCGCCGCGCGTCCACGCCCGGATCGTCACGTCGGTGACCGACCGCATGGACGCCGCCACCGCGGGCGCCCGCTACCCGTATCTGGCCGATCACGTCGCGGCGGCCGGCCCGTTGCTGGACGACGGGATCGCGGTCCCGCTGCTGCTCGCCGCCGGCCGCAACTACGCACCGTCGGCCCTGCGGCGGGCCACGCAGGCCTACCGGTCGGCACTGCGGCGGCTGTCCCCCGGTGACCCCAGGACGCCGGGCGTGCTCCGCGAGACCGCCGAACTCAGCCTGCGGTACGCCGACTACGAGGAGGTGCTGGAACTCGGTCAGCCGCTGCTCGCCTGTGTGGAACGGTGGGCGGACCACGCGCCCGCCGGAGGCCGGTCCGGCGGGCACCGGACCGCCCTGCAACTCTCGGTCCGGTTATGGGTTCTCGCGGCGCTGCACGAGCACCGGTTCCCCTCCTGCCAGGGCGACGGCGAGCGATACCGAACCGCGTTGGAGCAGATGCCGGCCGTGGCGAGGGCGGTGTCGCTCGCCGGGCTGTACGGGATCGGTCCGGTGGCCCTGACGGCATGGGACGACGTCGAGCCCCCCGGGCCCACCCCGGGTTGCGCCCACGGCCCGCTGCCCGCGGACGTCGAACTGCGGCTGGTGGCCGCCGCCGTGGGCGGCAAGGCGGAGCTCGACCGCGCGCGGCAGGCGCTGCCGTCGGGCGCCGTCACCGACGAGGCCCTCGACCGGCTGCGGAACGCCGCGGCCTACGGGGACCTGGCGGGCGCCTTCGCAGCCGTGCTGGGTGACCGTTACACCGGAGCCGGACACAGCACCGCCATCCGTTACCGGGCGATGGTGCGTGACTACCTCCAGGGACGCTGGGACAGCGCCCTGTCCTCCGCGCGCCGGATCGAGACACGCAGCCGCCCCGACGGCGCGGTCGGGCCGGGGCAGCTGGCCCGGGCGCTGGCGGCGGAGATCCACTGCATGCGCGGTGAGCTGGGGCACGCCCGCGCCTGGCTGGACCTCATCCCCGACGACGTGGTCCATCCACTGGTGGACCGGGCGCGCATCGCCGTGCGGTACTGGTCGGGGCAGACGGACGAGGCGCTGGCGGGCGGATGGCTCGCCGTGCGCCGGGCACTCAAGGACGGCACGCTCGCGGGCGTGGAGCGGGTGCTGCTGCGGATTCTCGTGGTGGCCGTGCTGGAGGAGCGGCCGGAGACGGCGCGGCAGGCGCTGGAGGAGCTGGAGGCGCTGCACGAGGAGGAGGCCTCGCCCATGAGCCGGGAGGCGGTGCTCATCGGACGTGGCCTGGTGCATCGTGACGCGGGCAGGGGCCTGCCGGCCGCCCACCGGTCGCTGGCCCAGCGGGGCGACACGCCCCTGGACCTGCTGTGCTGCTACTGCCTGCTGGCGGTCGGCGACGACCCCCAGCCGTGGTTCGTCGAGGCGAGGCGGATCTCGGACATGATGGCGATCGGGCGGCCGGTGCGCGCCGTGATCGACCGCATGGCGCAACGCCGGAACGTGTCGCTGCCGAGGCGCCGTTCGGCGAGCAGCGGGCTCAGCGAGCAGGACATCAGCCTGATCGAGCTGGTCAGCGGCGGAGCGACCAACCGGCAGATCGCGGCCCGGCTCTCGTGCAGCGAGAAGACCGTGGAGCAGCGGCTGACCCGGTTGTACAGACGTACCGGGTGCCCTTCCCGGGTGAAGCTGGCCGCGGCCTGGCTGGACGGCGGTCTGGCCCGGCTGGGGCTGGTGCCGGACACCGCCGGTAGCCAGGGCGGACCCGTCCCGGGAAACGGCGCGACCGCGATCTGACAGCCCGGTCGGCCCCCTCCGGGGGTCGGACACCGGCCGCAGCCGTTGAACGCGCAGGCAACATCCGTGGTCCGCACGGACAAAGTGTCCGTCCGGCTCCGGACTTCGTCCGGGCCGGTTCCTAGGGTGGGCGAGCAGCCATGCTGCGGCTCGCGAGACCCGCACCGCCACACCGTGCCGGTGCTGCCGCGGAACCCTGAAAGCCCCCACTCCGCAGGAGACAGCCTCATGAGCACCGTGGTCGTGAAGCGCTCACCTCGTGTTCCCGGCCCCGAGGCTCCGGAGGACCAGATCGAGCTCGCCGAGCCCCCGATCCTCCCCGAACCCCCGACCGCCGACCTCAGCTCGGCGCTGGTCTTCCTCCCGATGCTCCTCGGCGTCGGCGCCATGGTCATGATGTTCACCCTAGGTGCCCGTTCGACGACCACGTACATGATGTCGGGGATGATGGGCGTCGCCATGATCAGCATGGGGCTCGGCCAGCTCGGCCGGCGCGGTGCCGACCGGCGCCGGAAGATGCGCGCCGAACGCCGGGACTACCTGCGCTACCTGGCCCAGGTGCGCAGGCGGGTCCGGCAGTCCGCGGCCGAGCAGCGGGCGGCGGCCCAGTGGGACAACCCGCGCCCGCAGGACCTGCTGGTGCTGGCCGGCCAGACGCGGCTGTGGGAACGCAGGGCCGGTCACGAGGACTTCGCGGACGTGCGCATCGGGCTCGGTTCCCGCCGCGCCAACCTGGTCCTGGTGCCGCCGGGGACCAAGCCGGTGGAGGACCTCGAACCCCTGTCGGCGATCTCGCTGCGGCGCTTCACCAAGGCCTACCAGTCGGTCGGGCACCTTCCGGTGACGCTGCCGCTGCGCCGGTTCACCAGCGTGGAGGTCGCCGGCGACGGAGCCGCCGCGCTGGGTCTGCTGCGCGCCGTGATCGGGCAGTTGGCCGTGCTGCACTCGCCGGACGAACTGCGTGTCGCGCTGCTCTCCGACGCGGTGGGACGCGCCGAGTGGGGCTGGCTGAAGTGGCTGCCGCACAACCTCCACCCGTACGAGGAGGACGCGACCGGGCCGCTGCGACTGGTGGCGGAGGACCCCGACACGCTGCTGAGCCTGCTCGGCCACGAGCTGACCGACCGCCCCGACCACGAGCCCGACGCCGTCCCCCGGGTAGGTGAACCCTTCGTCGTCGTGCTGGCCTACCGGGTGCACATCCCGGAGACCTCGCGGCTGCTCGGCGCCGGACTGCGCAACGTCGTCACTCTCGACGCCACCGGCGCCATGACCGGCGGACCGCACGTACTGCGGCTGACCCTCCAGGACGGCACCGTCCAGTTCCCCGCGGGCGACACCGTCGTCACCGCCGAGAGCGACTCGCTGTCCCCCTCGGCGGCCGAGTCCCTGGCGCGCGTCCTGGCCCCGCTCCGCACCAACGGCGGCGTCGACCTCGTCGACCAGCCCCTGGAGACCGACTTCGACCTCAGCGCCCTGCTCGGCATCCGCGACCCGCGCTCCTTCGACGTGGCCGCGCTGTGGCGCACCCGCAGCCCGCAGAGCACCCGCCTGCGGGTACCGATCGGCATCACCGAGGACAACGAGGTCCTCGAGCTGGACCTGAAGGAGTCGGCACAGGCCGGTATGGGCCCGCACGGCCTGCTGATCGGAGCGACCGGCTCCGGCAAGAGCGAACTGGTGCGCACGCTGGTCATGGGTCTGGCCGCGACGCACTCCTCCGAAGTGCTGAACTTCGTCCTGGTCGACTTCAAGGGCGGCGCGACGTTCCTGAACATGGACCGCCTCCCGCACACCTCCGCGGTGATCACCAACCTCGCCGACGAACTGCACCTGGTCGACCGTATGCGCGACTCGCTGAACGGCGAGATGATGCGGCGCCAGGAACTGCTGCGGGAGAGCGGCTACTCGTCCCTGTTCGAGTACGAGAAGGCCAGGCTGGGCGGCACCCCCCTCGCGCCGCTGCCGTCGCTGCTGGTCGTCGTCGACGAGTTCTCCGAACTGCTCGCCAACAAGCCGGAGTTCATCGACCTGTTCGTCAGCATCGGCCGCCTGGGCCGATCGCTCGGCGTCCACCTGCTGCTCGCCTCCCAGCGCCTGGACGAGGGCCGCATCCACCGGGTCGAGGGCCACTTGTCGTACCGGATCGCGCTGCGCACCTTCTCCTCCATGGAATCCCGCAGTGTGATCGGCGTGGGCAGCGCCTACGAGCTTCCGTCGGCGCCCGGCAACGGCTATCTGAAGATCGACACCAGCAATCTGGCCCGCTTCAAGGCGGCCTACGTCTCCGGCCCCTGCCCGGCGTCCCCCACCGTCTCCGGCGGCCCCGCCGAGACGGCACAGGGCAGCGACGAGATCGTCGCGTTCGGCATGGAGCAGCGCCTGCCGCCGTCCCTGGACGCGTCGGAAGAGGCCGCGGAGATCCTCGTCCAGGAACCCGGGACACGGGCCACGGAGCCCGCGTCGGACGACGAGGAGAGCCTGCTGGAGGTCCTCGTGGGCCGGCTGGAGGGCGCCGGCCCGCCGGCCCGCCAGGTGTGGCTGCCGCCGCTGGACGTCCCGGCCACCCTCGACCAACTGCTGCCCGGCATCGTCCCCGACCCCGAGCGCGGCATGAGCGCGAGCGACCACCCGGCGCTCGGCAAGCTGCGCGTGCCGATCGGCATGGTCGACCGGCCCTTCGAACAGCTCCGGGAACTGCTGGTGGCCGACCTGTCGGGCGCCGACGGGCACATGGCGCTCGCCGGAGCACCGCAGACCGGCAAGTCCACCATGCTGCGCACCCTGATGCTCGCCCTCGCCCTCACCCACACCCCCCGCGAAGTGCAGTTCTACTGCCTCGACTTCGGCGGTGGCGGACTCCAGTCCGTGGCCGGACTGCCGCACGTCGGGTCCATCGCCACCCGGCTGGACCGCGACCGGGTGCAGCGCACCGTCGAAGAGCTCACCCAGCTGCTGGAGGTCCGCGAGCGGCGCTTCACCGAACTGGGCCTGGAGTCGATCGCGGCCTACCGGGGCAGGCGCGACAGCGGGGAGATCGACGACCCCTACGGCGACGTGTTCCTCGTCATCGACAACTGGGGCACCCTCAAGCAGGACTTCGAGGACCTCGAACCGCGCATCACCGATCTGGCCGCCCGCGGTCTGTCGTTCGGACTGCACGTCGTCGCCTCGGCGGTGCGCTGGTCGGAGATCCGGCCCCGGGCCCGCGATCTGTTCGGCACCAAGTTCGAACTGCGGCTCGGTGACGGCGGGGAGTCCGAGCACGGCTCCAGGGTCGCCGCCACCGTCCCCCACCAGCCGGGCCGCGGACTCACCAACGCCAAGCTGCACTTCCTGTGCGCGCTGCCGAGGCTGGACAGCTCCCCGCGGGGCGACGACCTCACCGCCGCGACCAAGGCCGCCGTCGCCGAGATCGACACCTTCTGGACCGGGCGCTCGGCCCCCGGGGTGCGGCTCCTGCCCACCCAGCTGCCGCTGGCCAAACTGCCGGCACCGGAAGGAGACCTGCGGGTGGCCCTCGGCTGGGACGAGCAGCGGCTCGCCCCCGTGTGGCACGACTTCGGCACCACGCCGCACCTGCTGGTGTTCGGCGACAGCGAGACCGGCAAGACGAACGTGCTGCGCCTGGCCATCGACGCCATCACCCGCCGCTTCACCCCCGACGAGGCCCGCATCCTCCTCGCCGACACCCGCCGCGACCTGTTCGGCGCCGTTCCCGAGGAGTACCGGGTCGGCTTCGCGGTCGACGGCGACAGCCTCACCCAGCTCGCCGGCAGCGCCGCGGTGTCGGTCGGCAAACGAGTCCCCGGGGCCGACATCGCGCCCGAACGGCTGGCCCGCCGCGACTGGTGGACCGGGCCCCGGCTGTTCGTGCTCGTCGACGACTACGACCTCTACGGCGGCGGCCCGGGCATGGGCACGCAGTCACCGCTGAACGCCCTGGCCCCGATGCTCGCCCACTCCGTCAACATCGGGCTGCACCTGGTGATCTCCCGCTCCACCTCGGGCGCCTCCCGGGCCATGATGGACCCCGTCCTGCGCCGCATCTGGGAACTGGGCAGTCCCGCCCTGCTGCACTCCTATCCCAAGGAGGAGGGCAAGTTCATCGGCGAGGCCCGGCCCCGGACGCTTCCCCCCGGCCGCGCCCAGCTCGTCACCCGGCGCGGCATCCGGCTGATCCAGGTCGGATACGCAGGCCCCTGACGGCGGCCCCCGCCACCCGCCCACGCCACCGTCACCCCCCATGTCCTCCAGGAGCACCATGACCACCGCAGTCTCCGCCCCCGGCGCCCGCCGGACGGTCAGCACGGAGGTGTGCCGGCTGACGATCGCCGGCCCGGTCGGCCGTGCCGACCTCGCCGTGCCCGTCACCACACCCGTCTCCGCCCTGCTGGCGATGCTGATGCGGCACATCCCCACCGACCTCGGCCGGGGCGTCGGCACCTGGACACTCCAGCGGCTGGGCGAGCCCCCGCTGGACATCGACGCCACACCGCAGAGCGCGGGACTGGTCCACGGCGACATCCTGTACCTGCGCCCCGCCGACGACCCGATGCCGGAGCTGGAGTTCGACGACGTCGCCGACGGCGTCGCCCACGCCGTCGCCTCCCGCCGCGACCGGTGGCGTCCGGAACTGACCCGCCGTCTCTTCCACTCCCTCGCCGCCCTCGTACTGGCCGGTTTCGCCGTGGCCGTCCCCGGCACCGCGGACGGTGCGCTCGTACCCGTGCTCTACGCGATCGCCGCCATCGCCCTGTGCGTCGGCGGCGCCCTGGACCAGCGGCGGCCCGCCGACCGGACCACCCTGCTGATCACCGGCCTCGGCACCGGTGTGTTCTCGGCCCTGACCGGGCTGACCGCCCTGCACGGCGAGGCCGGCCTGCTGTCGCCCCACCCCGGTGACATCATGCTCGGCGGGGGATGCGCCGCCCTGATGTCCGCGGTGTTGCTGGCCCTGCCCCGGCTTTCCCTGACGCTCACCAGCACGATGCTGCTCACCGCCGTCCTCGCCACGACCGGCGGCACGCTGTCCGCCGCCTTCGGCCTGGACGCGGCCGGCAGCACGGTGACGGTGGCGGTCGTCTTCTTCCTGCTCGGCCACCTCGCGCCGAGGGCCTCGCTGCGACTGGCCCGGCTGCGCGTCCCGCAACTGCCGCGCAACGCCGACGAACTCCAGGAGGACATCGACCCCCAGGAGGAGCACCTCCTCAGCAGGCGCGCCGCCAACGCCGACGCCATGCTCACGGTGATGAGCATCGCCACCGGGCTGCTGTGCGCGACCGCGTTCGTCCTGCCGGCCCGGCACAGCGGCTGGCTGCACTGGCTGTTCGCCCTGGTCCTCTCCGGCGCGGCACTGCTGCGCTCGAAGAACCTGAACGGGACCTGGCAGCGCGTTCCGATGGCCCTGTGCGGCGCGCTCGGACTGCTCACCGTGGTGTACTCGTGGGCGTCGGCCGCCTCCCCCTCCGTCGGGTGCGCGCTGCTGCTGGCCCTGCTGGTGGCCGCCGGAGCGCTGCTGGTCGGAGCGTGGCGGCTGCCCACGACCCGGCTGCTTCCGGTGTGGGGGCACATCGCGGACATCCTCGAGGTGGTCACCGCGCTGGCCCTGCTGCCCCTGACACTGCAACTGCTGCACGTGTACGCCTACTTCCGCGCCATGGTCAGCTGAGGGGGGAGCCGTGCAAAGCCGACGCGACCACCTGCACGCCTACCAGTTCGCCACCGGCCGTCTGGCCTCGGCCCTGGTCTCCGGTGACCCGGGAACCGGCGAGACACCCATGCGCCGGTCCGGGCTCGGCAGCATGTTCGGCGTCATCGCCGCCGTCCTGCTCGTCCTCGTCTCCGTGGTCTACGGGGTGATCAAGCCCGTCGACAACACGTCGTGGAAGAAGGCCGGCGCACTGGTCGTCGAGAAGGAGACCGGCAACCGCTACCTCTACGCCGGCGGCATGCTGCACCCCACCGCGAACTACGCCTCCGCGCTCCTGCTGGCCGGCGGCAACACCGCCGTGCAGCAGGTCTCCCGTGCGTCGATGGACGACGTGCCCCGGGGGGCGCCCCTGGGGATCCCGGGCGCCCCCGACGACGTCGCACTGCCGTCGTCGCTGCTGACCGGGGCGTGGACCGACTGCCTGCGCACCGGCTCCGGTCCGGGCGAGGCGCTCGACTTCGCCCCGCGGTCCGCCCGGGGCGTGCCGGACGACGCCCGGGTCTTCGTGTCGGGCCCCGGCGGGACCCGCTACGTGCTGTGGCGGAACACCAAATACCCCGTCGACGGCCGGTCCTCGGTCGTCGCCCTCGGCCTGGACACCGAGCAGCCCGTCAGCGCTCCCTCGGCCTGGCTGGACGCGCTGCCCACCGGCACCACCATCGCTCCCGCCCGGATCCCGAAGGCCGGCACCGAGGGCGGCACCCTGGGGGGCGCCGCGGTACGGGTCGGCCAGTTGTTCCGCACCGTCGTCAACGGAACCGACCACTTCTACGTCCTCAGGGACGACGGTGTCGCCTCCCTCACCGCCACCGAGGCCGCGCTGCTCGCCGCGGCACCGGGCGGCAAGGACGCCAGGAAGGTCAGCCCCACCGACATCGCCGCCGTCCGCGCCTCCTCCGACGACTCCCTGCTGCACCGCATCCCCGACCTGCTGAACGGCACCGACGCCACCGCCGACGCCGGGTCCGCGCTGTGCCTGCTGCGGACCGTGGACCACTCGGGGGTGCGCAGCCGGATCGTACGGGAGACCGGACGCGTGACCGCCGCGGGCACCCGGGTCGTCGTCCCGCCGGCCCACGCGGTCCTCGCCGTTCCACCGAAGAAGCCGGGGGACTACGGCACCCCGGAGCCCTTCCTGATCACCGAGCAGGGTGTGAAGTACCCGCTCGTCGGCCAGGCCGTGGACGCCCTCGGCTACAGCGGGATCACCCCGCGGACCCTCCCGGCCGCCACCCTCGACCTGATCCCCGCCGGCCCCCGGCTCAGCCGGGCCGGGGCCGCCGCCGTCGTCCAGGGAGGCAGCTGAGATGGCCGGGCGGTCCGGGGACCGTCCGGCGGCGCGCGGCGACTTCGGCCACCGCCTGTCCGCCAGGCTGTCCCGTATGGCGCCGGGCACCGGCGGGCCCGCGCTGGAGTCGCGGAGCGTCGGCACGGCGCTGCTGGTCCACCCGCGCGGCTTCGTGGACAGCCGGGCGCTGAACTTCACCCGGCGCCTGGCCGCCGACCCCCAGCACACCCTCGTCGTCCTCGACCTGCCCGCCAGCCCCGAGGACGCGGTGTGGGACAAGGTCGCCCGGTCCCTGGCCCGCCGGGGCGGCAGTTTCCGTATCGTCCCCGGCCGCGGTACCCGGGAGGACGTCAAGCAGGCCGCCCAGTTGCTGGCGGACCGGCTGCAACGTGTGGTGCTCGCCCCCGACGGGACCGTGGTCCCCGCGGCGGGCGGGGCACTGTTCGTCCCCGCCGGCCACGGCCTGGGCTGGCTGCGGTACCGGCCGGGGATGCCGTCGGTACCGGAGTCACGGCGTTTCCCCAAGCCGCAGTGGGAGTTCTCGGTGCCCGACCGGCCGCGCCCGACCGGCGCGGGCGGCGTGGTCGAGCCGCTGCCCGGCGGCGCGTGGATCCGCGGCACCTGGGAGGACGCGGCCGCACCCGAACACCGTCAGTGGCTGATCGACCGGTTCGTCGGCCACCCCGACCAGATCGGGGTGGCGCTCGGCAGCCCGGGGACGTCCGCCCTGCCGCTGGAGGAGGTCTCCGCGTTCTGGGACACGCTGCCCCCCACCGCACGGCCCATGGTGCGCTTCCTGCCCTACGGTCCGGTGGCCGTCCCCAGCGGCACACCGCTCGGTCAGGCCCTGGCCGACCTGCTGGACGAACCCGTCGTCGTCCACGCGGGCGTGCCCACTCCCGGCGCGGACGGCGGGACGCCCGTGGTGCGCACCATCGGACGCGACGGAACGCTGGGCTGGCAGCCGTACGCCGAACAGTTCGGCTTCCTGCCGCGCTCGCGGACCGGCGGCCGGGCACAGGCCCCGCTGCCCCTGAACACCCGGGTCCCGGTGGGGGACATCCCGGCCATCGGGCACGGCGTCTACCAGTACGCCCCGGACGTGGTCCTGGAGGTCGTGCAGAGCGGCCTGTGGGTGCGCCCGGCGGCGGAGCCGCCCGACGGCCACACCGTGCGCTTCGCGCCGGCCGATCCCGTGTACCCCGCCATCCTGTACGACGAGACCAACCCGATGGCCGCCGACCGTATGCGGTACATCTCCTACGAACTGCTGCGCGGCCTCGACCCCTCGTTCGGCCGGCAGGGCCGCATCATGCCCTCGAGCGAGGCGGGCCGGTTCCCCGAGGGCGGTCCGCCGCCGCTGCCGCCCGGGGGACCGGTCCCCGCCGAGCCCGGGCCGGCCGACGGACGCGTCCTGGAGACCGCGCCGAGCACGGAGCGGACCGCGCCGTCCTCCTCGGTACGAGGGAGCGCGTGGACGGACCTTCCGGCGGCCCGGACGCAGGGGGCCGCCCCCGTCGCGGGCCGGCCCGCCCAGCCCCAGCAGGGGCCCGACGGCCTGTCGCCGGCCCGTGTGCCCACGTCACAGCCGGGACCGGAGCAGGCCGCCCCGCAGCCGTCCGTGGTGCCGACGGCCCGGTCGGTGGCCGGCCCCGGCCTGCCCGCTCTGCCGCCCGTCGCCACGGGCCCGGCAGCCGCCCCGCCCTCGCATGAACCGGCGGGGTCCGCGGCGCCGTTCGCCCCCGCACCCGAGCAGACCAACACCCCGCAGCCGGCACCGACGACCCCTCCGCCGTCGGCACCGGTCCCCCCTGCGCCGGTGCCGACGGATCCCCCGCCGTCGGCACCGGTCCTCCCCGTGCCGGTGCCGACGGATCCCCCGCCGTCGGCACCGGCCATCCCCTCGGCGTCCGGGGGGCCGTCCGCGCCGGCGGTGCCCCCGCCGGCGGGGCCCACCCCCGCGCCCCCGCACGTACCGCCGCCCGCGCCCGGTCCGGCGGCCACACCTGCCCCGGCACCGTCGGCGGCGCCGCGCATCCGCCTGGAGTCACCGAGCCCCCAGCCGGTCCGGCCCGCGCCGCAACCCCCCGCGGCGGCCCCCGAGCCGGCCGGGGACGACGCCCTTCCAGCCCCCTTGCCCGTGGCCGCGCCACCCCCCGTGCCGTCGGTTCCGCAGGGCGGTGGTGCTCCACAGGGCGGTGGCGCCCCGCGGGTACAGCCCGCGCCCGCGCCCGCCGCCGACGTCGTACCACCGGAGAAGGGCATCGACCGGGAACGCGACTGGGTGCGACGGAGCCTCGGCGCCCGTTACGACACCGCCGCGGCCTTCGTCACCCGGTTGCTGTCCGAGTCCCCGGGGCTGCACGGCGGCCCGCGCAGCTCGGCGAGCGACGCGCTGACCGACCTGGCGGCCGCCCGCCTGTACCTCTCGGGTGCGACCTCGGCCATCGACGCGGCCATCCGGGCCGCGACGACCGGACCGCACGTACCGCTGTCGCGCTGCGCCGCCGGCGGACTGCGCAGGCTGCCGTCCTACCGGGGCGGCGCACTGCTGCGGGCCACCCTCAGCGCGGCCGAACGCGCCTGGTACCGGGAGGGCACGGCGTTCACCGAGCGTTCGTTCCTCTCGGCCCTGTCCGCGGTCCGCCGGGGCCTGGCCGGCAACACCGACGTCCTCATCTGGTCACTGACGGCCCGTCGTACCGCGCTGGTGTTGCCGGAGATCCCGGACCGGGTCGTCTTCGCGCCGGGCACCGGGTTCAAGGTGCTGCGCACCGTCGACGGCGACCGCCCGGCGATCATGCTGCGCGAGCTGTCGGCGTCCGAGGCCGACGAGCAGGGACGCGTCGGCGAGGGCCGCGTACCGCTGGACGAGATCGCGCTGGCGGGCCTGGAACAGATCCACGGGTTCTGGAAGCAGGCCGGTGACGACCCGGAGCGGACGGGCGATCCGCTTCCCGACGAGCACGCGGCGGCCTTCCGTGCCGCTCCCGGACTGCTGCAGACCCCACCGAACACACCAGGAGGGCCGCGGCAGCCCGGGGCCTCGGCCGGTACCTTGCCGCAGAAAGGGGCGTAGCCGTGAACCGGCAGGTCCTGAGAGTCTCGATGACCCACCCCGGTGCCTACCGCACCGTGTCCCAGGCGCTGGCCGCCGCCGGGGAGGGCGCGCTGATCTCCATCGCGCCCGGCACCTACCAGGAGGCCCTCACCCTCAACCGCGCGGTCACCCTGTCCGCGGACGGCGACCCCGGCAGCGTGCGGCTCGAGTCGCCGGTGGGCAGTGCCGTCGTCGTGGACGCCGAAGCGGTGCAGCTGTCGGGCCTCACGCTCGCCGGTTCCGACGCGAACGCCGCCGTCGTGGACGTCCGCCGTGGCCAGGCGGCACTCGACGGCTGCACCGTGGTGGGCAACGCCTGGGCCGCGGTGATCGCCTGGCAGGCCGGTCAGCTGGCGATGAGGGACTGCCGGGCGAGCAACCCCGGCGGCGCCGGGATCGTGGTGACCGCGCCCACCGCCAACACGGTGGAACGCACCACCCTCACCGATCTGGGTTCCTCCGCCGTCGTCGTCGCCGAGAACGGACGCCTCACCGTGCGCGGCTGCGTCCTGGAACGCGTCGGCGGGAACGGGATCTGCGTCAACGGGCAGGGCGGGATCACCGTCGAGTCCACCACCGTGACCGGGAGCGCGAAGCCCGCGGTCGTGGTGGAGCAGCAGGCCAAGGCGGAACTGATGCGCGTCACCGTCACCGGCTCCGCCAGCCTGGACGCGTATCTGACCAGTACGGGCCTGACCACGTTCACCGAGTGCTCCCTCAGCGGGTCGGGCGGCCAGTCGGTGCACGTCAGCGGTGGAGCGTCCCCCGTGCTGCGGGACTGCACCCTGGACTCCGCGACCACCAGCGGGCTCCAGGTGACCGGCGCCTCCCAGCCGCGCCTGGAGAACTGCGCGATCACCGGTACTCCGCTGGCCGTGCTCCTCGAGGATGGCAGCCAGGCGGCCTTCGTCCGGCTCCGCGTCCGCGGGGCCGCCCGGGGCACGGCGCAGCTGAGCGGCGGCGCCACCGCGGTCTTCCAGGAGCTGTCGGCCCAGGACGGCTCGGCCGGACTGCGCGGGTCGGGCTCCACCCGCCTGGAACTGCGCGACTGCGACCTGGACCTCCACCAGGGCACCGGCGTGGAGCTCAACGAGGGCTCCACCGCCCGGCTCGACGGTGTGCGGCTGCGTGCCGCGGGCGACTGGGGCATCGCCGTGTCCGGCGGGGCACGGGCCGAGGTGGAGTCGTCCACCGTCTCGGACGCCGGCGTGCTCGTCGGCACCGACGGGGAGGTGGTGCTGCGGGACAGTGAGCTGACGGGGTCCTCGGTGGACGGGGCCAGGGTGCTGGGCGGGGGCACCCTCACCGCGGCCGGCTGCCGGGTGCACGACGCCAAGGGGCACGGCGTCAACATCCAGGCGTCGGGCCGGGCGGACCTCAGCGACTGCACGATCGTCGACAACGTGGGCGACGGTGTCCGCAGCAACTCCGACGAACTGGTCGGCATCCAGCGCTGCGAGGTCGCCAACAACAGCGGCACGGGAGTCAACCGGCTCAGGGGCGGCGAGGACCACGAGGAGCCGCCGCCCGACGCGCCGGCCCCCGCACGCGGCGGCACGCGCCAGGACAGGGCGGCGGCGCCGGGCCGCGAACGCCGCTCCGGACCCGTCGGCACCGGACCGCTCGCCGAACTCGAGGCGCTGGTCGGGCTGGAGAGCGTCAAGCGCGAGGTCAACGGCCTGATCAACCTCAACAAGATGACACAGCGGCGCGAGGAGCTGGGCCTGCCCATGCCGCCGATGAGCCGTCACCTGGTCTTCGCGGGGCCGCCGGGCACCGGCAAGACCACCGTGGCCCGTCTCTACGGCACCGTCCTGGCCGAACTCGGCATCCTCAGCCAGGGACACATCGTCGAGGTCTCCCGCTCGGGGCTCGTCGCCCAGATCATCGGCGGCACGGCGATCAAGACGACCGAGGTGTTCAACAAGGCCCTCGGCGGTGTGCTGTTCATCGACGAGGCCTACACGCTCACCAACCAGTCCAAGGGCAGCGGCCCCGACTTCGGCCAGGAGGCCGTCGAGACGCTGATGAAGCTGATGGAGGACCACCGCGACGAGATCGTCGTCATCGTCGCCGGATACTCCGAGCAGATGGACCAGTTCCTGGAGTCCAACCCCGGCATGGCGTCGCGTTTCGCCCGCACGGTGGAGTTCCCCAACTACGAGGTCGACGAACTGGTCACCATCGTGCAGGGCCTGTGCGGCAAGCACTACTACGAACTCGACGACTCCGCCCTGGACGCCCTCACCCGGTACTTCGAGAACATCCCGAAGGGACCGACGTTCGGCAACGGCCGGGTCGCCCGCTCGCTCTTCGAGACCATGATCAGCAACCAGGCGTCGCGCCTCGCCGTCGACCCGCCGCGTGACACGGCCGCGCTGGGCCGCCTGGAGGCGGCCGACATCGGGCCCGTACCGGAGGGCGACGCCGGCCGGCCGGAGTCCGCGCCGGAGCCGGCCCCGCAGCGGGCGGCGGGGTTCCAGCCGCCCACCGAGCCACCGCCCGCCATGCGCCGCCTGGCCGGGCTGTGCGGTCTGCGGGACGTGCGGGCGGCGCTGCTGAAGCGCACCAACGACCTGGTGGCGGCGTGCCGCGAGGGCGGGCCGGTCGTCCCGGCCGCCAACGTCGCCCTCGTCGGCGAGGAGGGCAGCGGCCGGCGCGCCGTGTCCACGCTGTACGCGAAGTGCCTCGCGGAGACCGGCGTCCTGCCCAACGGGGCGGTGCACCGCGCCGCGCTCTCGCGGGTTCCGGCCCGGTGGACGGACCAGCCCCAGGCCCATGTGGCCACGCTGTTCGAGGAAGCCGAGGGCGGAGTGCTCGAACTCGAACTGGACGCGGCCTTCACCGCCCGGCCGGCGCACGAGCGGACGGCGGTGTGGGACGCCGTGGTGGCCACCGCGGGTGGCTTCCCGCGAACCGCGATGGTGCTGCGGGCGACGCCCACCGCGCTCCGTGCGGCGCTGCCGCAGGGCAGCGCCGCCGCCAACTGTTTCGCGGAGTACCTGCACCTGCCCGGTTACGGGCCGGAAGACCTCACCGAGCTGGTCTGCCGCCGCCTGGCCGGGCGCGGCCACCAGCTCGGCGAGGGCACCCGCGACGCCCTTGCGGACATGCTGGCCGCCCAGCCGCCAGCCGACGGCGCCCGGGGCGCGCACCGTCTCGCGGACCGCATCGCGGAGCGGGCGAAGGCGCCCGCCCTGCGGCCCCGGGACATCCCGGCACCGCATCCCGCCCCGGCTCCGGAGGCGTTTGGTGACACGCGGGCACAGCTCCGCGTACCGGCAGGCAACGAAGACCGTTCACCGTTCCTCGCGGGTGCGGTGTCCGCGCAGGATTGAGCACAGCAGAGGGTGCAGCGGGGAACGCCGCGGTGCACCACCCAGTCGAGGAAGGGATGAGCGATGGCTGAGGTTTCGCCGACAACGGTCGACGTAGAGGGAATGCGGGCGGCGCTGCCGCATTTCGAGCAGGCGCTCACCGAGACGGGCAGCGCGTTCACCAACATGCAGAGCCAGGTGAACACCCTGGAAAGCACCTGGAAGGGGGACGCCGGGTCGACCTTCCTCAACGCCCTCAACACGTGGCTGGAGAACTGCGACACCGTCAAGAAGCAGCTTCAGATCGTCACCGAGAAGCTCGAGTCGCTGACCGGCGAGTACGGCCGGGTGCACACCAGCACGACCGACGCGGCGACCTCTCTCCAGCAGGCCATCGGCGCGGGACTGCCCGGATTCTGAGCCGAGGCCGGCGCGAACCCACCCGGGGCGCGCCGGTCGGCCGACCGGTGAGACCACAGAACCTCTGAACGAAAGGAACGGGCATGGCTACGTACGAGGTCAACTTCTCTCAGATGGAGTTCGTCGCGGGCGAGATGCACAGCATCACCAAGAACCTCCAGGAGATGATCCGCAACCTGGACGACTCCTCCAAGCAGCGCCTGCAGGAGTGGACCAGTGACGCGCGCAACACCTACAACGCCGCGAAGGCCAAGTGGGACGCGGCCGCGGAGGAGATGCAGCGGCAGGCCGGGATTGCCACCTCGTCGCTGGGGACGATCACCGAGCACTACGTGCACGGCGAGAAGTACGGCGTGAACCTCTGGGAGTCGTGATCCCTTGCTGACAAGGGGCCGCAACCTCGGTTACGGACGGGAGGTGACCCACGGTGGGTGATCAGAGCACCTACAGCAAGAGCGACAACCAGAAGGCGCACGAGCAGGCGGTAAGCCAGTCCAAGGAACCGCAGCAGTACAGCGGCGGCACGTACTCCGACAGCAGCCAGGGGACGATCGACCATTCGCCGCTGCCCGCGCTCCCCGCGTTGTCGGTGTCCTCGACCTCCAAGGACGGGACCGGCGACGTAAAGGTCGACACCGCCGTGCTGAAGAGTTACGCCGACAATCTGGACCAGCTGGCCGAGATCATCGGTACCGCCAGGACCAAGGTCGAGAATCTCGCGGACATCGCGCCCGGCGCCTTCAAGGAGGCCGAGGAACTCAAGGCCGCGGTGACCGGCGACAAGGGTCTGCGGCCGAACTACACCGAGGCCCTCCATGACCTGCGTACGGCACTGATGGACACCGCGAAGAACCTCCGGACGCTGGCCACGAAGTACTCCACGATCGAGGAACTGAACCAGAAGGGGGGCGAGGAACTGCGGACCCTGATCACGACGGCGCAGACGGAGCTCCAGGCGTTGCAGCAGGATCAGCTCTGATCGAAGTCGACGCCGTCGGCACACAGCGCCGATCGACCGGCCCTCGGCGGCCGCGCGGAATGACGGACAACGGCGCCCCGTACCTGGCGGGGCGCCTCGTGAGTGATGTGGCAGCGCAACGTCCATGAAGTGGCGTTGCGCGTTATTGGCGTTGCGCGACGGGAGCGCGGAAGCATGGCCGACGGCAGCAAGAGCAGTGACGTCCCTGGTTTCACCGAGGGAGAGGACGGCGTCTTCGCCGACGCCAACGGTGACACCAGCGGCGACTACAGCAACTGGGACTGGAAGCACATCATGGCCGCGATCACCGGTGGCGCGGCCTACACGGGCTCCGACCTCGAGCAGAAGGCAGCGGGCTATTCCAACCCGCTGACCGTCCAGAACGCGGCCAACACCTTCTGGTACGTGCAGGAGGTGCTGAAGGAAGTCGGCGATGACCTGGTCGGCCTGGCCGAAAGTGTGACCGGTGAGAACGGGTTCTGGAAGGGAGAGGCGGCGACGGCTTTCAGCTCCGCCATCTCCGGGCTCGGGCGGCAGACGCTCCAGATGGCCGACGTGCTTTCGGGCGGCGTCACCGGCGACAACAACGTGCCTCAGCAGCTCGCGAACAACGCGCAACACCTCTACGAGGCGATCGCCAAGGTCAAGGACATCGACAACTGGTACGCCAAGGAGGCCGCCCGGATCGACCCGGACCTCGTGATGAGCAACGGCCTGGTCCGGGTCAGCGCCAACGAGAAGATCGTCAAGATGATGACCGACGACATGCGGCAGGTCCTCGTCGCCCTGGCGAAACACTACAAGATCAACAAGGATTCCATCTCCCAGCCGACACCACCCAACAATCCGGCGACGACCGGTGGAACGCCGACGGCGACGGGTGACTACTCGACGACGGGCTACAACGGGGCGACGGGTAACGCGTCGGGCTCGGGCAGCGGGTACGCGGGTTCGGGTAGCGGGTACGGGGGTGCGGGTAGCGGGTACGGGGGCTCGGGCAACGGGTACGCGGGTGCGGGTAGCGGGTACGGGGGTGCGGGTAGCGGGTACGGGGGCTCGGGCAACGGGTACGCGCCTGGGTCCCAGGGTTCACAGGGCCACGGGGGACAGCCCCAGTTCAGGATGGCGGTCCCTGCCCCCGCCGGGGCGTCGGGGGAGCAGCAGCCTGGGGTTCTGTACGACCGTCAGCCGGCGTTGACGCCGGAGGAGCAGCAGGCCGGGGTTGCGTATGACCGTCAGCCGGCGGTGACGTCGGGGGAGCAGCAGCCTGGGGTTCTGTACGACCGTCAGCCGGCGTTGACGCCGGAGGAGCAGCAGGCCGGGGTTGCGTATGACCGTCAGCCCGCGGTGACGCCGGGGCAGCAGCAGCCTGGGGTGGCGTCACCGCCGCAGCCCACGCTGGTGGGGGTGTCGGAGTCGGTGTCCAAAGGCCCGGAGCAGTCCGGGGTCGCGCTCGATCCCCCGCCGCAGCCCACGATAGTGGGATGGTCGATGTCGGTGTCCAAAGGGCCGGAGCAGCCCGGGGTCACTCCGGACAGTCCGGCGGAGCCGGAGCCGGCGGTACTGCCCGGCTTCTAGACGGCTGGCGCCCGCCTCGTGACCGGCCGGGCCAGCGCATGCAGTAGACCTGGGATCGACGCGAGCGTCGGGTGGAGGGAAACGCGGGGCCATGGCCGGCGGTAACAAGAGCAGTGACGTCCCTGGCTTCTCCGAGGGCCAGGACGGTGTCTGGGCCACCAAAGACGGAGACACCAGCGGTGACTACAGCAGCTGGGACTGGAAGCACATCATGGCGGCCATCAACGGCGGCGCCGCCTATGTCGCCGACAGTCACAATCAGGAGCAGGCCAAGCAGTTCTCCGATCCGGAGACCGTCCAGCAGGCGGCCAACACCTTCTACTACACGCAGCAGGTGCTGGAGGAGGTCGCTCAGGTCCTGAAGGACCAGACCGACCAACTGACGGGCGAGAACGGACCGTGGCAGGGTGAGGCGGCGTCAACCCTGAGAACAGCCATGGCCGGGCTCTCGACGCAGGTGCAGCACATGTCCGACACGCTGTCGGGCGGCGTCACCGGCGACTACAACGTCCCGCAGCAACTGGCGGACAACGCCCAGCATCTGCGCGAGGCCAAGGCGAAGATCAACGACATCAACGCGTGGTACGCCCAACAGGCGCTGGCGATCAATCCGCACCTTCTGATGAGCAACGGCCTGGTCCGGGTCAGTGCCAACAAGAAGATCGTCGAGATGATGGGCAACGACATGCGGAGTGTGCTCGTTGCCCTGTCCCAGCACTACAAGGTCACCAAGGACTCCGTCAGCCAGCCGACCTCCCCCACCAACCCGGCGAACTCCCCGTCCGACAACATGCCCTATACCGGCGACGGAATGCCGTACACCGGTGACGGTATGCCTTATACCGGCGACGGGATGCCGTATACCGGCGGTGGCGTACCGAACTACGGTGACGGAGCGCCGTACACCGGCGACGGAATGCCGTACAACGGAGGTGGCATACCGAACTACGGCGGGAACTCGCCCCAGGACGTCGCCGCCCCGACCGACTACCCGAACACCGGTCTGACGCCCGGCACCGGGACGCTGGACCCCACGGACCCGGGCTCCTTCTCACCGAACGCGACGGACCCGGGAGCCCCGGGCTCGACCGCGGGCGGCCCCGGCATCAAGAACGCGACCGTGTCCCCGGCGCCCTTCGACGCATCCGATCTCGGCTCGGGCGCGCCCCTGGACAACGGGCCGGGTCTGAGCCCGAACGCGTTCACCGGTGATACGTCACTTGGTGGCGACCCGGCGAACATGCCCTCCACGGGGCAGCTGGACCCGGCCATGGACGCGGCGCTCAACCCCAACGGCCAGGGCACCGGCGCTCCGATGCCCGAGGTCGCCCCCTTCCCGCTGGGCGCGGGCCTGACCTCGCCCGGAACCGGCAACACCGGCGCCAAGCCCCGCACGCTGGACGCGCCTGCCAAGTTTCCCGGAGACCTGGGCCTGGACGCTCCGGGAGCGACCGGTCAGGGCTCGCCCACCGCACCGGGTACCGCCGACATCGCCGGGTTCCCGGACACGAGCCTGCCCGATGTGAACACCGACGGCATCGCGGCCCCGGGCACCGGTGTGGGTTCGGTCCCCGACGTCTCCGGTTTCCCGTCGGCCGGCCTGTCCACCGACGCGCCCGGGTTGTCGGGCGGAACGGCGGACGTCGCCGGTTTCCCGTCGACCGGTGTGGGAGACGGGGTTCCGGGTCTGTCCGACATGCCGACCGATGCCGCCGGGGCTCCTGGCGCCGGTGTCAATGCGTTCCCGGGCAGCACGGCCCTCGACGGTGCCGGTCGCACGCCGATGATGCCCATGATGCCGATGGGCGGTATGGGGGGCATGGGTGGCGGTGCCGGCGGGCAGGAGGGCGCGCCGTCCGACGCGTCCGGTCTGCTGGGCGGCGATGTCACTCCGTGGACCGGCTCGTCCGACCTGGGCGGTGACACGCCCGGTGAGGTGACCGGCGGTGTCGGTGCCGGTGGGCCCGGGTTGCACCTGCCGGGTCGAGAAGACCTGGCGGTGCCCGGGCTGCCCGGTGGATCGGCTGGATCGGCGGATGTCGCCGGTTTCCCGTCGACCGGCGTGGGAGACGGGGTTCCGGGGCTGTCCGACATGCCGACCGATGCCGCCGGGCTTCCTGGCGACGGTGCGAACGCGTATCCGGGCAGCACGGCCCCGGGAGGTGCCGCCGGTACGCCGATGATGCCGATGATGCCGATGATGCCGATGGGCGGTATGGGGGGCATGGGTGGCGGTGCCGGCGGGCAGGAGGGCGCGCGGTCCGACGCGTCCGGTCTGCTGGGCGGTGATACCGGTCCCTGGGCTCACACGGCGGATGCCGCGGATCCCACCGCCGACGTCGTCGGCGGTGCCCGGGCCGGTGGGCCTGGGCTGAACCTGCCGGGTGACGGTGCAGACCACCTGGTGGCCGGAGGGCCGTCGCCGCAGACCGCCGACGGGGCCGACATGGCGGACGGCGCCAACAGTGCGGACGGTGCGGAAAGCGCCGGCAGCGCCGCCGGTACGCCGATGATGCCCATGATGCCGATGGGCGGGATGGGCGCCGGAGCGGCGGGCGGCGAACGCGAGCAGCAGCGTTCCGACGCGTCCGGACTGCTGTTCACCACGGGCGAGCCATGGGCGGGCACCCCGACGGCGGACGGTCCGGCCGTCGGGTCGCCGAACGGTGCGTCGCCCGGTGACGCGTACCTGAGCCTCGGCGACGGCGTCGGAGTCGGCCATCCCGCGGCCACCGCGGCATGGCCGCCGTCGGTGGCGGGGGAGCCGGATCAGGAGCAGCCGTACGCAGCGCAGGCCGAGCAGTCCGCCGCGGGATTCCCGGCGGTGCTGCCGTTCCTGGGACCTGGGGCGTCCACGGGCGGTACCGGAACGAGCAGCCGCAGCCGCGGCGAGCGCGGTGAACGGAGCGAGCAGGCCGAAGGCACCCCGGCGGCGCTGTGGGGCGATGCCGAGTGGCCGGCCGGGCAGCCCGGCGCGCCGGGCGCCGAGCCGTCCCAGGGTCTTTCGCAGTCGGCGTGGGACATGCCGCAGGCAGCGGCCGTCATACAGCCGTCGACGACCCCAGTGGCCGCCGCACAGCCGCCTGTTGCCGCCGACCCGGCGGGCGTCCACCCCCCGGCCGAGGAGGCCCTTCCCGCACCCGGGGCGCAGCTCCCCGTGCACACCGAGGTCGCGGCGCCCGCGCACCAGGCCGCGACCGCCTACCAGACACCGGCCGCTCCGGCCGGGGAGCCGCAGGCGCAGGGCGAACAGGCGACCGCCCGCCAGGAGCCCGTCCACCAGGAGCACGTCCCCCACGTCCCGGCCGCCGAGGCACCCGCGGCGGACGACCCGACGAGCTGGGACGTCTCGGCCGGTTCACTGTTCCCCCTGCTCGGGGGGGACGGGCAGGAGACGGACACCGGCACCGGCACCGGCACGGGCACCGAGGCGGCCCGGCAGGAGGCGGCCGCCGCCACCTCCGTCATGGCCGGTGCGTACGCCATCGCCCGGGCGGTCACCGCCGACCAGGCTCTCACCGAGCCGGCACGGCCGGCCTGGCGGCCGAAGGCGTCAGGCGGCGGCATTCCGGTGGAGCTGTCGTGCGCGATCGACGAGCCCGAGGAACCGCCTGCGGAAAACACCCGCCGCCGGAGCTCCGCCGTCGACGAAGACGACGAGGACGAGGACGCGGGCAGGCGCAAGGGCAAGAAGCGGGACCAGGACGGCAAGACGAGCGTCGCCGATCTGCTGCGCCAGGAGGAGAACGTCTGGGGCGGCGCCGGACAAGGCTCGAGTGTGTTCGGCTGACGCCCGCTGGACGGGCGGACGCCCGGGCCGTTCAGGCGCACCCTGGAAGCAACGAGAGACGAGAGAGACGTAAACGATGAGCAGCAAGTCGAACGGGGAGGACGCGGCGGGCGGTCAGTCCGAGCCGGTCATCCCCACCGTGCCGGTGTCGCAGCAGACCACGGCGCCCTCCGGGGCCGGCACCGGACAGGCCGTCCCTCCGGAGCAACAGGAGCCGGAAGCCGCGGAGAGCGACATACCACCGGTCCCGGACCACATCCGCGAGGCGGCCCGGCAGGCCCCCGACCACTGGCTCGGCCTTGTCGATCCGACCTGGTCGGGTGAGGGAACGCCGCCGAACTGGGCCCTCGTCGGCCAGTGGCGGTCGGACCTCGACGGCGAGATCGTCGAATGGCAGGACAACGAGGAGTACCAGCCCTCTCCCAAGGCCATGGGCTGGCCCGATCCGACCGACCCGGTCGACGACGCGGTGCAACTCGCCGCCACCGGCTACGGTCCGGCGGAGACGGTGACCCACACCCTGGCCACCGCTGAGGTGGCGGTGTTCCTCGCGCCGGGCGGGGGACTGCTGTCCGCGGTCGCACCGGACGACGAGACGCCCATCGTCCCGGTGTTCACCTCGCCCGACCATCTGCATGCGGCGGGACGCCTGTCGTTCAAGCCGATGAAGATCCCCGAGCTTCTCGACCAGATCCCCGAGGGGCATCTGCTCTATCTGAACCCCTCGGGGCCGGTCAGCATGACGGTCGAGTCCGGCCCGCTGCGCGAGGCGGTCGAGGCCGCGGCCCGGATGGAGGGGGAGAACAGCTGGTACGGCTCCGTGGACGGCATGCTGAACGGTGCGACCGGCGCCTCCGCTGCCCCTGCCCCGGAGGCACCTGGCCTGGAAACCGCGCGGAAGACGCACCGAGGAACGGCCGACGGGACGACGACCGTGGACACGGGTGGTCTGCTGTAACGCTGTAGCGGGGGCCGTCCGGCGGCGCGGCGCGCACCAGCACGGGGCGGATGCGGATACGAAGGCAGAACCCGCTGTACAGGAGGTCCATCATCCGCCCGTGACCATGGTGGTGCGCCCGTCAGCAGGTTCACTTGACCTTCCGAAGCATTCGAATCCACGTGTTGTCCGGGAGGGCCGGGATGTCGTCTCCATACGATCAGCAGATCGAGGAGCTGCTGGCGGACTACCGCAAGCAGCGCGATCAGGCGTTCGAGTCACGTCAGCAGATCAACGCGGTGACGGCGACGGCGATGGCACCCCGACAGGTGGTGCGGGTCACGGTGGGGGCCCAGGGGCAGATCACGGAACTGGACTTCCCCACCGGCGCCTACCGGAACATGGCGCCCAAGGATCTGGCCAGGGTCATCCAGGCCACCGTCGACAAGGCCCGTGCCCAGGCGCTCAAGAAGGTGACCGAGACCGTGACCGCGGCGATGCCCGGAGGGATTCCCCTCGCCGACCTGCTGGAGGGCAAGTTCGACCCCCGCGCGTTCCTGCCGGAGGAACTCCCCATGCCCGAGGCAGTGAAGGACTACGTGGACCACGGGTACCGAGGGACGCAGGGGGACAGTCGCGGTGAGTGAGCAGCAGCAGCCGTCCTCGGGTGACGTCGTCCGGGTCGACACAGAGCAGATCAGGCAAGCCATCGGGACCCTCGAGGGCATCTGGCGCAGGCTGGACCAGGCGGGACGTGACCTGGTCGACCGCTCCAACGAGTTGGGTGACTGCTGGGGCGACGACAAGTCCGGCAAGAAGTTCCACGAGAAGTACTGGGACCCGCACGAGAACGCCATCGACGCCGCGGTGCAGGGCGCGAAAGTGCTCAAGGGCGCCACGGAACAGGTGCAGGACATGGTGAACGCCTACGAGCAGGTCGAGCAGAACGCGACCGACACCGCGACGAACCTGGGGACCGGCATGGGCGCCTGAGGCTTCGACAACGACCGCACACCGCACACCGCACACCGCTCGCCGGCGCGGCGCCGTGCCGCGCCGCCATCGCGCGGTCGCCGCTGAACTTCCCCCGTCTTCCTCCTTCCCCTGCCTAGTCCTGTTTGTGGTGGTTGTCGACTCATGAGCATCAATCTGCCTTCCGGGCTGCAGTGGGTCGCCAAACTCGCCGGAGGCGGGTGGCCGCAGGGCGACGAGGACAAGCTGTGGGAACTGGACACGGCACACAAGGACTTCGCGAAGGCGATACGGGAGCTCGCGGCCGACCTCGATCCGGCCATCGAGCAGGTG
This sequence comes from Streptomyces sp. NPDC001544, assembly GCF_042894285.1. Lineage (NCBI taxonomy): Bacteria > Bacillati > Actinomycetota > Actinomycetes > Kitasatosporales > Streptomycetaceae > Streptomyces > Streptomyces sp. NPDC001544. The sequence goes on along the minus strand of NZ_JBIAVN010000016.1, from coordinate 101,693 downwards.
CGGGCGGGACTTTCGGGGCCGGCGGCGGACGCGTTCGAGGCGTACCTGACGAAGCTGAAGAAGGATCTGCCGACGCTCGCCGACGCGGGTGACCAACTCGCGAACCTGGCCAAGAACATGGGGCTCCAGGTCCAGTACTCCAAGATCATGATCTTGGAGATGCTGGCCTGGATGGCGGCGCAGATCGCTTTCCTGGCCTGGTGGGCGCCGGAGGCGGTGCCGGGCATCGTGGCGGCGGGCACCGCGGCGATCAGGATGATTCTGACGCGGCTGCTGGCGGCGGTGGCGATCAACGTGGCCATGGCCGGGTTGATGGACGCGATCGCCCAGCTGATCCAGATGGGCCAGGCCGGTGAGGCGCACCGGACCAACTGGGACTTCGACGCCACCAAGATGGCGTTGGGCGCGGGCGCCATCAACGGTGCCGTTGCCGGGCTGATGTTCACGGGCGCCGGTGCGGCGGCGCCGGCGCTCCTGGCGTCCCTGGTGGGCAAGATGGGCGTCGGCGCGGCGGCCGGCGCGCTGGGCATGGAGCTCACCGACCTGGCGTACGGGATCGACGGCGACCCGGGGCTCGGCGCGCTGGCCGGGGCCGTGGGCGGTGCGATCGGCCACATCGGCACGCTGCGTGGCGGTAAGGGCGGTGCCGGGGCGCGGGGCGACGGTGACATCGAGGTTCCGGGGCTGGGCGACAAAGCGCCGGACCTGAAGGGTGAAGTGGCGGGGGGTGCCGGCACCGGGGCGGGCGCAGGCCCTGGCGCCAAGGGCGACAAGGGCGCCGACGGCTACGGCGGTCTGGCCCGGGAGGGGGGCGACGAGCTGCCGATGTACCCCGGCAGGGGTGAGGAGCCGCCGGAGTACCCCGGCGGACGTCAGTACAACGGCCTGCCACTGCCCGAGGACAGCGTCCAGGCGGGGCGCGGGGCACCGCAGTCCCCGGTCGGGTCGACGGGGGGAGCCGTCGACCAGGCCCGTGGTGGTCACACGGACCTCACCGGGTTCGCGGGCGAGGGCGGTACCCCGCTCACCTCCTCCCACCCGGGCGAGGAGGGTGCCGGCGGTGAGTTGAGCCGGGGCGCCGGGAGCGGCGGGGAACGTCCCGCACATGACGACGTGTCCGATCTTGACACCCTGTCGTTCAACGACGACCGCTCGGTCTCGGGCATCGGGTCGGACGACGGGACGCTGATCGCGCCGGGTGCCTGGGAGCAGCGGTTCGGGACCGGCGCGGGCCGGGACGGGCAGGAGCTTCCCGGCGCCCGGGGCGGTGCCGCCGCTCCGCGAGGGAGCGCCGGTTCAACGGGCTTCCCGGCCCGGCCGCAAGAACTGCCGGGCTTCGAGGCACCGCCCGCGACCGCGCGGGAGCTGCCGGGCTTCGAGACGCCGGGGAGGACCGAGCCCTTCGGTGTCGCGGACCCGTCAGAGCAGGGCGGTACGTCGGGCCACGGCGCTCCGGACGCCCCGGGACAGGTGTCGACCGAGCGACCCGGGCCGCCGAGTGAAGCGGGCAGCGGCCTCACCGAGAACGCGTTGCGCGAACACGACCTCGCCGCTGCCTCCCCCGGTCGTTCGGTCGACGACTGGGTGACGGAGGTGGACCGGTCGCAGACCCCCACGCAGACGGGCACGGAGAACCTGGCACATCCGGTGGACGCCCCCGAGGCGCCCCGGACGGTTGTCACGGAGCCGCTCGGCCACGGCCAGGAACTCCCCCTGACCGAGGCTCCCGCCGCCCCGCAGGCCACCGGAGCCGCCCCGCACGGTGTCGGGGAGGTCCCTGTGTCCGGGCAGCCGGCCGAGGTCCGGAGCGGCCCGGAGCAGTCGTCGGCGCCGGCCGCGCCCATGCCGGCACATGGGCAGGCGGCCGGTGGTCCGGCCCACGGGGTGGTGCCGGAGCGGTCGCAGCCCGAGGCCGGGCAACAGGCTCCGGTGGGGTCGGGGTCCGGGCGTGAGCCGGCTCCGGTTGGGCCGACCGGGCGGCCGGAGCAGTCGTCGGCGTCGGCCGCGCCCATGCCGGCACATGGGCAGGCGGCCGGTGGCCCGGCCCACGGGGTGGTGCCGGAGCGGTCGCAGCCCGAGGCCGGGCAACAGGCTCCGGTGGGGTCGGGGTCCGGTCATGAGCCGGCTCCGGTGGGGTCGACCGGGCGGGTCGAGGGGGCGCAGGGACGTCAGGACGCGTCCGCGCCTGCGGGACAGGAGTCCGTGCCCGGTCCGGTGCCCGAGCCCGAACACGGTGTGCAGGCACCGCAGTCCGGACCCGAACAGGCAACCGCTGCACCGGCGCCCGGACATGTCTCCGGTGAAGCGACGGAACCCCGTACCGGTGCCGACCGGACCGGCTCCGAGGAACCGACTGCCCAGCAGCCCGTGGTCGCTCCGTACACCGGGGCCGCCCCGACGGGCCGGGGCGTGGTCGAGCCGGCCACCGGTGGCATGCGGAGCACCGAGCCGACTGTCGTGCAGCCGACGCACGCGTCGCAGCCCCCGCGTGAGCAGGCGCCCCTCGGCCCCGGGCCGGCGCAGCGGCAGCCGGCCAGGCCGGTCGACCAGGCCCTGGCAGGTGAGCCGACGGCGACACCACGGCCGGCCACCGAGAGCGGCCCCACCCAGATGACGGCCGGAGGCCCGGCCCGCTCCGGGGGCCGGAACACCGTGCCCGGCGGAGGTACGGAGCAGACCGCCGTCGCCGGAACCCCGACGCGAACCACCGCCGAATCCACTACGCCGCAACGGCCCGCGGTCCAGCAGCAGTCCACGGCACATTCGCGCCCGACGACCGAGAGCCGGCTCCCGGCACAGCAGCAGCGCCCCGAGGCGGCCGAGGGAGCCACGGCCACGGCCGCGGAGGGGGCGCCCGCGACACCCGCTCCGTCAGCCCGGCCGCCGGCGCGTTCCCCGGAGCCCGTGGCCGATCAGCTTCGCGACACTGGATCCACGGCGAACGCCGAACACCCCGTCCCCGAACACCCCCGCCCCGAACACACCGGCCCCGAGGACGGCACGCAGGCCACCCGTCACCAGGCCGCCCACGACGGAGCCGCCCACGAGCAGGCCCCCCATGATGCGGCGGGCGGTGAGATGCCGCCGCCGTCCGGGCCCGGGCCGCGGGGCCGGGCGTACGTCTTCTCTCCGGACGACCAGACGCGCGTCGACGGGTTCAAAGCGGCGCACAAGGAGACCACACACACCCTCAAGGGCCGGCTGTCGCGGGAGCACCAGAAGTTCTGGCAGCAGCAGAAGGCCGACGAGGCCCTCAACGCCGCCCAGGTGGACTACGTACGGGGCGAGAACATCCACGGTGTGCCGGGCGCGGGGCGGCCGGATCCGCAGACCTGGGCACGGCAGCTCGTGCCCGAGGAACTCGTCGCGCCGGTGGCCGACGCTTATCGGGCCGCGGCACGCGGCACCGGACCGGACCGGGCGGGCGACGCCGACGGGCGGCCGGCGGCCGGCAACGGCGGTATCCCGAACGAGCAGCACCTGATCGAGCAGCTCTCGGACCACCTCGACGGCCTCGGCCACAACCTGTCCCTGGACCAAGTCGCGCGGGGAATGATCCGCCAGGAACAGGACGCCGGCCCGGAGGGGTGGGCGCGGGGGCTGGGCGTGCCGGACGAGCTGGTGGGCACGGTGACGGACGCCTACCGGACGGCGTTGCACGAGAGCCGGCCGCGCGGTGCCGACGGGGAACCCGAAGGGGGCGCCGCGGTACTCCCCGGCGTGGACCGGGTCAGGGAGCACCTGTCGTCCCGGCTGGACGGTGTCGAGCACGACCTGTCGGTGGACACCCTCGCGAACGGACTGGTGCACGAGCAGGCGCGGGCCGGTCGGGGCGGTCCGACGTGGCGGGAGCGGGTGGAGACCCGGTTCAACCAGCGGTGGCAGGCGGACCTGGAGGAGTTGCAGCGCGGCGACATCGCACCAGCGGAATTCGCGCAGCGGTTCGATGCTCTGGTGGGCGGCCTGCCCGACGAGTTCGAACTCGCGGCAGCGGCGGACAGCGCCCGGATGTCGGCGGAGCACGCCTTCGACACCGCACCCGACCGGCCGTCGGGACTGTCACCGGCCGACGAGGCCAGGGTGCGGTCGGATTTCGCCGAGGCGGCCGCGAACGAGGTCTACAAGGCGGCCGAAGGGGTCCCGCGGACCGACGAGGGCAGGATCGTGCCGTCCGACTGGGACGGGATCCATCAGCGGGCCGGGCAGGGGATCGACGAGCTGACCAACGGGTTGCGGGCGCGGCTGGAGGCGGCGGAGCACGCCGCGAACGGCTTCGACTTCGCCGGACGGCTCACCGGCACCAGCCGGGAGCGGCTGGAGGAGCTGCGCGACGAGTTCGCCCGGGACTTCGAGGAGTCCACGCAGCGGCTGCCGGGACCTGACGGGCCGGAGGTACGCCGCCTGCCGGAGGCCGAGTGGCGTGCCAACCGCCCGCGGTTCGAGCGGCTGGCGGACGACGTGCTCGACCGCTGGCACGGGCGGCTGCGGGCCGAGTCCGCGGAGGCGAGCGTCCGCACGCAGGCCGAGCGGGTGGTCAACGCGTTCAAGCCGCAGTGGCGGCAGCGGACTGCGCACCCGGACGACTTCGACGGTGTCGACGACACGAAGGTGCTGGACCAGTACGGGGACGCCGTTCGGGACCGGGCCCGCGGTGAACTCGAGGGCCTCGCGCCGAAGGACACCTCCAGCGAGCAGTGGGTGGCGTACACCGAAAGGCTGCGCGAGGCCGACGCCGCGATGCAGGGCCAGCTGCGGGCGCGGTACGAGCACCAGGCCGGTCTGCAGGGATGGCTGCGGCGAGCCGACGCCCGGCTGCGGGACCTGTCCGGGGACGAAGCGGCGGCGAACCGGGCGCGCGACGGGGTGCGCGAGGAACTCACCGACGGCTACCGCGAGGTGGTCGGCCGGCCCGACGAGGGCGCCTGGCCGGAACACGAGCTGGCGGTGCGTCAGGACCAGTTCAGGCGGCTGGTGTACGAGCCGGCGCTGGAGTCGGCGCCGCACCGGGTGGCGTTCGAGCAGGGTGCCGAGCAGGCGCTTCGGAACGCCGCCGGGGACCTGCACGACATATCGTCCGGGGTGCACGAGCTCACCGACCGGGCCGCCAGGCGTTTCGCCATGAAGGAGGAGACGTTCGGCAAGCTGGCCGACGACTACCGGAGCGAAACCGGAAAGCAGTACCACGAGCACTTCGGTCCGGCCCGTCGCGACCTGGACACGTGGCTGGAGTCGGAGAAGGCCGGTGGCGACGCGTTCGGCAACGGACTGCGCGAGCGGTGGGAGGAGTTCGCACAGCAGTCGCCGCACGAGCAGCGCGTACAGCAGCGGACGGCCGCGGAGGCCGCGGCGTGGCGTGCGCAGTTGCGGGACACCTTCGGTGACCGGGAGACCAGGCAGTCCGTGCTGGAGGATCTCCAGCAGACGGTCGGGCTCGATCCGCACAGGTTCGACTCGGCGCAGGCCAGGCAGTTCTACGAGCGTGGCGTGGCCGAGCTGCGGAGCGACTTCACCCAGGCCTGGAACGAGGCACGGCAGGAAGGTACGCCGGAGGAGACCGCACAGATCCGGGCGGGACTGGTCGAGCAGACCCGCGGCCGGTGGCAGGCCCTGCGGGACGAAGCACAGGCCCACGAGGCGGCGTACCAGGACTGGCGGAGCCGTCCGACCTGGACTCTCCGCTACCCGCAGCTCGACATCAACCGGGACCCGTTCCGTTTCTCGCCGGCGGACGAGCACACCGCGACCGAGACCGTTCCGACCTCCGGCGAGCACACGCCCGAGGAGACCGCCGCCGCCCCCGGTGGGCAGCAGGAGATGGCACAACTGCCCGCGCAGCACCCCGGGCAGACCGCACCCCACGAGACGGTGCGGGAACAGCCGCAGCGGCCCGCCACGTCCGAACCGCAGCAGTCCGCCACGCCCGCACCGCAGCAGACCGCCCCGCACGTCTCGCCGGCCCGGGCGGCGGCCGACGAGCGGGCGGCGGCGGAGCTGGACGCGCTGCGGGACGGGCTGGAAACCCGTGACGAGGCCTACCGCGAGTTCCAGACGCATTTTGAGGCCTTCCCGCGCCTCGGGAACGTCGACGCGGCGCAGCACGTCGGCGCCCTCCGCGAGTGGTACGCGGACGCCCGGACCGCGCCGCCGGCCGACGGCCGGCAGGTCCCGCTGGGCGACCACTCGCAGGAGCAGTTGCACGAGCAGCTGGAGGAGCGGCTGCGCCGGGCGGACGCGGACCTGGCCGCGCACCAGACCACCCAAAGGCTTTTCCACGAGCAGGTCGAGTCGTCCCTGCCGCCCCTTCTGCGGCCCGACAAGTTCAGCACCACCCCCCGGGTCACCCAGCTGAGGAACGACTTCCACGACGCCGTGATGGCCGCGGCGGACCCGGCCGTCACGGCCTCGGCCGGTGACCTCGAGGGAGCGCTCCAGGCGCCGTCCGACGTGGTGGAGCGGTTCCGGCAGGAGCTCGCCCAGGCCCGCACCGACTGGGTGGCCGCCGAGTCCTCGTTCCACCAGGCGTTGCGGACGAGGGGGCCGTCGGGTCCGCAGGACCTGGTCAGGGGACGCGCGACCTGGGACACCCGGACCCACGAGTGGTACCGGAACCGGCTGGAGGAGCTGCGGGACCGCTACACCGCCGACCGGGCGGCGCTGGACTCCGCGGAGGACCGGACGGCCGAACAGGACCGGCTGGCGGAGCAGCTGCGGCAGGCGGCCGAGGGGCTTCAGGCGCGGGCGGCGCGGACGGTCGGCGCGCTGCGCGCGTTCGAGGAGCATCAAGAGGCAACCCCGTGGCAGAAGGACGGCCGCTGGGACCCGCGGCTGACGTCCTGGTACGAGGGCGAGAAGGAGGCGATCACCCAGCCGTTGCGGCAGCGGCTGACCGAGCAGGGGCCGTGGGCGCTCCAGGAAGCGCAGCGGGAGTACGACGAGCGTGCCGCCGCCCTGACACAGACCGCCCAGGCCCGGCACGGCATGTCCGAGGACTTCCGCGGACTTCTGGCCGGTCGGCCGCCGCAGCAGGTGCAGCTGACGTCGCCCGAGATGGCCCGGTGGACCGCCGACCGGATCGACGCGGCGCGCGACGCCTACGTCCAGGCGCGCGAGGCGGCCCACACGCAGGAAGCGGCCGGCCGGTTCGTCGACGCCCCTTCCCACGCCGCGGAGGACGACTGGCGCCGTCCGGCGTGGCAGGCGGACCAGGAGCAGCTGCACACCAGCTACGAGGAGCGGCTGCAGCAGGCCGAGGAAGCGACCCGGCGGGAGGAGCAGCGGGCCGCCGTGCGGGCGGAGTTCGACGATGCCTTCGACGCGTGGGCGGCGGCCACCCGCCACGAGCTCGACGAGCAGCAGCTGCAGCAGGCCCGGGAGCAGGCGTGGGAGGACCACCAGAGCCGGGTCGGCAGTGACTCCGCCGCGACCGGGGTCGTATTCCCCCTGGACGAGGTTCGCCCGGTGGCGGCCGACGGCCAAGGGCTCGAGGAGCCGCAGGACCACCAGGCCCAGGAGCAGGCGAAGGAGGACCAGAGCCAGGCCGGCAGTGCCGCCGCGACCGGGGACACCTTCGCCCGGGAAGCGGTTCGCCAGGTGGCGATGGCCCGGGGCCGGGCGGCGTTCGAAGACCGGTTCCAAGGCTGGCTGGACCGGTGGGGCACCCCGCAGCCGGCGGCGCCGTTCCAGGTGACCCCGGAGATCGCCGCAGCGGTGCACGACCACGCGGCGGCCCGGTTCGAGCAGCGGTTGGGCCATGCGGTCGCCAAGACGTTCCCGGCCGGTTCCTACGCCGCCGAAGCCCTGGACGAGCGGGTCCGGGAGGCGCAGAGCGAGCTGAACTCCCTCACCGGCCCCCTGTGGGACGCCTTCGACCTGCGCGCTGCATACCTCTGGGAACATGCCCGCCTGGCGTCCGAGCTCGACGGGCTGGCCGGTGGTTCCTACCGGGACGCCCTCGACGACGACGGCCGTACCCTGCTCACCGCCTTCAACGCCTGGGACACGGAGGTCTCGGGGCCCGGGCTGGGACTGGTACTGGACGCCGCCCGCCACGACCTGGACGCCGCGTACACCAGGGTGTTCGGGTGGGCGGACTCCATGGAGCCCCTGCCCGCCGCGCCCCAGGAGCTGCTGCCGCAGTGGCGGGCGCGATACGACCAGGTGGTGGCGGATCTGCCGGCGAAGCTGGCGGTGCAGGCCGCGCGGGAGACCGTGCTCCGGAACGCCCTGAATGACGTCGAGGCGGCCACGGAGGCGTGGACGACCGCTCCGCCGCCCGGCGAGGCCTTCCAGCGCCGCTTCGACATCCCGCCGGACGTGCCCCCGCCCCTGCTGCGCGCGCTCCAGCAGGACGTCGCCGCCCGGATCAGCGAGGAGTTCGAGCGGACCGTCGTGAACGGAGACGGCCCGCTCCAGACGCGGCTGGAGGACTGGAAGAACGCCCACAGCCGGGTGACGGGGCAGGACCGGATCCACGCGTCGATCCTGCGGAACCACGCGCGTCGGAGCGCGGTGCGGTCGGCCGGCGCGGTGTTCGACGAGCAACTGGCCGCATGGCAGAGCGACCACCCCGGCCAGGAGCTGTCCGAGGCCGACGCGGCCCGGGCCGGGTCCGAGTGGCACCAGCGGATCCTGCACACGTTCGACACCGTCTTCGGCATGCCCGCCAGCAGCCCTGCCGCGGTGACGGGCCGCATGTGGGACTGGGACGCCCGCCTGGCCGACGAGATCCGCCGGCTGCCGGAGCACTTCGCCTTCGAGGCCGAGGCCACCCGGATGCTGTCCGCCGCAGCCGGATCCTTCGACCACCTCGCCGACGGCCACCGTATCGACGAGGGCCGGCGCGAGAACATCAGGGACGAATTCCGGCAGCACTTCATCGACGCCCTCCACCGCCGGTGGGCACCGAAGCCGCCGTCGGACTTCTGGGGCGCCCACGAGGCCGCGAACGGGGACGCTTTCAACAGCGGGGACGCATCCAGCAGCGTGGGCATCGGAAACCTCACCGAGAACGCCACCCGGAACCCGGTCGAGCACCTCTCCGGCAACGCCGCCGTCGGAGACGAGAGGCCGACGGCACCTGGCGTGGACGAAGCCGTGTTGCCGCCCACGGAGAAGATCGAGCCGCCGCCCGCGGAGGGGCAGACCACACCTCCGACGCCGATGGACGACGCGCACAGCGTCTCCCCCGACCAGGGCTTCGCCCCCGTCGGGCTACGCCGGCGGCCGGCTTCGCGGGTGGGGTTGTTGGGTGGGGCGCCTGGCGATGGTGTTGCTTATGGGTCTTCTGATGAGTTGTTGGGTGATCTGTTTGCTTCGGTTCGTGTTCCTGATGTTGGTCAGGTGGCGGTGGACCGGACGTTGGGTGTGGATGTTGTCGGTGTGTTGAGTCCGCCGGAGGTGCCGGAGTTTTTGCGGGATCCGGCGACGGGGCAGCCGTATGACTATTCGGGGTATGGCCCTGATTATGGGGTTCATTATCTGTATCTGATGAACATGCTGGATCCGAGGCCGGAGCCGGGGCTTATGGATCCGGGGACCTGGGACATAGCGGAGGGGACTTACAGCCATCAGGGGAAGCGCCACCGGGTGCCGTTGCTGGTGTCGGCTGTCTGGCAGGGTGATCCGCTGTCGGATACCGGGCCGTCTGCCGGGTTCTGGGAGAAGTTCGGCAGTGCGGCCAGGGAGTTCCGGGGCCAGATGTACTTCGTGGTGCTCACCGATGTGCCGCGTGAGGACGTCGAGGCGGTTCTGCGGCTGACGGACTGGTCCGAGGATCCGTGGCTGCTGGCGGTGCAGCGGATGGCGGCGTGGGCGCAGGATGCGGGGATAAGTCTGGTCAATATCGGTGAGGCGTTCAATTCCGCTCGGCCGATGGGGTTGCAGGCGGAGTTCCTCACTGAGATGGCGAAGCAGTCGGGGCCGGGGTGGGCGGCTGCCAGTGACCTTCTGCGGTGGGAGATCGTCGACCGGTTCGGTGGTCTGTACAGCGATGGGGACAACGGGATCACGGATCCGGGCGAGGATTTCCGGTCTGCCGCGGACGGTGAGGGTTTCGCTGTTCATCGTGTGGGTGACCAGGTTGCCAACTCGGCGGTTCTGATGGTGCCGGGGCATCCGGCGGTCGGTGAGATCCGTGAGCTGATTCGTGCTCAGTACGGCAGGACCCAGCAGGACTTGTATGGCGTGGCCGGTACGTTGCGTGATTTCTGGGTGACGACGGAGGTGGGCCGGGCCAGGCGGAACTCGGTGTTGGTGCGTACCTTCCCGCCGGCGGTGCTGGATGTGCTGTTGCGGCACGGTGGTTTCCAGGAGGTGCGGGATCTGCCGCGGCTGGAGGGGGTGAGTATCGGCACGGACGGGAGCTGGAAGGCTCCGGCTTCCGCGCCGCTGCTGGTCACGGGGCGTGCGCGGACTCTGCTCTTCACCCGACGTGTGGTGCACAGCCTGGTGCGGGATCTGTACAACCGCAACGGGGACCTGCGGCTGACCGCTGCGGCCGGTGTCATCGCCCGGCATGCGCAGCCGCAGATGGTGGAGGAGGCCGTGATGCGGTTCCTGGCCTCCCGTGAGGACATACGGCAGTTGGTGCGTGGCGTGACGCTGCGTCGTCGGCCGGGGGCGGACGAGGAGTTCGTGGTCGGGCTGTCCGACGGCGTGCGCGACCTGCTGGAGTATCCGGAGGGTGAGCGGTCGCCACTGGACCTGCCCGAGGGCGACGGGGAGGAGTGGTTCGGTCAGGCGCACGGTGACGGTTGGTGGCTCGGCGAGCAGTCGGTCGCGGCCCGTCTGCTGCCCTACGAGGCGCCTGACACCGCCGGGTCCTCGCAGACCGCCGGACTGCCCGGCGGATCGCCGGACGTCGTCGAGCATCACGCGACCGGGCAGGCAAGCACCACGCCCGGACAGCCCACCACCCAGCCCGGCGCCCAGGTATCACGACCGGCCCAGGCCGCACAGGCCGACGCCGGGCACTCCGCCGGTCCGTCGGCTGAGGATCTGCCGTTGTCGGACGAACTGCAGAGCGTCCGTGCGGCGGTTGTGGAGCAGTTGGCGCGGTGGAAGGTGCGCCAGCCCGTGGACGATGCCACGGTGGGGCGGTTGCATGCTCTGCTTCCCGGAGTGTGGCAGCGGAAGGAGACCGCCAAGGCGCGTGGTGAGCGCATCGCATGGATGATGGTGGCGGGCGGGCTGGTCGAGTACCCGGGCATCGATGTCGAGCCGTTCGCCGCGGGGTTGCCCGTCGGGGCTCCGGTGCGGGTGGAGGAGCCGCGTCGGGTGGGCCGTGGTCCGGGCACGGTGCCGTTGGGCGAGGTGCGGCGGGCCGGCGGGGATGTACGTGTGGGCGGCGGTTCCGAGGTGTACACCGTGGGCCGGGCGGGGTGGATCGAGCTGCCTTCCGGTGAGGTGCTGCCGGCTGAGGGGTGGGTCGGGCACGGGCATGATTTCGTCCATCGGCGCGCGGGTGGGTTCCTGCGTGGGGACACCGGCTGGGTGGGGCGGGTGGCCGACAGGGACGGGCTGGAGCGCCGTCTGGATGCGCTGGGTCCGGCGGAGGTGCGGCCGTATACGTTGGTGGCGGGCGAGTCGGGTCTGTATCTCGTGCCCGGCGCCAGTCCGGCGGACGCGGAGCGGGCACGGTCCGCGGCGTACATCCCGTACCCGCACTCACCCGTGGAGCCGGCCTCCGGCGTGACCGACGCGGGCCGGCCCGAGTTCCCTGAGCCTCCCCAGGCCACCGTGGCCGCGGGTCTGCTGGGGGGTGCTCCTGGTGCGCCGTCGAACCACGAACTGGCCGCTGCGCTCGTCTCGGTTTTCGGGCAGCATGCCGCCGTGCAGCCGACGTTCCCGGCGATGGTGAATTCGCTCGCGATGCTGGAGGCTGCGCGCAGGAGCGATCCGTCCCTGGGTGCGGGGCCGATCGACGTGTGGGGTGTCGCCAGGCAGGTGCTGCACCTGGAGCCTTCGTTGCAGATGAACTTGCAACATGTCAGCGAGGCTTTGGGTATTGCGAGCAGTGCTTACCGGCGCGGGCGGGCTTACAGTCTCGCGTCGATCGCGGCGTACGGGTTGCAGCGCAAGGGGCAGGGGCTGGGCGGGCCGACGAATCTGTTTGCTTCTGGCGGCGGTTTCCTGGGGCAGAACCTGACGGGGCGGCCGCTGCAGTTGCTGTTGGACAGGGTCGGCAGGCAGGACGCTGCGGGTGTCATCCAGCAGAGTTCGCTGCCGTGGAGCGGTCCGGTTCACGCGGTGGTGGCGCAGTTCGTGTCCGCGGGGCGGATCGGTCTGGACAACGGCTCGGGGTACCGGACGGAGCTGAACGAGGAGGAGTTCGTCGAGCTGGTGGCACACGATCCGGATCGGCCGGCGGGCGTTCCGATCGTGCTGCTGCTCAGTGATGCCAGTGAGCAGTTGGCGCGCAGGCTGGCGGACGGAGCCAATGCGCTGGTGTGGTACACCTACGGCGACCTCCGGTTCCAGCCGGCTGATGCCGGCAACACCTGGGTTTATCCGGCCCTTGCGAATCCCAGTCCGGGAACCCTTCCGGTGGGCGCCTGGGTTCCCACGCCTCCCAGGCTGGTGCCGGATGAACCGCAGGAGGAGATAACGGCGTCGGACGGGTCGAGGTTCACGGACCAGGACTTGCATTCGTATCCGTTGGTGACGGCGGACGGGCAGCAGCTGACCGGGCGGATCTACATGAACGCGTCGGACGTCGCGGTGCGTGAGCCTGAACTGCAGACGATCTCCCAGGTGCAGCACTACATCGATCACTACGAGGGTCTGCCGGGAGTGATACCCAACCGGCTGGGCGGGCTGCAGCCGTTGCCGTGGCCTCTCGCCGGTTCGTACATCTCGTTGGGTCACGCGAATGCCGTTCAAGCGGCGGTGGCGAGGCGCAGTACGGGTCAGAACCAGACGGTGCCGTTCGCCGAACTGGGACGGATACACCGCCGCCGCAAGAGTCTGCAGCTGATGAATCCCGATGCGCCGCTGGTCATGCTGTGGTGTGAACTGGGGGCGCTGGGGCCGGGACGGGACCGGTTGGTGTCCCGGCCCGGGGCACAGACAGTGGCGAACAAGACTGGGCGGACAGTACGGGCCTCGGATGGGAAGACCGGGGCGGAGCCCCCGAGTGGGCAGTTGCCGGCTCGGTTGGTCAAGATGGACGATCCGGACCGCCCGGTGTACCAGTGGCTCGAGTTCCCCCCTGAACCGGGCTCCGGGAGGCTGTCCGGGCTGGCCGACATGGGCGGGTTGTCCGCCGGGCTGGGGGACCGTACGACGCGGGCGCTGCGGTGGGTGCGGGCACTGCGGGAGACCCACGGCGTGCGCATCGACACCGACCCGGCACGGGTCGCCGAGTTCCAGAACCTGATCCGGGGCCTCGGGGCGCTGGAGTCGCTCCGGATGAACGCCCCGGGCAACCCCGACACCGGGCCGCTGACCTGGGCGTCGCTGGAGCGGATCGTGGTCGGCTACGCCAGGCAGCAGAACTGGCAACCCGTGGTGAGCGCGAGCGTGCTGGAAAACGTGCTGTGGCAGGCGCGGTGGGGCAGCATCCCCAACGATTTGCTGGTCCCCCCGGCCACGCATGCCGCTCCCGCCGCCGGAGCCGCCCAGCAGCCGGGCGGTGGTCTGCCCGGGGGCTCGCCCGACTCGGGCAGGGAGCCGTATGCGGAGCGGTGGCCGATCGGCCGTGCGGTGATGGTCGAGGGGCCGGGTGTCGTCGGGGACCTGGACGAGGTGCCCGTGGGTGAGGTGCCCGGCATCGGCGGCAAGGGCAAGGCCGCGCAGGCCTCGCAGGGACCGTTCGTCTATGAGCGTACGACCGGGCAGGGGTCGCGGCCGGTCACGTACCGGGTCGGTGCGGCGGGTGAGGTCGAGCTGGCTCCCGGCGGGAAGGTTCTGTCGCCGAACGGGTGGGTCAGGTTCGGCAAGCTCTTCGTGCACGAGTCGGCGGACGGGCTGGACGGGCTGCTCTACGGGAACAGTGGCTGGCTGGGGCGTGTCGCCGATCCGGATGCGTTGCGGCAGCACCCCGACTTCCCGGCTCCCGGAACCGCGCGGTACCGGCTCGTGGCGGACGACTCGGCGATGTACCTGGTGCCGGACATGCCGACTCCGGCACACGATGCCAAGGCGGTCAGGATCCCGCTGAAGGGCACCATCGGCCCTGACGGCACGGCATCCACAGAACCGACCGCGGCAACCGAACCGACCGCGGCAACCGAACCGCCCACGCACGCATTCTCGGACGCCGAGGAAACCACCCCGGACTGGGCCGTCCAGGCCATGCCCGCCCACTACCCGACACAGGCGTGGGGCGAAGCCGCCCTCCGCTTCGAGGAGGGGCTCGGCGCACTGCTGGCCCACGATCCGCGACTTGCCGAGGTCGTCCAGCAGGCCCAGGAGGCGCTGACGGGCGCCGCGGCGGCGACGCCCGCCGGCCCCGGCGGTTTCACACCGCCGCTGATCGACCTCATGACAGCGTTCGACACCGCTGTCGCGGCGCGCCGCGAACCCGGAACCTTCACCTTCGCCGGCACCCCTGCCCTGCGGCAGCGCTACCGCGACGAACTCGGCCTGTTCGGCCGCTCCGGGGAGCTGCGGAGCGTCAGCGGACTGCTCAGGGCCTACCAGTCGCTGAACATCCACGACGGCAGCGTCCCGGCCTTCGCGGAAGCGGTGCTCGGCTGGGGACTGGCCACCCGCCGGTACCGCCTCGCCGAGATGCTCAAGGACTTCCACGACGCCGGGTTCTCACCCGACGGCACCGGGTTCGACACCGTTCTGGCGGGCGGCGGGGCACGCCTGTACGACTGGGCGCGCAGGGCGCTGGTGGAGGGGCGGCTCGCCGCGGCCCCGGAGAACCTGCGCGAGGCGCTGGAACTTCCGCAGTGGCAGGTGTACTTCCCCGGTTTCACCGCCGAGGCCACCGGAGGCGTCGAGGTTCCGGAGGACATCGTCGAGGCGGCGCTGGCCGCCCGGTCCGGCACCGGCCCCGGCTCCGCCGACCCGGAACGCTACGCGGCGATGCGCGACTGGACCGACCGCCACGGCGGCTCCCCGCTGGACGCGCTGGCGCCGCCGCATCTCATCCCGCTCTACCTGCTCGCGGCCAGCCCGGCGGACATGCGGCTGCTCAACCCGGCGTTCCGCGCCGCGCCGAGCGATGCCGAGGGTCTGGCCCTGCTGACCGCCGAGATACGCGACGTCGTGACCGGGGCCCTGGGCAGCGCGGTGCCCGACCTCCCGCGGCTGCTCAGGGCCGAGCCGCCGTTCCAGGAACTCGCCGACGACCTGGCCCGTACCGATCCGGCGGACCCGCGGTTCCGTCCGCTCGCGAACGAGCTGCTCGAGTTGGCGGAGAGACTGGCCGAGCCGCTGTACGCGCAGCTTCCCGACCACCTGATGATGCTGGACGACGGTCTGCAGCGGCTGCCCCGGGTGCAGGGACCGGTGTTCCTGGCGTATCCGTCGGTCCCGGACCGTCTGACGATCCCGAAGTACGCTCGCGCCAGTCTGGACGGTGCCACCGCACTGGCCGGGCTCGCCGCGCCGAACTCCGTGTCGGGGCCCCGTCTGCTGGTGGAGGTGGTCAACCCGTCGGCACACGACCTGTCGTTCCTGGGTCCGGAGTCGGACGCGCGGCCCGCCGCGTTCGCCCGGAACACCGGCTACACCGTCCGGTCCAGCGAGACGGTGGACGACGGGCAGGGCCCGGTGCTCCACTGGCGGGTCGAGGAGACCGGACCGTCGGGAACCACCGCCACCGGCACGCCGGGGACGGCGGCGGCCGGCACCGGCCTGCCGGCCACCGTGCCGTCGAGTGCCTCCGGCATCAGGCCGACGCTGCCCGGCGTGTACACCAAGGACCGGGTGCGGTGGCTGGACACGGCGCTGCGTTTCGAACGCGCCCTCGGCCGTGCCATGTCGGTCGACGTGGTGACGCCGCAGTTCGCCCTGCGGGCGCTCGTCGACGCACTGGCCGCCAGGCACACCGACCACCTCCGTTACTTCTTCGCCCCGCAGGACCCGCAGACGTTCGACCACGCCGCGGCGATGGACCGCCTGCTGAGCAGAAACCAGAAGGGCGGGCCGTCGCAGGCCGAGGTGATGGAGGCCCTCGCCCTCGCCGCCCCGGTCTTCGCGGCGGACGACCCCCAGTGGGTGGAACCGGTGGACCGGGACCCCGCCCTGGAGTCCCGCCTGGCCGAGCTGGGCCATCCGGTGACCGGGGAAGGGGCGGCCGAGAAGGCCGAGCGGGTCCGGCTGGCGGAAACGCTGATGCGCGTCCACGACAGGCTGAACATCCCCCGAGCGGACCCGCTGGACTTCCGGGACGCCGTTTTCGGCTGGATGCTGTCGCAGGACGGCGCGCCGCCGCTGGTGCAGCTCCTCGGAGCCGCCCAGCGGGCAGGAGTGTTCGACACCGACGGCTCGCGGTGGATGGAGCCGGACGTGCGGACCGCGCCGTCCGTCGAGGTCGACGCCGCCCAGCTGTACGGCCTGGTGCCGCTTCTCTTCGACCCCATGTCCAGGATCGCCGACGGTCCGCTGGCAGGGGACACGGCGCTCAGGGAAACCCTGCGCCGGCTGCCGCACGAGGTCATGTTCGCGGAACTGGCCGCCGGCCTGCTGGCCCCGCAGACCGCCGGCGGCCCCACCCCCGACGACCTCGTCAATGCTGCGACGGACGGGGTGCTCTCCGCCGCGGTCTCGTCGGATGCCCGCAGGGACGCCTTCCGCGCATGGCTGCGCAGGCACCGCCGCCAGTACGAACGTATCGCGCCCGGCGGTGCGGCGGCGCTCTATCTCCTGGGTGACGCACCGGAGTTCCTGGACGAGCGGATCACCGCGCGGTCGGCACCGGGCCGGCAGCTGCTTCAGGAACGGATCCTGTCCCGGCTGATGCCGCTGGCCGCGGGCGCGCCCCTGTCCTCCCTCCCGCACGTCCTCCGGCGCGAGCCGGCGGTGCGCGGCCTGGTCGACCACCCCGATGAACGGACGCCCACCGCACTGCGGCAGTTGGCGCGGTCGCTGGCGACCGACGACCTCATGGCGGAGCTGGCCCAGCTCGCGAACATGGCAGCCGGCACCGTGGAGCTGCTGCCCGAGGCCGAGGGCCCGCTGTACTGGCCCGAGATCGAGCCCGGCCCGCTGCACGGGGCGCACGCGTACGCGGCCCCGGGACGCACCTTCACCAAGGCCCGGCTGTTCCAGACCACGTCCAGCCTCCCGGCGGCCACCAGGGACCTTGCGGCGAAACTCCGACGCGCCTCCGGGCATCCGGTGCTGTACAGGCTCGCCCGCCCGCTCGAGGCCCGTGAGTACGGCCCGTTCACCGCGAACCCCGACGGCCAGGCGGTCCACCCCAGGCGCCCGACGTTCACCACCACGGACGAGGAGATCGTCCGGGATCTGGCGACCGGCCTCGAGTACCGGCTCGTCACGGTCGAAGAGGCCGAACAGCCCGCCGGAGAGCGGAAGTGGAAGGAACCGATCATCACCCGGGAAGTCCGGGACCGTCGCGGGACCGAGTTCGGGGAGGCCAGTTTCAGCCGGTACGACTGGTCGGGACGGTGGGAGGAGATGCGGGATCTGCTCCACCTGGGTGACGGCTCCCTGGTCTACAAGGACGAACTCGCAGGGCGACCGCGCAAGCTCCTCCCGATTCCTTACACCCCCGGTCTGCGGCCGGACGGCAAGCCCGCCCTCACCGTCTGGTCCTCGCACGGCGAAACAGGAAGGTTCGCTGCTCTGACCCCCCAAGGAGTGAGGCAGCTCGGCGGAGCACCGATCGCCAGGAGGGGAGCCCGGCTGATCGAACGGCTCGGGCTCGGGCGCGGCACCACCCAGCTGGTGTTCTCCTGTTACGCGGCGCGTGGTGCCGAGGGAGTCGTGCCCGCGGCCCAGCAGATCGCCGACGCGCATGTCCACGAGGTCAGGACCGCCGCTTTCAACGTGTCCGGCGGAACGGTGACGACGAAGGCCCCGAACCGGAAGACACGGGTCTTCCTCGTCGAGGAGCCGAAGGACCGGCGGGTGGGGGAGAAGGCCCGTTGGGAGACGTTCGACCGGCAGCCGGGGAAGGCCGCCGGGACGCGACATCAGGCGGCGCGGCTGCCGTTCGCCAGCCGGTCCGGATTGTGGCGCGACCTGTTCCGGAAGCCGGCGTGGCAGTCGGCGGCGGTCTTGCACGAACGTGCCGTCGCCGACGCGCTGGCTGCGCAGCGCGAGGTCCGGAGGTTCGCGGGGGAGTTCGCCGACGCCCTGGCGGCCTCCGGCAAGTACCGGATCAGGATTCCCGGTGGCCGGCCCTCGGTGGCCGACCTCATGGCCGCGATCACCAACGCGGTCCGGCAGGTTCACCCGGTCGAGCTGTCCTGGATCGCGGCGGACGACGGCGAGCGGTCGGCGTTCGTCGCCCGGCGCGGACTGCCCGTGCGCGTGGGCGGTTACCGGAGCATAAAGCCGCTCTTCCAGGCGTACGACGCCATCGACTTCCCCGACGGGCACCTCCCGCTCCTCAAGGCGGTGGTCGCCTGGCGGCTGTCCACCGGCGCCACCCTCATGGAGGTCCTCGCCGACTACCTTGACAACGGTCTGGCCGCGGACGGTCGAGGGGTGGACGTCGACCGACTGAGGGACGCCGCGCTCGGTGACGCGCCGGACGTCTATGACTGGGCGCGTTCCGTCCTGCGGCCGTTCAAGGGCGATGCACAGGATCTGACCGCCCGACACGGCCAGGCATGGCTGCCGCCGCACCACCAGCTGTACCCGGGTCTGCCGCCCCGGATCACCGGGGACATCACGGTGCCCGACGGGCTCCGTTCGGCACTCGACCTCATGGCGGGAACCCACGGCGTGCCGGCTGTGCCCCACGGTGCGTCCCAGCACGTCGGCGCGGGGAGTTGGCAGGCCCGGCACGCGGCCCTGCGCGAGTGGGCGCGGCACCACTCGGGGTCGCCGCTGGACCGGTTGCTGCCGGCCCACACCACCGCGCTCTTCCTGGCGGGCCACACCCCGGACCGCCTGCTGCTGGACCCGCGGTTCCTGACCGCTCCGGCCGTGGGCGAGGACCCGCTGGCGGCGGCGATCGCCGACTCGATCGACGCCGCGATGCAGGGCGATCTCGACTTCCCGTACCTCCTTCAGACCGATGCGCACTTCCGGGAACTGGCGGCCGAGGCGAGGGCCACCGACCCTCAGGGCGAGCGGTTCGGGCAGATCGGTGCGGAACTGCTGGCGCTGGGCGAGCGACTGACGGGAACGGTGCGTGCGAACCTCCCGTCGCATCTGGCCATGCTGGACGAGACCCTGACGAAGCTGCCGGCGGTGGGCCCGACCGGACCGGTGTACATCGGGTACTGGGCCTCGGGGGTACCGGGCGCGGCCCCGCAGGGCGCACTCCACAAGATGTCCCTGCCGGCGTTCCAGCCGGGTTCGACGGACCTGTCCGTGGTGCTCGCCGAACTGGAGGAGAACGACCCGGGGCCGCGCCACCACCGGGTCCTGGTGAAGGTGGACGGCTCCTCGGCCCGGCGTACGGCGTTCGGCGCGGCCGATCCGCGGCTGGGACAGGTGGTCTTCCCGGACCGGACGGACCTCGACATCAAGGTCCGGGGAGTGCTGTACGACGCGGAGGGCCGACCCTACGAGTACCAGGAGGCGACCGATACCGATCCCTACGCCGGGGACGAGACCGATTCCGACTCCGCGTCGGTGACGGAGAGTTCGGACACCGACAGCGCTTCGGACGTCGACATGGCGTCGGATTCGGACGGCTCCGCGATGGAGACCTCCTCCGAGGAGGCGAACGACTCCGACGTGTCGATGGAGGACGGGCACAGCGTCTCCCTCGGCCAGGCCCCCGTCCCCGGACCGCTCAGGACGGCCGCGGACGCGAACGGTGATCCGTACGAGGTACTGGAGACGACCGAGACGCCCGTGGCCCCGGTGGCAGAGGCACTCGGCGCGATCGGGACCGCTCGTCCCGCCGAAGCCCAGCCGGACTTCGAGGTGGGTAACGCCTCACTTCCGGCGGGCAGCCCCATGGGTGCCACGGCAGCGTCCCGGACACCGGAGACGGCAAATGCTGCCGCCGACCCCGCCGACCCCGCCGACCCCGCCGACCCCGACGGGTCCGCGATCACTGCGACGCCTGCGGACCTCGCATCCGGCCGCGCCGCCGGGCCCGGGCAGGCGCCTGCCGCCCAAGCGGCGCCGCAGGAGACCACCGTGTCCGGGCACGACCTCACGCGGACGGTGCCGCACGGCGAGGAGGCCGCCGGGACGGTCCCGCCGCTCGACGCGTCGTTGGTCGCGAAGATCGCCTCCGTCGTGGACGACGCGATCCGCGACGGCTCGGCCGGGGGCCTCGTCACCGGACTCTCCGAGTGGCAACTCCAGTCGCCACCCGCCGGTACCACGGCCGCCCCCGCGACCACCCCGGCGCAGAGCGGCCAGGCGGTCGCGGGCCCGGCGACCGGCACCGGGCAGGCCCCGCCGAACACGCCGGCTGCCCTCCCCCTGAGGTTCCCGTCCTTCTTCCTCGGGGCCCGCGACCGCTGGCTGGCCCTGTCCGACACGTACGGCAACGCGGTCGCCCGGGTACTGGGCGCCGACCCGTACATGCACCGGCATGCGCAGTTCGCCGTTCGCTGCCTGATCCTCGACGCCCGCATGCGGTTCATCAGCACTCCGCGCTTCGAGATCTTCACCCGACTGCTGCTGGACAAGCCGTCGCTGGCAGGGATCGACGTCGACAAGGAGATCCAGGGTTGGTTGACGGCTACCGACCCCCCGCCGCTCGCCCAGTCGATGGGGGTGTTGGAGCGGCTGGCTCTGCCGTACGCGGTGGACCACCAGCTGCCGATGCCGACCGGGCCCCAGTCGCGGGGGCCCGCGTGGGACGCGGCTGTGCGGCATCGCGGTTACCGTGGATTCGATGAGCTGACGGCCCAGCAGATCGGTCGGCTCCGTTTCGTGGAACTGCTTCTGCACGTGTACCGGCACATGGGTTTCCCGAGTAGTGATCCGCTGCTGTTCCGGGACGCTGTGGCGGGATGGCTGGTGCAGCGTGATGGTGCCATGCTGCCGTGGGAGTGGTTCCTGGACGCCTCGCACCGGGCCGGCGTGTGGGACCAGCAGATGGAGCCCGATCCGTGGCGGACGGATCTCTCCCGCATCCACGGATGGATCAACGGTGTACTGAATCCGCAGGACCGGTTGAGCAAGGGCACGGCGGCGCAGGACGGGCAACTCGCCCGCGAGCTGTTGCGCATGCCGCATCTGCAGATGTACGCGGAGGCGACGAAGCCGCTGCTGGGCATGGACGTCGCGGGCAAGGGCACGTGGGCCGACCCGATCAGAGTCCTGGGACAGAAGCTCGGCCAGCAGCCGTCGAGCGGCTCCGAAGCGGAGGAGCTGTGGCGGCAACGCCGGGAGGCGTGGCAGGACCTGATGCGCAATCCGGCGGTTCCGTCGGCGCTCCAGCGGATGCAGCCGGCGCATTCCATGGCGTTGACGGTCGCCGGCGGACCTGATGCACGGCTCTTCGCCTCGCTCAACGTCGATCAACTGCGGAAGAACATTCGCAGGGTGGGTGAGCTGGCGGATCCCGCCGACCGTACGACGTGGCCGCTGGTCATGCTGCGGGACAGCAACATCCGGGACGTGCTCGACCGGGCCGCTCCCCCGGACGAGGTGAAGGCGGCGGTCGAAGCCTTCGCCAGTGCCGCGGGCCCGGCGCTGCTCCTCGAGATGCGGGGTCATGCGTCGATGGCCGAGGAGGCGTTGGACCTGCTTCCCGCTGAAGAGGCTGACAGCGGTCCGATGTACTACTGGTCACTCGTGCCCGCTCCCCTGTCCGCCGGAGCGAAGCCCGGCGCGGGCCAGGGCCAGATGATGAGCAAACCGCCGTTCGAGCGAGGGACGTCGGATCTCGCGGTCGCCGAGGAACAGTTGCACGACTTCGCCAAGCGGATGCCCGACGGGTTGCATCCGGTGCTGGTGGAGGTGAGGAATCACCTGTCGCCGCGGAAGACGGCGATCTTCTCGCTGGCTCCGTGGAAACGCTCGGTCCAGTCTCCTGCTGCGCTCCTCCTGTCGGTCGACAAGCCCGTCGGCTACCGAAGGGCCGGGAGAACAGGCCAGTGGTACGCGCATGTGATCGCGACCGAGAAACCGCATCCGCACTCACCGGTCCCCTGGAACAACGAGATCCTGTTCCGCCAGATCCGGACGAAGCAGGGGGTCCTGATCGGTTTCGAGAGCCACACTCTGCGGGACCTCGCTGGGCGCAGGGAGCACCTCATGGCTTTCCCCGACGCCAAGGGCATCAAGGTCTACGACTCGGAGACCAAGCAGTTCGGCCCACTCCAGGCCTGGCCGCTGGCCTCGGCGGGACAGACGGGCGGGCCGGCCCGGTTCGTGCTGGACACGGCGCACGGCACCAAGCACGCCATCTTCGTGGTGGGCCGTTTCGGCTGGGGAAAGTCGGTGCCCGGCTCACAGTTCGGCAGCGCGGTGGCTCGGCGGCTGGCAGCGGCGGGGATACCGGATGACACCCCGTTGGTGCAGTGGGAGTGCTCGGTGGGCGCTGAGCGCCCCGGTGCGGTGCCGGTGGCTCAGCTGTCCGTCGACCAGCACCCCCCCCAGCGTGTCGCCTTCGCCGGGAACATGGCCGTCGGCAACACGACGGACAACCGCTTCCTGGCTTTCTTTCCGGGCTGGGGTGCGGAGCCGGAAGCCAAACTGGTGAAGTTCCGGCCGCGGGCCGCGGCGCTCCCGGCTCCCAGGAACGTGACCGATCCGTACTTCGCCGGTCAGTCGGGGCGCTACCGCTTCGGGGACGACCTGCTCTGGTTCGACATGGCGGAGGAGTACGAGCGGGCGCTGGGTGAGCGGCTGTTGCAGGGCAGGGCCGTGTGGACGGTGATGCACCAGGTGGTGACCGCGCTGGCCGCGGACCCCGACTACGAGCTGCCGTTCGATCCCAAGGACCCGACGGTCTCGCTGGATGAGCTGTTGGCGGTCGTCCAGCACGCCGAGGACAAGAGGTACCCGGAGAGCTGGAGCTCGCTGGCGGAGGACGAGACCGGAATGGCGGAGCTCCGGTCGGAGCGCGGGATCCGTACCAGCGATGAACCGATCCGCAGTACGCGGGGGTTCTACGAGATGTACCGGTCGCTGAAGCTGCCCAGTGACCAGTTCCCGGCGTATGTGAAGGGTGTGGCCGGCTGGGGCCTGAGCCAGGAGTATCCGCTGGTGAACCTGCTGGCGGATCTGCGGGCGTCGGGGATGAGCCGGAACGAGGCCGCGTTGCGTGCTGCGCTGGCCGGTGGTGGGGTGCACCTGTACGGTCTGGCGGACACGGTGTTCGCACCCCGTGAGGGGCTGCCCGCGGGGGACCTGGCGGACCGTCTGCGTCCGCCCCATTGGCGGTACTACGCCGAGGATCCGCCGGGGTGGTCCTCCGGACACCCGGCGGGCAGCCTCAAGGTGCGGGACGGTCTGGCGAAGGCGGTGCGTCTGCTGGCGGCCGCCGAGCAGCTTCCGCCGGTTCCGCCGGAGTGGCGGTCGGCGGTCTCTGCGGCGGAGTGGACGGCCCGGCACGCCGCGACCCGTGCCTGGGGCGGTGCCGGTCAGGGTCTTCCGCTGGACCGTCTGGACGAGGCGCATGTCCACGCCTTGTACATGTTCAGCGAGGACTCCCACCGTCCGCTGCTGGACTCCGGCCTGGAGGACCTGCGTCCCGACGAGCGGACCGAGCAACTGAAGCGGCTGGTCGGCGAGATGATCGACCAGGCGATGGAACCCGACCGCACGCCGGTGCTACCGCCGCTGCTGACGCAGGACGAGGACCTGGCGGCACTGCTGGACGATGCGACGGGGGTTGAGCCCGGGAGCAGTGAGTACTCCGGGATCCGCGAGCAGATGCATGACCACGCCCCGGATGTTGTCGAGCTGCTGAGCGGCCAGATCCCCGTACACGCGGGTATGACGGCCGAGGCTCTGGCACTGCTGCCTCCGGTGAACCGTCCCGGGTACTACGCCGTCCCGGTCCCGGACCAGGTTGCCGCGGTGGACCTGACGGGGCTGACGGCCCGCCGGTTCCAGGAGGTGTGGCCGGACGAGGAGGCGGCCCTGGCGGCGCTGGGGCAGGTGGCGCCGGGGTGGCGCCGTGTCGTGGTGCGGGTGGCGGACTCCTCGGCCCGGGACCTCACCCCGCTGGCCCACGACCCGAGCCGGCCGCAGGTCAGGTATGCCGCGCCGACCGACCTCGTCCCCGTGTCGGCCCGGCCGGCGACCGACGTCAAGGGCGACCCCTACGAGGTGCTGGAGACGACCGAGGCGCCCACGGCCCCGCCGCAGGACGCGCTCGACGCGGTCCGGGCCGTGACCTCCGCCGCCGAAGCCCCGCCGGGCGTCGGGACGGCTAACGCCTCATCCTCCGCGAACGGTGCACCGAAGGCATTTTCTGCGGAGACCGAGGCAGAGGAACCGCGGCCGTACTCGTCGTCCGGTGCCGCACCGGAGTCTTCCCGGGCTCATGGCGAGGAACCGGCGCCGAGCCCGGTGGAGTTCGATGACCAGGGTGAGGCGGCAGGGCCCCTGGAGTCGGAGGACTTCGGAACACATGGATCGCCGGACACGGGTGCGGATCCGTTGGAGCTGGGGTGGCCGCTCGGTCGTACGGTGACTGTGTCGGACCTACGTCGCGGTGGTCTCGCCGAGATTCCGGCGCAGGACGTTCCGGCACGTACGGGTGACACTCCGGAACAGTGGTTCCCGTACGTGCGTCTGTCATCGTCTCGTAGCGTCCCCTTCAGGTACGAGGTCAGTGACCGGGGCCGGATCAAGATCCCCGGTTGGAAGACACCGCTCTCGTCGAAGGGGTGGGTGCGGTTCGACGATCACTTCGTCCATCCGGCGGGTGCGCTCCTGCACGGGGGGAGCGGGTGGATCGGCCGGGTCGCCAAGAAGGACACGGAGACTGCCGCTTTCCAGCGCGCCGCGAGCGCGTCGTACACGCTGGTCGCGGGATGGGAGGGGATGTATTTCGTACCGGACGGGCAGGACGACGCCCCGGCGATCCGTATTCCGCTCGACCCTTCGCTGAACGCCGCCGCGCCGCACCCGCATGGGCACCCCTCCCTCGTGGAAGCCGACGCGACGCTGTACGACGTTGTGCGCCATCGCCTGCCCGCACACCTGCCGGCCCTCGGCGCCGACGGCGCCTCAACGGTCTGGATTCCGGCATCCGTTGTGCGGGATCACGCGCGGGAGTGGTGGTCTCTGACGGGGGCCGCGCCCGCGTCGGGTCCTGGGCTGGTCGACGAGGCGACCGATCAGGCGGTGGCGCGGCTGGAGCGCGGTGAGTCGCCCGTTCCGTACATGCTGGAGGACGCCACCGGCGGTCTGGCCGACCCGGACCGCGGCGGTCTGGTGTTCGGTGTCGAGATCGAATTCACTTTCCCTGAGAACTTCACTCGCGGGCAGCGGTTCTCGGCGCTCAAGGAGATCACCGACAGGCTCCGTGCGGCCGGGCTCACCACGCAGCGGGAGTTCGGGAGTCACCACACCGCGCAGACACAGGAAGGGGGCTATCAGGAGACCAGGAACGGCTGGGTCCTGGAGGGCGACGCATCGATCGGCGCCGAACTGGTCTCTCCGTTGCTGCGCGACAGTCGGCGGACGTGGGAGGACCTGGCGACCGCGACGCGCATCATCCGTGACCACGGTGGGATCATCACTCCGGCTGCGGGGGCGCATGTCCACGTGAGTACGCGCCAGTTCGGCACGGGCACGCGAGAGCGTCTCGCGTTGACCGATCTGTTCCGTGGCTACCAGAGCGCGTTGGGCAGGCTTGCGATGAACCCGCGTGCCCAGGCCCACCGTGGCCTGACCTACGCCCAGGCCCTGCCGCCGAAGGCGTCCGAGGGGCCCGAGGGGACCGCCCCCGTCGGGGCGGTTCCGGACCACTGGCTCCCCACCGAGCACTATGACGCACTCAACTTCGAGAACGTCGTGGGCGTCGGCTCGGACCACGTCGAGTTCCGGCTGCAGGACGGACAACTGGACGAGGCCGAGATCCAGGTCGGGGTCAAGGTCGCGCTCGGGCTGGTGCACGCCGCTCTGCGGCTGGCGGACGACCCCGCCTGGCAGCCGCCCGGCTACGACCCGATCGACGCGCACGCCGAGTTGGTGCAGCGGGTGCGATACCCCGCAGACGGGGTGCGGCAGTCCGGTGACGTCGTCGTGTTCGAACCGGACACGCCCAGGAACACGGCGCGCGTGCGCGCGATGCTGGACACGATCTTCTGGCGGAGGGCCGACCGTGAGCAGGCCCTGGCCGCCTTCGCCGTCAAGGCCTGGTTCGGTGGCCGGGGCGCGCAACCGGGCGCCCATGGAAGCGTCGGCTGGCCCGTGCCGGACGATGTGCCGCAGCTGGAGCCGCTGGCGTCGCTGGGGCGGATCTTCGTGACCCGGCAGCCGGACGCCGTGGCGTTCCTCAATGAGGCCGGCGGATCGGTGCAGGAGTGGGACGCCGCGGGCGTACGCGAACGCTTCGGGCGTGACGACGCCTTCGTCGTCAAGGCTGTGCCGGGTGCCCGGGGTGTGCCGGCCGTCTTCGGCCTCGAAGGCAGCAGTCCCCTGCGCGCTCCGGAGTTCACCGCGCTCATGTCCCAGCTGGGCTGGTCGCCGGAGAAACCGCTCGTGGTCGTGTATCCCGGCGCGGACATCCCTCCGGCCGTGTTCAAGTGGGCCGACGGTGTGACCACTGCCCTGGGCAAGCCGGTTCACCTCACCGTCACCGACGAGTACCTGCCCGGGGAGATCGAGCTGCCGTCGTCCCAGCTGGCCGGCACCGAGGTGTTCCGGCACGGCGACGGCACGGTCGATGACGATGGACTCACGGCATCGATACCCGCGGACTCGTGGCTGCGGATCGGCGGGCCGGACGCAGACGACGCCTGGCCCGCCGGTACCGGGTACACGCGCTACGCCGGTGCGCCGGTGGAACGGGAAGCCGGTCTGACGGGGGGTGCGCCGGGTGTGGCCGAGGACCACACGATCCAGCAGACGAGCACCGTGCTCAGGCAGGGTGCCGGCCAGCCCGAAGCCCAGGAGTCCGAGCGGCACTTCCAGATGCCACCCGCCGATGCCACGACCACCCCTGCGGCCGTCCCGGCCGGTCGGATCGGTCCGGCGATAGCCGCCCCCGACGCCGAGGCGGCCTATCCCGACGCCCGTTCCCGCAACGGAACCGACGTCCACGAAGGGCAGGCCGAAGAGAGCGGGCCGACGCAGACACCGCGTCCCGCCCCGGCTCTCGATGCGACCGGTGACCGGGCCGTCGCGCGTCCCGCCCCGGCCCGCCAGGCGCCCGGTGACCGGACGGACGCCCGGGACACGCACCCGCAGCAGCGGACCGAGACGCCCCAGGGCACCGCCACCGACGCGCCCGTCACCCGGCCGGCCGGCGGCCGCTACCGGCTGCACCCCTACCTGGAGCGGATGCACGCCCCTGGGACGGTCCATCTGTACGGCCTGGACGGGCCCAGGCTGCAGTGGGTCTCCGACCAGGTGCG
Organism: Streptomyces sp. NPDC001544; assembly: GCF_042894285.1. NCBI lineage: Bacteria > Bacillati > Actinomycetota > Actinomycetes > Kitasatosporales > Streptomycetaceae > Streptomyces > Streptomyces sp. NPDC001544. The sequence goes on along the minus strand of NZ_JBIAVN010000016.1, from coordinate 74,094 downwards.
CTCGCTGACCGACGGCGGTGACCCCCAACCGATCGTGGACGAGCTGGAGGCACGCACCGAGGCCTACCTCGGCGAGGGCATCCCGTACCAGGTCCGCGGCGGGGACGGCTGGTACGACGTGACTGTCTCCCTCGCCCGCGCCCACGACGAGAACCGGCCGCTGATCGTCCTGACCGAGGAGGACCAGGCGGACACCTCCGGAGTGGCGGGTGCGCACGGCACCGTGTCGGCCACCTCGCGCTCGCAGAGGTCGACGGACGGCTGGGGGCTGAAGGGGGCCGCCACCGTCCTCCTGCCGACACCGGTACCGGGGTTGCTCGCGGGCGGCACCGCGGCGGCGAACCTGGCGTTCGGCCAGACGTCGCGGCAGGTCACCGTCGACGAGACGGTGACGAACACGCACCTGCGGGCCAGCACGGGCGGCACGGTCGACGTCCCGCGCAAGGTGACCCTGACGCTGCGGGTGCAGAAAGCGGGGGCAGGCACGGCCCGCACCATGAACAGCGGCGGCACGGTGACCGCCCGGGTGCCGGTCAACCACCTCGTCCCGGCCGCCGTCCGGCCCTGGAACGCCCCGCTGGAGCCGCTGTCCGTCGACCTCGCGCGCGCCGTGCGGCTCGCGGAGTCGCTGGACGTGCTCGCGGTGACCGACGCCGGCGGCCAGTACGAGGGCGGTGGCGGACTCTTCGACGTCATCCGGTCGGTGACGCACCCCGCGGTCACCGCGCCCGGAGCCCGCGGCAGGTCCGCCGCGTTCGGCGCCGGCACCGCGGACCGTCTGACGGAGGACCTGCCCGCCTATTTCGACGGCTGGACCGACTCCGAGGACCTGGTCAGCGCCGACAAGAGCGTGCTGGGCGCCTACCGGGCGCGTGCGGACATCGTCAGGATGGCCCCCGTCTTCCCCATCGACGACATGATGTCCCGCCCCGGCCGGCAGTCCGGCCGGCAGCGGGCGGTGGACACCAGCAGCGGCGTCGGCGGCGACCTCGGACTCGGCCCGGCCGTCGGCCTGGGGCTCCTTGCCGGCGGACCCCGGGTACGACTGGCCCTGCGGCCGGGAGCGTCGTCGGCGGCGAACCGGACGATCTACTCGGCGTCCGCTGCCACCTCCTCGTACAGCAATCAGATCACCGGCAAGCGGATCGTCTACCGGGCCCGGGTGCGGATCTGGGTGGAGGGCACGGGCGCACGCTCCACCGCCATGCGGGCGGGGCGTGGCGACGGGCCGGTGTACAAGGACGTGACCGCCTGGCTGAGCCTGCGTCCCGACGAGGCGCTGTCGCTGGGCGTGAAGGTGCCCGGCGACCTCTCGTCGGTCCCGCTCTTCCTGCGTGATCCGGGATACGAGCGGTTCCTGCCGTTCGGGCCGACGAGCGCGAGCGTGGCGCTGTCCAAAGTGGACACCTTCCAGCTGATCCAGCGGATCGAGGAGCTGTTCGCGAGCGATCCCCGGCTGGCCGGAATCCTGCCCGGCTTCGCCGACGCCAACCACGCCGACCGCTGGGACCAGGTCCCCGAGCTGGTCCGGCAACGCCGCAACCACCGGGCCCTGACCACCGCGCTGTCGCCCTCCGGCCTGAGCGCGCGCAAGGGTCATTTCCTCGGCCGGGGCATCCCGGTGCGGCTGCGCCGCAAGGACTGGAACGTGAACGAGTACGTCCTGGTGCGCGTCAGGGGCCGACTGGTCACCGAGCCCCGGTACAGGGGAGACATCGAGGACTTCGAGAGCCGCAGGGGCGCTGTGTCGGCGCAGAGCGTGCACAGCGGCGGCAGCGGCCAGGACGGTGTCTCGCTGTTGGGAACGGTGTCGGTCAAGCCCCTCCCGGGGCACCTGTACCTGACCTTCGCCGCGGCGCTCGGCATGTCCCGCATCCGCGCCGGCCAGGCGGGGCTGAACACGGGAGGCCGGTGGCTGACCACCGGGTCGGGCGCCACGAGCGCGTTCGACACCTCGCTGGCCTTCGACGTGGAGGTCACCTCCGTCCGGCTCCCCAGGACGTGGCGGCGACGGCTGCTGCCGGGCCGGCCGGGCAGGCAGACACCGTCGGTGACGACGATCGCCCGTACCGGCGCGGCCCCGGCCGCGGCGGACGGCGTGCGGCCGCTGCACATGGACGCGGTGCCGGCACGGCTGACGACCTCGACCGCCCTCACGTTCTCCAGGGCCCAGCGGCACCTGCCGCACATCGCCGCCCGGACCGTCGCGACACCGGTCCCGGAGCTCAGCGGTATCGCGCAGATGCACGACCCGGCGTGGGCGGCCCCCGCTCCCGGCAAGCGGGCGCTGAAGGAGTGGCTCGCCCTGGAGATCGTGGGCGACGGCGCGGAGATCGGCGAGCTGGCGCAGCAGTTGCTGGCCGAAGCCGCGGGCGGCGACGAGGCGTTCGCGGTGCCGGCCCTGGATCCCGCGCTGTGGATCGAGGAGGACTTCAGCCCGGACTCGCTCCCGGTCGCTCTGGCTCGTGGGACGAACGGCGCCTGGGTGGTCGACGACCTGCGCTACCAGCGCAGGCTGGGCACGCTGACCGGAGCCGTCGGCACGCGCTTCCATGTGCTCAACCCCACGGTGGTGGAAGTGGTCGACGGGCCGCCCACCGAGCGGTGGATCACCGGAGGACACCAGGCCGTCGGAGTCCAGGGCGCGATCAGGTCGATGATGCTCTCGCTGATGAGCGGCGGAGCCGGAAGCCCCTCCGGCGACTCGTTCGTGCTGGGCGGCCTGGTCCCCGGCTACGGTCTCGGCAAGTCCTCCCAGGACTCGCTCGCCTCACTCGGGGCGGTCGACCGGATCGGCTTCACAGACGCCGACGAGCGGCTGGTGCTCGTCCAGGGCGATCTGGAGGTCCTGATGGCCGCCGAGGCGAAGGTGGGCATGGGTTCCGGACAGCTGCGCACCGATGGCCGGTTGCTGTCCCGGGCGGTCGCCGCGCTGGTGACCGAGGAGCACGCGCGGGAGTTGGGCCTCGGCCCGCAGGTCGACGAGCGCCTGCGGGCGCGGGGCGTCGCTCCGTCGGAACCCGAGGCCGCCGCCGCGGCGAAGACCGGGGACACGGCGGGGCGCACGGCCGCTCCCCTGCCGTCCACCGTGGCGCCGACCGGGGCGGTGAAGGAAAGCGACGCCTCTGCCGCGACCGCGGCGCAGAGCACGCCGGCCGGGCCCGTGCCGGCCGACTCCGCCGCCGGGCTCGTGCTGGCGGCCGGCCCGCCGCTGGGGCTCGGCGTGGTGGAGAAGCTGCCCGGCTTCGGACGGCTGCTGCCCGCGCTGAGGGGCAAGCTGCTGGAAACCCTCGGCGAGAAGTTCACCGAGGACCTGCTGCCCGCACGACTGCTGGACGACGGGCGGCGCAACACCGTGCGCCTCGCGGCACTGCTCGACGGTGCCGCGGGGCTGCTGGCCGGCCTGGACGACGGCGGTGCGGGCGTGGAGCTGTTCCGGCAGAGCAAGGGCCGGGACGCCTACTGGGCACAACTGGTGCTGGACCGGCGGGACGGCACCTTCGACAGCCGTCCCACGCGAAAGCGCCAGATCGGCTACGCGACCACGGCCGTGCTCGACCGCTCGTCCACCGAGGCGGAGGACCGGGGGCCGGGCCTCGACGTCCCCCTGATCGCCGTCGGCGCCGTCTCGGAGAACTCCGGCACCGTCGCCGGAGTACCCCTCATCGGGACGTCCGGCCGGCGGTCCCTCGCCGACACGGTGCGCCGGGCCCTCGTGACCGGCGTGACGACCAGGATTCCCGGCAAGGACGGGATGGTCCGGCTCCGCATACCGGTGTCCGCGCGGCTGGAACTGTACCGCGGGGGGCTGCCGGAGGACGCGGAGCCGATCGTCTCGGTGGAGTTGACGGCGCCCCCCGCCGCGGAAGACGGCTCCCCGGCCGAGGACGACCGCTACCTGCGGTTCCGGATCCCCGAGTCGGACCTGCGGGCGCTCGCCGGACTGCGCCCGCCGCGGGCCCTGCCCGCGCCGGGGGACCCCGTCGCACCGCCGGTCCCGCTGGCGCAGTGGCGCGCCTCCGGGGCGCGGCTGCCCTGGGAGGCACAGGCCAACGGCTTCAGGGGAGCGCCGCTGGTGCGGGCAGGCATCGTCGACCTGGCCCGGAAGCTGGGCGCCTCGCCGGACTTCGGCACCACCGGCACCGCGGGGGCGCACGTCAGCCGTGAGGGAGTCTCGACGGAGTGGCTGGAGTCGGCGCTGCCCGTGCTGGCCACCACCGGGCTGCCCCTGCCGAAGGCGTTCGTCAAGAGGTTCCCCGGAACCGAGGACCTGGACGTCACCGTGCACGCGCGCCTCACCGGCGGCGAAGTACTCGGCGCGGGTGAGGCGGCGGAATTCGAGGCGGTGGCCGGCGGCGCCCGCGGAACCATGCGGCAGAGCCAGGGCGGGGAGGCCGGCACCCAGGGAAGCGCCCACACCACCGGCGGACAGGGTGCGCCGCTGCCGGGCTGGATGAACGTCGGGGAGCACTACTACCACGACTACGAGCCCGCGCCCTACCGCTCGGCCGGCGGTGAGACCGGCGAGAGCAGCCAGCGGGCCGCCGGAAACGACGCCGTTCTGTTCTTCGAAGGGCCGTCGGCTCTGGTGCAGTTCACCGTCGACCTGAGGCTGGTCGGCCACAAGCGCGACACCGTCGCGCACGCCATGGGGGTCCACGCCCCCCGAGCCGAGGTGGACGTACCGATCGCGCACCCCGTTCCGGTCCGGATGACCCGCGAGTCCGCCGAGCGGATGCTGGCCGCCGGGGCCATCACCGATCCGGAGCGGCATCTGCTGCGTTCGCTGGTGCAGGTGGAGAAGCTCAAGGACCGCGACGGGCGGGACGCGGGGCTGACGTCGTTCACCGACAGCAACGCCGCGGCGCGCCGGGAAGCACACCGCGACGTGCCCGGCATGCGGGAGTACGTCCAATGGCGGCGGGACGGTGACGGCCGGCTGGTGAGCACGCGGCGCAGGCTTCCCCTGTCACCCGGCGCGAAGGTGGCCGTGTGGGGCTCGCACGGCACCGGCGAGGGCTTCCGGGGTGCCGCGGAGAAGGGCCGGACCGCCGACTTCGACACCGAGGGTCTGCTGGCCGTCATGAGGGACCGGCTCCCGGCGGATGCCACGGACATCCTGGTGACGTCGTGCAAGACCGGCGCGGCGGAGGAGGAAGTGCGGGCGGTGGCACGCCGCATCGAGCAGGCCACCGGCCTCGCGGCGCATCTGCCCACGGGTGATGTGTCGGTGACCCCCGCCACCCGGAACGAGCCCGCCCGACTGCACACCCACGAGCGCCCCGACGGCAGCCCCACGGGCTTCGTCTCCGCGCTGCCCGAGGGGCGCCTGCCCCAGGAGCAGACACCCGTCACCGGGGCACCGGCGGGGCAACCGGCCTTCCCCGCGCCGGAGTACCGGAACGCCATCGGCCTGGAGGCCGGGGAGCGCCGTCCGCTGGAGATCAGCACCGGGCGGTTCCCGAGGACGCCCGGAGCGCCGGAGCAAGGCCCCGTACATCCGGACGAGCAGCCCATCGGCGCGGCGACGGCGGCCCCGGCGGCCGAGGACCTCCAGCCTCGGGCCGCCGCGGAAAGCGGGACCGTGGACACCGCCGCGCCGCGGCCGTCGGTGTCCACTCCGGCGGTACCTGAGCCGGTGGCGGTTCGGTCGGCGTCCCAACCGCAGGCACCGGCGGTCCCCGTGATCACCGTCACCCCTCCGGAAGGAGAACAGCCGCCGCCTGCCGACGAGTTCCCCTGGTACATCTCGCACGGCGCGCTGGGCCAGACCGTCGTCCCGGACTCGATCGGGGAGGTGGAGTTCACACCGCAGGACGCCACCCTGTGGGCGGGCCGGGTCAGTCAGCGCCTCCTCCTGCCCGCGACCGACCGGGACGCCGAACTGCGTGCGGGCATCCGCGGCGCGATCCGCGACCTGCTGCTCGCCGGCACGCCGAAGGAGTGGGACGACCTGCTCGCGGCCGGGCGCATGGTCGTCGTCGCGGGCCGGTTGGTGTGGTTGCGTCCCGTGCCGAGCGGCCTGACGCCGCTGGTCCTGCCGAAGAAGGACGTGAAGGAATACCCGGTCGGCTTCGGATCGACGGCGACCGGGGGCAAGAGCGGCCACGAGACCCGGTACGGCGCGGACACCATCCTGTTCACCGCCCTCAGCCTGGGCGCGGGCGCCGCGGCGTCCGCGGCGGCGGTGGCGGCGCCGCAGTTCGTGGTCGGGTCCTCGAAGAGCCGGGAAAGCGCCTGGCAGCGGGTCGTGCTCTCCGGCCGCAAGCCCTTCATCAACGACTTCAGGCGTTTCCTGTCCGGGCTGGAGATGCGGGTCTTCGTCAACGGCGAAGAGGCCACCCCGCCCCGCCGCCGGGTGACCGTGCCCGAGCGCATCCACCTCGACATCCCCACGCCGTACACCGGCGCGGACGAGCCCCGTCCCGACCTGGCGGCGCCCGCCGCGCCGCGTCCCGGCAAGCCGCGCAAGTCGCCGTCCGAGGCCCGGGAACTGCTCAACGCGGTCGATCTGACGCCGGTCATCGCCGGGCTGCACCAGAACATGATCGCCGCCGGGCTGCCCCCCGCGTCCGTGAAGAAGATCATGGACGCGGCCAAGATGGACGGGAAGGAGGGCTTTCTGACCGAGCCCACCGCCCGTAACCGCTACCCGTGGTGGTCCGGCGGGGACAGTTCGAACCCCATCGAGGTCAGCAGCCCGCTGGGCAGGACGTTCCGCGGCCACCTGCGCCTGCACCGCACGTTCGACAGCCTGCAGTACGTCGGTGACACGAACGTCGGCACCCGCGACGACATCGGCGCGGGCACCACCACCACGGCGGCCAGTGCCGGAGCGTCGGTGGCCGGCCTCGGCGCCGGCTACAACACCGCGGGCATCAGCGGCGGCGTGGACGCGTTGCCTCCCGGGAGCGCCGTCGGCGGCTCGCACGGCGAGGGCGGCGGGGAAGGCTCCGCGCACGAAGGCGGCTCCCACGGGCACGGGTTCGAGGCGAAGGGCCTCGCGCCGGCCGCCAACGCCATGTTCATCAGCGACCGCACCGCCGGCCACGCCCTCCAGAGCGGCCACATGAGCCACACGGTGCTCAACATCTTCGGCCACCAGTCCCGTTACCGGGCCGGCATGCGGCTCGTGGCGACCGTCGAGTCCGCCACCCACAAGGTGCAGCCGGTCGACATCGTCACGGAGTCCGAGATCAGCGTGCCCAAGCGGGAGGCGGCGCACTTCGCCGCCCGGACCGTCGGCTCCGACTGGACCGCCGACCTGCGGCCCGTCTCCGGCGGCAGCGACGCGCCACGGCACACCGTCTTCGCACAGCCCGCCCCGCCCAAGCGGAAGAAGACGCCGACCACCCGGTCGCCGTTCCGGTTCCCCCTGCTGGACCGGGTCGGCAAGCTGCCGCAGCCGCACCCGCGAGAGCCGCTCGCGCTGGCCTCGCGGCGCGGGATGGGCTTCTCGATGCCGATCGCCCTCCCGGGCACCGAGACGCTCCAGCAGGACCTGCGGGACGCCATCGCGCAGCACCATGCGAAGGCCGTCGGCAAGGTTGCGGCGGCGCGCAGCGACTGGGCCGGGGCCGACCGCGATCTGGCGATGTTCTACGGCCGCGCCGCCCTCGAGGCCGACCCGGCTCAGGCGTTTCTCGGCATCCACCGCACCATCGAGGTCGGCGGACACCGCTACAAGGTCTCGGCCCAGGCCCGGTGGGGCGCCCGTATCGAGGGCCCCAACCCGATGGCGGACCCGGTCCGTGCCGACGACCCCAAGGCCACCGGCGAGAACTACCCGATCAAGGTCAACGCCCGGGCCGTCACCGGCACGGCTCAGGCCGGTGAGCGCGGCAGGGGGATCAGACGCCGCTTCGCCTTCGGCGGCGCCGCCCGACTCGCGCTCCCGGAGCACGAGTTCGACCTCGGCGCGCTGCACATCACGACCCCGCCGGTGCGGCTCTCGCTCGGTCTGGTCCGCGGGCTGATCACCCGGTCCAAGGGGAAGAAGGAGAAGTTCAGCGGCCTCGCCAAGGGCTACCGCCGTACCGAGACGAACACGAGGGCCGACGAGCACCGTTACGAGCTGACCGTGCGGTGGACGGTCACTTCCGATGCCAAGAAACCCTCGTACCTCAGCGGTCGCGAGAAGGCCGTGGCGCGGATCGTCGTCCCCGACGAGCACGCTCCCACCCGGCCCGTCACCCTGACGCAGGCCGAGGCGCACGGCACGGTCCGCGTCGGCTTCGACCGGTCGACCGTCCTGCCCACGCACCAGGGCAGCGGACCGCTGGACTTCAGCAGCGGCACGCACGGCATCTACCCCGCCTTCCACATGCTCCCCGAACTGGCCCGGCTGGCCGCGGACATGTACGCCGAGGAGAACGGCCTCCCCGAGTCCTGGCTCGACGATCCCGCGTTGTGGCCCGAAGAGATCCGCGACCTCGCCCACCCGGGCCGGCTCGCCTCCCACTTCGACGAGCTCACGCACAGCCTGGGCCTCGAGACGGAACTGCAGAAGGACGGCCGTCACAAGCAGGCGCTGCGCGTGCGGCTGACCTCCTACCTCCGCGCCGACCTCGGAGCCAGTCCCGACGTCGAGGTCGAGCACTACCTCCAGGCCGTGTCGAACCACGAACGGGAGCACAGCGACGGATGGAGCCTCGGCCTCGCCGGCACCCTCGGCCCGCAGTTCAGGCTCGGCTCGGACGCGGCGGGTGAGCACGGCTCCGGGCCCGGCGGGCGGGTGACGGCGCTCGCGTTCGCGGAGGCCGCCAGGAGCCGGGGCGGCGAGGAGAGCGTGAGCAACGGCCGGATCGACATCACCCGTGCCACGTACAGCGGGAACGTGCACACGCTCCGCACCGTCCCGGTCTTCGAGGTGACGTACCTGCGCTGGCGCAACGGGGCGCTCAGCGAGCAGACCCGGTACCTCAGCGCGGACGACGCCCTGGACCTGCTCGTCCCCGAACGACGGCTCTCCGACATCATGCCGCCGCCGGTCCCGGCGATCGTGGTCACACCTCCGCCGGAGGAGCCCGCCGCGGCCGGGTCGGGCAGCACGGAACTCTCCGCCGAGGGGGCCGTGCCGGCCGGGAAGCAGCCGGAGCAGTCCGCCGAGGCGTCCGGGCAGGCCGCGGGCAGGACCAGGCAGGCAGCAGGCAAGCCGCCGACCCGGACCTACCTGTCGCCCGATCTGATCTCGGGCGTCGGACATCCCGAGGTGCTGCCCGCCCACCAGGTCCTCCAGACGATCACCGACCGGTTGCGCGCCCGCGGAGTGATCACCACCGAGAAGGCCGGGGCCACCGGCGGCCGTCCCAACCTCGTGGCCCGGATACTGCGTTCCGCCTTCTCCTCAGGGGCGCTGCAGACCGAGTGGCACGCGCTCACCCACCAGGGCGTCTCACGCTGGATTCCGCTGTCCGGCCCCTTCGGCTCCGCGCGTTACCTGTGGGTGAGGGTCACGGCGGCCGAGCTCGCCGCGCCGCACGGCCGGCGTCCCCGCGACGACATCAAGCTCACCCTGCGCGGGGAGTACCAGGAGGAGCACTCCGACACCGCCGGCTCCGGCTCGGAGTACGGCGGTGGCCTCGACCTCCGCGCCCGCGCCGGGAACCACGAGGTGCACGGCGGCCTGGAAGGCGGAGGCGAGTACCGGGCCTCCCGCAAGGTGAAGGACGGCGAGGTCGAGAAGACCGTCAGGATCTACCGCGCCAACCCCCGTGACACCTCGGAGGAGTTCGAGCACGGCATCACCTTCCGGGTCGAGATGGGGGTGGTCACGGAGCTGCCCGAGGTCATCAGCGCCCCGGCGCGCGGCGCGCACGGCATCGTCCGCCTGTTCGCCGGGAAGCCGGTCCGCCGCCGGCGCATCTTCACCTGGTACGACGCGGGGGACGGCACGAAGGGGAACAGCCCGCTGGTGAAGGGCGGCAGCGTACGGCTGCTCGTGCCCCGGCACCTCACGGTCGAGACCGACGCGCGCCCGGAACCCGTCGACCTCACCAAGCACCGCGAGACCGAGGTCAGCTGGGCGACGCCGCCGCCGGCGCCGCGCAACCGGCTGCGGAAGCCGCCTCCGGGCACGCCGAAGGAGCCCAGGAAGCCCAGGAAGCCCAAGGACAAGCCCGAGCTGCCGCCGTACGCGCGCCCCACCGCGCCGCCCAAGGCGCTGCTGGCGAACCTCCACCCGTGGGCCGTGCCCGCCGCCGCGTCGATCGAGCGCTGGGCCGGCATGACCGCGGTACGCCAGCGGACCGTGCCCACGCTCGATGTGCAGCGGCCGCCGCACATCGACGGCCTGGACTTCACGACCCGGGCGGGACTGCGCTATAGCCACTACGCCGCCGCGACCATGCTGCGGCCGCACATCGTGGAACTGCTCCGGCACAGCTACAAGCTCCCGGTCGGCTCCGAGACCGCGGTCGTCGGTCTCGACCTCGACCGCGCCGAAATCCTCGGCCCCCCCGAGGGGACGCTCATCAAACAGCGCACCTATGTGCAGACCGAGGAGGAGCCCAAGCACGAGAACGAGGAGGAGAGCGGCTGGACGTTCGTGCTGGGCCCCGAGCTGGGCGGCAAGGTGGACGATCAGCAGATGTTCGACCGCATGCCGGCGGTGCTCAGAAGCTGGCTCGAAAGCACGGGCCGGACCGCGGCGATCGGCGGCACCGACGAGCGCAACAAGGAGGGCCAGCGCAAGTACCGGATCTACCGGTTCGACGTCACGGCGGTCATCAGGGGCCCGCACGGAACCGTCCGCGTGGCGGTCCCCGGCGGCCTCTACGGAATGCTGCCGGTCGACAGGTCCGGCAAGCTGGCGGACGGCCTGGAGACCGTGCTGGGCGGCCTCCTGGCCGTCCCCGCGCCTCCGGCACCTCCCGCGCCCACGCGTCCCGCTCCTGCCGTCCCGGCTCCTGTCCGCAGGGTCACCCCGCCCGCCCAGGCACGGTGGTGATCGTGGCGGACGACGGCGCGCCGGAGGAGGCGTACAGGCTCGATCCGCTGGCGCTCACCTTCGGCCCCGGGGGGACCAGGCCGAGCGCGCAGAGCCTCCGCGACCTGTACGGGTACGCAGGGAAACTGGCCCTGCTCGCCGCCGAGCACCACCGCGGGAACCGCGGGAACCGCGAGGCCGTGGGCGGCCCGATGGCGCTGACCCTCATCGGCGCCGAGACCTGCCGGCCCGGCGTCAGGCATGACCGGTCCGTCGCCGAGCGGCGCGTCGACAGGGTCCACAGCATCCTGTACTCGACCGTCAACGCCGGTTTCGCGGAAGCCTTCGAGGGACGACGGCCACGCCCCCCTGGCAGCGCCACTGACGCTCACCACGCTGGTGGCGCCGCCCGCCGGGCAGGCCGCCGCGGGCGACGGCCGGTGACGCACGGCGGCGTTGCGGCAGGGGGGGGCCGCCCGGACGGCCCGGTCGCCGGTCGGGGCTGGATGTTCTCGCACGGCCGGCGCACCGGGCAAGGGGGGCTCTCGCAGTACCCGGATCACCAGGGTCTCCCCGGACGGCCCGGTCGCCTGCCAACCTGTTCGAGGCGGAGACGCGCAAGGCGGCCGCCCGGGAAGCCGCCCCAGGCGCCCCCCGTCAGTCCGATTCAGCTGCACCCGGGCGCGCGACCGTGGCAGCACATGCTTCCACCACAGAAGAGACGAAGACCCATGGCGGACAACCATTCCACCACTCACGCAGACCTTTTCGAGCTGAGGGGGAAGTACGCACTTGTCACCGGCGGCACCAGAGGTATCGGGTTGATGATGGCCCGCGGCCTTCTTCAGGCGGGCGCCCACGTCGTCATCAGCTCACGCAGTGCGGACACGTGCGCGGAGGCACAGCGTCTGCTGTCCGAATTCGGCGACGTTCGGGCAATCCCCGCCGACCTGTCCAGGCACGACGAGTGCCAGCGCCTCGCCGATCTCGTCAAGGGCGACTCGGAACGCCTGGACATCCTCGTCAACAACGCGGGAGCGATGTGGCGCGAGCCGCTGGAGACGTTCCCGGACGAGGCCTGGGACGCAGTGATCGACCTCAACCTCAAGTCGCCGTTCTGGCTGGTGCAGGCGCTGCTGCCCGCACTTCGCAGGGCCGGCACCGCCGACGATCCCGCGCGGATCATCAACATCGGCAGTATCGCCGGGGGCATTCACGTCGCCCAGGCACCCAACTACTCGTACGCCAGCAGCAAGGCGGCACTCCATCAACTCACCAGAGTGCTTGCCCGGGAGCTGGGCCCGCAGCACGTCACGGTGAACGCGGTAGCACCGGGAGTGTTCCCGTCGCAGATGACGGGGCCCACGCTCGATGCCGTCGGCGACACGATCGCGGCGGCGGCCCCTCTGCGCCGGCTCGGCCGCGACGACGACATGGCGGGTATCGCCGTGTTTCTCGCCGGCCGGGCCGGGTCCTACCTGACGGGCACCATCATCCCGGTGGACGGCGGTATCGCGACGACCGCAACGGGCACCCCCTAGGTGTGCTGTCCGCACAGCACACCCAGGCCCTGTCGTTTGGATCACCCCGGCGTCGCGGGGTCTGGCGTCGGCGCGAGCCTTTGCCGGCGGCCGACGGACCGCGACGACGTCGTCACGAACCCCCCATCCGTCAGTGCCTAGATCTCGGCGGCCATCGTCTGTCGGGTGGCCGCCCACGACGCCAGTAGCGCCAGACCGTCAGCGGTCGGTGTGCCCGCGGCGGCGGTGTAGACGTTCAGGTACAGGCCGGGTTCGGCGGCCAGTTCGAGGGGCTCGACGTCCAAGTCGAGCTGGCCCACGATCGGATGGCGCAGACGCTTGCGGCCGGACCGGTGCAGCCGCACGTCCTGGGATGCCCACCGCTGCCGGAACAGCTCACTGCACGTCGACAGTTCGCCGACCAGGGCGGTCAGCTCCCCGTCGCGTGGATTGCGGCCGGCTTCCATGCGGAGCTTCGCGGCCATGGTGCCGGCGATTCGGTCGTAGTCGACAAAGAACGCCTGGGCCGCCTCGGGGTTCAGATAGACGAACCGCGCCGTGTTCGCGGGCCGCCGCGAGTCGACCGGCATCGGTGAATACAGCGCGCGAGCGAGTCGGTTCATGGCGAGCACGTCACAACGGCCGTTACCGATCAGGGCCGGCGCATCGGAGATCGCGTCGAGCACCTGCCGCAGCGTCGAGCGCACCGTCACGGCAGGACTCCGCCGGCGTGTGCCGCTGGGCGCGCCGGATCGGCGCGCGAGGTGGAACAGGTGCTCGCGCTCCGCCTCGTCGAGTTGCAGGGCGGAGGCCAACGCCTCGAGCACGCCGTCGGAAGTACCAGCGAGGCTGCCGCGTTCCATGCGCACGTAGTAGTCGACCGACACCCCTGCCAGTAGCGCTACTTCTTCGCGGCGCAGACCCTTGACCCGACGGTTGCCGCCGTAGGCGGTCAGGCCTGACTGCTCGGGTGCGATGCGGGCGCGACGCGAGCTCAGAAACTCCCGGATCTCGGCGCGTAGCTCCTTCATAGCCATCTCCGCACTGTAAGCCGGTCGTGCACACGGAGGGAGGTACTGCCGGTACCCCGACGACCGGCGTTGTCCGAGCAGGCACTCACGCTGGTCGTGCCCGCTCCGCCCACCCGGTCCGCTCGGCAGCCGGAGGTGTCGGTACAGACGGGAAGACCCGCGGTCCTTCCGTGCCGCTTTCGCTCAGCGGCCCGCCACGAAGCGCGAGGCCGCTCCTAGAGTCATCGGCGGTGCCATCCGGCACGGTCCTTCCAGCGGGTGCCCCTGCGGGGACGGTGGCCTTCCGGGGTGCGCACCGGTTACCCGAGAACTCCCGGGAGAACGCGATGAGCATCCTTGACTCGCCCCCTGGCCGCGAACGGGACGTGTGCTCGGTGGCCGCACCGCTTTGGACGCCTGGCGGTGCCGGATACCGGGTGCAGCCCGTACCGGACGCCGCCGCGCGGATCGTCCCGACGGGTGGACGGGGCATCGCCTTGGACCGCCTCCGGTTGTGGCGCACGTACGGAGACCGGTACCGCGAGGCGATGGCCGACGCGGCACGGGCGCCGACCCAGCCCCCGGGTCCTGCGGGCGGCATCCGTCACGACCGTGTCAACGTCCTCGCCGACCTGGCGGCCGTCCACCTGTATCTGGCCGAGGAGTGGGAGAGACTCGACGAGGCGTTGTCCGGGGGAACGGCCGGCGGGCACCTGTCCCTCGCCCGGTGCCTCGCCTCGGGGCTGCGCCGGCTGGCCTCCTACCGCGGTCCGGCGATCGTACGCACCAGCACGGCCGGACCGGTGACGGAGTGGTACCGCGAGAACCGGTACGTCACGGAGCAGGGCTTCTGGGCGGCCTCGGCATCGGCGGCCGCGCTGCGTGCGGGCGGACCCGGCTTCGTCGTGTGGTCGCTGACCGCACGACGTACCGCGGCGGTCGCCCCGCACGCCCCGGAGCAGCTGATCTTCCTGCCCGGCACGCGGTTCAAGGTGCTGCGGGTGATCGACGGGCGGCAGCCCCTCGTGCTGCTGCGCGAACTGTTCCCGCCGGAGCCGGCCGGGGACCGGCCCGGTGACACCGGCGAGGACGGAGCCACGTGGCTGGACGAGAGCACGCTGGCCGACCTGGAGCGGATGACGGCCGGCTCGCGTACGGCGCACCGGTTCCTGCCGGTCGCCTCCGTGGCCGCCGGTCCGCGGGCGCGGCCCCCCGGACTGATCGTCACGTCACGGACCGGCAGGCACCCCGCTCCCTGAACCGCGGCTCATGCCCGGAGAGGAACAGACCGACGGAGAGACGGACATGGACGAACGAGCGGCAGTCCCGGGCGAGGAGACCGAACTCGATGACCCCGAGGAGTCGGAGGAGGCGATCAGGACCCTGCTCTGGGAGGCCTGGACGGCAGGGGGGCCGGCGGAAGGGACGGACAGGAAGCGGGGTCCCGTCGCGTCCTCCGCCCTGGGGCGTCGCGGACTCTCGTCCGAGCAGGCCGGGCCCGACGGCGAGTGATCACTCGGGCCTGGCGGCGATCAGCGGCTCCAGGAGGCGGAGCTGGACTTCGTAGGGGACGCGGGCAGCGGTGAGGTCCCACACGACGTGGTCGACGCCGAGTTCGGCGGCGCGGTGCAGGTCTGCTGCTACCTGGCCCACGGATCCGGACAACGGCCCGCGCCCGGCGTCGGCGAGGGGGGCTTCGGTGACGGGGGCGGTCACCCGGACGACGACGGGGCCGGGCCGGCCACCGACGGGAGCCGCTTCCCGGAAGAGTACGAGCTGGTGTTCCAGGGTCTTCCAGTCATGGATCACGGGATGCAGACCGAGCCCCATGCGGCCGGCCCGCTCGACGAGGGCGTCCGACCGGGGCACGACTGAGACGAGGATCGGTATCCCGCCCCGTTGCAGCGGCTTCGGGCCGACCTCCACCGCGGGTGTGCGGTGACAGTGTCCTTGAGAACTCACCGGATCGGGGCCCCAGTCGGCCTGTAGTGCTTCGATGAACCCGGCGAGATCGTCGCCACGACTCCGCACCGGGACGCATGCGGCTTCGAAGTCGTCGGCGGACCACCCCTGTCCCAGGCCGGCGAGGAGCCGTCCGCCACTGAAATGGTCCAGCGTCGACAGCCGCCGGGCGAGGACCACGGGAATGTGGAACAGGACGTCGACCGCGCTGGTGCCGAGACGAATGGCGCGCGTGTGGGCCGCGATGTAGGTCAGCGTCTCGATCGGGTCGAAAATGTGGGCGTCAGGCGACGTCGGGTACGTGCCTTTCCGCGGGAGACTGTGTGGCTCGAGGGGGCGGAGCAGGCGCTCGAGTGCCCACAGCGAGCCGTATCCCAGTGTTTCGGCGCGCTGGGCGAAGGCGACGAGCCTGGCCGGTGTGGCGTCGCGGCTGTAATGGGGCAGGCCCAACCCTAGCTGCACGAGTGCGGAACCTTTCCTTTCCTGCGAGCATTCCGGCACGCCGGCGTGCGGGCCTACCAGGCGACGGGAAGACGCAACGGCAGCCTGTTGACGTTCTCCCTCTGCCACTCGATCTCATGCGGGGGCACAGCCAGTTTCAGGCCGGGAAACCTCGCGAGGAGAGCCTTCAGGGCGGTCTCGATCTCCAGGCGTGCCAGCGGCTCGGCGGGGCAGCGATGCGTTCCCCATCCGAACGCCATGTGAGGGACCTTGGGGCGGTCCGGCTGTATGTCATCGGGATCCGGGAACTTCTCGGGGTCCCGGTTCGCCGCCATGTAGGAAACGTGCACGACGTCCCCGGACTTGATCATCTTGTCGCCGACCGTGACGTCCTCGAGAGCCACACGTGGTGTACCGACGCCACGCCGGAACGGTATGTACCGGAGCAGCTCTTCGAACGTCGCGGAGAAGTCGGCCTGTGCCTGCCGCATCAACTCCTCGTCGGACAGCAGGGTGAAGACGATGTCACCCCGGGGTGCCGGAGTGTGGCATCGATCGGCTGGACGATGTGCCGCTTCTGCACTCCGGTGTTCCCGATCATCCTGAGAACCGTGCTGAGTTTCTCGTGACTGCCGTGCAGTGTGCGGCACAGCTTCAGCGTTTCTTCCAGGCTGATCGTGTTCTCGGGTAACCAGAGCGCCGGCCTGCACAGGGTAGGAGCCATGAAGCTGCACCATTCGCTTTTTTGAACCGTGGGAAAGCGTTTCGGGCGAGAACAATAGTGATCCGGACGGGCGCAACTGGACCCTGGGTTTCCCCAAGAGTGCCAGGAACCGGGTAAATAGCGGCCATAACAGCGGCCTTCTGTGCCCCGGCGTACAGGAAGAAGAAGTAGGGAAAGGCAAAGATAAAACCTCAGCGCCCGCTCATGCTAGGGTCCCCACCGTCCGGACTGTGCGACCGGCCTGAGCTGTACGGTCTCCCTGCCTTCACGGGCAGAAGCGAGAGCCGAGAAGCTGGGCCCGCGCCACATTTCCGTGGGGCCACTCAGCTGCTGAACGACAGAGGACAGCCAGGTTCGGCAATATGCAGTCGACGTCCAGCGCACGGTTCGGGCGCTGATGCACACTCCCGGGGAAAAGTCGTCATGAACAACCTTGAGCCTTCGGTCCCGACGTCCATTGGCGGCTATCCGATACTCGGCCGGCTCGGCGTGGGCGGCATGGGGCAGGTGTTCTTGTCCCGTACGGCTTCCGGTCGGCTGCTCGCGCTGAAGACGATCCGCGACGATCTCAGTTCCGACCCGGGATTCGAGGAGCGGTTCGCCCGCGAGATACGTAACAGCGACCGCGTCCGTTCCCCGTGGACCGTGACCGTCGTGGACTACAGTGCCCCGGGTCAGCGCCCGCAGTGGCTGGCCACCGAGTACGTGCCCGCGCCGTCGCTCGCCGACTGGGTCTCGGCCCATGGACCGCTGCCGCGGCCCGCGTTGCTCTCGCTCGCCGCCGAACTGTGCGGCGCCGTGCGGGCCGTGCACCAGGCCGGCCTCGCACACCGGGACATCAAGCCCGGGAACGTCCTGCTGGCACGCGACCGTCCACGGTTGATCGACTTCGGTGTCGCACGGGCCGCCGACGACAGCAGGCACACCCGGGTCGGTGTCTCCGTGGGCTCCCCCGGATTCCTCGCACCGGACCAGGCTGTCGGCGGCGTCGCCGCAGCACCCGCGGACATGTTCTCGCTGGCCGCCCTGCTGGTGTACGCCGCGACCGGGCGCAGCCCCTTCGCGCGTGCGGGGGAGGACGTCTCCGCGGCCTCGCTGCTGTACCGAGTGGTCCACGAGGAACCCGACCTCGCGGGCGTCGACCCTTCGCTGGTGCCGCTGCTGAGCGCGTGCCTGGCGAAGGACCCCGCCGAGCGCCCGACCGCGGACCGGCTGAGCGGATGGCTGGCGGAGACCGGCGGCCGGATCGGGTCCTGGCCCCAGGAATGCCCCACGGCCCTCGCCGGAAGTGTCACCGAGGCCGAGCACGCCGCACGCACCGTGGTCGACCTGGCCCACAACTGCGAAACGCTTCCCGCCGGTCAGGAACCGCTGCCGGGGGCAGCCGCCCCAGCCGAGCCCGGCAGGCGCCGTCGGGCCGCCTGGCTGCTGACCACGGCCGTCGCCGCGGCCGCGGCCGTGGCGGCCGTGGTGGCCGCCGTCCCCTTCGGTACGCACCGTTCCGCGTCCGAGCCGTCCCCGTCCAAGCACGGGGGATCGTCCCGCTCCGCCGCCTCGGCGACCGCCAGTAGCCCCGCGACCGCCGGTGGCACCGCGACCGCCGGCAGCACGGAGTCTGCCCCGGCCCCCGAGCCGCAGCCGGCGGGCGGGGCGCTCAAGACCGTACAGGCCACGTTCGAACTGGCCGCAGGAGAGTCGGTGGGGGCCGGGGCCAGGACTCTGGTCATGCAGAAGGACGGCAACCTGGTGATCTACGACCAGGACGGCAAGGCGCGCTGGGCTTCGCTGACCCAGGGCGACGGCAACTCCGCCCGCTTCCAGTCGGACGGCAACCTGGTCGTCTACAACAGCCAGGGGCAAGCGATCTGGGCATCGCTGACCGATGGCCACCAGGGGGCGGTCCTTGTGTTCCAGACCGACGGAAACGTTGTGATCAAGTCCGGTGACACGGTGTTCTGGGCGGCGGGGACGCGGGACTGACGCCGTAGCCCTCCCCACCTGACAGTTCGTCAACTACCTTGCTGGTCATGGACCTCAGGCAGCAAACGGTCGCCGAGCTGATCGCCGCGCGGTGGGGCGACCACCGGCCGGGGCTGTGGTGCGAGGAGCAGGTGCTGACCCATCACGCGGTCGCGGCCGGGGCGGCGGCCCGCGCGGCCCTCCTGGCCGACCTGCTGCCGCCGCACGCCGAACCGCACGTCGGGGTGCTGCTCGACAACACCCCGGAGTTCCCGCTGTGGCTCGCCGCGGCCGCCCTGGCCGGCGCGGCGGTCGCCGGGATCAACCCCACCCGCCGGGGCCCCGAGCTGGCCCGCGACATCCTGCACACCGAGTGCCCGGTCCTGGTCACCGAGCGCGCCCACCTGCCGCTCCTCGCCGGGCTCGACCTGCCCGGGGTACGCCTCCTGGTCACCGGCACCCCGGAGTACGACGCCCTGCTCGCCCCGTACGCCGGCGCCGTACCCGACCCGTCCCGCGCCACCCCCGCCCACCGGCTGCTCCTCTACTTCACCTCCGGCTCCACCGGCGCCCCCAAGGCCGCGATCTGCTCCCAGGGCCGGCTGG
Source organism: Streptomyces sp. NPDC001544 (assembly GCF_042894285.1). Lineage (NCBI taxonomy): Bacteria > Bacillati > Actinomycetota > Actinomycetes > Kitasatosporales > Streptomycetaceae > Streptomyces > Streptomyces sp. NPDC001544. The sequence continues at coordinate 54,945 of NZ_JBIAVN010000016.1, read as the reverse complement.
CCGCCGCCGGGGAATCCCTCGCCGGACAGTTCGCGGTACGCCCGGACGACGTGCACTACATCTGCATGCCGATGTTCCACGGCAACGCGGTGATCGCCGACTGGGCGCCCGCCCTGGCCGCGGGAGCCGGGGTGGCGCTCAGACGGCGGTTCTCGGCTTCAGGCTTCCTGGCGGACGTGCGCCGCTACCGGGCGACGTACTTCACCTACGTCGGCCGGGCGGTGCAGTACCTCCTGGCCACCGAGCCGCGTCCCGACGACCGGGACAACCCGCTGCGGCTCGGCTTCGGCACGGAGGCCGGGGCGGTGGACGCGGCGGCCTTCGAGCGGCGGTTCGGGGTGCGGCTGGTGGAGGGGTACGGCTCCTCGGAGGGCGGGGCGGCGATCCAGTGGTCGCCGGGCACACCGTCCGGCGCGGTGGGGCGGGCGGCACCGGGCCTGGTCGTCCTCGACCCGGACACCTGCGAGGAGTGCCCGACGGCCGCCTTCGACGACGCCGGACGGCTGCTGAACGGGGACAGGGCCATAGGCGAGCTGGTCAACCGGGCCCCGAACCCCTTCGAGGGCTACTGGCGCAACCCGGAGGCGGAGGCCGAGCGGCGCAGGGACGGCTGCTACTGGACCGGCGACCTCTTCTACCGGGACACCGACGGCTACCTCTACTTCGCCGGCCGGGCCGACGACCGCCTCCGCGTCGACAGTGAGAACCTGGCCGCCGCGGTGATCGAGAACATCCTCGCCCGGTACGAGGGGGCGCGCGCCGTCGCCGTGTACGCGGTGCCGGACCCGGTGGCCGGCGACCAGGTGATGGCGACCCTGGCGGGGCACTTCGACCCCCTGGCCTTCGCCGGGTTCCTGCTCGCCCAGCCCGACCTGGGCACCAAGATGGCGCCCCGGTTCGTGCGGGTGGTGGAGCGGATGCCGGTGACCGCCACCAACAAGATCCGGCGGGCGGGGCTCAGACGGGAGGGCTTCCGGTGCGGCGATCCGGTGTGGTGGCGGCCACCCGGGGAGAGCGCGTACCGGAGGCTGACGGAGGACGACGTCGCGGGGCTGGTCGAGCAGTACCGGGAGCGGGGGCGGGAGGAGCTGCTGAACCGGTGAGCTGGAGGCTCCGGCCGCGTCGGGCCAGGGGGTGTGGGTGGCGGAGCCCCCACAACGCGCGGCGAAGCCGCGCAGACACGACGATGGCGACCCGGGTCCGCGCTTTTTGCGGACATGGGTCGCCATCGTCATCGTGCGCCGCCAGGGACTCGAACCCCGGACCCGCTGATTAAGAGTCAGCTGCTCTAACCAACTGAGCTAGCGGCGCATGACTCCCGCCTTCCGCTTTCCGCGGTCGGCGACGAAGAAAATACTACCCGGTCCCGAGGGGTGCTCGTGACCAGGTGGGCCCGTGCTAGATCGCCAGCGACAGCAGCACCGGCGCCGCGTTCCGGTTGAGGGCGTCCGCGGCCTGGCGCAGCCGGTGGGCGTGCTCGACCGGGAGCGACAGCGCGAGGCAGCCGACCGAGGCGCCCGCCGTGATCGGGACCGCCGCGCAGACCGTGCCGACCGCGTACTCCTGGAGGTCCAGGACGGGCACCGTCGGCGGCTGGGACTCCAGACGGGACAGCAGCAGCTTGTCGCTGGTGATGGTGCGCGAGGTGAGGCGGGCCATCTTGTGGCGGGAGAGGTGGTCGCGCCGGGCGTTGTGGTCGAGCTGGGTGAGCAGGCTCTTGCCGACGGCGGTGGCGTGGGCGGAGTAGCGGAAGTCGACCCACTCGTTGACCGCGGGCGTGGCCGGGCTGTCCGCGTACTGGGTGACCTTGACCTCTCCGTCCAGGTACCGGCTCATGTAGACGGCCGCGCCGACCGAGTCGCGCAGCCGGTCGAGGGTGTGCTGCAGCTTCTCGCGCAGCGCACCCTCGCGGTCGTGGGCCGAGGAGAGGCGGGTGAAGGCCGCCCCGGTGACGTACGCCCCGTCGGCGACCTGCTCCACGTACCCCTCGCGGCGCAGCATGCGCAGCAGGGCGGTCAGGCGTTCGGGTCCCAGACGGGTGTGGCGGGCCAGTTCGGTGTCGGTCACCCCGGTGGTGTGGCGTGCCACGGTCTCCAGGACGCGCAGGGCGTCCTGGGCGGAGTGGTACGGGGCGGTCGGCTCGTGCTTCAGCGCCACGGTGTTCCCCCTGCGCTCGCTCTGTGGGCCGCGATCCGGACGGCGGATCCCTCTCACGATAACCGGCAAGAGCCGCAGGGGGAGCGGTTGTTGCCGAGAAAGTGGCCCGCGCGTGGCCTCCCAACTGCGGCGCAGGCTCATTGGCATATGCCGCAGTCATGTCACGACGTCGGGACCTCGGGTGATGGCGTGTTCACTTCCCGTAGTCAGAGGACCGCGCTGAGAAATTCCCGGGTCCGGTCCCGCTCCGGGTCGCCGAAGATCCTCTCCGGCGGCCCGGACTCGATGATCCGTCCGCCGTCGAACATCAGCACCTGGTCGGAGATGTCCCGTGCGAAGCCCATCTCGTGGGTCACGCAGAGCATCGTGATGTCGGTGGAGTGCGCGATGTCCCTGAGTACGTCGAGCACACCCGCGACCAGCTCCGGGTCGAGCGCGGAGGTCACCTCGTCCAGCAGCAGCACCTTGGGCCGCATCGCCAGCGCCCGGGCGATCGCGACCCGCTGCTGCTGGCCGCCGGAGAGCTGCGTCGGCCGGGCGTCCCGCTTGTCGGCCAGGCCCACCAGCTCCAGCAGCTCCCTGGCCCGTGCCTCCGCCTCGTCCTTGGACATGCCGAGCACGGTCACCGGGGCCTCGGTGATGTTGCGCAGCACGGTCATGTTCGGGAACAGGTTGAACTGCTGGAACACCATCCCGATCTTCTTGCGGATCTCCCGCACCTGCTTCTCGGACGCCGGGAAGAGCTGCTCCCCGTCGACGGTGATCGTGCCCTCGTCCGGCCTGGTCAGGGTCATCAGCAGCCGCAGGATCGTGGTCTTGCCGGATCCGGACGGGCCGATCAGGGTGACGTGCTTGCCGGCGTCGACGGAGAAGTCCAGCTCGTCGAGCACGGTGTTCGTCCTGAACCGCTTGGTGATCCCTTCGAGCCTGATCAGCTCGCCCCCGCCGGCGGGCGGGTTGGCACGGGTGCCGGACTCCGGTTCTTTCGTCAGAGGGGTGTCAGCGGACAAGGCGTCGCTCCAGGGTTCGCAGAAGAAGGGAGGCCAGATAGGAGACGAGGATGAAGGCCACACCGATCACGGTGAGGGGCTCGGTGAACTGGAAGTGCTGCTGGGAGTAGAGCCGCGCCTGCCCGAGCATCTCCAGCACGGTGATCACCATCAGCATCGGCGTGTCCTTGAGCATCGAGATCACGTAGTTGCCGAGGGCGGGGACGACGCGGCGGATCGCCTGCGGCAGGATCACCGCGGTCCAGGTCCGCCGGCGGGGCAGGTTCAGTGCCGTCGCGGCCTCCCACTGGCCGACGGGCACCGCCTCGATGCCGGCCCGGTAGACCTGCATCGTGTAGGTCGAGTAGTGCAGGCCGATCGCGAAGACGCCGGTGGCCAGTGCCGAGAAGGTCAGGCCCCACTCGGGCAGCACGTAGAAGAGGAAGAACAGCTGCACCAGCAGCGGCGTGTTGCGGACGAACTCGGTGACGACCCCCACCGGCCAGCGCACCCACCGGGTCGGCGCCCGCATGAGCAGCGCCCACACCAGACCCAGCGCGAACGAGATCAGCGAGCCGAGGGCCAGCGCCTGCAGCGTGACCCGCAGGCCTTCCCAGAACTGCGGCATGAAGCCGCTCACGGCGCTCCAGTCCCACTTCATGCGGCACCTCCACTGGCGGCACCCACGCCGGTCGTCTGCGCGCGCTTGAGCTGACGCGCCTTCTTCTCCGTCCCGACGTCCTTGCCGATCCCGGCCCGCAGCCGCTTCTCCAGGGCCCGCATGAGCCGGGTGAGCACGAAGGCGATCGCGAAGTAGATCAGCAGGACGTACGTGTAGATCTCCGCGCTCTGCTGGAGCGCCAGCCGCACCAGGTTGGCGCTGAAGGTCAGATCGCCCATGCCCATGACGGAGACCAGCGCGGTCCCCTTGAGCAGCTCGATCAGCAGGTTGCAGAACGACGGGATCGTCTCGGGCACGGCCTGCGGCAGCAGGATCAGCCGCAGCCGCTGCCACGGCGTGAAGCTGAGCGCGATCCCGCCCTCCAGCTGTGCCGGGTCGACGGCCTTCAGCGCACCGCGCACGATCTCCGCGCCGTACGCCCCGTAGGTGAGCCCGAGTGCCAGGGTGCCGGCCCACATGGGCACCAGCTGCCAGCCGAAGGCGATCGGCAGCACGAAGAACACCCAGAAGATCATCACCAGCGCCGAGGTGCCGCGGAACACCTCGGTGTACAGACCGGCGACGAACCGGACGATCCACAGCCGGTGGGTGCGCGCGACGCCCGCGACGAAGGAGACGACGGCGGCCAGCAGCGCGCTGAACACCAGGAGCTGGACCGTGGTCCAGACTCCCTCGAGTACGAGTTTCCAGAGCCCTGTGGTCATTCGCCGCACAGCTCCTTCGCGGTGAGATCGGTCATCTCCGCCTTGGTGAAGCCGAAGGGCCGCAGGATGCGGAACAGCTCCCCGCTCTTTTTCAGCTTGCGCAGCTCGACGTTGAAGGCGTCCCGGAGCCGGGTCTCGGTCGGCCGGAACGCGAAAGCGCCGCCGTCCACGTGCGGTTTGCCGTCGACGAGCGGCGCGAAGGGTTCGGTCGCCTCGGCCTTGGCCGATTTCTTCACCACCTCGCGGGTGGTGAGGGCGGTTCCGGCGAACACGTCGACGCGTCCGGCCTCCACCGCGTTCAGTCCCGCCACCTGGTCCGGGACGATCAGGATGTCACTCTGCTTGTACCCCGCGTCCACGGCGTACTGGATCTCGGCGTATCCGGTCCCGGTGGCGAACTTCGCCTTCTTCTCCACGCAGTCCTTGTAGTTGTGCAGGCCTTTCGGGTTGCCCTTGCGGACAATGAAGGAGTCGAGCATCTGGTAGTCGGGATCCGCGAAGATCACCTGCTTGCAGCGCTCGGCGTTGACGTACATCCCGGCGGCCACGACGTCGAACTGCTGGGAGTTCAGGCCGGGGATGAGCGAACCGAACTCCGTCGGCACCGGCTGCACCCGGTCCACCCCGAGCCGCTTGAAGATCACCCGGGCCAATTCCGGCGCCTCGCCGGTGAGCTGCCCGTTCTTGTCTATGTACCCGAAGGGGATCTCGCCCGCGATGCCGAGGCGTACGACGCCCTGGCCGCGGAGCCGGTCGAGCAGTTCGCCGCCGTTGGTGCCGGCCGCGGTGGCCACGCGCGTGCAGCCCGCCGCGCCCAGCGCACCGGCCGCCGCGAGGCCCGCGAGCACCGAACGGCGGGTGTGTCTGCGTTCGTATCCGCTTGTGTGATCGTCGTACCCGAGTGGTGGAGCCATGGCGGCGCGGCTACCCAGACGCAAGACACTTATGCGCCACCGTTTTCACGCGCCCGCGGCGGTACCCCGCCCCTGCGGGGTACTCGTACCGCTTGCCGGAAGAACCGCAGGAGGGCAGGACATGACCGCACTCGGAATCCTCTACCCGGGTCACTTCGCCGAGGACGACTATCCGCGCATCGAGCAGCTCCTCGGCAGTGACATCCGGGTGGACCTGGTCCACACCGAGACCGGGGAGGACAGTCACCGGCTGGACGCGCTGCGGGAGATGGGCTCGCCCGAGCGGCTCGCACGGGGGGTGGAGGGACTGCGGCTGTCGGGCGCGGAGGCGGTCGTGTGGGCGTCCACCAGCGGCAGCTTCGTCTCGGGCTGGGAGGGTGCCCACGAGCAGGTGCGCGCGCTGGCCCGGATGGCGGGCCTGCCGGCCTCCTCGACGTCCTTCGCCTTCGTGCACGCGGTGCGGGAGCTGGGGGTGCGGCGGGTGGCCGTCGCGGCGCCGTATCCGGACGAGGTGGCGGGGTTGTTCTCGGACTTTCTGCGGGCCGGGGGCGTCGAGGTGGCCGGGGTGCGCGCCGCCGGGGCCGTGACGGCGCGGGAGGTCGCGGGGTGGGGCGAGGCGGAGACGCTGGAGCTGGCCCGGGCGGCGGACGTCTCCGGGGCGGAGGCGGTGGTGCTGCCGGACACCGCGCTGCACACCGCGGCTCACGTCCCGCTGCTCGAGAAGACCCTGGGCAAGCCGGTGCTCACGGCCAACCAGGTGACGGTGTGGGAGGGGCTGCGGCTGGCCGACCGGCGGGTCAACGCGCCGGAGCTGGGGGCGTTGTTCACCCGGGAGCCGATCGTGCAGGTCTGAGCGCCCGGCGGGCACCAGGCCGCGCGGAGCCCCCGGGAATAAGCGGAGACTCCCTCCTGTTAAGGCTCTCGCAGGCCACCGCCGAGTAACAGGAGGCACCCACCGTGTCGGCAGACGAGATCCGGGGAACCGTGCAGGGGACCGCCCCCGTTCCCCTCTCCGTGCTGGATCTGGTGACCGTCGGTGCGGGGAGCACCGCCACCGACGCGCTGCGGACCAGTGTGGAGCTGGCGCGGCTCGCGGAGTCGCGGGGGTTCCACCGGTACTGGGTGGCCGAGCACCACTCGATGCCGGGGGTGGCCTCCTCCTCGCCGGCGGTGATCCTGGCGCACCTGGCCGCGCACACCGAGCGGATCCGGCTCGGGTCGGGCGGCGTGATGCTGCCCAACCACGCACCCCTGGTCATCGCCGAGCAGTTCGGGACGCTGGAGGCCATGGCGCCGGGGCGGATCGACCTGGGGCTCGGGCGGGCGCCGGGCACCGACGGCGCCACCGCGGCGGCGCTGCGGCGGACGGACACGCTGAACGAGGGCGCCGACGACTTCCCCCAGCAGCTCGCCGAGCTCACCCGGTTCCTCGACGACGACTTCCCCGACGGGCACCCGTACCGCAGGATCCACGCCGTACCGGGCCCGGTGCAGGCGACCTCCCCGGGCGGTGTCCAGTCACCGCACCGGCCGCCGGTCTGGCTCCTCGGGTCGTCCGGGTTCAGCGCCCGGCTCGCCGGTCTGCTCGGGCTGCCGTTCGCCTTCGCGCACCACTTCTCGGCGCACAACACCATTCCGGCCCTGGACCTGTACCGGGAGACCTTCCGGCCGTCCGCGGTGCTCGACGAGCCGTACGCCCTCATCGGGGTCTCCGCCCTGGCCGCGGACGACGAGAAGGAGGCACGCCGGCAGGTGCGTGCCACGGCGCTGAACATGGTGCGCCTGCGCACCGGGCGGCCCGGGCTCTTCCCCAGCCCGGAGGAGGCCGAGGCGCACGAGTTCAGCCCGATGGAGGAGGAGTTCGTCGCCTCCTGGGCCGGAAACATCGTGCACGGAACGGCCGACGAGGTGCGGACCGGGCTCGACGAGCTGCACAAGCGCACCGGGGCCGACGAGTTGATGCTCACCTCGCACGCGCACCGAGGTGAGCTGCGGCTGCGGTCCTACGAACTCATCGCGGACGCCTACGGGTTGCCCACCGCGTAGGCCTGGGTGCCGCCCAGCAGCTCGGAGATACGATCCGGCGGCACCGGACGGGAGTACAGCCACCCCTGGCCGGTGTCGCACCCGATCCGCCGCAGCCGGGTCGCCTGGGCGGAGGTCTCCACGCACTCGGCGGTGACCGTGAGGCCCAGGCGGTGGGCCAGTTGGACCATCGCCTCGACGATGACCTCGTCGGCCGGGTTCGGCGGGGTGGCGCTCGCGTCGCCCGACTCCTCGTACTGGAAGCCGCGCACGAAGGAACCGTCCAGTTTCAGGCCGGACACCGGCAGGCGGCTGAGGTAGGCCAGGTTCGAGTAGCCGGTGCCGAAGTCGTCGATGGCGATGCCGACGCCCATGTCGCTGAGGGCCTTCAGGGCCTGCAGCGGGCGGCCGGCCGAGCCCATCACCGCCGACTCGGTGAGCTCCAGTTGCAGCAGGTGCGCAGGCAGGCCCGTCTCCGCCAGGACCTCCGCCACGTCCGCCACCAGGTCGGAGTCCCACACCTGGCGGACGGCCACGTTGACGCTCACGAAGATCGGCGGCTCGTCGGGGTGGTCGAGCTGCCAGCGGCGGGCCTGGCGGCAGGCGGTCGCCAGGGCCCAGCGGCCGAGCGGGACGATCGAGCCGTCCTCCTCGGCCAGTCCGATGAACCGATTCGGCGTCAACATCCCGAACTGCGGGTGGTTCCAGCGCACCAGGGCCTCGACACCGCGCAGCCGCCCGTCCTCCATCGCCACCAGCGGCTGGTACTCCAGCACGAACTCGCCCCGGTCGATGGCATGGCGGAGCGTGGACGACAGGGCCTGCCGGGTCATGCGGTGCGCGTTGCGCTCCGGGTCGAACAGGGTCCAGCGGGCCTTTCCGTCGGCCTTCGCCCAGTACAGGGTCGTGTCGGCGGCCTGCATCAGGCCGGTCGCGGTGGTGCCGGCCGCGTGGCGTTCGACGACGCCGATCGAGGCGGACAACGACAGCCGCCGGCCCGCGAGATCGAAGGGTTCCTGGATGGCCTCCAGCGCCGACTCGGCGAGTTCGGCGAGCTGTTCCGTCCCCGTGGAGTCCTCCACGAGGAGCGCGAACTCGTCACCGCCGAGCCGCGCCACCAAGGGCGTGCCCGAGCGGGCGTGGCCGGCCTCGTCGGCCACCCGGGTCAGCCGGTCGGCGACGGCGGCCAGCAGACGGTCGCCGACGCGGTGGCCGAGGGTGTCGTTGACCGCCTTGAAGCCGTCCAGGTCCAGATAGCACAGCCCGATCCGCCCGGTGCCGCTCTGCTCGTACGACTCCGCCTCCAGCGCCGCGGACAGGCGCTCGAAGAACAGGGTGCGGTTGGGCAGCCGGGTCACCGGGTCGTGCATCTGCAAGTGCCTGAGCCGGGCCTGGAGTTCGCGGCGGGCGCTGATGTCGGCGACCGACAGCAGGACGGCCGGCCGGGCGCCCGGCTCGGCGTCGGGCGGGGTGTCCGCGAGGGGAGCGACCGTGACCTGGACCCACAGCGAGTGGCCGTCGGGGTGCTTCAGCGGGCGGGTGCAGCGCAGCCTGGTCTGCCGGCCCTGCAGGACCTCGCGGTAGGCGTGCCGGATACGGGTGTCGGAGTCCAGGTCCACCAGGTCGGCGGCGACCCGCCCGGGCAGCGCGGCCGGATCGGTGCCGAGGAGGGCGCAGAAGGCGGCGTTGGCGTCGGCGACCAGGCCTTCGCCGTCGACGACCGCCATCGCGAGCGGAGCGGTCGCGAAGACGGAGCGGTAGGAGTGCGGCGGGGGGTCGGGAGCGCGGCTGCCGGCCCCGGCGCGGGCCCCCGCACGGGGAGGCGCCGAATTGTCACTCTCTGTGACGGCTGACCGGTCGAGGTCTGCCGCGGGCGTCGGCCCTTCGGACGTTCCGCTCACCGCTCGCTCCCGCAGTGCACTCGATCGCTGTCCGCGCAGGAAAGTGTGCCGATCATAGAGGCTGGCCCAGGGGCCTTCCAGTCGCTGTCCAGTCTCCCGGATCGCCCGACGGCTCCGACAGATCGTTTCTGCCCGTCCGTGCGCGGGTTCTCAGGCCCTCTGACCGGTTGTGACGTTCCGTGAGTGATTCGGGGTGTCGGCCATTCGTGGCACTTCTTCGGCCCTCACCCTTCTGGTGCAGGCAAACAGGGCGCGACGCGACAAACATGCACAAGCTGGGTGCGGTGTCCCGTGAATCGCACCCGGAGGTTCCCGTGCCGCGTCAGCTGCCCCTCAAGCGGCTTTCCCGTGCGGCCGTTGCGAGGCTCGGCCGGGCCGGCGCCCGGCCCCGGCTGCGCAGCACCGCCGCCGTGTGCACCACCATGTCGGCGCTCGCCGCGACCTCGATCCTCGGCGGCCCCTCGGTCGCCGAGCCGTTCACCGCGGCGCCGTGCGCCCTGAAGAGGAGCGACGCGCACCACTCGGAGGGCGTGGACACCTGGAACGCCGCCTACACCCGCCCCTCCCGCCCGCTCCAGGCGGTCCTGGTGTTCCTGTCCTTCCCGGACTCCACCCCCGGCACCACGCCAGCCGAACTGACCGCCGACCACTTCCCGGCCACCAGCCGGTTCTACGAACGCGCCTCCTACGGCCGGTTCACCCTGCATCCGCATCCGCTCCGGCGCTGGCTGCGCATGCCGCAGCCGTCGACGTCGTACGCCATGAGGCGGGACTGGGACCCGGAACGCCGGGCCGCCTACCTGCGCGACGCGTTCGCCGTGGCCGACCCTGCGGTGGACTTCTCGCGCTACGACGTCGTGTACTTCGTCGCCGACCCGGACGCGCCCGGCGTGGACTCGGACGCGACGAAGGTGGTCAACCTGAACACGCCGCTGCGCGTCGACGGCACGGACGTCCGGCGGGTGGTCACCGTCTTCGAGCAGCATCCGCCGGACCGGCTGGTGCTGGCGCACGAGACCGGGCACGTCTTCGACCTGCCGGACCTGTACCACCGCCCGGTGGACGGCAAGGGGGACTGGGACACCTACGTCGGGGACTGGGACCTGATGGGCAGCCAGTTCGGGCTGGCCCCCGACCTCTTCGCCTGGCACAAGTGGAAGCTGGGCTGGCTGGGGCCGCGCCAGGTGGTGTGCGTGCGGGGCCGCGGACCCACCCGGCTGACCCTGGAACCCCTGGCCGCGGGTCCGGGCACCACCGTCGCGGACACCTCGGGCGCCCCCGCCTTCGGGCTCGGCGACGGCGTGAAACTGGCCCTCGTGCGCACCGGTCCCGAGTCCGTCCTGGCCTTCGAGGCGCGCGGCCCGGCCGGGAACGACCGCGCGGCCTGCCGGCCGGGCGTGCTGGTGTACCGGGTGCGCGGCGGGGCGCAGTCCGGGGACGGGCCGATCCAGGTGGTCGACGCCCACCCGCGCACCGAGGCCTGCTGGGAGAACTCCGTGTACCCGCCCCTGGCCGACGCGCCGGTCGCCCTGGGGGAGAGCTTCACGGTGCCGGGCGACGGTGTACGGGTGGAGGTGGAGGACCGGACCCCGTCCGGGGCGTGGACGGTGAAGATCACGCCGGGGGCGGGGGCGGGGGCGGGGGAGCGGGCTGAACATGATCTCTAGCGGACAACGACAGAGGGTCACGTTCGCAAGAACGTGACCCTCTGGTGTCGGTGCGCCGCCAGGGACTCGAACCCCGGACCCGCTGATTAAGAGTCAGCTGCTCTAACCAACTGAGCTAGCGGCGCCTGCTGACGTCGTAGACCTTAGCATCCTGTTCGGCGGGAGGAAAAATCGATATCCGCACCGCCGCGCGGGCCGCCCGGACGGCCGCCCACACCGCCACCTCCGGGCCGGGCAGCCACGGATTCCGGGAGTCGGGGGCCACCAGCCACCGCGCACCGCCCGGGGCGGGGCCGTCACCGTTGGTGAGCGCCGGGACGGTCACGGCGTCCCCTCTGCCGTGGCAGAGCAGGGGCGGAATGGCCCAGCCCCACTCCTCCCAGGCCAGCAGGGAGGGCAGCCGCTGCGCCGTACCGGGCGCGGTGAACAGCAGCACCCGGCCCCGGAACGCCGCCACCGGACCGGAGCCCGGCCCGTCGTGCCAGAGCCGGTCCAGCATCCGCCGTCCGAAGATCGCCGGTGCGCTCACCACGTCGAAGGCATGCCCGCACGACAGCACCGCCGTCGCCGAGCCGCTCCGCGGATACGCCCCCGCGCCGGCCAGCCATTCGGCGCCGTCGGGGGTGACGCCGGTGACCCCGGCGGTCCTGGCGAAGTCGTCCCGTGCGCTGCTCATACCGACTACCTCTACCGTCGGTGAGCGGCCCGTTCCCCTGAGTTGCGGGAAACGGCTGCACGAGGGGGCGGGAAGGGGTATCTTGCCCGCCTGGCATATGCCGGGGGAGACCCGGGGTGGTCACAAGGGGTCTGTGGACCCCCGTCCCTCGGCGACGGTGCCCCGCATCAGGTCGCGCCCGAACTCCACCATCTTCTTGGCGTAGTCCTCGGTCCACTCCGCCCGCTCGGCGATGTCCGCCGGCGTCAGCCGGTCGAACCGCCGGGGATCGGCGAGCTGGGCCGCCGCGATGGCCTGGAACTCCACCGCCCGGTCGGTCGCCGCCCGGAACGCCTGCGTCAGCTCCGTCGCCCGCGCCAGCAGCGCCCGCGGATCCTCGATCGACTCCAGGTCGAAGAAGTGCTCCGGGTCGTCGACCGCCTCGGCGGGCTCGAAGAGCAGTGGCGCGGGGCGTAGCCGCGGTTCGTTCCGACGCGGCGTGGGCTCCGCCATGTCCTTGTCCTCCTCGTACGGTTCGAATGGGGCGCCGCCCTCCGGGTGGGCCACCCTCCATTGTCCCGCCTCCGCGCAAGACGGCGCCGAACGTTGAGGCAACACGACCGGGCCATCCGGTGTTCCACGCGACCCGCCGGGCCCGCGGTCACCCGGAGGTCGGCTGTGGGCCGGTTGCCGGAGGGCGGTCAGGCGCCCCAGGTCACCCGGTGCTCGGACAGGTGTGCCAGCACCGCATGGTTCGCCTCCCAGCCGTCCGGGCTGTGTCCATCGGCCGTCTCCGGCGGCGTGCCGGACTCCGTCCGGCGGTCGGGTGGCGGCAGGCTGACGCCTGTGGCCGGTTGCCAGAGAGGCGGTCAAGGGCGCCAGGTCACCCGGTGCTCGGACAGGTGTGCCAGCACCGCGTGGTGCGCCTCCCAGCCGTCCGGGCTGTGTCCATCGGCCGTCTCCGGCGGCGTGCCGGACTCCGTCCGGCGGTCGGGTGGCGGCAGGCTGACGCCTGTGGGTCGGTTGCCGGAGAGGCGGTCAGGGGCGCCAGGTCACCCGGTGCTCGGACAGGTGTGCCAGCACCGCATGGTTCGCCTCCCAGCCGTCCGGGAACTTCACCACCGTTCCGAGCTGGACCGGCTCGGTCGACGGGTAGTCGTCCAGCAGCTCGCCCACTCCCGCCCGGCACACCACGATGCACGCCTGACGGTGCCGGGAGGCGAGCACGCACAGGCGGCCCGTCTCCAGATGGAAGGCGGTGGCGTCGGGGCGGCCGGACAGCGGATGCAGGACGACCGTGACGTCGAACTCCCGGCCCTGCAGCCGGTTCGCCGTGTCCACGGTCACGTCGGCCACGCCCAGCTCGGCCAGCGCCGCCCGTACCGCCGCCGCCTGGTCACGGTGGGCGGTGCCGACCGCGATCCGGTCGGCGGTGAGCGGGGCCGGGTCCGGCGAGCGCTCCGAGGTCGCCGCGCCGCCCCGGTCCAGCAGCCGCCGGACCACCGTGGCCACCGCCCGTACCGCCTCGGGATCCGTCCTCGGCGTGTGCCGCGCGGGCAGCTCCAGCAGCCCCCAGCCCGAGACCGCCGCCTCGTCGATCACCCGGTCGGGGCCCGAACCGTCCGACGGGACGGCGAAGGCCAGACGGCGGTCACCGTGGTCCGTGCCGCTGCGGAACGGGGTGTACGGGTAGAACGCGTCGGAGACCAGCGGCGCCGCCGACGCCGGAAGCCGCCACGACACCGGCAGCCGGTGCTGCGGCAGTTCCGGGTTGTGCGCGAGCAGCGTCGTCACGGCCGAGGCGGACGGGTCGTAGGACAGGCCCGCCCACTGCTCGCTGCCCACGATCGCGAACGGGTCCAGTTGCCCCGGGTCACCCACGAACAGCGCCCGTTCGAACAGCCCGGCCACGGCGAGCAGCGCGTCCGAGCGCATCTGGTACGCCTCGTCGACGATGGCGTGCCGCCACGGCTCGTCCACCTTCACGTGCGCCCACTTCGCGGCGGTGGACAGGACCACCGGGATCCCGGCCAGGTCACCGGCCTTCGCGGACTTCCGGACGTTCGGCAGGTCGTCCAGCGCCTTGTCGTACGGGTCGGTGTCGCTGCTGTGCAGACGGCCGACGGGCAGTTCGGGGTTCTTCTCGGCGAGCCGGAGCACCAGGTCGTCGACCTGGGCGTTGGTCTGCGCGATCACCATCAGCGGGCGCCCGGCGTCGGCGAGTTCCAGCGCCGCGCGGACGACGAGGGTCGACTTGCCGGCGCCCGGCGGGGAGTCCACGACCACGCCCCGGTGGGCGCCGTGCAGGGTGTCGCCCAGGATCGCGTCGGTGGCCCGCGCGGCCGCGGCCCCGGGGTCGAACACGGCCTCGGTGGTCACAGCACGTCCTCCTCGGTGACGGGATCGGCGGCCTCCGGCACGGCCACCGCCTCACCCGGCGGCCCGCCGTGCGTCCACGGCGTCTCCTCCGGGTCGGGCAGCTTCGCCCCGCCGCGCTGCTCGTGCTCGAACAGGGTGAAGCAGATCCGGTCGCCCTTCTCCGGCACCGACCCGGCCTCGGGCTCCTTGCCGCGGCCCATCTTGTCGACGATCCGCAGGACGATCAGCCCCTCACCCTCGGAGCCGGCGGACCCGACGAACTCGGCCGCCTGCGGCTTCCCGCCCAGCGAGCGGTACACCTTCGCCCGCTCCCCGAGATGCGGCCGGTCCTCGGTGCGCAGCGTCACCAACGGGCGCGGGCTGGGCCGCTTGCCCTCGCCGTACGCCATGACGACGTCCATGACCTCCCCCGTGAACGCCTCCCCGGCCAGCCTCCGCCCCGCCATCACGAGCGGGTCGTCGAGCGCCTCCTGCGCCTCCAGCCGGGCCTGTTCCCGCTCGCGCGTGGCCAGTTTGTTGGCCGCCGTCACCGCGTCGTCGCGGCGCGGCTGCGGCGGCTCCCCGGCGAGCACCCGGTCGCGGTGGCCGGTGAACGACCACCGGTCGCGGGTCCACCGCTCCTCGACATGCGCCCCCTCGGGCAGTTCGCGCAGCAGGTCGACACCCCGCCACACCGCATCCCAGGTGGGCCGGACCCGGCTCTCCACCAGGTCGCGGATCTCCCGCTCGGCCGCGGTGAGCGCGCCGAGCCGGTCGTCCGCCTGCAGGCCGTCCTCGGCGGCGGCGAGGGCGGTGCGGGCACGGTCGTAGCGCTCCAGGGCGGGGGCGAGCAGCTTGTTGTCGAACGCCGGGTCGGTGGCCGGACCCGCGGGCGGGCACAGCAACTGGCCGTCGGCGTCCCGCGCCAGCTCCGCCCGCAGCGCCTCCTCGGCGCCGGTGACGCCCTCCGGCGGGTCGATCCAGGCGAGCAGCGCACCGAGGTGCTGGTCCTCCAGGCTGGACTGCCCGGTCGCCCAGTGCCGCGACAGCACGTCCGTCAGGGCCAGCAGCAGCGAGGAGCCGGGCACCCGGGCGCGCTCCCCGAAGTGCGTCAGCCACCGCCCGAGCAACGGCACCCGGGGCGGCGCCGGATAGGGCGCCTCCGGGTCCTGCTCCGCCGTGCGCCGGAACCGCATGGAGCGCCCGAGCAGCCGTACGAACTCCACGCCCGCGCGGCTCGGCACGATCAACTGCGGGGCGTCCGCGCACAGGTCGACCTCGACCTTGACCCGCTTGCCGGTCTCCGGGTCGGTCTCGGTGCGCTCGGCGGGCTCGACGGCGTCCGCGTACGAGTCGACGTACGGCAGGACGATGTCGGCGAGTTCGGCGAGGAACGCGAAGCGCAGGTCACGGTCGCGCGGCTGCGGTACGACCAGCAGGCGCGGCGCGTCCCGGTCGGTGCCGACCAGCGCACCGAGCGGGGCACCGGCCTCACCGGCGGTGGTGAGCGGCACGAACACCAGCGGCCGCTCGGAGAGATGCCGGTGCCGGACGGTCGCGGTCGGCCGGGCGCGGCCGGAGCTGACGGCCTCCAGCCGGGCGAGCGTGGTGATCAGGGACACGCGGCCACCTCCCGGCCGGACAGCGCCTCCGCCCGCAGGGCCGCCGCCCTGCGCAGCGCCGCCACCGCGGGATCCTCCGGGTCGCCGAGCTCGCCGCGGGCCGCCGCCAGGACGTCGTCCACCGTCGCCAGCCCGCCCAGTTCCGCGCGGACCGGGCGGCCCAGCGTGGTCACCGCGCCGGCCGCGCGGGAGCGTGCCCGGCAGTGGAAGGCCAGCTCGCAGGCGGCCAGGCACTCGGGCGCGTACGTCGCCGGGACCGACTCCACCGCCGCCGCCAACTCCTCGGCCGGCAGGCCCGGAGCGAAGCAGGTGCCCTCGGGAAGGTCGTCGGCGATGTCCTCGATCCGGGTGAGCCGGGCCAGCTGACGGGCGGTGACCGCGCGCTGCTTGCGGACGTCCACGGCGGAGGCGGTGGCCAGGTTGGAGAAGTCCCGGGGGCAGACCAGCAGGATGCGGTGGCGCACCCGCGGGGCGGGCTCCAGGCGTCCGGCGACGTCCTCGAGCGCCAGCACGTACACCGCGGCCTGCCGTGCGGCCGCGCCGACCTTCGCCGGGTCCGCGGAACCGTCCAACATCGGGAAGGACTTGATCTCCACGACCGTCCAGCTGCCGTCCGGGTGCACCACCACCGCGTCCGGCTCCAGGAACGCCGGGGAGCCCGCCACCTCCAGCGCCAGCATCGGATGGTCGAGCAGCGTCCAGCCGCCCGCCTCCACGGCCTCCCGCAGCGCCAGCGCCGTACGCGCCGTACGCCCCGCCGGGCCGGGCGCGGACAGATCCGGGACGTGGGTCTGCCCCGGCGGCTCGGCGCCCGGGTCCAGCCTGGCGTGCACCAGGCGCAGCAGCTCCGCGCCGCCGTCGGCCTTCACCCGCGCCTCGAACGCGTTGCCCCGGGTCAGGGCGAACTGCGACTGCCCGAAGGCGGACGGGGTGCCCAGCGCGCTCGCCACGGCCGCCTTGTCGACGCCCGCGCCGTCCAGGATCGCCCGCCGTCTGCACCCCGGGTTCGCGGCGAGCGCCGCGAGGGCGCGGGCGTCCAGTGCCTTGGCCGGTACGTCGGGGCCGCGCAGCTCAGCGAGCCGCTGCCGGAGCGCCGTCCCCCGCGTCGCTGGGGGCGGCGTCCGGTTCGGCTCCGGATCCGAGCCGCGGCTTACGCTGCCGTGGAATTCGCTCACCCGGGGAAGTCTGGCATCCGCCACTGACAATCGGGGCCTCTGTGTCCTGCGAGCCCGCCGTGACCACCGAGGTGCCCGGCACCAGCCGTGCCCGCAGCCGGTCCACGCCACGCGTCACGTACGGGGCCAGCAGCAGTCCGGCGCCCATCACGGCCGCGCCCGCCGCCGCGTCCAGGAAGTAGTGGTTGGCGGTGCCCATCACCACGATCGCGGTCAGCAGCGGGTAGGCGACGGCGGCGGCCTTGGTGAGGCGGGTGCCGCCGTACCGCCACAGCATCACCCCGCACCACAGCGCCCAGCCCACGTGCAGGCTCGGCATGGCCGCGTACTGGTTCGTCATGCCGCCCATGCCCCGCGGGGCGCTGGCCTCGGCGCCCCACCAGCCGTACGAGCTGTACTCGGCCATCGTGTCCACGAAGCCGTGGCCCGCCGAGAGGAGGCGGGGCGGGCAGGTGGGCAGCAGGGTGAAGCCGATCAGTCCTATGAACGTGGACGTCCACAGCCAGGTGCGGGCCGCGCGGTAGATGTCCTTGCGGGAGCGGAACAGCCACACCATGACCGCGGGCGTGACCACGTAGTGCAGGGACGCGTACCAGAAGTCGGCCGGGACGCCGAGCCACGGCTCGCGGGTGAACAGGCGGTTGAGCGGGTGCTCGGCGTTGAGGTGGAGGGCCTTCTCGAAGCGCAGGATCGCCAGGCCGTGGTCGACGGCGCCGGAGACGTCGGTCCGCGCGATCAGCCGGCCGGCCGTGTAGCAGCAGTACACCAGCAGGATCAGCGGAACTTCCGTCCACCACCGCAGCCGGGTCCGCGGGGACACCTCGGTTCCCGGTGTCTCGGTCTGCGGCATCCGATCGCCCTCCCCCTTCTGGTCTGCGGCGCCCCTTGGGCCGGGCGTGCCACTCTACGGCGTATCGCATCCTGCTAGGGCGGCGCTCCAGCCGTGATAGACGCCGGGATCGCCCGCCGGGTTGCCCGCAAACAGGGTGCGCGATGATGGAGGGGCCGCGCATCGGGTTTCTCCCCGACTGCTCCCCGACATCTCCCGGAAAGGTCCCCCCATGGCACCGCGCATCCTGCTGGCCCGGCACGGACAGACGGCCTGGTCGCTGTCCGGCAAGCACACCGGCAGGACCGACGTGCCCCTCCTGGAGGAGGGCCGCAGCGGCGCGAAACTGCTCGGTGAACGCCTCCACCGCGCGCCCTTCGACGGCCTGGCCGACGTCGAGGTCCGCACCAGCCCGCTGGCACGCGCGCGTGAGACGTGCGAACTCGCCGGGTTCGGCGAGCGTGCGGCCACCTGGGACGCGTTGATGGAGTGGGACTACGGCGCCTACGAGGGCATGACCCCCGAGGAGATACAGGCCGTCCGTCCCGGCTGGCTGATCTGGCGGGACGGCGTCCCCGAGGGGGAGACACTCGCCGAGGTGACGGCCCGGGCGGACGAGGTGGTGTCCTGGGCGCGGGCCGAGGACCGGGACGTCCTCGTGTTCGCCCACGGCCACATCCTGCGGTCCGTGGGCGCCCGGTGGCTGGGCCTGCCGCTGGACTTCGCCGCCCGGATCCGCCTCAACCCGACGTCGCTGTCCGTCCTCGGCTGGGCGTACGGGGAACCGGCGATCGAGAGCTGGAACGACCAGGGGCACCTGGCCGGTTGACCTCCCACGCGCGCGGGACGGTCACACCGTGCGCGGCAGCGTCGCGTGCCGGTCCAGGAACTGCGACACCCCGGAGGCACGCCGGTGCGGCAGCAGCACCCGCGCGGTCCCCGCGAGCATCGTCTGGATCCGCGACGACTGCACCTGGTCCAGCAGGTCCAGCACCCGCATCCCGGCCGACGCCGCCTCGTCGGGCCGGCCCCCGCGCGCGAGGTCGTCCGCGAGCTCGGCCGTGTACAGCGCGATGTTCCGGGTGAAGTGGGGATCCTGCAGCTGCGCCGCCCGCCGCGCGTGCCGGGCCGCCCGCGTCCAGTCGCCCAGCGTCGACCAGCACTGCGCCTCCAGCCCCTCCAGCTCGGCCTCGCCGTAGAAGCTCATCCACTCCGGGTCGGCGTCCGAGCGGCCCCGCCCGTACAGGGCCTGCGCCCGGGCGAGCGCCTGTGCGCAGCCGGTGCGGTCGGCGAGCCCGGCCCAGCCGCCCGCCTCGCGCAGCGCGAGCAGCGACATCAGGCGCGCGGATCCCAGCGCCCGCCCCACCCGCTGTGCGGCCTGCGCCGCCCGGACCGCTTCCCGGGGCCGTCCCGTGTCCCGGGCGAGGAAGGCCGTGTTGCAGAACGCGTGCGCCTCCAGAGCCGGGTCCCCGGTCATACGGGCGGTCGCGAGCGCCTCCGCGTAGTGCGAGCGGGCGTCGTCGAAGCGGCCGGAGTCGTGGGCCAGCCAGCCCACCGAGATGGCGAGTTCACCGGCTCCCGAGTGCAGCCGGTCGGCGGTCGTCTGCCGGGTCGCGCCGGCGTCGAGCAGCTCGTACGCGGCGCGCAGCGGAGCCGCCGCGCGCCGGTAGAGCCCGTCCGCGCCGTGCCGGTCGTCGAGCAGCCGGATGCGGCGGACGGCCTCCTCGAGAGCGGCCGCCTCCGAGGACCCGGCGCGGCGCACCGGCCGGTCCGCCGCCGCGGCCTCGATGGTGAACCCCAGGGGGCCCAGCGTGGCGGCGGCCACCGTGGCGCCTCCGCCCGTCATGAATGCGCGACGCAGCACGTCGCTCTCCTCGTGGTTCTCGTCGTTCTCGTGCGTGTCGTACGGGTCCTGCGTGTCATACGGGTCCAACGCCGCCCGCGTCTCACGCGTGGCGAACGCCGGACGCGGTGTGCGCGCGAGCAGCGCTTCCCCCGGTGGGCGCGCCCCGCGCCCGCGGACCGACGAGCGGGGCGCGAAGCCCAGGTCGGCGAGCGTGCGGCCGGGGAACATGTGCAGGAACACCCGTTCGTACGCGTAGTTCGGGCAGCGGATCTCGCCCGCCTCGACCCGGCCGATGTAGCGCGCGTCACAGCTCACCCGCTCGCCGATCTCACGGGCGGCCCGCCGTACCAGTGCGGCGAACTCGGCCGGTGAATGCCGGCCGCGCAGCTGCCGGAAGGCGAGGTTCGGCCGTGGGGGCCGTTCGTGCTGCGACGAGGTCACGGTTGACGACGCCATGGCCGGGTCCTCTCGTGCGAACCGTCGAACCATGCCGGATCGGGTGCGAGTTGTCCGAGTGGTGCCCCCGGTTCCGGCGGGCAAGAACGTACCTGCTGTGTCGGACCCGACACGCTGTGTTTGGCTACAAACCGGATATCTCATACACGATCTGCCATGAAGTGCCATCCTTTGCGGCCAACTTGTGCCGTAGCCGTTGACGCCGTGCCGCGTTGGACAGGGCGGACCTGTAAGAGGGCTGCGTGGTGGAGGCCGGGATGGAAACCAGCCGGAGCAACGATCCTTGTACGCCGTCGCCGATCGCGTGCGATGTGGTGACCGTGCCGACCCGGCAGGGTCTGGAGACGGTCGACATCCTGCGGCGGGGTGCGGCCGGGGACGGGGTGGGGCCCGTACTGCTCGACAACGGGTGCGACACGCTCGGCTTCCTGGTTCCGCCGGGCACCGCGGCCGCGTGGGACGTACCGGGCAGCACCTGTACGGAGACCGACGGGCGCGGTCTGAGTTTTCCCCCGCAACCCTCGGTCGAGGGCTCGGACTGGCTGGTGCCACCGGGGGAGGCCGACCCCGCCACGGACCCCGCGGTCCTCAGACGGGCTCTCGGGGAGGCGGCACGGCTGCTGAGGGCGGCGGACGACTGCCGCTGAGCGGTACCACTCGGCGGGCCCTGCGAAAATGGCCCCATGGGCAAGTCCAGGAACCCCCGGCGCAGGCAGGCCGGCGCCGAGGCGGTCGTCGAGGGCGTCGACGGCGGTCTCGCCCAGCTGATACCCGACCGGGACCGACGGCGGGCCTGGACCCTGCTGATCGACGGGGCCCCGCAGTCGCACGTCGACCTCGACGACCCGGCGTACCTCTCCTTCGAGTACCAGCGGCGCTTCGGGCACGTCGTCGACCTCGTCGCAGCGCCCGGCCGGCCGGTGCGCGCCGTGCATCTCGGCGGCGGCGCGTTCACCCTGGCCCGCTATGTGGCCGCCACCCGCCCCCGCTCCACCCAGCAGGTCGTCGAGCGGGACGCGAAACTCGTCGAACTGGTCCGGCGCGAGCTGCCGTTGGACCCCGGCGCCCGGATCCGGGTGCGGTCGACGGACGCCCGTGAGGGCCTGGCCAAGGTGCCGGACGGCTGGGCCGACCTGGTCGTCGCCGACGTGTTCAGCGGCGCCCGGACCCCCGCCCACCTCACCTCCACCGAGTTCCTCGACGAGGTCCGCAGGGTCCTGACCCCCGGTGGGATCTACGCCGCCAACCTCGCCGACGGTCCGCCGCTGGCCCATCTGCGGGGCCAGATCGCCACCGCCGCCGCCCGCTTTCCCGAACTCGCGCTGGTCGCCGACCCGGCCGTGCTGCGCGGCAAGCGGTTCGGCAACGCGGTCCTGGTCGCCGCCGACCGTCCGCTCCCGGTCGCCGAACTGACCCGCCGCGCCGCCTCCGACCCGCACCCCGGGCGGGTCGAGCACGGCCCCGCGCTCCTCGCCTTCACCGGAGGGGCCGTACCGGTCACGGACGGGGCGGCGGTGGCCTCACCGGCCCCGCCGCCCTCGGTCTTCCACCGATGACGGTCGATGGTGATCGGTCAGAAGTCCAAGCCCCGTGACAGCAACGGCAGATGGCGCTCGTACAGCACCGCCAGGTCCTCCCGGCCGTCGCCCTCCACCCAGTGCCGTACGAGCGTGGTGAAGACGGCGATGATCGCCGCCGCCGCGCACCTGACCTCCAGGTCGGACGCGTCGCGCCCGGCGCGCTCGGCGATGACCTCGGCGATGGCCCGCTCGCTGCGCTCCTGTTCGGCGACGGTGCGGGCGCGGATGGCCGGGTCGGTGAAGGAGATCCGGGTCCGCAGCAGAAGGTCGTCGCGGTCCTGCTGGATCATCTCCCCGACGGGGCCCTTCAGGGAGCCCAGCACCGCCTCGACGATGGGCTCGTCGGCGGGGCGGGAGCGCAGTGCGGCGGCGAGGGCCGGGTCGTACTCGTCCTGGAGGACCACGTCCTCCTTGGTGGGGAAGTACCGGAAGAAGGTGCTGGGGGAGACCTCCGCCGCCTCCGCGATCTGGTCGACCGTGGTGGCCTCGTACCCGTGCTCGGCGAAGAGGCGGTAGGCCTCCCGGCGGATGCGCTCGCGGGTCTGCTGCTTCTTGCGCTCGCGCAGGCCGAGGGGGGCGGCGGGGGTCTCGTGCATCGTCATGCCACCGATTCTGCGGGCTGGACGGCGGAGCGGGCCACCGTCCGGGAGCAGGGGGCGGTGCCGGGCAGGAAGACCGCCGCGAGGACGGCACCCAGCAGGGCGATCGCGCCGCAGGCGGTCAGGACCAGGTTCATACCGTGGATGAACGCCTCGTGCGCGTGGACCGCCAGGCCGGTGTCGTGCAGGCGTGCGGCCACCGCGTCGGCGCCGGAGACGGAGTCGCGGGCCGCGTCGGCCGTGGGCTTCGGCAGGGCGCCGGTGTGCAGGCGGGCGAGGTAGCCGTAGCTGAGCAGGCTGCCCAGCCCGGCCACGCCGAGGACCGAGCCGAGCTGCTGGACGGTCTCCAGCAGGCTGGTGCCGGACCCGGTGTTGTCCTCGGGCAGCGCGGCCATCACGAGGCTGGTGGCCGGCACCACGGCGAGCCCGAAGCCGAGGCCGGTCAGTCCCAGCCACAGCGCGGTGAAGCCGTAGCCGTCCGAGACGCCGGTGGTCGAGCCGAGCAGCACGCCGGCGCCGAGCACCAGCAGGCCCGTCGGTACGACCGTCCGCGCGCCCAGCCGCGGGACCAGGGGTTCGCTCGCGGCGGCCGCCACCATCAGGCCGCCGATCAGGGGCAGGACGCGCAGGCCGGTGCCGAAGGCGTCGTTGCCGAGCACGGACTGCAGATACTGCGGGAGGATGAACAGGATGCCCATCACCGCGAAGTTGACGAAGACCGCGATCAGCGTGCCCCACAGGAAGCGGCGGTCGGCGAACAGGCTCAGGTCGACGATCGGATGGGCGTACCGGCGCTCGCGCAGTACGAAGGCGGCCAGCAGGACGGCCGCCGCGGCGAGCGGGACGAGGGCCGAGGGTGAGGTCCAGCCGTCACGGGGGATCAGGATCGTGCCGTAGACCAGCACCGTGATGCCCAGACCGCCCAGGACGCCGCCGAGGGTGTCGAACGGCGCGGAGGTGCGGACGGCCGTGTCACGGGGCAGCAGCCAGGCGCCCGCGAGGACGGCGAGTGCGGCGACCGGCGCGTTGAACAGGAACACCGAGCCCCACCAGAAGTGGTCGAGCAGCCAGCCGCCGACCACGGGGCCGACCGGCATGCCGAGCGCGGTGGCCGCGGTCCACACGGCGATGGCCTTGGGCAGCTCCTCCTTGGCGAAGACGCGGGGCAGGATCGCCATGGACAGCGGCATGATCGCGGCGGCGCCGAGACCGAGGACGGCCCGGGCGGCGATGACCGCCGACGGCGAGTGGGCGAGCGCGCCGCCTAACGAGGCCAGGCCGAAGAGCGTGATGCCGGACAGCAGCAGGCGCTTGTGCCCGTACCGGTCGCCGAGCAGGCCGACCGGGAGCATCGCCACGGACAGGGACAGCAGGTAACCGCCGCCGATCCACTGCAACTGAGCGCTGTCGGCGTGCAGTTCGCCCGCGATGGTGGGCAGTGCGACGTTGATGACGGTGCCGTCGAGGCCGACGATCAGCACGCTCAGGGTGAGCGCGGCGAGAGCGAGCCAGCGGCGAGGGGATGCGGACATGTAGACCTCCCGATGCGAAGGAACCTGATGAGAGGTTACAGTCAAATGAGAGTCCACTGTCAATATCTAGTTGTCTTTCACTTCGATCGCTCAGTAGACCTCCACATGCGGGGGGCCGTCGTGCCAGGTGCAGAACACCGTCAACCGGTTCGCGCCCGAGGCGAACTCCACCCGGATCCACGACTCCGTCTTCCACACCTGCATCGACCAACCCGTTCGCGGCGTCGCCGAGACCAGCGTCGCGTCCGCTCTCCCCAGGTCGAAGACCGCCCGGCCGCCGTCGGTGTCATAGCTCCTGACCTCACCGGAGGGGGGCGGTGACGGGGCCGGGGCGGAGGCGGTCGCCACGGTCCGCGAGGGCGTAGGGGTGCTGGACACCGAGGGTGTCCTGTGTGCCGCCCGGGACGGCGAGGGCTCCGGTGGTCGGGAACGCTGTGTGTCCGACGCCATGATCGGCAGGGCGCGCGGCGGGTCGTACGCGGTGCCCGTCAGCACCGAGTGCACGCCCCACCACGACAGCGTGGTCGCCGCGCCGGTGGCGAGCATCCACGCCAGTACGTGTACGAGTCCTCTGCGCATGGCGGGCCATACTGCCCCAGGGTGAGCGTGAGTTGCACATGCCCGGAGTTGTCCACAGGCCCGCACCCGGCTGTTCGACATGGCGTACGGTGCCGCGCATGGCAAGTGTGCTCGTGGTCGAGGACGACCAGTTCGTACGCTCGGCGCTCATCCGGCACCTCACCGACGCCTCGCACTCCGTACGCAGTGTCGGTACGGCACTGGAGGCGCTGCGCGAGGTCGCCCATTTCCGCTTCGACGTCGTCATCCTGGACCTCGGACTGCCCGATCTGGACGGGTCCGAGGCGCTGAAGATGCTGCGCGGCATCACGGACGTGCCCGTCATCATCGCCACCGCGCGGGACGACGAGACGGAGATCGTCCGGCTGCTGAACGCCGGTGCGGACGACTACCTGACCAAGCCCTTCTCCGTCGAGCACCTCTCCGCGCGGATCGCCGCCGTACTGAGGCGCTCGCGGGCCTCCGCCGGGGAGGCATCGCCGTCGAGTGTCCTGCGCGTCGGCGGTCTGAGCGTCGATTCGCTGCGCCGTCAGGCCGAGTTGGACGGGGCCCGTCTCGACCTCACCCGCCGCGAGTTCGATCTGCTCGCCTTCCTGGCGGGCCGCCCCGGGGTCGTCGTCCCGCGCCGGGAACTGCTCGCCGAGGTGTGGCAGCAGTCGTACGGCGACGACCAGACCATCGACGTCCACCTCTCCTGGCTGCGGCGCAAGCTGGGGGAGACGGCGGCCCGGCCGCGCTATCTGCACACCCTGCGCGGCGTCGGCGTGAAACTCGAACCGCCCGGGGAAGCGGAGCCGGTGCGATGAGATGGGCACTGGTGAAGGTCTGTCTCGCGGTCACCGCCATGGTCGTGGTCGCCTTCGCGGTCCCGCTCGGACTGGTCGTCAAGGAGATGGCCCGCGACCGCGCCTTCTCGGGCGCCGAGCGGGTGGCGGCCGCGATCGCGCCCGCGCTGTCCATCACCACCGACCGCGACAAACTCGAACGCGTGGTCGCCTCGGCGGGCTCGGACACCGACCTGGCGGTGCACATACCGGCCTCCGCCGCGGACGGATCCGGTGGCGACGGCCGGGCGGCCGTCGACATCGGCCGGCAGCGCGCGGCCGACCGGGACATCGCGACCGTACGGAAGCTGGGCCGGGCCTCCACGACCGAGGTGGCGGGCGGCTCCACCCTGCTCCAGCCGGTCGCGCTGAGCTCCGGCGCGATCGCGGTGGTCGAGGTGTACGTCCCCGAGTCCGAGATGAGCAACGGCGTCGGCACGGCCTGGGCGGTGCTGGCCGCCGTCGGCATCGCGCTGATCGTGGGCTCCGTGGCCGTCGCCGACCGGCTCGGCGTGCGGATGGTCCGCCCCGCGCGGCGGCTGGTCGAGGGCGCGCAAGAGCTGGGGGAGGGCAGACTGGGCGCACGGGTGCCGGAGGAAGGCCCGAACGAACTACGGCTGGCGGCGGTCGCGTTCAACTCCATGGCCGACCAGGTCGTACAACTCCTGGCGAACGAGCGTGAGCTGGCCGCCGACCTCTCGCACCGCCTGCGCACCCCCCTGACCGTGCTCCGGCTCAACGCGGCCTCGCTCGGTGAGGGGCCCGCCGCCGAACAGACCCGGGCCGCCGTCGCGCAGCTCGAGCGTGAGGTCGACACCATCATCCGCACCGCCCGCGAGGCCAAGCCCCAGACCGCGGCCGCCGGGCCGGGCGCCGGATGCGACGCGGCCGAAGTCGTCCGGGAGCGGATGGAGTTCTGGTCCGCGCTCGCCGAGGACGAGGGCCGCAAGTGGCGGGTGGCCGGGGCGGACCGGCCGATGCGCACACCGGTGGCCCGCGCCGACCTGGCCGCCGCGCTCGACGCCCTGCTCGGCAACGTCTTCCGGCACACCGCCGAGGGCACGGCCTTCGCGGTCGACGTGCACGACGGCGAGGACGCGGTGATCGTCCTGGTCTCCGACGCGGGCCCTGGCATACCCGACCCCGAGGCGGCCATGGCGCGCGGCCGGGGCTCGGGCACCGACGGCTCGACCGGCCTCGGCCTGGACATCGTGCGCCGGCTCGCCGAGTCGACCGGCGGCGACGTACGGATCGGCTCGTCGGTGCTGGGCGGTACGGAGGTGCGCGTCTGGATCCAGTTGGCGGACCGGCGGGAGCCGTTGCGCGGTGGGCACGGCCGCCGGAGCGGAGCCGTGCGCCGGCGCCGAGAACGAACATGGGTCCCGAAATTGCTCCCGAAATTGGTCTCTACCTTTAACCGGCTCCGATCCCTCCCTTAAGCGCACCCTAAGATCCCCAACCGCCGTCCCTATCAACCCTTTTACCCGGTTCCGCATCGCTAGCGTGCTGCCGCACCTCACCGTGAACAGCAAAGGCAGGCACACGCATGAGCACGCACCGGCGCAGGATCAGTGGCAGGAACAAGGCGATAGGCGCTGTCGTCGCCGCGGCGGTCGCCGGTGGCGGCGCGGTGCTGTTCACCGGCGTCGCGCAGGCGGCCGGCATCGGCGCCGCGTACACCAGGACCAGCGACTGGTCGACGGGTTACACCGCGCAGTACGTCGTCACCAACGACAGCGGCCAGACGGAGAAGACCTGGTTGCTGGAGTTCGACCTCCCGTCGGGCACCAGGCTCAGCTCCCTCTGGAACGGTGAGTCGAACGTCAGCGGGCAGCACGTCACGGTGAAGCCCGCGAAGTGGGACACCGACGGCCTCGCGCCGGGCAAGTCCGTCACCATCGGCTTCGTGGCGAACGGCACCGGAAACCCGACCGGTTGCCGCATCGACGGCGCGGCGTGTTCCGCCGACGACACCGCGACCCCGGAGCCGAGCGGCCGCCCGACGCAGTCACCGACGGCGACGGCGACCCCGACGGCCACCGCTTCCACCACCGCCTCCCCGTCCCCCACGAACAGCACCGGCAGCGGAACGACGACCGCCGCCGGCTTCGCGCCCTACGTCGACACCTCCCTCTACCCCGCCTTCGACCTCCTGGCGAGCGCCGACGCCACCGGCGTGCAGAACTACAACCTCGCCTTCGTCACGGACGGCGGCGGCTGCACGCCCAAGTGGGGCGGTGTGACGGACCTGGCGAGCGACGGCGTGGCCGCGCAGATCGGCTCCCTGCGCGCCAAGGGCGGCGACGTCCGCGTCTCCTTCGGCGGCGCGTCCGGCTCCGAACTGGCGACGACCTGCTCCTCGGCGGACGCGCTGGCCGCGGCGTACGGCAAGGCAGTGGACCAGTTCAAGCTCACCAAGGTCGACTTCGACGTCGAGGGCGGCGCCCTGCCCGACACGGCCGCGAACACCCGCCGCGCGCAGGCCATCGCCAAGCTCCAGGCCCAGCACCCGAACCTGGACGTCTCCTTCACCCTCCCGGTGATGCCCGAGGGCCTGACCCAGGACGGCGTCAACCTCCTCTCCGACGCCAAGTCGAACGGCGTGAAGATCGGCACCGTCAACATCATGGCCATGGACTACGGCCCCGCGTACAGCGGCGACATGGGCACCTACGCCGAACAGGCGGCCACGGCCACACAGGCCCAGGTCAAGAGCGTCCTCGCCCTGTCCGACTCCGCCGCCTGGAAAACGGTCGCGGTCACCCCGATGATCGGCGTCAACGACGTCTCCTCCGAGGTCTTCAGGACCGACGACGCCACCCAGCTGGTGAACTTCGCCAAGTCCAAGGGCCTCGGCGGGCTGTCGATGTGGTCGGCCACCCGCGACAAGCAGTGCACGGGCGGTACCAAGCCCACCGCCGACGCCACGTGCAGCTCGATCACCCAGGACGCGTTCGCCTTCTCGAAGGCCTTCGGGAACTTCGGCTGAGTCGCGGACCCGGGGTTGGGTGGTTGCCGTGGGGCCGCCCGTCCGGGGCGCGGCACCCCCCTCAAAGTGCCGCGCCCCGGGTTCTCAGGCCCCCGGTGCCGCCGGTGGGAGCGTGCCTGTGCGGGCCGCCTTGGCGTACCAGTGGGCGCTCGACTTCGGGGTGCGGGCGAGGGTGGCGTAGTCGACGTACACCGCGCCGAAGCGCTTGCCGTAGCCGTAGGCCCACTCGAAGTTGTCCATCAGGGACCACAGGTAGTAGCCGCGTACGTCCGCGCCGTCCTCGATGGCCCGGTGGACCGCCGAGAGGTGGCCGTGGAGGTAGGCGATGCGCTCGGGGTCGTGGACGCGGCCGTCGTCGTCCACCTTGTCGTTGTACGCCGCGCCGTTCTCCGTGACGTACAGCGGAAGGCCGGGGGCCTCCCGGGTGTAGCGCATGATCAGCTCGTGCAGGCCGGTCGGGTCGATCGTCCAGCCCATCTCGGTGCGGTCGCCGGGGGTCTGGTGGAAGGCCACGTCGTCCGCGCACGGCCAGGGGGAGTGGTCGCTCGTGCCGTGTCCGTCGGCGCGCGGGCCGCGAAGCTCGGATGCCGCCGACGAGACCAGTGTCGGCGTGTAGTAGTTCAGCCCCAGCGCGTCCAGCGGCTGGTTGGCGGTGGTCAGGTCGCCGTCCTGGACGTGGGACCAGTCGGTGAGCGACGACGTCGCCTCCAGCAGGCTCTCCGGATACGCCCCGTGCAGCATCGGGCTGTGGAAGACGCCGTTGGCCAGGTCGTCGATGCGTCGGCCGGCCACCAGGTCCGCCGGGTCCTGGGAGAGCGGGCGGACGACCGAGGAGTTCAGGCTCACCGCGACCGCGTTGCGGGCCGGCATCACCGAGCGCAGGGCCAAGGCGCCCAGGCCGTGCGCCAGGTTCAGGTGGTGCGCCGCGCGCAGCGCCGCCGCATGGTCCGTACGGCCGGGGGCGTGCACTCCCGAGCCGTACCCGAGGAAGGCGCTGCACCAGGGCTCGTTGAGGGTGATCCACTGCTCCACCCGGTCGCCGAGCGCCTCGCCGACGATCTGCGCGTACTCGGCGAAGCGGTACGCGGTGTCCCGCTCCGGCCAGCCGCCGGCGTCCTCCAGCTCCTGCGGCAGGTCCCAGTGGTAGAGGGTGATCGCCGGCTTGATGCCGTGCGCGAGCAGCTCGTCCACCAGGCGGCGGTAGAAGTCCAGGCCCACCTGGACGGCGGGGCCCCGGCCGGTGGGCTGCACCCGCGACCAGGAGACGGAGAACCGGTACGCCTTCAGGCCCAGCTCCGCCATCAGCGCGACGTCCTCGCGGTAGCGGTGGTAGTGGTCGACGGCGATGTCACCGGTGTCGCCGCCGAGCGTCTTGCCCGGCGTGTGACTGAAGGTGTCCCAGATCGAGGGTGTGCGGCCGTCCTCCCGTACCGCCCCTTCGATCTGGTACGCGGAGGTCGCGGCGCCCCAGAGGAAGCCGGGAGGGAAAGTCACGGACGTCTCGGGCATGGAAGCGCTCCCATGAGTCGGGGGCCCCATTATGCATGGGAGCGCTCCCATGGCAAAAGGTGTAGCGGCCCCGGGATCGCTGTCCGCTCCAACTCACCGTTCATCTCTCGGCGTTCGGTGGCTGGAGGCCTCGATTCCGGTCCGGGAGACCCCGATGTGGCCCCGACGGGCCGTTCGGACGCCCCGCTGTGATGGTCATCATGGGGCTGAGCTGCGGGAACGCAGTGACGAAATCGTATTGCGCCCGCCCTGAGGTCCCCGGCGGTGCGACACATTCCCGTGACGTACGGAACACGCTTGCGCAACAACGCCGATTTCAAGTCTTGACACCTGGCCCGGCAGGAACGAGTCTTCCGGCAAGCCGCGTGGGAGCGGTCCCACGGTCAACCGGGGGGTGCCTCCCGTGTGGACCGCACCACCAACGGCCCTTCCCTCTGTCTCGCATCGCACATCGTTGACCAGCAGGTTTTCTCACCGCACGCCGAGTGCTGCGGGCTGGCCGCCGCCCGAACCGAGAGGGCAGGTCGGGGCTGCCGAAATCCGGCGGTCCGATTCCTGAGATCCCGTTCCCACTGGAACAAGGAGTAGTGGAATGCGCATCACCCGTACCGGCGGCGGTCGCGGCCGCAGAGCAGCGGCCCTGACCACCTCGGTCCTGACGGCCTCTGCCCTGCTGCTGACCGGCTGCAGCGACGACAGCGACTCGAGCACCACGGATGCCAACGGGAACATCACTCTCACGGTGGCCGACTTCGGCCAGTTCGGTTACAAGGAAGCCGGGCTGTTCGCCCAGTACCACAAGCTGCACCCGAAGATCACGGTGAAGGAAGACACCACCACCAGCGAGCAGGACTACTACCCGAAGCTCCTTCAGCAGCTGAACACGGGCAGTGGCCTGGCGGACGTCACCGGCATCGAAGTCGGCCGTATCAAGGAGGTCGTCGACACCCAGGCGGCGAAGTTCACCGACCTGAGCAAGACGATCAACGTGAGCGACTGGGTCTCCTGGAAGGAGAAGCAGGCGACCGCCAAGGACGGCACGGTCATAGGCGCCGGCACGGACATCGGACCGATGTCGCTGTGCTACCGCAGGGACCTCTTCCAGAAGGCGGGCCTGCCGACCGACCGCGATGCCGTCGCCAAGGCGGTCAAGGGCGGCTGGGAGGACTACCTCAAGCTCGGTGAGCAGTACAAGAAGAAGGCCCCCTCCGGCACCTACTTCATGGACTCCGCGAGCGCCATGTACAACGCGGTCGTCAGCTCCTCCGCGAAGCAGTACTACGACGCCGACGGCAAGCCCATCTACAAGGACAGCCCCGCCGTGCAGCAGGGCTGGAACCTGGCCGCCGAGGCCGCGTCGAAGAAGCTGACCCAGGGCCTGGCCGAGTTCCAGGACAGCTGGACGGCCGCGCTGCGCAAGGGCAGCGTCGCCACCGTGGTGTGCCCGGCCTGGATGGCCGGTCAGATCTCCGTCAACTCCGGTGACGCCTACAAGGGCAAGTGGGACATCGCCCGTGCTCCGGGTTCGACCGCGGCCGCCTGGGGTGGCTCGTTCCTGGCCGTGCCCAAGAGCGGCAAGCACGTCAAGGAAGCCTCCGACCTGGTCAAGTGGCTCACCGCCCCCGAGCAGCAGGCCGCCGTGTTCAAGGCGATCGGTGTCTTCCCGTCCAACAAGGGCGCCTACGAGCTCCCCGGTGTGAAGGACGCGAAGCTCCCCTACTTCAACAACGCCCCGATCGGGCAGATCTACGCCGAGGAGGCCGCGGCCATCCCCGAGGCGGTGCTCGGTGCGAAGGACGCCACGATCAAGGACACCATCTCCACGCAGATCAACAACATGGAGCAGCGGGGCACCAAGCCCGCTGACGCGTGGAAGGCGGCGACCGACGCGATCGACAAGGTGATCGGCTGACCCCCGCGGTGGGGGGGGGCCCCCCGGCCGCCCCCCCCCCCCCCGGGGGGGGGGGGGGCCGGGGGGGGGGGGCGCCCCCCGGGCCCCCCCCCACCGCACTGCGGCGTGCGGGCCCCAGGGGGTGTCTTCTGGATCATGCCGGGGTCGCAGAACACCCCCTGGCGCGGCCTCCCGGCCGAGGCGCGGGGCCGTCCGCACCGGCCCGGTCGTCGAACGCCGGCCGGCTCCGCGGCGTCCGGGAGCAACTCACCGGTCGCCGCACCACCGCGTCCCCGGGCCGGTGGCCGAGCCCGTTCCGCGGACCGCTCGCCACCGCTCCGATCCGTGTCGGCGGGCCGGGTGCCCGGCCCGCCCGAACCCGCCGCCTGCCCCGAACCCGGCTGAGATCCCCAGGGAAGGACTTCCCCCGTGGCAACGACAACTCCCACACGGGGCGCCCACACCCCGCCACCCGGCGGCTCCGGCGCCGTGTCGGACCGACGCAGCCGGTGGCGTACCCGGCTGTGGCGGTTCGACGACATCGCGTCCCCGTACGCGTACATCGCTCCCTTCTTCCTCGTCTTCGGCGCCTTCGGGCTCTACCCGATGCTCTACACCGGCTGGATCGCCCTGCACCGGGTGGAGATGACGACCCTCAGCCAGTCCGAGTGGGTCGGGTTCGACAACTTCACCAAGATCCTCCAGGACTCGGAGTTCTGGACGGCCGTCACGAACACCTTCGTGATCGGCGTCATCTCGACCGTCCCGCAGCTGCTCGTGGCCCTGGGCCTGGCCCACCTGCTCAACTACAAGCTGCGCGCCAGCACGTTCTGGCGGACGGTCATCCTCACCCCGTACGCCACCTCCGTGGCCACCGCCGCCCTGGTCTTCGCCCTGGTCTTCCGGGCCGACGGAGGCCTCCTCAACTGGGTGCTGCACTTCTTCGGTGCCGGCAACACCAACTGGGGCAACGGGGAGTGGACCTCCAAGATCGCCATCTCGGTCATCATCATCTGGCGCTGGACCGGCTACAACGCACTGATCTACCTGGCTGCCATGCAGGCCGTGCCGACCGACCTGTACGAAGCGGCCTCGATCGACGGTGCGACGCGCTGGCAGCAGTTCCGCAAGGTGACCATTCCCTCGCTGCGGCCGACGATCCTGTTCACCATCGTCATCTCCACCATCGGCTCCATGCAGCTGTTCGGTGAGCCGCTGCTGCTGCAGGGCGGCACGCTCGGCTCCATCGGCGGCAACGAGCACCAGTACGAGACCCTCAGCATCTACCTCTTCAACTACGGCTGGAAGCTGGGACATCTCGGCCCGGCCGCCGCCGTGGCCTGGGCCATGCTCGTCCTGCTGCTGCTCATCGCCCTGATCAACTGGATCGTCGGCCGGTTCGTGCGCAAGAGCGCGGCCTGACGGGAGCGACAACGATGACCACGACCAGTCCCACCAAGACCGCGCCGGACCTCGTCCCGGCACCGCCGACCGCATCCGTGACCAAGCGCGGCAGCCGTTTCAAGATCGGCGCAGGCCGGCAGCTCAGCGGCGGCCCGTTCACCTACCTCGCCCTGATCGTCGTCGGCCTGGGCTCGATCTTCCCGCTGTACTGGACGCTGGTGGCCGCCTCGCACGACCAGCAGCGGGTCCTCGACAGCCCGCCGCCGCTCATCCCGGGCGGCCGGCTCTTCAGCAACCTCCAGTCGGCCTGGGACCAGGCCCATCTGGGGAAGGCCATCGTCAACAGCGTCATCGTGGCCGGCTGCATCACCGCGGCCACCCTGTTCTTCTGCACCCTCGCCGGCTACGCCTTCGCCAAGATGCGCTTCCGCGGCCGTGGCGTCCTGATGACCGCGGTCATCGCCACGCTGACGATTCCGCCGCAGCTCAGCGTCGTCCCGCTGTTCATGATGATGGCGGACATCGGGTGGGGCGGAAAACTGGAGTCGGTGATCTTCCCGACCCTGGTCGGTGCCTTCGGTGTCTTCTTCATGCGCCAGTACCTGCTGGAGGCCCTGCCCTACGAGCTCATCGAGGCCGCCAAGGTGGACGGGGCGAGCAACATCCGCATCGTGTGGAACGTGGTCCTGCCCGCGGCCCGGCCCGCGATGATGGTGCTCGGCATGCTCACCTTCGTGCAGGCGTGGAACGACTTCTTCTGGCCCTTCCTCGCCCTGAACCAGGAGAACCCCACCCTCCAGGTGGCCCTCGGCCAGCTCAGCGCCTCCTACACCCCCGACCAGAGCATCGTCATGGCCGGAGCGCTGATCAGCACCCTGCCGCTGCTCCTGGTCTTCGTGATCTTCGGCAAGCAGATCGTCGGAGGGATCATGGCGGGCGCCGTCAAGGGCTGACGCCCACAGGCCGACGCCGGGCCGGCGCCCGCGGGAGCCGCTCACCCCACCGCGGCCGGGTCACTGTCCGCCCCCCTCGTCGACCGCGACCGGGGCACTGTCCGACTCTTTCCACCCCACTTCGGGAGCTCTCTCACCATGACCGCCGTACGAACCGAGACCACCGCCCAGTCGGCCTCAGACACATCCTTCCCGCCGGGCTTCGTCTGGGGGGCCGCCACCGCGGCGTACCAGGTGGAGGGTGCCGCCACCGAGGACGGCCGCACCCCGTCCATCTGGGACACCTTCAGCCACACCCCCGGCAAGGTCCTCAACGGCGACACCGGTGACATCGCTGCCGACCACTACCACCGGTACCGCGACGACGTGGCGCTGATGAAGGACCTCGGCCTCAAGGCCTACCGGTTCTCCGTCTCCTGGTCCCGGGTGCAGCCCACCGGCCGGGGGCCCGCCGTCGAGCGGGGCCTGGACTTCTACCGGCGGCTGACCGACGAACTCCTGGAAGCGGGCATCACCCCGGTCGCCACCCTCTACCACTGGGACCTGCCCCAGGAACTGGAGGACGCGGGCGGCTGGCCGCACCGTGACACCGCGCACCGCTTCGCCGACTACGCCGAGATCATGGGCCGCGCGCTGGGCGACCGCGTCGGGGTGTGGACCACCCTCAACGAGCCCTGGTGCTCGGCCTTCCTGGGCTACGGCTCCGGCGTGCACGCCCCGGGGCGCACCGACCCGGCCGCCACCCTGCGCGCCGCGCAC
The DNA here is from genome assembly GCF_042894285.1 of Streptomyces sp. NPDC001544. Taxonomy (NCBI): domain Bacteria; kingdom Bacillati; phylum Actinomycetota; class Actinomycetes; order Kitasatosporales; family Streptomycetaceae; genus Streptomyces; species Streptomyces sp. NPDC001544. Next base: position 20,346 of record NZ_JBIAVN010000016.1, on the reverse strand, counting down.
CACCTCAACCTGGCCCACGGGCAGGCCATCGGGGCGCTGCGGCAGATCCTGCCGTCATCCGCGCAGACCTCCCTCACCCTCAACCTGCACCAGGTGCGCCCGCTCACCGACAGCCCCGGGGACGCCGAGGCCGCACGCCGGATCGACGCGGTCGGCAACCGGATCTTCACCGGTCCCGTCCTGGACGGTGCCTACCCCGAGGACCTGCTCGCCGACACCGCGCACATCGTCGACTGGGCGGAGCTGGTGCACGACGGCGACCTGGACGAGATCTCCCGCCCCATCGACATGCTGGGCGTCAACTACTACTCGCCGACCGTGGTCTCCGCGCCCGCCGACGGTGTCGGCGCCACCAGGAACGACGGCCACGGGGCGAGCGAGCACTCCCCGTGGACCGGCTCCGACCACGTCGCCTTCCACCTCGCCAACGACGAGGTCACGGCGATGAACTGGGCCATCGACGCCGGCGGGCTGCACACCCTGCTCACCGGCCTGGCGGCCGCGCACCCGGAGCTGCCGCTGATGGTCACCGAGAACGGCGCCGCCTTCGACGACTACATCTCACCCGAGGGCCGGGTGAACGACCCGCGGCGGATCGCCTACCTGCACTCGCACCTGGACGCCGTCCGACGGGCCGTCGCCGACGGAGCGGACGTGCGCGGCTACTTCCTGTGGTCCCTGCTGGACAACTTCGAGTGGGGATACGGCTACTCGAAGCGCTTCGGCGCCGTCTACGTCGACTACTCCACCCAGCGCCGCATCCCCAAGGCGAGCGCCCACTGGTACGCCGAGGTGATCCGGAGGAACGCCCTGCCGGCCGCCGGGGAGCAGGGCTGAGGCACCGGCCCGGATCGAGGGGGTGCCGCCGTCGCACCGGCCGCGTCCCCTCGGCGGGTTTCTCCGGCGCCGGGGGAGAAGACCCCGGTCGGACGAGGGACGATGGGGTCGGGGGCGGCCGGGGCCACGGCTGTTACATTCCTGGCCTGAAGGCTGCGAACGGAAGGCGGCGACCATGGCGGTCAAGGGTGAGCGGAGCCGGGGCCTTCGGCGGCCGACCCTGGAGGAGGTCGCCGCCCGGGCCGGTGTCGGCCGCGGCACGGTGTCCCGGGTGATCAACGGCTCGCCCCGGGTCAGCGACGCGACCCGCGCGGCCGTGGAGGCGGCGGTCGCCGAACTCGGCTACGTCCCGAACACCGCGGCCCGTGCCCTGGCCGCCAACCGTACGGACGCGATCGCCCTGGTCGTGCCCGAGCCGGAGACCCGGTTCTTCTCGGAGCCGTACTTCTCCGACATCCTGCGCGGCGTCGGCGCCGAACTGTCCGACACGGAGATGCAGTTGCTGCTGATCTTCGCGGGCAGCGACCGGGAGCGGCAGCGGCTCGCCCAGTACCTCGCCGCGCACCGGGTGGACGGCGTCCTGCTGGTCTCGGTCCACGCCGACGACCCGCTGCCCGACCTGCTCGCCCAGCTGGAGATCCCGGCCGTGATCAGCGGCCCGCGTTCGGCGGCGGAGGCGCTCACCTCGGTGGACTCGGACAACTACGGCGGCGGCCGTTCCGCCGTGGAGCACCTGCTGGCCCGCGGCTGCCGCACGATCGCCCACATCACCGGCCGCCTCGACGTGTACGGCGCCCAGCGCCGCGTGGACGGCTACCGGGACGCGCTGCGTGACGCGGGCCGTCCCGTGGACGAACTGCTCATCGAGCCGGGCGACTTCACCGAGGAGGGCGGTCGCCGTGCGATGACACGGCTGCTGGAGCGCAGACCGGCGCTGGACGCGGTCTTCGCCGGCTCGGACGTCATGGCGGCCGGTGCCCGGCAGGTGCTGCGCGAGGTGGGCCGGCGTATCCCCGACGACGTGGCCCTGGTGGGCTACGACGACTCGGCCATCGCCCGCCACATGGACCCGCCGCTCACCAGCGTGCGCCAGCCCATCGAGGAGATGGGCCGCGCGATGCTCGACCTGCTCCTCGCGGAGATCGCGGACCGCCGCCCCACCGTGTCCCCGGGGCTGGAGCGGCGGCAGGTCGTACTGCCCACGGAGCTGGTGCCGCGGGCCTCGTCCTGAGGCCGGGGGCGGGCCACGGCGGGGGAGCACGGAGGCAGGGCCGGGGCCGGCGGAAAAAGAAGCAGCCGGTGACCCGTCTTGCGACGGAGTCACCGGCTGACTACTCAGGGTGAGTGACGGGACTCGAACCCGCGGCATCCTGGACCACAACCAGGTGCTCTACCAGCTGAGCTACACCCACCATGACCGGCAGTTCGAGGAGTGTTCTCCCCGACCGGCCGAGAAAAAGTGTACAGGGTCCGGAGGGGTGCTCGCGCCAGGCTTTCGCGGCGCCCCTCCGCCGGCCCCCGCGGACCGCCTACTGGGCGGGCAGGACGTGCTTGGCGGCGATCGCCTTCGCCGTGTCGGAGTCCGGGCCGGGCTGCGGCACGAAGAGGGCCTCGCGGTAGTAGCGCAGCTCGGCGATCGACTCGCGGATGTCGGCGAGGGCGCGGTGGTTGCCGTTCTTCTCCGGGCTGTTGAAGTAGGCGCGCGGGTACCAGCGGCGGGCCAGCTCCTTGATGCTCGACACGTCGACGATCCGGTAGTGGAGGTATTCCTCCACCTTCGGCATGTCCCGCAGCAGGAAGCCGCGGTCGGTGCCCACGGAGTTGCCGCACAGCGGCGCCTTGCCGGGCTCCTTCACGTGCTCCCGTACGTACGCCAGGACCTGCTCCTCGGCGTCCGCCAGCGTGGTCCCGCCGGGGAGCTCCGCGAGCAGCCCGGACGCGGTGTGCATCCGACGCACCACCTCCGGCATCGTCTCCAGCGCCTGGTCCGGCGGACGGATGACGATGTCCACCCCCTCGCCGAGTACGTTCAGCTCGGAGTCGGTGACGAGGGCGGCCACCTCGATGAGCGCGTCGTCGGACAGCGAGAGGCCGGTCATCTCGCAGTCGATCCACACCATGCGATCGTTCATGTGTCTAACCTTACGCGGCGGTAGGGCTTCCGGCCCCGGTCCGGCCGGGCTCTGCTGGGGCTGCCGCCCCTGGTGAAGGAAAGCGGGCCGGGGCGTGAGCCCCGGCCCGTCCTCGTCACATCCCGCTGCGCGGCCCCGGCACGCTGGCCGACAGGCTGCGCCGGGCCTGGATCGGCACGCCGGCGTCCGGGTGCAGCAAGGCCGGTACCGGGCCCACCGGTCCGCCCGGTGCGGGCAGCGCCGGCTCGGCGTCGGCGGGCTTGTCGCCCTGGGGGCGACGGGCGCGGTAGGCCGCCCGGTAGGCGGCGGGCGAGGAGCCCAGCTGGCGCCGGAAGTGACCGCGCAGGGCCACGGGTGAGCGCGGAAGCCGCAGCGGCCCGCGACCTCGTCCACCGAGTAGTCCGACGTCTCCAGCAGCCGCTGCGCCTGCAGCACCCGCTGGGTGATCAGCCACTGCAGCGGGGCACTCCCGGTGAGTGACCGGAAACGGCGGTCGAAGGTGCGCCGGCTCATGTACGCCCTCGCCGCCAGCGTCTCCACGTCGAACTGCTCGTGGAGGTGCTCCAGCGCCCAGGCGACGACCTCCGCGAGCGGGTCGGCGCCGATCTCCTCCGGTAAAGACCGATCGAGGTAGCGCTCCTGGCCGCCCGACCGGCGCGGCGGGACCACCAGGCGTCTGGCCAGCGCGCCGGCCGCCTCGTTGCCGTGGTCCGACCGCACGATGTGCAGGCACAGATCGATTCCGGCCGCCGTACCCGCCGACGTCAGCACATCGCCGTCGTCGACGAACAGCTCGCGTGGATCGACGTGCACGGACGGATAGCGCTTGGCCAGCGTCGGCGCGTACATCCAGTGCGTGGTCGCCGGGCGGCCGTCCAGCAGACCCGCCGCCGCCAGCACGAACGCGCCGGTGCACAGGCCCACGATGCGCGCGCCCTCCTCGTGCGCCCGGCGCAGTGCGTCGAGCGCCTCCTCCGGTGGCGGAGAAGTGATCGAACGCCAGGCCGGCACGACGACCGTGCCCGCGCGTGAGATGGCCTCCAGGCCATGCGGTGCGGTGAGTTCCAGGCCCCCTGTGGTCCGCAGTGGGCCTTCCTCGCCGGCGCACACCAGCAGTCGGTAGCGCGGCACTCCGGCGTCCTGGCGGTCGATCCCGAACACCGAAAGCGGTATGGAACTCTCGAAGATGGGCCCGCCGCTGAACAGCAGCACGGCGACGATCTCCTTGCGACGTCGCCCGGACAGCTTCCGGGCCGCGGCTTCCGGCGCGGCAGTGGAGTCGTGGCTCATCCTGCTAAGCCCCCCTCGGTGGTCGCGGCTCCTCGGTTGTGTCGCTCCTGCACGTTTCCCCTCGGTCCTGCACGAGTCCCCCGCCGTAAGACAGTCAAGATCGAATCTACTGCGTCCCGCACCGCCGCGGTGACCAGATCGACACCCGGCGCATTGTCGACATGACAACTTGGCGTGAAGCATTCGATCACGAAGCGTTGCACTCGTGGGCCGTACAGGGAAGTGCGCCTCGTCGCAGTGGCCAAACCGCGTAGGGTGCGCAGGGGCCCGTGGACCCTTTCCGTGCAGGTCGAACGGGGGTTGAAGGGCGGTTCGGGCCCTCCCTGGCCGGTGGTCGGAAGTTGGCTGAAAAGCTACGGTCCCGTGTGCGGAAACCGGTCAGTCGACCGGTGTGCCGCCCCTGGTGTGACGTCCGCCTCCCCGCCCGCCTTCCCGTCCGCCTTCCCGGGATGCCGGACGTGCCGAACGTACCGCGCAGCGCTCCGAGCGGCGCAGCAGGATCCGGCACACGCCGGTGACGGCGGCCAGGCCCAGGGCGGTGCCGGCCGCGCCGGCGAGGGAGGTGCCGTACCAGAGGAGGACCACGGGGACGAGGACGCAGCTGAAGGCCGCCCAGCGGACCACGTCACCGGCGGTGTCGGGGGTGGGGCGGGGATCGCTGGTGGGTCGTGGTCCGGACATCTCGTACTCCCTGGTCGCACTCCTTGCCGCGGTGGCTCACGGGGTTCAACGCGGGTCCGGGCAGTCGGTCACTGTGCGTGTCGGCCGGATGGCTTCCGGCTGTCCGAATCCTGTGCAAACCGCCTGTACGGGGCAGCAACCATTGCGTTACGGGCGTCGCTCGTGCATGCTCCGGGGAACCCCTGCGGACTCCGGGGGGACCCCTTACGGAGCCTGTCCAGAACTCTGGGCCGAGGAAGCTTGCCGCCGTACCCTTGGGGGTATGGGCTTGGGAAGGTGTTTCCCGGACACAGCTCCGCCGCACAGTGTCGTCCCACCCGAAGGATCACAACGCCGAGACAGCCATGGCCGGTCACGAATTCTTTGAACCCGCGGACCGCAAGCGGCCGGTCGCCGATCCCACGGCGGCCGATCCCCTGGCGGCGGAAGAGGCACGCGCTTCCTGCGACCCCGCCTTCAAGCACGGAGTGGTCGTCGGCTTCGACGGCTCCACGTCCAGCGAGCGGGCCCTCGCCTACGCCATCGGCATGGCGAACCGCTCCCGTTCGGGCCTGATCATCGTCCACGTCGCCAACCGGCTGCCCACCACCGTGTGGGCGGGGTGCGAGCCTCCCGTCTTCGTGGACGTGCCCGACCACCGCACCGAGGTGCTGGGTCTGGAGCTGGCCTGTGCGGACTACCTGGCCGAGGTGCCCTGGATCCTGGTCGAGCGCGGTGGCGACATCTGCCACGAGCTCGAAGAGGTGGGGCGCGAGTACGAGGCCGACGCGATCGTGGTGGGCTCCACGCACGGGATCGTCGGACGGATCTTCGGTTCCGTCGCAGGGCGGCTCGCCAAGCGGGCGAAGCGGCCCGTGGTGGTCATTCCGTAACGCCTGTCACACCGTCAACTCCCTTTGTGCGACCTTTGTTCGGCGCGGTGCGCCGCATCAACCTACTTGCGCGTAGGAGTGTTTGTGCCCTTGTGAAGGGCATATAACGCTCACCGCGCAATGGCACATGCACGAAGGGAGCCCGCCGTGGACAACGACGTCTCTGCGGGAAGCACGACCACGATCGTCGGCCGACTCGCCCTGGGGATCACCCTGTTGGCCTTCGGCCTCGGAAACACCGACGTGATCGACGGCGTGACGGCGGCGGACGCCCTGTCACTTGCCCACTACGTCGGCGGCGTTGCCCTGTTCGTCGCCGGCCTGCTCGCGCTGCGCGACCGTGACACCGTCACCGGTACGGCCTTCTCGGCGCTCGGCGCGCTCTGGTTCACCTGGGCCGTCTCGGCCGGAAACCAGGCGTCGGACCACGCGGCCGGACTCTTCCTGCTGCTGTTCGCCCTCGTGGCGCTGTCCCTGACCCTCGCCGGCGGGGACCCGCTCGGCCAGGGCACGTACGGACTGCTGTTCCTGGCGATGCTGCTGCTCGCGGTGGCCCGCTTCGCCGACAGCCCGGCACTGACCAAGGCCGGCGGCTGGGTGGCCGTCGCCGCCGGCGCCCTGGCCTGGTACGCGGCCACCGCGGTCCTCGCGCACTGGCCGACGGTGCTTCCCAGGCGCGCTGCCGGCCGGGGGGTGACGGCCGCCGGTTGAGGCAGCCGCGGGCCGGGGGACTGGGCGGTCCCGGCCCTGAAGAGAGCGACCCCCTGGGCCGGCAGGCGTCAGGGGGTCGTTCACGCTCCGTACAGGACACGGGCGTTACGGCGCGGGGATCACTCCACCGTCACCGACTTCGCGAGGTTGCGCGGCTTGTCGATGTCCCGGCCCAGGGCCAGCGCCGTGTGGTAGGCGAGGAGCTGGAGCGGGATGCCCATGAGGATCGGGTCCAGCTCGTCCTCGTTCTTGGGTACGACGATCGTGTGGTCGGCCTTCTCCTGCTCCTGGTGGGCGACCGCGAGGATCTTGCCGCTGCGGGCCTTGATCTCCTCCAGGGCCGCGCGGTTCTTCTCCAGCAGGTCGTCGTCCGGCACGATCGCGACCGTCGGCAGGGCGGGCTCGATCAGCGCGAGCGGGCCGTGCTTGAGCTCGGAGGCGGGGTAGGCCTCGGCGTGGATGTAGGAGACCTCCTTGAGCTTCAGGGAGGCCTCGCGGGCCACCGGGTAGCCCCGGACACGGCCGATGAAGAGCATCGAGCGGGCCTCGGCGTAACTCTCGGCCAGCTTTTTGACCTCGTCCTCCTGCTCGAGGATCTCGGAGATCTGCGCGGGCAGCCTGCGCAGGCCCTCGATGATCCGCTTGCCGTCGCGCACGGAGAGGTCGCGGGTGCGGCCGAGGTGCAGGGCGAGCAGGGCGAAGGCGACCGTGGTGTTGGTGAAGCACTTGGTGGACACCACGCACACCTCGGGACCGGCGTGCACGTAGATGCCGCCGTCGGCCTCGCGGGCGATCGCGGAGCCGACCACGTTGACCACGCCGAGCACCCGGGCGCCCTTGCGCTTGAGCTCCTGCACGGCGGCCAGCACGTCGTAGGTCTCACCGGACTGCGACACCGCGACGTACAGCGTGTCGGGGTCCACGACGGCGTTGCGGTAGCGGAACTCGGAGGCGGGCTCGGCGTCGGCGGGGATGCGGGCCAGCTCCTCGATCATCTGGGCGCCGATCATGCCCGCGTGGTAGGAGGTGCCGCAGCCGAGGATCTTCACGCGGCGGATCCGGCGCGCCTCGCGGGCGTCCAGGTTCAGGCCGCCGAGGTGCACGGTGGAGAAGCGGTCGTCGATACGGCCGCGCAGCACGCGGTCCACGGCGTCGGCCTGCTCGTGGATCTCCTTGTGCATGTAGGTGTCGTGGCCGCCCATGTCGTACGACTCGGCCTCCCACTCCACGGTGGTCGGCTCGGCGGTCGTACGCGTGCCCTCGGTGGTGTACGTCCGGAAGTCGTCGGCCTTCAGGGTCGCCATCTCGCCGTCGTCCAGCGTCACTATCTGCCGGGTGTGGGCGACCAGCGCGGCCACGTCGGAGGCGACGAACATCTCCTTCTCGCCGATGCCGAGGACCACCGGGGAACCGTTCCGGGCCACCACGATGCGGTCCGAGAAGTCGGCGTGCATCACCGCGATGCCGTAGGTGCCCTCGATGACCCGCAGGGTCTCGCGGACCTTGTCCTCCAGCTTCTCGGCCTGCGAACGGGCGATCAGGTGGGTGAGGACCTCGGTGTCGGTCTCGGACAGGAACTCGACGCCGTCCGCCTCCAGCTTGCGGCGCAGGTCGGCGGCGTTGTCGATGATGCCGTTGTGCACGACGGCGACCTTGTGGTCGGCCGACATGTGCGGGTGGGCGTTCACGTCGGAGGGGGCGCCGTGGGTGGCCCAGCGGGTGTGGGCGATGCCGGTGGTGCCCTTGAACCGCGCCGGGACCTTGGCCTCCAGGTCGCGGACCCGGCCCTTGGCCTTGACCATCTTCAGTCCGGCCGACTTCGGGGCGGTGACGACGATGCCCGCCGAGTCGTAGCCGCGGTACTCCAGGCGCTGCAGGCCCTCCAGGAGCAGCGGGGCGACGTCACGCTTCCCGATGTATCCGACGATTCCGCACATATACAGGTATCCCCAAGCTTCCGTTCAGCCGTAGACGATGCGCCGCAGTTGCCGGAGCGTAAGCTCGGGCGGGGCCACCGCACGGTATTTCAGGTCCGCCCCGATCCGTTCGAAGATCGTCGCGTTCACCAGGCCCTGCGCCTGGAGCTCGCGGTGGCGGCGACGGACGTAGTCCTCGGTCGTCTCGTCGAAGAAGGCGAGCACGTCCTGGATCACCCGCAGCGCCTCGCCCCGGTTCAGGGTCGTGGACCGCGTCAGATGATCAACCAGTTCGTCGTGCACCCGGTAGATCCTGAGGTACCGGCGAAGGTTTCGCAAGAATCCTGCCCGATTTCGGGCAGCGGCTTGTTGAATCTCTTATGGTGCTCTGTTCGCAAGCTGTCCATCCTGTGTCTTGCGTCTCGTCGCCCGGACACACGAGTTTCAGACGCCATGGACATTCCTCGCATGGGAGTACCCGAGCAGCTGGCCGAGCGCATGAGCATGGCCGAGCAGCACGAATACCTGCGCTCCAGATTCTCTCGGCGCAACATGATCAGAGGCGGCGCCGTCACGCTGGGCGCCGTCGCGGGTGGCGCGTTCGTGCCGGGCGCCACCGCCCAGGCCGCCGTCCCCACCCGGTCGACCGCCCCGGCCACCGAGTACGTCAACGGCGCCTTCGTCGCCCCGTTCGGCCGTCACCTCGCCTTCGGCAACGACGCCGGCACGGAGATGACGATCTCCTGGCAGGTCCCGGTCCCGGTGAAGAAGCCCTTCGTCCGGATCGGCACCCACGCCTCGCACCTCTCCGTCAAGATCGACGCCGAGGTCCGTTCCCTCTACACCCCGGCCGGTGTCGGCGCGAGCGGCGACCACACCCAGTACTACGTGCACGCCAAGCTGGCCAACCTCAAGCCGGGCAAGACGTACTTCTACGGCGTCGGCCACGACGGCTTCGACCCGGCCTCCCCGCAGTTCGCCGGCACCATAGGCACCTTCACCACCGCCCCCCGCCACAAGGCGCCGTTCACCTTCACCGCCTTCGGCGACCAGGGCGTCAGCTACCACGCGCTGGCCAACGACAGCCTGATCCTCGGCCAGAACCCGTCCTTCCACCTGCACGCCGGCGACATCGCCTACGGCGACCCGGCCGGCCAGGGCAAGTCCACCGACACGGGCTTCGACTCACGCACCTGGGACCAGTTCCTCGCCCAGACCGAGTCGGTCGCCAAGTCCGTCCCGTGGATGGTCTCCTACGGCAACCACGACATGGAGGCCTGGTACTCGCCCAACGGCTACGGCGGCGAGGAGGCCCGCTTCACCCTGCCCGACAACGGGCCGGACAAGAAGCACCTGCCGGGCGTCTACTCCTTCGTCTACGGCAACACGGCGGTCATCTCCCTCGACCCCAACGACGTCTCCTTCGAGATCCCCGCGAACCTGGGCATCTCGGGCGGCACCCAGACCAAGTGGTTCGAGGACCAGCTGAAGAAGTTCCGGGCCTCGAAGGACGTCGACTTCATCGTCGTGTTCTTCCACCACTGCGCGTACTGCACCTCCACGGCGCACGCCTCGGAGGGGGGCGTGCGACAGGAGTGGGTGCCGCTGTTCGAGAAGTACACGGTGGACCTCGTCATCAACGGCCACAACCACCAGTACGAGCGCACCGACGTCATCAAGGGCAACGCGGTCACCAAGAAGCTGCCGATCGGCGGCACGGCGTACCCCGAGTCCGAGGGTGTCGTGTACGTCACGGCGGGCGCCGCGGGCCGCAGCCTGTACGCGTTCACCGCGCCGGACTCCTACGAGGGGCACCTGAACGAGGTCGACTCCGTCGCCTCCTTCATCAACACCAAGGACGGCAAGGTCAACGAGACCGTCGCCTGGTCCCGGGTGCGCTACCTCAACTACTCGTTCCTGCGCGTGGACGTCGAGCCCGCGGCCCGGGGTCACTACGCCAAGCTGAAGGTCTCCGGCATCGCCGAGACCGGTGACCGCATCGACCACTTCACCGTGGCGCGCAAGGCCAAGTAGTCCGAGTCCGCACCGCACCCGGCACAGGCGGTCCTCACATCCTTCTGAGGACCGCCTGCTTGGCCATCGTGAACTCCTCGTCGGTGAGCACCCCGTCGCGGTGCAGCTCACCCAGCTCCCGCAGCCTCCGCAGCAGGGCGTCGTGGTCGTCCTCGGCGGCGGAGGGCGCCGGCTGCCGGGGGAGCCGGGGCGTGTCAGGGCGTACGTCGGCCCCGCCGGCCGCCGACGGATGCGGCAGCCGCGCCTGCACCGCCGCCGCGACCAGCGCCATCAGCGGGTCCTTCTTGAAGCCCCACAGCTCCACCGCGTTGGGGTCGTACTTCGGCGGCGCCTCGGTGGCCGCGCCCCGCACGGTGAACCGCAGATGGCCGTTCTCCAGCCCGGCCGACGGACACCACTCGACGCCCGTGATCTCGTCGACGGGGATCGCACGGGCGCCGGCCGCGGCCTTGGCGTCCTCCGTCTTCCAGTTCCACTCCAGGCGCACCCGCTCACCGTCGAAGCTCGCCGTGCCGTCCCCGGCGGACACCGACAGCGGGACGGACGGGCCGGGCAGCAGGTACTCGGTCACCGGACCGGACGGAACCTCGTCCAGCAGCAGCGCGCCCCGCACCTCGTCCACGAAGTACTCGGCGACGCCGTACCGGTCGGACTCCACGGCCAGCCGGTAGGGGTCGTGGGGCTCGGTGAGCCGCCCCCCGGTCGCCTGCAGCAGCGGATCGGCGCCGTCACGCAGCCGCAGCCGCAGCCGCCCCGACTTCCTGCCCTGCTCGAACGAGACCGCCGCCAACGCCCGTAAGGGGACGACCACTTCACCCAATGTGCTGCGCAGCAGGCCGACGTTCTTGTCCCGTCCGGGAGTCAGGCGCAGCGCGTCGCCGTCGAAAACCCACGTCCCGTCCTTCTGGATGATCTCCGCCATACCGGGATTGTTTCACCGGATCTTGCGGGAAAGTGGTCTCTACCACTCGTGAAGTGAAGGGAGCGCGCTTGTGAGACGGCACCACAGAACGACTCCCCGTGTCACCCGACTGCTCGGCTCGCTGCTGCTGCTCGCGGCAGGCACGTTCACGCTCGGCGCGGCCCCGGCGGAACACCCCTCCGCCGGGCAGCGCGACGCCGCCCCGCTCGGCGGGATCGTCCCGGCACCCGCCTCCGTGGAACCGGGCGGAGCGCCCTACCGCATCACCCGCGACACCGCTGTACGTGTCGACGACAACCGTGAGGTCCGCCGAGTCGGCGCCTACCTGGCGGGCATCCTGCGCCCCTCGACCGGCTACCGCCTGCCCCTCACCACGCACGGCCACGGGGGTATCCGACTGCGTCTCGGCAAGGGCCCGTTCGGCGCCGAGGGCTACCGCCTGCACAGCGGCGCCGACGGCGTCACCCTCACCGCCCGCACGCCCGCCGGCCTCTTCCACGGCGTCCAGACCCTCCGCCAGCTCCTGCCGGCCGCCGTGGAGAGGGACTCGGTACAGCCCGGCCCGTGGCAGGTCGCGGGCGGCACCGTCCAGGACGCCCCGCGGTACCCCTACCGCGGGGCGATGCTCGACGTCTCCCGGCACTTCTTCACCGTGCGCCAGGTCGAGCGCTACATCGACGAGCTGGCCCTCTACAAGATCAACGAACTGCATCTGCACCTCAGCGACGACCAGGGCTGGCGCATCGCGATCGACTCCTGGCCCCGCCTCGCGACCTACGGCGGCTCCACCCAGGTCGGTGGCGGCCCGGGCGGCCACTACACCAAGGCCGACTACCGGGAGATCGTCCGCTACGCCGCCTCCCGCTACCTGGAGGTCGTCCCCGAGATCGACATGCCCGGCCACACCAACGCGGCCCTCGCCTCCTACGCCGAGCTGAACTGCAACGGCACCGCACCCCCGCTGTACACCGGCACCGACGTCGGCTTCAGCTCGCTGTGCGCGCCGAAGCCGGTCACCTACGACTTCGCGGACGACGTCATCCGCGAGCTCGCCGCGCTCACCCCCGGCCGCTACCTGCACATCGGCGGCGACGAGGCACACTCCACCAGCCACGCCGACTACGTCACCTTCATGGACCGGGTGCAGCCGATCGTCGCCCGGTACGGCAAGACGGTCGTCGGCTGGCACCAGTTGACCGGCGCGACCCCCGCGAAGGGCGCCCTGGCACAGTACTGGGGCCTGGACGACACCGATCCCGCGGAGAAGGCTCAGGTCGTCAAGGCCGCCCAGCACGGGACCGGGCTGGTCCTTTCCCCGGCCGACCGGCTCTACCTGGACATGAAGTACACCGAGGACACCCCGCTCGGGCAGGACTGGGCGGGCCTGGTGGAGGTGCGGCGGGCCTACGACTGGGATCCGGGCCACTACCTCCAGGGAGCCCCGGACTCGGCGATCAGGGGAGTCGAGGCACCCCTGTGGACCGAGACCATCCGGACCTCCGCGGACATCGACTTCATGGCCTTCCCCCGGTTGCCCGGCGCCGCCGAGCTGGGCTGGTCCCCGGCGGCCGGCCACGACTGGGACGCCTACAAGGTGCGGTTGGCGGCACAGGCCCCACGCTGGGACGCCCTCGGCATCGGCTACTACCGGTCGCCCCAGGTGCCCTGGCCGGCCGGCTGACGTACGGCTGACACACGGCTGACGGGCACCCCGGTGGACCGTACACCGGGGTGCCCGTCCGTTCCCGGGTCAGAACCCCGCTATCGGGTTCTCCAGGCTGCCGACGAGCTGCAGCGCCCCCGACGGGTCCGCCAGGTCCACCATCTGCCGGTTGTTGCGCAGCTGGAGCCGGTTGAGGCAGGACAGGGCGAACCGGGGGGCGAACAGGTCGTACTGGCGGAACCTGTCGGCGAGTTCGGGTGTCGCCTCCTGGTACTCGCGGGTGACCTCGGCGACCGTGCGCCAGAAGGTGTCCTCCTCCAGGATCCCCTCACCGGCCAGGACGGCGGACAGGAAGCGGAAGAAGCAGTCGAAGACGTCCGTGAAGACCGACAGCAGCTTCTGGTCCTCGGGGGCCTCGACGCGGATGCGCCGGACCTCGGGCGGCAGCACCGCGTCCGGGTCCATGACGGCTATCTCCTCCGCGATGTCCTTGTAGATCGCGCGCTGTACGGCACCGTCCTTCAGGACGAGGATCACGTTCTCGCCGTGCGGCATGAAGACCAGGTCGTAGGCGTAGAAGCTGTGCAGGAGCGGGACGTAGTACGCGCGGAGGTAGCGGCGCAGCCACTCCACCGGGGACAGCCCGGACCGTTCGATCAGCGCGCCCGCGAAGGACGCGCCCTCGTGGTCCACGTGCAGCAGCGAGGCCATGGTGGCCAGGGTCTCGCCCTCCCGCAGCGACGGCACCGGGCTCTCCCGCCACAGCGCGGCCAGCATCTTGCGGTACGGCGAGTACCGGTCGGTGGCCTGCTCGTACTCCAGGTGCCGGTAGCCGACGGCCGCCCGCTCCCGGATGACCGTCAGGCCGGTCGACTTCAGCACCGGGTCGTTGTCGACGAGCCGGACCAGCCAGTCGTTGATGGCCGGTGTGGCCTCCATGTAGGCGGCCGACAGTCCGCGCATGAAGCCCATGTTGAGGACGGACAGGGCCGTCTTCACGTAGTGCTTCCCGGGGTGGGAGGTGTTGAAGAAGGTCCGGATGGACTGCTGGGCGAGGTACTCGTCGTCGCCCTCGCCGAGGCACACCAGGTTCCGGCGGGCGACCTCGGCGGCGAAGGTGACGGCGAGCTTGTTCCACCACTGCCAGGGGTGGACGGGGACGAGGAGGTAGTCGGCGGGGTCGAGGCCCTGGCCGGTGAGCGTGGCGCGGAACCGCTCCAGCGTGGCCTCGCCCAGCTCGTCCCGCAGGAACGACTCGTACTCGACGCCGACGCCCGCCGTGAACGCCGCCCGTGACCGGTGCGCCGCCAGCCAGACCAGCCGGACGGGGCTCGCGGTCTCGGGGGCGTACGACAGGTACTCGTGGACACCGAAGCCGAGCCGCCCGTTGTTGGCGACGAAGCAGGGATGGCCCTCGGTCATGCCGGTCTCGACGGCCTGGAAGCCGCTCGCGGCCAGCTCGGCGGCCGTGACCCGCGGCTTGGCGAGCTTGTAGCAGGTACCGGAGAGGGTGGAGGAGATCTCCTCCAGATAGACCGGCAGGATGTCGTCGGCGAGGCCCAGCGACTGCTTCAGCTCGATGAAGAAGTCCAGTGCCGCAAGGGGGAGTTCGGTGCCGTCACGGTGGCGGGTGATCGAGTCGGCGTCCACCTGCCAGTGGTCCAGGGCGCGGCGGACCGCGGTGAAGCGGTAGCGGGTCAGGCCGTCGTCGCTGCGGACGACGTACGCGTCCCCTGCCGCTTCGGGCGTGATCAGCCGCTCGTGCGCGAACTCGGCGAGGGCCTTGCGCACCAGGAGACGGTTGGCCTGCTCCCAGCGTTCGGGGGAGAGGTGGGCCACGGCGTCGGCGAGGCTCATACGGCCACCCCCGTCGCGGCGGCGAACTGCTCACGCGTGCAGAAGCTCAGCAACGCCTTCTTCTCCGGCTTGTCGATCTCCCGTTCGGGCACGAACCCGACGGCTTCGTTCAGGGCGTGCACGGCCTTGTTGCGGACGTCGGGTTCGACGACCACCCGGGCGGTCGCCGGGTCCTCGAAGAGATGGGCCATCACGGCGGTGATGACGGCCCGTGTGAAGCCGGGTACGGGGCTGTCGGTCGCGGGGGTGAGGAAGTGCATGCCGACATCGCCCGGTCGCGGCTCGTACAGGCCGGTCAGCTCGCGGTGGACGGGGTCGTACTTCTCCATCAGGAAGGCCGGCACGCCGTCCTCGTCGAGGCCCAGCAGGGCGTGGTGGTGCTGGTCCGCGTCGATCTCCAGGTAGGCGCGCTCGACGTCCTCGACGCTCGCGTCCTGCATCATCCAGAAGGCGGCCTTCGGATGGGTGACCCACCGGTGCAGCAACGCGGCGTCCCGCAGCGGGTCGAGGGGGCGGAAGGTGAAGGTCATGCCGTGAACTCCTGGAAGGCGATCGTCTTCTCGACCGGGTAGTACTCGGTGCCGAGCAGCTCGCGGATGATGCAGCTGTTGCGGTACGCGCCCATGCCCAGGTCGGGACTGGTGATGCTGTGCGTGTGGACACCGGCGTTCTGCAGGAAGACGCCTTTGCCTGTCACGTCGATCGCGTAGTTCCTGGCGACGTCGAAGTTGCCGTGGGAGTCGTACACCAGGCGGTCCTTGACGGGGCCCAGGAACTCCGGCTCGGTGTACCGGTAGCCGGTGGCCAGGATGAGGCCCTGGGACTCGATCTCGAAGTCCTTCTCCTGCTCCTCCTGGCGGAACGACAGCGAGTACGTGCCGTTCTCGTACGTCGCTCCGCGCAGCGACGAGTTGGTGAGCAGCCGGGTGGGGACCGGGCCACCGAGGTTCTTCTGGTAGAGCAGGTCGAAGATCTCGTTGATGAGGTCGCCGTCGATGCCCTTGAACAGGCCCTTCTGCTCGGCCGTGAGCCGGTAGCGGGTGGCCTCCGGCAGATCACGGTAGTAGTCGATGTACTCGGGCGAGGTCATCTCCAGCGTGAGCTTGGTGTACTCCAGCGGGAAGAAGCGCGGGGAGCGGGTGATCCAGTTCAGCCGGTAGCCGTGGACGTCGATCTCACCGAGGAGGTCGTGGTAGATCTCGGCGGCGGACTGCCCGGAGCCGACGAGGGTGATCGAATCCTTCTTCACCAGCTCCGCACGGTGCCGCATGTACTGGGAGTTGTGGACGAAGTCGCCGCCCAGACCCCGGCAGGCCTCGGGGACGTACGGCGGGGTGCCGGTGCCGAGGACCAGGTGGCGGGCGCGGTACACCTCACCGGCCTCGGTGCGGACGACGTACAGCTCGGCGGTTTCGTCGTACCTCACCTCGGTGACCGTCGTGCCGAAGCGGACGCTGCTCAGTCTGCCGGCGGCCCAGCGGCAGTAGTCGTCGTACTCGACGCGCAGCGGGTAGAAGTTCTCGCGGATGTAGAACGAGTACAGTCTGCCCTTCTCCTTCAGGTAGTTGAGGAAGGAGTACGGGGAGGTGGGGTCGGCCAGGGTGACCAGGTCCGACATGAACGGGGTCTGGAGGTGGGCGCCGTCGAGGAACATGCCCGCGTGCCATTCGAAGTCGGGCTTGGACTCCAGGAAGACGCCGCTCAGTTCGCCGATCGGTTCGGTGAGGCAGGCGAGGCCGAGGTTGAAGGGGCCGAGCCCGATCCCTACGAAGTCGTAGGGGGCGGTCGGGACTTCAGGACGCGCGGTCAAGGGTCTCTCCCAGGTACTGCTCGGCGTGGCCGGCGATCAGGCCGAGGACGGCGGCGATGTCGTCCGGCGTCGTCTCGGGGTTGAGCAGGGTGAACTTCAGGTAGTGGCGGCCGTCGACCTTGGTGCCCGCGACGACGGCGTCACCGGAGGCGAACAGGGCAGCCCGGGCGTGGAGGTTGGCACGGTCGATCTCGGCCGGGTCGGTGGCGGCGGGGACGTAGCGGAAGACGAGGGTGGAGAGGGAGGGCTCGACGACGACGTCGAAGCGGGGATCGGCCGCCAGGAGCCCGTAGCCCTCCCGGGCCAGGTCGCAGACCTCGTCGAAGAGTTCGCCGATGCCGTCGGCGCCCATGGTGCGCAGGGTCATCCACAGCTTGAGGGCGTCGAAACGGCGCGTGGTCTGCAGGGACTTGTCGACCTGGTTGGGGATGCGCTCGGTCACCATGCGGCGCGGGTTGAGGTACTCGGCGTGGTAGGTCGCGTGGCGCAGCGTCGAGGCGTCCCGCACCAGCAGGGCCGAGGAACTCACCGGCTGGAAGAAGGACTTGTGGTAATCGACGGTGACCGAGTCGGCGCGTTCGATGCCGTCCAGCAGGGCGCGGCGGGTGCGGGAGACCAGCAGTCCGCAGCCGTAGGCGGCGTCCACGTGCAGCCACGCACCGTACTGGGCGGAGAGTTCGGCGATCTCGTGGAGCGGGTCGATGGAGCCGAAGTCGGTGGTGCCGGCGGTGGCGACGACGGCCATCGGGACGAGACCGGCCTGCCGGCAGCGCTCCAGTTCATGGGCGAGCGCGACGGTCCGCATGCGCTTGTCGTGGTCGACGGGCACGGAGACCACGGACTCCGGTCCCAGGCCCAGAAGCTTGGCGGACTTCTTCACGCTGAAGTGGCTGACCTCGGAGGCGAAGATCCGCAGGCGGGACGCCGCATCGCTCTTGGCCTCCTCACGGGCGAGGAGCAGCGCCTGGAGGTTGGACTGGGTGCCGCCGGAGGTGAACACCCCGTCGGCGGACGGGCCGAGGCCGATGCGGGTGGCCGTCCAGTCGATGAGCCGGCGTTCGATCAGGGTGCCGCCGGCCGACTGGTCCCAGGTGTCCAGGGAGGAGTTGACGGCGGAGAGCACCGCCTCGCCGAGCACCGCCGGGATGACCACCGGGCAGTTGAGGTGGGCGAGGTAGCGGGGGTGGTGGAAGTAGACCGCGTCCCGGAGGTAGACCTCCTCCAGTTCGTCCAGCACCGCGCTGGTGTCGTGCAGCGGGCGGTCGAGGTCGATGCCGTCGATGCGGGGGGCGAGGGCGTCGACGGTGACGCCGGTGAACGGGCTTTCGATGGTGGCGAGTTTGGCCGCCACCCGCTCGACTCCTTCGGTCACGGAGCGGCGGTAGTGCTCCGCGGTGAGGTCATTGAGCAGGTGCGAGCGCATGTGGGGGTCCTCCGGGGGCGATCCGTACGGGGAGTCGGGATCAACTTAGGTTAGCCTAACCTAAGTTAGAGCGGAGTTACTCCGACACCCTCAGCTGTTCCTCGGTCATCCCCCGCCGCCAGTAGCCGACGAAGGTGATGCACCGGCGGTCGATTCCGCGCTCACCGACGAAATGCCGGCGCAGCGCCTTGACGCACCCGGACTCGCCCGCGATCCAGACGTACGGGCGCGCTGCGGGCGGAAGTTGTGTCTCGCGCAGGATGTCGAGGGCCATGGGGGACCCGTCGGACCCGCTCGGATCGCGGACGAGCCAGGTCACCTCGGCGTCCGCGTCGGTCACGACGTCCTGGATGTCACCGGCGTCGTCCACCTCCAGCCAGGCGTGCACGCGGGTGCCGGCCGGCAGGGACTCCAGGGTGGCGCAGGCGGCGGGTACGGCGCTCTCGTCGCCCCAGACGACGACGAGGTCGGTGCCCTCGGGCGGGCGGAAGCGGATCGCGCGGTTGTCGGCGACGGCCGGGCCGAGCAGCAGGACCCGGTCTCCCGGGGCGGCGCCGGACGCCCAGCGGGAGGCGGGGCCCGACGGGTTGTGCAGGGCGAAGTCGATGTCGATCTCGTCCGGGTCGCGGCGCAGCGCCCGAAGGGTGTACGAGCGCATCACCGCCCGCACGTCCTCGGGGAGTTCACGCCAGCCCTGCCACCAGCTGTCACCGAGCGCCAGCGGCACCACGGGCTCGGGCTGGCCCGGGTGCGGCAGGAACAGGGACAGGGACTGGTCCCGCCCCTGGGAGTGGAAGGCGTGCAGGTCGGGCCCGCCGAAGGTGACCCGGACGAGAGACGGGCCGAGCCGCCGCGTCCTTACGACCTGGAGGGAGAAGAAGCGGAACGGGGCGGCTACGGCGGTGGTCACCGGTGGCTCCTGACGGTCAGAAGGGTGCGGGTGTCAGCTGACCTTCTTGGCGGTTTCGATGGCCTTCGCGAGGTCCTCGAGGAGCGGTACGCACTTGTCGTACGACAGGATCGGCTCGGGATTGCGGGCGATGACCTGGCCGGCCTTGACCGCGGGCAGCTTCTTCCACGTTCCCTCGGTGATGTCGGCGGGCTGGATGGCCGAGGAGCGGTTGTCCATCATGATGATGTCGGCGTCGTACTTGTCGACGTTCTCCCAGCTCAGCGACTCGTACCAGCCGCCGCCCTTGGCCTTGGCCTTCTCCGGGGGCTCCACGAAGTTCACGCCGAGGGCCTTGAAGTACTCCAGGTCGACGGAGAGGTCGGAGCCGGAGACGTAGAACAGGTCCTGGCTGGCGGAACCGGCCATCACCTTGATGCCGGGCTTGGCCTTGGCGGCGGCGCGCAGCCGGGCGGCCGCGGCCTCGAAGCGCTTCTTGGCCTCGGTGACCTTGGCGGTGGAGGTGTCCGCCCCGAGGGACTTGGCGAGCGCCAGCATGTGCTGCAGCGGCTCGGTGAGCTGGCGGTCGTAGACGGAGATGCCGACGCTCGGGGCGCCGACGGCCAGGATCTTCTTCTTCGACTCGTCGGGGACGTACCAGAGCGTGCCGGCGCCGTCGAACATGGTGGAGACGAGGAGGTCCGGCGCGAGGGACGCGTACTTCTCGATGTTGAACTGGCCCCACTCGTTGCCGAGTACGGTCACCTTGCTGACGTCCATGTCGCCGGCCTGGACGTCGGCCTTGCCGTCCTTGGTCTTCGTCGGGCCGAAGACGCCCTTGGCCTGGATCCCGTAGTCGTACAGCGCGGCGGCCACACCGACGAACGCGACGATGTCCGCCGGGACCTTGTCGGCCTTGGCGGTGGTGCCGCGGTCGTCCTTGAAGGACCAGGGGCCGGACTTGCCCGCCGCCGTGCCGCTGCCCGCGTCCGCGCCTTTCCCGTCGTCGTCCCCGCAGGCCGCCAGCGCGGCCCCGAGGCCGAGGGCGCCGCCCGCGGCGAGGATGCCGCGACGAGTGGGGTGGGTACGGGCGTTGGGCATGGGTATGACTGCTTTCGAACAGGGCTCGGTGCCCGCCGGACAGGTTCCAAGGTAGGTTAGCCTAACCTCACCTGATGTCCAGTGGGCGGGGTTCCGTCGCGGCGTACCTCGCGCCTAGGGCCTGTCCGGCGGATCATGCCGCAGACGCGGGGCTTGGCACGCCCTCCCCCACTCTCGGCTTCGCTCGAGCGGGCGGTGCCCCCACCGG